>NZ_CAIWTY010000075.1 GCF_903915725.1 uncultured Rhodopila sp.
CTGCGTCACGGGGTTTCGGGGCCACCGCAGAGAGTTCAGCCTCAACACGATCGCAGCATGAGGTTGGCTCAACGCCGGCCCGCCACGCCAGCATTTTCATCCATGGCGGTGCCCGGTGCGGGCTGGGAGACTGCGTCGAAAAGCCTTTGTTGAAACAAATCGACAGCCGCAGACAATCCGAGAAAACGTCAGACCACCCTGACCTGCCGCCCGACACCCGTCCGAGGCTGCCACCCATGCCGCTCCAACTCCGGATCAGCATGTTCCTCCTCCGGCCAGCCAACACACAGATACGCCACCAGCTTCCAGTTCGGTGGAGCATCCAGCAACCGGCTGACCTCCACGGGATCCAGAATCGACACCCAGCCGACGCCGAGCCCCGCCGCCCGCGCCGCCAGCCAGAACGTCGCGATCATCACCACCGTCGAATAATCCAGCGTTTCCGGCATGCTGTGCCGCCCCACCCCGAACCCCTGCCCGGTCGCCTCGTCGCAGAACACCGCGAACTGATACGGCGCCTTGTCGATCCCCTCCAGCTTCAGCGTCGCGTACACCGGCGCGCGGTCAGGCGACTGCGCCTTGCAGGCGGCCTCGTTGGCAGCGAAGAAATTGGCGCGGATCTCAGCCCGCTTCGCCGCGCTGTCCACCTGAACCCAACGCCACGGCTGGCTGTTGCCGACGGACGCCGAGAGCTGGGCGATATCCAGCAGCTCCTCGATCATCGCCGCCGGCACCGGCCGTTCAACGAACCGGCGCACGTCGCGGCGCCATGCGATCAGGGTTTTCAGCTTTGCCCGGAACGGCTCATCGAACACCGGAGGCGCTCCGGCTTCAGCCGCAAAGGTCAGGGTCATGACACCACCGCTATGACATGGAAAAAACCGCCGGAAACCTGCCCGCGCCGGCTGCCGGCCGGGACCGGCTCCGCGCCATAGGCATCGGCGACCATCGCAAACGGTGCGTCGTCCCCTTGCGCCTCGACGCTGGCATAGTGAAATTCGTGCCCGCGCAACCGCGTGCCCGCCGCGCCGAGGCAACCGCCGGCAACCAGCCGGGCCTCGCGATACCCCAGATGCAGTTTCCTCCTGGCAAAACTCGTCGATACCCCCAGCAGATCGGCCATCGGATGGATGGCGCCGTGTGCGTCCGTCATTGTTGTCCCCAGTACCATGTAGCCGCCGCACTCCCCGTGGACGGGTCGCGTGGCGGCAAAGTCACGCAGTTGGTGGAAGAAATGCTGCGCTCCAGCCAGCCGCCCGGCGTGAAGCTCGGGATAGCCGCCCGGCAGCCAGCAGGCGTCGCAATCGCCGGCCGGTCCCGCATCGGCCAGCGGCGAGAAGAAGCGGATCTCCGCTCCGGCGGACCGCCAGCCTTGCAGCAGGTGCGGATAGAGGAACGAGAACGCCTCGTCCCGCGCCACTGCGATCCGCTGCCCCGGCGGCGGAACGGCCGGTTGCGCGCCCATCGGCGCCAATGCGGCGGAGGATGACGCGGCCAGGGAGCGGATGGCGTCGATCCGGCTGTGCGCGGACACGAAGTCCGCCATCTGCTCCAGCCGGCGATCCAGATCGCTGGTTTCGGCCGCCTGGACAAGGCCGAGGTGGCGTTCCGGCAGGGCGATGCTGTCGGACCGCGGCAACGCGCCGACAACCGGGATGCCGAGCGCCTCGATCGCCGCGGTCGCGAGGCGGGTATGGCGCGGGCTGCCGACGCGGTTGAGCACGACTCCGGCGATGGCGACACGCGGATCGTAGCTGGCGCAGCCCTTGACGATGGCCGCGGCGGTTTGCGACTGGCCGCTGATATCCAGCACCAGCAGCACCGGCCAGCCGAGCGCCGCCGCGACATCGGCCGAGGACCCGGTGCGGCCCGGCGGCCCCGGGACACCGTCGAACAGGCCCATCAGGGCTTCGCAAAGCACCAGCTCGCAGCCGTCGCTGACACCGGTGGCGAGCGCGCCCAAAAGCGCGGGCGGCATCGCCCAGGAATCGAGATTGACGCTAGGCCGACCGCTGGCGGCGCGGTGGAAGGGGGGATCGATATAATCCGGACCGCACTTCGCGCTGCCCACCGCATCGCCGGCCCGGCGGAACGCGCGCAACAGGCCGAGCGTCACCGTCGTCTTGCCGCTGCCGGACCGCGGCGCGGCAATCAGCAGGCCCGGGGGTGGCGGCGGCATCAGGGAACGTCCGAGAGTGTGATTGCAAAAGGGGTCAGTGCCTCGCGCAACCTGACCATTTCTCCGAACGCGACGATCGACGGTGAGCCGAAGCCGCTGGCCGCGGCTTCTTCGGCCACGCGCCCGAGCGCCGAGACCAGCACGCGTTGCCGCGGCGTCGTGGCATCCTGGACGATCGCCACCGGCAACTCGGGCGACGCGCCGCTGTCCATCAGGCACTGTGCGATCTCTGCCAGCCGCGTCACCCCCATATACAGGATTATCGGCAACTGCGTCCGGGCTAGCGCGCCCCACTCCAGACCGCGCTCGTTGCCGGCGGCATACTGGCCGGTTACCAGGATGACGCCATGGTTGGTATCGCGCGATGTCGTCGGGATGTTGGCATAGGCCAGTCCGGCGATGCCCGCCGTCACGCCGGGGATGACGCGGAACGGGATGCCTGCAGCGACGAGTCCCATGGCTTCCTCGCCGCCGCGGCCGAACACGAATGGATCGCCGCCTTTCAGCCGCAGCACGCGCAGGCCCTGGCGGGCCAGTTCGATCAGCCGCTCGGTGATGTCGCGCTGGCTGGCCGAGGGCTTACCGCCGCGCTTGCCGGCAAATTCGCGGATCACATCCGGCCCGGCGAGGCGCAGGACCGCCTCATCGACCAGGGCGTCATACAGGATCACCTCCGCCTGGCTGAGCGCGTTCACCGCATGCAGGGTCAGCAGCCCGGGATCGCCCGGCCCGGCGCCGGCCAGCCAGACCTCTCCGGGACGGAACCGCGGCAGGCTGAAGGCGGCAATGGTGTCGGTGATCGTCGCGGTCATGCGCAGCAGTCCCTGACGGCGCCGGCCGGCGGAAAACCGGATCGCAGGCCGTCGAGCAACAGCGCCACATCGTCATGGTCCGCGGAGCATGCCCCCTGCGAAGGCGGGGGGGCGGACCATCCACGCCGTTGCCGGAACCTGCACCCCAAGGCGTGGATGGTCCGCCTGCGCGGACCATGACGGTTTGAGGCACACGAACCGATCAAGCGCTCCCCGTGCCCGCTCAGGCGCAGGCGCCTAGCCGGGCCAGCCCCGTTTCGATAGTACTTACCGCCATGGACACCGCCGAACCCGATCGCCCGTTGCGCCGCGGCTGGACCACGGGAACCTGCGCCACCGCCGCCACCCGCGCCGCCTACGAGGCGCTGTTGACAGGCGTATTTCCCGATCCGGTTGCCGTGCTGCTGCCCGGAGGCGCGCGCCCGTCCTTCGCTCTCGCGACCAGCCGGGTCGGCGACGGGTTCGCGCAAGCCGGGGTTGTCAAGGATGCCGGCGACGATCCCGATGTCACCCATGGCGCGCTGATCGTCTCGAACGTCCGCCCCGGTCCGCCCGGCAGCGGTGTCGCGTTCCGCGCCGGAGAAGGCGTCGGCACAGTGACCCGCGCCGGTCTGCCGCTGCCCCCCGGCGAGCCGGCGATCAATCCGGTGCCGCGCGAGATGATCCGCACCGCTATCGCCGAGGCCGCGTCGCTGCATGGCGGCAGCGGCGATGTCGTCGTGGAACTGTCGATCCCCGGCGGCGACAAAATCGCCGAAAAGACGCTGAACGGGCGGCTCGGCATTGTCGGCGGGCTGTCGATCCTGGGCACCACCGGCGTAGTGGTGCCATTTTCCTGTTCGGCCTGGATTCATTCCATTCATCGCGGCATCGACGTCGCACGCGCTTCCGGGCTCGATCATGTCGCCGGGGCGACCGGCTCGACCTCCGAGGCCGCGGTCGCCGCGCTGTATGGTTTGCCGGAGACGGCGCTGATCGACATGGGGGACTTCGTCGGCGGCATGCTGAAATATCTGCGCCATCATCCGGTGCCCCGGGTAACGGTGGCGGGCGGGATGGCGAAGATGACCAAGCTGGGCCAGGGATTGCTCGATCTGCATTCCCGGCGTGGCGAGGTGGATCTGCACTGGCTGAGCCGGGCCGCCATCGACATGGGCGGCGACACTGATCTCGCCGCCCGCATCGCGCAATCCAATTCCGCGCTGGAAGCCTTTGGCCACGCCGGGGCGGCAGGGATCGATCTGCCGGGCGGCGTCGCTGCGTGCGCATGGAACACCGCCGCCGCTGCGCTCGGCCATGGCATGCGGCTGGAGGTGGTGGTGTTCGATCGCTCGGGAGGATTGCTGGCACGGACCGGGTTTCGCGACAGCAAGCCGTAAACGCCTAAAGCGCACGATCGGCCTCACCCCTCCCGCTCCACCCGGCGATCCGGCCGGAACCGGCGCTGATAGTCCGCGTCGTACAGCGCGCTGTCCCGGAACGTATTTGCGCCGAGCACCGGTCCCACCAGGATCAGCGCCGTGCGCTCCACCGGCTCCGCTCCGAACAGGCGGATGATCGTCTCCAGCGTTCCCCGCACCACCCGCTCATCCGGCCAGGAGGCGCGGTAGACGATCGCGACCGGACACGCCGGTCCGTAGTGCGGGGTGAGTTCCGCCACCACCGCATCCAGCACGTGGATCGACAGATGGATCGCCAGCGTCGCACCCGTCGCCGCGAAGCTGGCCAGCTTCTCCCGCTCCGGCATCGCCGAGGCGCGCCCGCTGGTGCGGGTCAGCACCAAAGACTGGGTCACCCCGGGCAAGGTCAATTCCTGCGCCAGCGCCGCCGCCGCAGCGGCGAAGGACGGAACGCCCGGCGTCACGGTGAACGGGATGCCCAGGCTTTCCAGCCGGCGCAACTGTTCGCCCATGGCGCTCCAGACCGACAGGTCGCCCGAGTGCAGGCGGGCGACATCCTGGCCCTCGGCATGCGCGCGGGCGCATTCGGCGATGATCTGGTCGAGCGACAGCGGCGCGGTGTCGATGATGCGGGCGCCGTGCGGGCAATGCGTCAGCAGCGCGGGCGGCACCAGCGAGCCGGCATACAGGCAGACCGGGCTGGCAGCGATCAGATCGCGTCCACGGATGGTAATCAAATCAGCTGCGCCCGGGCCGGCGCCGATGAAATGGATGGTCATGGCCGCACTCCGGCGATCGCGCAGGTGGCACCCGGGCCGGCGATCCGCGGCACCAGCAGAATCGAGCCGGCACCAGCACCGGCCAGCGCCGCCGCCTCGGCCACCGACGGGACGCCAAACCGGCGTTCTGCGTGCGGCGACCGGGTTTGCACGGAGGCCGATTGCTCACGCAAAGCATCGCGATTGACGACGATAAGATCTAACCCCAGGCGGGTGGCGGCCTCGCTCAAACCCGGCTCCTGCGCCTTGTCGCTGATGGTGAACAGACCCAGCCGCTCGGAAGCGGGCGCCTGCTCCAGCGCCTGACGCACAAGGGCCTCAATGGCATCCGCGGGACAGCCGAGCCGGCAGCCGACACCGATGGCGATCGGACCGGTCATGGCTTGGCAACCGACCATTGGGTGACGGCCATGGCCGAACGCATGCCGTGGAAGCCGCCGACGGCGTCGGCGTGAGCAATCTGGATCGTCTTCAGACTGCCGCCCATCGCCCTGAACCGCTCGATCAGCACGGCCTGGGTTTCGATCGTCACGCCGTTGACGACCATCCGCCCTCCGCTGCGCAGCGCAGCCCAAGCGGCATCCAGCAAACCGCCGCTGGTGGCGCCGCCGCCGATGAAAACGGCATCCGGCGGCGGCAGTTCCGGCAACGCGGCAGGCGCCGAACCCTGCACGACGGACAGGTCGGGGACACCAAGCGAAGCCGCGTTGCGGGCGATGCGTGCTACGCGGACTGGGTCGCGCTCGATCGCCACCGCACGGTTAGATGGGTGCGACAGCATCCACTCGATGCCGATGGAACCCGAGCCGGCGCCGATGTCCCACAGCAACTCGCCCTGCCGGGGAGCCAGCGCCGCCAGCGTGAGCGCGCGGATATCCTGCTTGGTCAGTTGACCATCATGCTCGAACCAGGCGTCCGGAAGCCCGGCCGCCAGGGGAATGACCCGCGCGCCGGCGGACGCCGTCAATTCCAGCGCCACGAGGTTCAGCGGATCGATCCCGTCGAGGTCGAAGGCGCTTGCGGTTGCTTGGCGGATGCGTTCGCGCGGGCCGCCCATCGCTTCGCACACAACGATCCGCGAATCCGGGAAACCGTGCCGCACCAGCAGCTCAGCCAACCGCGGCGGCGTCGTCTGGTCCCAGGACAGCGCCAGGATGCGGGCGCTCGGCTGAAAATAAGGAACGATCCGCTCCAGCGTCCGGCCGTGCAGCGTCACCAGCCCGCAGTCCTGCACCGCCCAGCCGAGCCGGCTTGCCGCCAGGCTGAACGACGATATCGCGGGGATGCAGACAATTTCCGCCGCCGGGACAAGCTGCGCCAGCAGCGAGCCGACGCCGTAAAAGAACGGATCGCCGGTCGCCACGACACAGACGGACTCGTCGCGGCGCGCCATGATGGCAGGGAATGCGGCTTGCGGCGGATGCGGCCAGGCCAGCGTCTCGCCCTTGATCGCGGCGGCGGCCAGCGACAGATGCCGCTTGCCGCCGACGACGAGGGATGCTTGCGCGATCAGGGTGCGTGCGGCAGGAGACAGGCCACTCAGGCCGTCCTCGCCGATGCCAACGATCGATAACCAGCGTCTGACGGCGTTCAACTTTGCGGCTTTCCCGGGGTTTGACGATGCGACTGCTTATTCTCGGCGGCACGACGGAGGCGAGCGGGCTGGTTCGGCGGATCGCCGGCCGAGCCGACCTGCAGCCGGTGCTGTCCTTCGCCGGCCGGACGCAAAGCCCGGTGCCACCGCCGATACCTTTCCGTGTCGGCGGGTTCGGCGGGGTCGGGGGGCTGGAGGAGTATCTTTCCGAGCATCGCGTCGAGGCGGTGATCGACGCGACGCATCCCTTCGCCGCGCAGATGTCGCGCCATGCGGCGGCGGCGTGCGGACGGCTCGGCGTTCCGCTGGCGGTGTTCACCCGTCCCGCCTGGCGCAGACGGGACGGCGACCGCTGGACCAGCGTCGGGGCTATGGCCGAGGCGGCGAAGGCGTTGGGCCGGCAGCCGCGCCGTGTGTTCCTGACCATCGGCGGCCTGCAGTTGGCGGCCTTCGCGGAGGCGCCGCAGCACTATTATATCGTCCGCACCATCGATCCCCCGGATGCGGTCCGGCTGCTGCCGTCGCACCGCCTGATCCTGGCGCGAGGTCCGTTCACGATCGATGACGAGATCGCCCTGATGCGGGACGAAAAGGTGGACGCCCTGGTCACCAAAAACAGCGGCGGATCGGCGACCGAGGCGAAGCTGGCTGCAGCGCGCGCTGTGGGTGTGGAGGTGATCATCGTCGAGCGGCCGGTGGCCGGGGCGGTTGCGGTATACGAAACGCTGGATGGCATCCTGGCCTGGATCGAGGCTCACCGGGGCACCCCATAGCTGCGCGGGGTCAGCAGCCAGGGCGTCCGCCCTGGACGATCGATGAAGCGGGTTTCGCTCGAGCCAATCAATACCAGAGTGCTCATGTCGGCGATCGAGGGTTCGGCCGTGCGCAGGGTGGTCAGCACGATCCGCTCGTCCTCGCGCCCGACGGCGCGGGCGAAGGCGACGGGCGTGCTGAGGTGCTTGCAGTCGCGTAGCAGGCTAAACGCCAGGTGGATCTGCTCCGGCCGTGCCTTGGATGCCGGATTGTAGAGCGCGATCACGAAATCGCCCTGCGCGGCGGCGCGCAGGCGGCGCTCCACCACCGTCCAGGGCTTGAGGTTGTCGGATAGCGAGATGGCGCAGAAATCGTGCCCGAGCGGCGCGCCAAGCCGGGCGGCGGCGGCCTGCATGGCCGAGATGCCGGGGATCACCGTGATGTCGAGGGCGCGCCAGGCGGGGTCGCCGGCCTCCACAGCCTCGAACACCGCGGCGGCCATGGCGAAAATGCCGGGATCGCCGCCAGAGACGACGGCGACGCGGCAGCCGCCCGCGGCCATCGCCAGGGCGTCGCGGGCGCGGGCGACTTCGACGCGGTTGTCGCTGCCGTGGCGGCGCTGGCCTTGGCGCGGGGGAATGCGGTCGAGATAGGGTTGGTAGCCGATGAGGTCGGAGGCGGCCTCCAGCGCGGCGGTTGCCTCGGGGGCGATCCATTTCGCCGGGCCGGGGCCTAGGCCGACGATGGTCAGGGCGCCGATCATGGGGGGGTTGCCGGGTTATGGTGGAGGGGGGTCAACACCCGGGCCGGTGTTTGTTTTGAACTCCGCTTTTTTCGACGCAGAGTTCGCAGAGCGGGGTGCAGAGTGCGCAGAGGTGGAATCGCATATGCAGCGGCGGCGAGCGACCCATCGGCAAAGGCCGCCCAATCGTCATGGTGCGCGAAGGCGCACCATCCACGCCTTTGTTTGTGCAGGCAAAGGCGATGACGGGACTGCATGGCCGGAGAGTCGCTCCCATCGGCCGCTTGTATTACACCGCAGACTTCAAAAGCCTGCTGGAAAACCAACTCTGCGCACTCTGCGCCCCGCTCTGCGAACTCTGCGTCGAAACGCGGATTATGTGCGCCCACCTGCGCCGCCGGTTCGCACGCTGCAAACGCAACTGTGCTCGCCACCCCGGTTCCGGTCATCACGGCCGCCGCCCCTGACCCGGGATCAGGATCAGCGAGAAATACGGCGCATCGCCCTCCGTCTTGTCCGCCAGCTTCATCACGACCTCATCGGCCATCGTGCCGCGCTCGACATAGATTGCCCGGTCCAGCAGTCCGGCCTCCTGCACGGCCGTCCGGACCTTGC
This sequence comes from uncultured Rhodopila sp., assembly GCF_903915725.1. GTDB lineage: Bacteria > Pseudomonadota > Alphaproteobacteria > Acetobacterales > Acetobacteraceae > Rhodopila. Next base: position 8,875 of record NZ_CAIWTY010000075.1, read on the forward strand.
CGAAATTGCGGCCCAGCTTCATGATCACCGCTGCATTCGTCCCCCGCAGGCGGCGGGTCAGTTCATCCAGCGGCAACGTCCCGGGCAGCACCAGCAGCGTATCGTCGCCCCAGGTCATTGGTTCGGCCGCGGCGCTCCAGCAGCCTGCCATCCCCATCACGCCGGGAACCAGCGTCACCGGATAGAACGGCCGCAAGCGTATATAGAGATGCATGAAAGACCCGTAGAACATCGGGTCGCCCTCGCTCAGCAGCGCCACGTCCCGGCCGGCGTCCAGATGGGCCGAGATCGTCGCCACCGCGTTGCGGTAGAATTCGGCCAGGACGCTGACATAGACCGGGCTGTCGAACGCGTGCTCGGTCGTCATCGGGTAATACAGCGGCAGCTCTTCCGCTTTGCCGGTCATCCAGCGATCGACGATCTCGCGCGCATTGCCACGCCGCCCGGCCTTGGCGAAGTATCCCACCACCGCAGCGGACTGGATCAGCCGCACCGCCTTGACGGTCAGCAACTCCGGGTCGCCGGGGCCGAGGCCGATGCCGAACAGCCGCCCGGTTGGCTGGGACTGGCTCATTCCTTCGCACTCGCCAGCGCATTGATGGCGGCGGCGGTCATCGCGCTGCCGCCCTTGCGTCCCCGCACGCACAGGTACGGCACGCGGCCATCCGCGATCAGCGCCTCTTTCGACTCCGCCGCGCCGACAAAGCCGACCGGCATGCCGATGACGCAGGCGGGGGGCGGGACGCCTTCATCCAGCAGTTCCAGCAGCCGGAACAACGCCGTTGGCGCGTTGCCGATGGCCACCACCGCACCACCAAGCCGATTCCGCCACAGTTCCATCGCCGCCGCCGTCCGCGTGGTCCCGAGCCGGGCGGCCAGCGCTGGAATTTCCGGCGCATCCAGCGTACAGATCACCGCGTTGTCGCGCGGCAGACGGGTTCGCGTCACCCCGTTCGATACCATCTTCGCGTCGCACAGTATCGGCGCCCCGGCTTCCAGCGCGGCAATGCCGGCCAGGACGGCGGCGGGGGAGAAGGCGATATCGGCCGCCGCCTCAACCATGCCGCAGGCATGGATGATCCTCACCGCGACCCTCTCCTCCTCCACGGTGAACCGCTCCAGATCGGCTTCCCGTCGGATAATGGCGAAGGAGCGGCGATAGATGTCCGCGCCGTCGCGGATGTAGTCATAGTGCGTGGTCATGGGGTGCCGATCATCGGTACATTCGCATCTCGGCCATGACGGCGGCCGGCGCGTTGCGGCGGGTGGTCCACAAGCCGCGCCGCATCGCTTCAGCAAACTGCTCGGCAATGGCCTGCGCGGCGGCGGGGTTGGCGGTGGTCAGGAAGCTTCTGACCGTCTCGTCGCCGATGGTCGCATCGAACAGCAGATCGAACTGGCGGTCCTCGACCACGCCGGCGAGCGCGGCATAGGCGCAGACATTGTCCACCGTCTGGGCGATCTCCGCCGCGCCGCGGTAGCCGTGGCGCATCTGGCCGGCGAGCCATTTCGGATTGGTCGCGCGGGCCCGCAACACCCGGGCAACCTCCTCGCGCACCGTCCGAATCCGAGACCTGTCCGGGCTGGTGGTGTCGGCATGATACAGCGCCGGCTGGTTGCCGAGCGACGCGGCGGCGGCGGCAAAACCGCCCTCGTGTTCGGCGAAGGCATCGGAATCCAGCACGTCCTGGCCGGGCATGTCCTGGACATGCACGAAGGCATCCGCCTCGGCGACGCGGCTGCGGAAGTCCGGCGCGGCGGGCACGCCCTCCGGCCCTACGCCATAGGCGTGGGAAGTGGCCTGAAGATACGCTGCGCCGAGTGCATCCCGATCAGTCCAATCGCCTTCGGCCAGCGTGCGCGACAGGCCGATGCCATAGGCGCCGGGTGCGGCGCCGAAAATGCGGCGGCCGGTGTCGGGCGAACCCGACCGCACGCTGGCGGCCAGCGGGTTGTCCTCCGGCGCCTCGTCCAGCGCGGCGACTTCGCGCACGACGTCGTCGAACAGCGCGATCTGCGCCGGGAAGACATCGCGGAACAGGCCGGAAATCCGCAGCGTCACATCGATGCGTGGCCGATTCAGCACCGCCAGCGGCAGGATGTCGAAGCCGGCGACGCGGCTCGATCCGGCGTCCCAGCGCGGCCTGACCCCGAGCAGCGCGAAGGCCTGCGCCAGATCGTCTCCACCGGTCCGCATCGTGGCGCTGCCCCACAGGTCGAGAACGATCCGCTGCGGCCACTCGCCGTGATCCTGGGCGTGGCGCGTAAGCAGCGCTTCGGCAGTGCGGCGTCCGATTTCCCAGGCGGTGCGCGTCGGCACGGCGCGCGGATCGACGCTGTAGAGATTGCGGCCCGTCGGCAGCACGTCGATGCGGCCGCGGCTCGGCGCCCCCGCGGGGCCGGGGTGCACAAACCGGCCGTCCAGGGCGGCCAGCAGCCCGCGCATCTCGGCTTCGGCGCAGGAAGCGATCAGCGCTTCGACGTCCGGAAGCGGCGACCCGGTCAGGGCGGCGAGCGAGGCGGCGGTCTCGGCGATCCGCTCCGGGGTTTGACCGAAGACATGCAGGCCGTCGCCGATCTGCATGTCCTTGAGGTCGCACAGCCAGGCGTCGAGTTTCGGCAAGGCGGCTTCCGGGTCTTCGTCCGGAGCGACGCCCGACTCCTCGGCGAGGCCGGTGTCACGCGCGTGCCCCATGATCAGTTCGGCCAGCTTTGTGGCGCGGCGGGGGTCGAGTGACTGGGCTTCGGCGTATTCGTCGAACAGCCCTTCCAGCTCCGCCGCGGCGCCGTGGCTGCCGGAGGCGGTCAGCGGCGGGGTCAGGTGGCCGATGGTGACGGCAGCGGTGCGCCGTTTGGCTTGCGCGGCCTCGCCCGGGTTGTTGACGATGAACGGGTAGATCAGTGGCATCGGGCCGAGCACGGCGCGCGGGGCGCAGGATGCGGACAGCGCCGTGGCCTTGCCGGGCAGCCATTCGAGGGTCCCGTGGGTGCCGCAGTGGATGACGGCGTGGACTCGTTCGATGTGGCGCAGCCAGAGGTAGAAGGCGACGTAGCCGTGCCGGGGCGGGAGCAGCGCGTCGTGATACTCGGTCTTGCGGCTGGCTGTGCTGCCTCGGTCGGGCTGCACGGCGACCAGCAGGTTGCCGGCGCGGACGACGCGGAAGCAGAACATGCCGTCGCGGACGGCGGGATCGGTGCGGGGGTCGCTATGGGCCGCGCGAATCTGCGCGACGAAGGCGGACGGCAGTGTGAACAGCAGGCGTTCGTAGTCGCGAACGCTCAAACCCGTCATGGTGGCCGAAGGGCCGCCATCCACGCCTTGCGGTGTAGGTATCGGCAAAGGCGTGGATGGCGGCCCTTCGCCCGCCATGACGGATGTGGCCTGTTTGTCGCTCGACAACGCCGTCGCCAATGCGGCTTCGTCATGCACTAGTTCGACACCATACCTCTCTTGCGCCAGCCTCTGCGCGATGGCGATGACGCTGCGCGGGGTGTCGAGGCCGACGGCATAGCCGGTGCGGCCGGCCTTGGCCGGGTAGTCGGACAGCACGCAGGCCAGGCGTCGTGCGGCTCGCGGCGTCCGCGCCAGGTCCGCCCACCCCATCGCCAAATCAGCCGCATGGGCAATGCCGTCCGGTTCCGGCTGATGCACCAGACGGGTGAACTCCAGCATCGCGTTGCGCTGCGTCTCGGCCTTGAAGGAGATCGCACCGGCGATGATACGGCCATCAAGCTCCGGCAGCACCACGTTCATCGCCAAATCGGCCGGGCCGAGGCCGCGCTGGGACGCCGCCCATTGCGGCTGGCTGCCCCCGCTCAACGCCACCTGGAAAACCGGTGCGCCGGCAGTGTCGAGAACCGAACCGCCGGCATCCAAACGTGCCGAAAACGCCGTCAGATTCAAAATCACATCCGGGCGCTTGGCCGCAAGATGGGCGCGCAGGGGCACGGTGGCCGTTTCGTCCTTCAGGCTGGTGACATACACAGCGGCGACGCGGAAGCCGCGGAACGCCAGCGCCTGCGCCAGCGCCTCGACGGGAGCTGTGTCGGCGGCCAGCATCGCGGCACGGTAGAAAACGATCAGGGCGGACCGCGCGGCGTCGGGCGCCGAACGCATTGCCGCCGGGAAAAACCCGAACGACGGAACCGGCACGGCCGCGGGCGGGACAGGTTGCGGCGAAAAATACCCGGCGGCGAAGCGCAGGCACGCGGCGATGTTCTCGACCCCACCGGCGGCGAAATACGCGCCGATGCGGCGCAGCGCCTCGGTGGGAAGCGTGGACGCCTCATCCAGGCGCTCATCGATGCGGTGGTCGCCGGAGACGATCGCCAGGTGGAAGCCGGACGACCGCGCCAGATTGGCCAGCTCATCGACGCCGTAGCGCCAGTAGTCCATGCCGCCGAGCAGCCGCACCAGCACGAAGCGCGCCTTCGACAGCACCTTGTCGGCATAAAGATCGACCGAATACGGATGCCGCAGCGACGCCAGGCTGGCCAGCCGCAGGCTCGGCAACGTCCCCTGCCCCGCCTCCCAGGCCGCCGCCAGCACCGCCAGATCCGTATCCGTGAACGACAGCGCGACGATGTCCGCCGGGCTCTGACCGAGGTCCACGGCCTCGGCCGTGCCGTCGATCGAGCGGGACTCGATGCGCAGCAGATGCATCGGACGCGGCCTCAGGCAGCCAGCGACGCGGCGATGGCGGTGCGGTCGATGCCCTTCTCGCCGATGACGACGAGCCGGCTGCGGCGGTCCTCGGCCGCCCAGGGGCGATCGAACTGGTGGCGGAACCGCTGGCCGACACCCTGGACCAGCAGGCGCATCGGCTTGCCGGACACTTCCACGAATCCCTTCATGCGCAGCACGTCATACTGTTCCGCGACCGCGGCCAAACGGCTGACCAGCGCGGCCGGATCGGAGGTCGCCGGGATATCCACGACGAAGCTCTCGAAGTCGTCGTGATCGTGGCCTTCCTCAGAGTCGTGGTGCGACGGCCGCTGCGCGAGGTCGTCCTCCACTGCCGCGCTCAGCCCGAGCAGAACGGCCGGATCGACCCGGCCTTCGCGGGTTTCGACGATCTTGACCGCGCGCGGCACGGCGGCCCGAATCTCCGCCATCACCCGCTGCGCCGTCTCCGGCGTCAGCAGATCGGCCTTGTTCAGAACCACCATGTCGGCGCACAGAAGCTGGTCCTCGTAGACCTCCTCCAGCGGGTTCTCGTGGTCGATCGAGCCGTCCGCGGCGCGCTGGGCGGCCAGCTTCGCCGGGTCGTCGGCAAACCGCCCGTCGGCCACCGCCGCGCCATCGACCACGGCGATGACGCCGTCCACGGTCAGGCGGGTGCGAATCTCCGGCCAGTCGAACGCCTTCACCAGCGGCTTCGGCAACGCCAGTCCGGAGGTCTCGATGATGATGTGTTCCGGCTGCGGCGTCCGCGCCAGCAATGCCTCGATGGCGGGAATGAAATCGTCCGCCACGGTGCAGCACAGGCAGCCATTGGCGAGTTCGACGATGTTCTCGTCCGGGCAGGTGTCGATGCTACAGGATCGCAGGATCGTCCCGTCCACCCCGACATCGCCAAATTCGTTGATGATCAGCGCGAGGCGGCGGCCGTGAGCGTGCTCCAGCACATGCCGGATCAGGGTCGTCTTGCCCGAACCCAGGAAGCCGGTGACGATGGTCACCGGGATTTTCGTCATGGCCTGCCGCATTCCCACCTCCGTAACCGAGCCTAATGAACTCGGGGATGGGGTACAGAAACACATCCGGCACGAAACCGAACCGCGCCGGGGCACCCCGCCCGTTGCGTCAGCACTGCTTCGTTGGCCGGTATCCTGGCTTGCGGATCGGAGCCCTGCGCCGCCTTCCCGGACCAAAAGTCCAGTGGCTATCCCGGCGCTCGGCTAACCGCATACAGTTGCGGGGGCAGCTGCGGTTCGCCTCGGTCACCCGAGCCGGCCGCATTCCCGTTTAACCCTCGTTCTGGAGGGACCATCGAAACAAGCCGCGGGTATGCTGCCGGTGCCGCCCGGTGTCAAACGCTTTCCCGTCGCGGCTGAAACGCCCGCTGCCGTCAGAATTCGGCGTGCAGACGCAGCGCAACGACCGAAACCGGTCCGCGCTGCTGGTTGTAGGCCGGGTTGTTAACGAACTGGTAATCGGCGCTGACCTTGGCCCAACTGAACGCTGCGAAGCTGTAATAGGTCTCCAGGACCGTTTCCGGGCCGGACTTGAACAGCGCTCCATCGCCGACGATGCCGCCAAGGCCGCCCGCCGCGAGGTAGCGACTGCCGACTGCCGAAATCTGGCTGATCACGCCGGCCACTCCGACCGTGTCGTCGGGGCGGCCCCAGCGCGTGCCGGCCAGCGACAGGCCGATGGCGACGGAGGCGTTGACGTCGGTGAAGGCGTCCTCCTCGACGCTGCCCTGCGACCAGCCGGCCTTTGCGAACAGGCCGAGGTCGGGGGCGATCTGCTGTTCCAGGTTGAAGGCCACGCCGTATTTGCTGCGGTAGTTGGCGACCGCCTTGGTCGACGGCGTGGTGCCGGTCGCCGCGGCGTACGCCAGCGCATCCGCATACAGGCCGAGGTTGCCGCGCGACAGCCAATACAGCACCTTGATCTTGCCGGGCTGGTCCCACAGCGTATGCCGCTCCTCCAGTTCCGCGACGAACTGGGTCTGCTGCAGCAGCGGCAGGCTGGCCGCGGTGCTGTTCGGCACGCTCGGCATGTCGAACAGGCCGACTCGGGCGGCGTAGCGATCCTGGTACCACTCCGCCGCCGCGCCGTAGGTGCTGCCCCAGGCATCGGCGGCGTAGTCGAAGGCGCCGGCATCCAGGATCGCCCAGTTCAGGAAATCCTGCCTCGGGTCGTGGGCATACTTGTTGGTGTCGAAGATATCGACGACGGAGAGCTTGCCCACGGTCAGCACGACGCGGTTTGCCGTCTGCGTGCCGCCAAGCTGGTTGAGGTCGGGATCGAGTTTCTGTGCATCGCCGCCGAGGTCGATGGTCTGGCGGACGAACGCCCGCGCCATCCGGTAGTAAGGGTCCTTGTTGCCGAGCTTATAGGCTTCCCCGCTGAGGTAGGCCGCCACGCCAAAGCTGTTGCCGAGGCCAAAGCCCTGATCGAATTCCGGGTTGATCCAGACCTCCGCGCCTTGCCACGGACGGAAGCCGAGATACACGGTGGCATCGAAGGTTTCACGCCCATTGGCGTCGGCGGGCAGGCTCTGGGGGCCGGCAAATGGCGAGCGGAAAGCCGGCTGCAACTGCTGGATATAGGTCGTCTGCCCGTGCACCGCCCATTGTTCGGTAGTCACCTGATCAGCCTGCTGCGGCGTGACCGGCACCGGTTCCGGCTGCGGCGTGGGTGAGGTTTGCGCCAGACCGCCATGCGGGGCGCACAACACGACGGCCGCCGCAAACGCAGCGAGAGGCCGGGACACGAATGAAATTGCAGGCAAGCGACTGACCCCTGAGGACATACTACCGGACGAACGATGCCGGCTAACCGGCGGCCTTGAATGGGTGCTTTCAGCACATGAGCGGTGCGATCCAGCGAAACTATTGTGACAGCCCCGTGACGCGGCATAGGCCGTGGCTCACGCTACCAGACCCAGAACAACAGCACCCAGCAGTACGCCGAGGCACCGGCGGCCAGGGCAATGCCCGCAGCAGCGGCGATGCGGCGCATGCCGCCGCTCCACCGGCCGGCGATCCGCCAGGCTAGCCAGGTGCACCATAAGGCCGCACCCGCCAGCAGCACCGCCCGCGCCACGGCGACAGCCGCCGGCCAGGACACGCCCTCCGCATGCAGCAGCGTCACGGTATTCGCGGACAGGCCGAGAAACACGCCGCAGCCCGCCATCGGGATCAGCGCCTGCGCCAGATGGTGGAAGCGCGGCCACGACCAGGCGCCTGCCACGCGCACCGAGGCGGCCAGCAGCCCCGACAGCACCAGGCCGCACACCAGCGCGGTGGCGCCGATGTAAGCCAGCAGCATGGCGCCATCGAGCAGCGTCAAAACGTCATTCTGGCCGGGATAGTTGGTCAACAGCCACCACGGCGCGCTGTGCTCCAGCGGCCAGAGCACGCCGGCATCCACCAGGGCCTCGGCGGCCATTTGATTGAGCGCGCCGAACCACGGGCTGGCAGACCAGTGGAAGGCTCCGACGGCGACGCCCATCATGCCGAACAGGATCAGGGCGGTTTCCCACGGATTGGCGCGGGTACCGGCCACGTTCAGGATCTCCTGCCCGGGCGCGCGCGGCGCAAGCCGGATGGCGCCGCGGTAGGAGCTGCACCGGCCGCACATATGGCAGCCCGACGCACCCTGCATCGTGCGGATCGGCACCAGCGGCGCACAGTTCACCGGCGCGGGGCGCGGCCGGGCGCGGGACGCCTCCCAGGCGGCGGGATCGACCTGGTAGCTGATGGGGGAAAGCTTGGACAGCAGCGCGAACACGCCGTTGACCGGGCAGAGATAGCGGCACCACACGCGCTTGTTGCGCCCGTACACCAGCCCGACCGCGACCGCCGCGACGGTAGAGCCGCCGAGGATCAGCAGCACCGGCGCCGGGTACTGATAGACGCTGACCATCTGCCCGTACACCGTCGTGATGACGAAGGCGACGAACGGCCAGCCGCGCCAGGTGATCCACCGCGGCACCGCGCGGCCCAGGCTGAACCGGCTGGCCGCTTCCGTCAGCGCGCCCTCAGGACAAAACACGCCGCACCAGGTGCGTCCCACAAGCACCATGCTGAGCAGGACGAACGGCCACCAGATCCCCCAGAAGGCGAACTGCGCGGCCAGGGTTACGTTGTCCCACAGATGCGCGGCCCTCGGCGGCAGCGGGAAAAGCACCGGCACGACCAGCAGCCCGAGGTAAATCCCCACCACCAGCCATTGGACGATCCGGATCGTCCGGCCGTGGCGGGCCATGGCGTCCCCCAGGCGCGCCAGGGCCCGGCGCGGTTTCGGCGCGGCGACAACGGAGCCGATCGGCGCAAGCAGGACTGCCGGCATCAGCGTGCCTCCAGCACGGCTTTGGAGCCGGGATGGAAATCATCGAAGAAATCGTATTCGCCGGGCGCCAGTCGGCGGATCACCATGCCCGAGGTGACGCCCGCGGACAGCACCTTCTCCTTGTGCAGCGACAGGCTTTCGAATTCGGCCGGCGAGGAGCCGGTGTTGCTGATCTCGAGCTTGAATGGCTGGTTGGCAGGCACCGCAAGCCGCTCCGGAGTGATCGCGCCGTCGTGGAGATCGATGGCGAACGACGCCACGTCTTCGGCCGCTGCCGCCGGCAGGGCGACCGTCAAGGCGGCCAGCAGCACGATCCGGGGAGCCACGGCTTAGTACCCGCCCTTCTTGCCGGTGCCGGCATAGGTGAAATCCTGCTTGACCTCGAACGGCCTGAACCACGGGCCGACACCCGTTTCCTTGTCCACATGGCGGCCAAAATGCTGCGCCGGGCCGGGCGGAGCAATCTCGAGAGTCAGGCGGTATTTGCCCGGGCCGAACAGCTTGGCGTTGTCGCCGTAATGCGGGCCGTCATTGGCGACCATCGGCATGAATTCGCCGGCAACCTTCTCGCCGCTGTCGAGCTTGACCAGCTCGTAGTGCACGTCCAGCGCCGGAACCCACTCGCCGTCGGCGAAGCCGTTCTTGTTGCCGGCGATGGCCTTGATGTCGGCCTCCAGATGCACGTCGCTCTCGGCGGCGGCGCGCATCATGCCGGGCGGGTCCATTTCTATCGGTTGAAGATAGACGGTGCTGATTTCCAGGCCGGAGTCCTTCACCGGTTTGCCGATGGGATACTCGCGCGCCCGGGCGCTGCCGGCGGCGATGGGCGCCAGGGCAAGGGCGAGGGGCAGCAGGCGTGTCAGGCGCATAGGGGTCTCCCCGGAGATGACGGAGCCGATCAGCATGACGCGGGGTTACCCTATTTGCGATTCAGTTGCAATCGCATTAGCTGGAGGCCAGCTCGCTGGCGACTTGGACGCGCGCAGCACTGTCAGCTATGAAAGTCGATCATCGCCCGATGCCGATCGCTGCTTCGGCATGGCGCGGGTTCGCATTTCGCAGACCGCCGGCATTCGCGGCGTGCATTTCAGATAGGACAAGCCGCAATGAGCGAAGCCGGGGACGCCGATCGGCGGCATGCGGCGAAAATGGTGAAGCGCAAGGAGGTGCAGGATGCGGAGGTCGCCGCGAAGACCATCGCCTCCAAGGGCCTGCTGATGGTCACCACCGGACCGGGGAAAGGCAAATCCACCGCCGCTTTCGGCCTGGTTCTGCGCGCGCTCGGGCACGGCTGGCGCGTCGGGGTCGTGCAGTTCATCAAGGGCGCCTGGCACACCGGCGAACGCACCGCGCTGGAGCGGTTCCCCGACCTTGTGGAGTGGCACACCATGGGCGAGGGCTTCACCTGGGACACGCAGGACCGCCAGCGCGACATCGCGGCAGCGGCGCGGGCCTGGGCGATGGCGAGCAGGCTGATGGACGATCCCTCGATCCGGCTGCTGGTCCTGGACGAGTTGAACATCGCCCTGCGCTACGACTACCTGCCGCTGGCGGATGTCCTAGGGGCGCTGGCCGCCCGCCGCGACGACCTCAACATTATTGTGACCGGCCGCAACGCAAAACCCGAACTGATTGCGATCGCCGATCTGGTGACCGAGATGGGGCTGGTGAAGCACCACTTCGCCGCCGGGGTGAAGGCGCAGGCGGGGATCGAGTTCTGATGACGGCGCTGATGTTCCAGGGCACCGGCTCGGACGTCGGCAAGTCGCTGGTGGTGGCCGGACTGTGCCGGGCGTTCGCCAATCGCGGCCTGCGGGTGCGGCCGTTCAAGCCGCAGAATATGTCCAACAACGCCGCCGTCACCTCCGACGGCGGGGAGATCGGCCGTGCCCAGGCGTTGCAGGCGCGGGCGTGCCGGGTTGCCGCCTCGGTCCACATGAACCCGGTGCTGCTCAAACCGCAGAGCGATGTCGGCTCCCAGGTCGTCGTCCTGGGTCAGGCCATCGGCAACGCGACAGCGCGGGAGTTCCAGACGATGAAGCCGGGGCTGCTGCCGGCGATCCTCGACAGTTTCCGGCGCCTGAAGCAAGAGGCCGACATCGTGCTGGTGGAAGGCGCCGGCAGCGCGGCCGAAGTTAATTTGCGTAGCAATGACATCGCCAACATGGGTTTCGCGCGCGCGGCCGAAGTGCCGGTGATCCTGGTCGGCGACATCGACCGCGGCGGCGTGATTGCACAGATCGTTGGCACCAAGGCCGTGCTCGACCCGGCCGACGCGGCGCTGATCGCCGGCTTCCTGGTCAACAAGTTCCGCGGCGATCCGGCGCTGTTCCAACCCGGGATGGACCTGATCGCCGCGCACACCGGTTGGCCCGGGCTGGGACTGATCCGCTATTTCCGTGAGGCCCGGCGCCTGCCCGCGGAGGACGCCGTCGTGCTGGACAACCGCAGGACGGCGGGGGGGGGAACGGCCGTCGTGGCGGTCCTCCGCCTCGGGCACATCGCCAATTTCGACGATCTGGACCCGCTGCTTGCCGAGCCGTCGCTGCGTGTGGTCGTGATCGAGCCGGGACAGGCGTTGCCGGGGGATGCGGAGCTGGTAATCCTGCCGGGGTCAAAGGCGACGCTCGCGGACCTGGAAGAATTCCGCCGCAACGGCTGGGATATTGATCTGCGCGCCCATGTCCGCCGCGGCGGGCGGGTGCTGGGTCTTTGCGGCGGCTACCAGATGCTCGGGCAGGTCGTGGCCGATCCGGAGGGGATCGAAGGGGCACCCGGAAGTATGCAGGGGCTTGGCCTGCTGGATGTCCGGACGGTGCTGACCAGCGACAAGACTCTGACCGAAGTGACTGGGACATCAGTCCCTGACGGAGCGCCGTTTCGCGGCTATGAGATGCATGTCGGGCGCACCGAAGGGCCGGACCGCGGACGTCCGCTGCTGCGGTTCGCCGATGGACGGACGGATGGCGCGATCTCGGCGGATGGCCGGGTGCGGGCGACCTATGTGCACGGGCTGTTCGCTGACGACGCCCAGCGCGCCGCGCTGCTGGCCTGGTTCGGGGCGCGGGCGGCCGGGTTCTCCTACGAGGCGGACATCGAGCAAGTGCTGGATCGGCTCGCGGACCATCTCGCGCGGGACATCGATCTGGATCGTCTGCTCAGCCTGGCCAGATAAGCACCAAGGCCAGAAGCAGCAGCGCCTGTGCCGCACAGGCGGTTTTGTAAAGGCGTAACGCGCGAATGATGTCGGCCCCGGTCGCGTCGCGGCGGCCGTCGCCCATGAAAGCGTCGTCCACCAGCATCTCTCCATAGACGCGCGGGCCGGCGAGTTGCAGGCCGAGCGCGCCCGCCATCGCGGCCTCCGGCCATCCGGCGTTGGGCGAGCGGTGGCCGCCCGCATCGCGCAGCACCGCGCGCACTGCGCCGCTGGGTGAGGCGCCGGTGGCGAAGGCGCCCAGCACAATGAACAGCGCGGACAGGCGGGAAGCGGGCAGGTTGATCACGTCGTCCAGCCGCGCCGCGCCCCAACCAAAGGTTTCGTATCGCGGCGTGCGATGCCCGATCATCGAATCCGCGGTGTTGGCCGCTTTGTAGCAGGCGGCGCCCGGCAGGCCGGCGACGGCGAGCCAGAAGGCGGGGGCGGCGATGCCGTCGGAGAAGTTCTCCGCCAGGCTCTCGATCGCGGCGCGGGCAACGCCGGCTTCGTCGAGAGCCGCCGGATTGCGGCCGACGATCATCGAAACGGCGGTGCGGCCGGCCTCCAGGCCGCCGGTTTGCAGGGCGTCGGCGACCGCCCGGACGTGATCGTGCAGGCTGCGTTGCGCCAGCAGGCTGGTCGCGACCAGGACCAGCAAGACGCCCGGCAGCAGCCAATCGGCGGCACGTGCGGCGGCGGCGGTGGCGGCGAGCAGGATGGCGAGGGCGACGACGCCATGCAGCCGGTTGCCGGGCGCATCCGGGCGGTTGAGGCGTGACTCCAGGCGGGTCAGCAGCGCGCCCATCCAGGTGACAGGGTGTCCGATCGCGCGGTAGACGAACGCCGGGTAGCCGATGACCGCTTCAAGACTGAGGGCGGCCAGCGCCAGCTCGATGGTGGAAAGAGTGTGCATGCAATCGCAGGGTTCGAAGGGAGCGGGCGAGTTACGTTATCACGGCGGCAACATCAATGCCGCCCGGACGCTGTATTCCGATGCGCCGGAACCCTGGATCGACCTGTCCACCGGAATCAACCCGGTGCCGTATCCGGTTGGCACCATAGCGCCGTCCGCCTGGTCGCGGCTGCCGGAGGCCGCGGATTTGGCCGCACTGGAGGCCGCTGCCCGGATGGCATATGGCGCGACCGCGGACGCCGGGATCGTTGCCGCGCCGGGGACGCAGGCGCTGATCCAGTGGCTGCCCCGCCTGTTTCCAGGCCGGCGCGTCGGCGTGCTGGGCTTCACCTATCAGGAGCACGCAACGAGCTGGCGGGAAGCAGGCGCGGCGGTCACCAGCGTGCAAGCGCTGCCCGACCTGGCCGACTACGATATCGGCATCGTCGTCAATCCGAATAACCCGGATGGACGGACGGTCGCGCCGGAAGGCCTGGCGGAGGTTGCGGCGTGCGTGGCCCGCCGCGGCGGGCGGCTGATCGTCGATGAAGCCTTCATGGACCTGATCGGCCGCGGGTCGAGTCTGGTGCCGCATTTGCCTGCGGCGGGAGGCATCGTGCTCCGCTCGTTCGGCAAAGCCTATGGACTGGCCGGTGTTCGCCTCGGCTTCGCCGCGGGCTCGCCGGAGGACTGCGCCCGGCTGTCTCAGGCAATGGGACCCTGGGCGGTATCCGGCCCGGCGATCGATATCGGGCGGCGCGCCCTGGCGGACGAAACATGGCGTGGCGAAACCGCTTCCCGCTTGCGGCGCGAGGCCGAGCGGCTGGACGCGCTGCTGCTGGCGGCGGGATTTGACGTCGTCGGCGGAACGCCGCTGTACCGGTTGGTCCGGCGGAGCGACGCGGGCGAGGTGTTCGAACAGCTTTGCCGCGCGGGGATACTGACCCGGCCGTTCCCGGCACGGCCTGACTGGCTGCGGTTCGGGATTCCCCGGGCGGCGGCTGAGTGGGAGCGGCTGCTTGTGGCACTGCACGCTTGTGCGGCCGAGGGTCGCGTGCGGTCGCCGACGCGGTCCGTGATCTCGGCGCCCTGAAACAGGCTTCAGCAGCGCCCGCATCATGCCTGCCACCGCATCCGATCCTTGCGCGTCCGGCAGAGAAAGCCGATAGTCCGCCGCCTCATCAGCGGAGTAGGAAGCTGTGCTGCAAGGAAAAGTCCTCGTCGCCCAAGGCGGCGGCCCCACCGCCGTTATCAACCAGTCGCTCGTCGGGGCCGTGCTGGAGGCGCGAAAGTTTCGCAACGTCAGCCTGGTGTATGGCGCCCTGCATGGCGTGCGCGGGATCGTCGATGAGGAACTCGTCGACCTCACCCAGGAGACCTCCCACAATCTGGAGATGGTCGGCGACACACCATCGTCTGCGCTGGGCTCGACCCGGGACAAGCCGGACCGCAAATATTGCCACGAGATCTTCGAGGTCCTGAAGGCGCACGAAATCCGCTACTTCTTCTACATCGGCGGCAACGACTCCTCGGACACCGTGCGCATCGTGGCGGAGGAAGCGGCGAAGGCCAACCATCCGATCCGCTGCATCCATATCCCGAAGACGATCGACAACGACGTGGTGCTGAACGACCATACGCCGGGCTTTCCGTCCGCCGCGCGGTTCGTGGTGCAGTCGTTCCTCGGCGCCAACCTGGATAACCGGTCGTTGCCCGGCGTCTATATCGGCGTGGTGATGGGGCGCCATGCCGGCTTCCTGACCGCCGCCTCGGCGCTTGGGAAGAAGTTCCCGGATGACGGGCCGCACATGATCTATGTGCCGGAACGGACGTTCCGCATCGACAGCTTCCTGACCGACGTGCGGCAGGCGGTCGACAAGTATGGCCGCTGCGTCGTTGCGGTGTCGGAGGGCGTGCACGACGAGTCGGGCACGCCGATCATTACGCAGTTGGCAAAGAAGGTGGAGCGCGACGCACACGGGAACCTGCAGTTGTCCGGCACCGGTGAGCTGGCCGGGTTGCTGTGCGACCAAGTCAAAGAGAAACTTGGCATGAGCCGGGTGCGCGGCGACACCTTCGGGTATCTGCAACGATCCTTCATCGGCTGCGTGTCGGACGTCGATCAGCGCGAGGCGCGGGAAGTCGGTGAGAAGGCGGTGCAATACGCGATGTGGGGCGAGCACAGCGGCTCGGTCGTGATCGAACGGACGGGATATTACTCGGTCGATTACAAGCTGGTGCCGCTGGAGGCAGTGGCCGGCAAAACGCGCACCATGCCGGACGAGTTTCTGTCCGCAAGCGGCACCGATGTGACCGATGCTTACCGGCTGTATCTGCGTCCGCTGCTCGGCAAGTCGATGCCGGATGCATATCGCCTGCGGCAGAACAAAGTGGCGAAGATTCTGAAGGCATAGGAACCGTATGGCGCTTCCCCGGGTCGGCGCGGTGGGAAGCGCCATCGTTGGCCACCGGAACGGAGGCGTTGCGCGCCCGGTCGCGGCGATTTCGCATTTGATGCGGCCGAGCCGAAGGGCGCCGCGCAGCAGCGGCGGCGACCGGAAAAAAACCCGGGGCGTCCGAGAGCAGGTCGATCAATGTCCGGGACGAATATGCTACTTCGTCGGAGGCAGAGCGATTGATTCGGCTCGGCTGGCGGACAGTGACAATGGCGTGTGATGGCGGCCGTACGACTCGATTCGTCGCCCGATTGCAGGCATGCGCGAGCCATTTTGTGGCGGCGCTCAGGCGCCGCGACTTCACCAGAGCAATCCCGCTGTCCGAGCGCCGTTCGGCCGGGCAGTTTGCGGGGACGCAGAAGGTGCAGGGCGGCTTGAAGCGTGCCGGCCAAAAACTGACGCACCTATCAGCCGCGGCCATGATAGTCGCTTTGATCGCCTGGTTGCGAAATGCCTATGACCACGTCTCGGCATTTTCGCGAAAGACTTTTGCCGGGAGGGAGCGGATTTCGACAATTGATGGGGATTTGAATCTCGTCCGTGCGAAAATCGTTGATGATGTCATGGATTCCTTGAAAGTTTTAGCGCCGGCGACGCTCGTGATAGCGGTTTGTCGTTTGAATTTGATTGGAATACAAGACGGCACGTCCACGATATTGCTCTGTATAGTTATGTACATCGTTGCCGCAAATAAAGGCCGATTAAGTTTTCGCGCCAAGGCGATAAGTCTTATCGCGTCTATTACTGCTGGGTCCCTTTTTGTACTTTTCATACGGGGCTTGTTGTCTACGGGAGCCATTTGTTTCCTGGCGATCACGCCGTCCCTGGCATGGATCTTTTTTGGCAAGCGCGCCACCATCGCCCTGTCGATTGTCATTGTCGCATGCATGGGCCTGATAGGGCTGTATACCGTTCCAACCGGGCATCTTCCGTCCTTCGACGTCGAATCGTACGTGGTGAGCCCGACGGCCTGGATCGGCATGATCGCGATGACCTGCATTTGCGGTTGGTTACTGCTTTTCATCTTCAGCGCATATGCAGGATCGTTATCCGAAGAGGTCAGGCGGCACACGCTGGCACTAGAGGATGCCAACAGCAGGCTCATTGCTCTCTCAACCACCGACGGGCTGACGGGTCTGGCGAATCGCCGCCAGTTCGACGCGATATTCGCGGATGAATGGGCGCGCTGCGGCCGCCATGGTCTGCCGTTGACGCTGATCATGCTCGATGTCGATTGGTTCAAGAAATACAATGATTGTTACGGCCATCAGACGGGAGACGAGTGTCTGGTCAAAATCGCCCGCGTCCTTCAGGCCAGCGCACAGCGCACCACAGATCTCGCATCTCGCTATGGCGGCGAAGAATTCACGCTGATCCTGCCGGGCGTCGGCGCCGATGCCGCCCCGGATCTGGCTGAGACGCTGCGTCGTTCGATCGAATCGCTCGACATCGTGCATGCACAGTCTCCGATGGGAAAAGTGACCGCCAGCGCCGGTGTCGCCACCGTCCTGCCCGAGCCCGGAATCGATGGGACTATTTTGCTCCGGGCGGCCGACGAAGCACTCTATCGCGCCAAGAATGACGGGAGGAACCGGACGCGGGTCGCCCCGTTACTGCCGACGTCCACCGATGCGGGTCGTTCTGTTTCCAGGGAGTTCGTGCAACTTGCGTGGCGACCGGCCTATGAGTGCGGCCACCCACTGATCGACGAGGAACATCGTGCCTTGTTCGGTCACGCCGCCGATCTTCTTGCCGCGGTGCTTTCCGAACGCCGGGAAGCGGATGTGGCCGGCTTGATGGATATTCTGGTTCGCAAGGTCGAGCAGCATTTCCAGAACGAGGAAGCGATCCTCGAGGAGGCAGGCTTTGCCTCGCTGAAGGAACATGCCGCGATCCATCGCGAACTCCTCGAACGCGCTGCCGCCCTGGTTGATGCCGGACCTCCTGCGGGCGGCCCCCTGTTCCAGTTTCTGGCCGAAGACCTGGTCGCCAAGCATGTACTCGGGGCCGATCGCGAGTATTTCCCCTGCCTGAAAGACCGAGGCCAGGTATTGTCGCCCGGCGTTGCAACTGCACAGCGGATGTAACAAAGCCGCCCCGGGGCTTGCACCGCATCGGTGTTGACGCAGGCGCGGCGGCCTAAATCCCGGCATACCAGGCGTATCCCTGATCCTCCCAGTAGCCGCCGTTGCCGCTTCCGATATCGGCGTAACTGTCCACCAGTTCGATCCGCATGAGGTATTTCGCCATCTTGTAGCCAAGCTGGCGCTCAACCCGCACCCGCAGCGGGGCGCCATGCGCCACCGGCAGGGGCGTATCGTTCATCTCGTAGGCCAGAATAGTCTGGGGATGGAATGCCTCTTCCATCCCGATACTCTCGTAATACTTGCTGTCCGGATTGCCATTGTCCATGGGATCTGCACAGCGAAACACCACATACCGGGCATCCGCCCGCGGTCCGGCCTGGCGCAGCACATCGCCGAGCACCGCACCCTTCCATTTGCCGATACAGCTCCAGCCCTCGACGCAGTCATGGCGTGTGATCTGGGTGCGCGACGGCATGGCGCGCAGATCGTCCAGCGACAGGCGCAGCGGCTGCTCGACCAGACCGGTCACCTCCAGCCGCCAGTCGACGAAATGCTTCGCGGCCATGTCCTGATAGTCTTCGTCGTCCGGATCAAGCGTGCCGTTGGCCTTGAACACCGGCGACAAATCGGCCTCAGAATATTCCGGTGCCAGCGCCCGGGCGCCGCCGAGCAGGCGTTGCACCCGCCTCGTCAGGCCCTCGACGCTCGCCAGCACGCGCTGCACCCCGGGGTCTTCAGCCAGCCGATCGCAGCCGCCCAGAAGGAGCGTGCCGAGCGCGGCGCCGGCGAACAGCTTGCGGCGATGCAGGTCATTCGGCGGCATCGCGTGACTCCTCGATCGCGTAACGCCCGGTCACCATCGAGCGCAGATTGTTCCCGACGCCGGAGACCAGAACCATGAAGACGTGAACCAGGACGAAGGCGACCAGCGACCACGCAAGAATAAAGTGGATGGTGCGCGCCGACTGCCGCCCGCCGAACAGGGCCAGCAATTGCGGCCAGACGGCATCCATACGTGGGGACATGGACAGGCCGGTCAGCAGCATGAACGGGAGGAAGCCGACGATCACGGCCAGATAGGCCAGCTTCTGTAGGACGTTGTAGCGACGGGCCTCCTCGCCTTTCGGGAAGCGAAACAGCAGGTGGTCCAAAGTTGTCCGCCCAATATGGCGAAACTGGTCCCGGTTAGGCAGCAGGTCCCGCCAGAGGTGACCGCGCAGGACCCCCGCCAGCAGGTAGATTGAGCCGTTGATGACGAACAGCCAGGCGAAAAAGAAATGCCACAGCCGCCCGCCGGCCAACGATTGCTCGCCGGGAAGCGTCGCCCAGGCGGGGAAGCCGCGTTCCCAGGGCTGGCCCGCGGCGTCGTGCGACAGGCCAAGCACGCCCGTTGTGTCGAAGCTGTGCCCGAATACGGTGGTGATGCCGCGGGGTGGACCGTTTTGCGGCTGCACCGCGGTCATCGCAACCGCCGGGTGAGCGAAGTCCGAAATATTGCCCCAGTACAGCGCCGGGTGGGCGTTGAAGATCTGCAGCCCGCTCATCAACAGGATGGTCAGGCAGAGCACATTGATCCAGTGGGTGACGCGAACAACGACCGAATGCCGGTAGATCAGCGCCGGCGCCCGGCCGGTGGACACGGAGCCGGTGTCGGTTCGCGCGGCTATCGTTTCGGGGGGCCCGGCCGTCATGGCTACGCTTCTGCCAGCCAAGACCATAGAGGCAGTAACCGGACCAAGAACGAACTCCCGCGCTACATCGGTGGCTTTAAGCCATCTTTGCCCACGACGATCGCTCCCGCCACCATTTTCCCGTCCGCCCCCACGTGGGCGATCACGAACGCCTTGGCGCCGGGTTTCAGTTCATCCGGCGTCCCCGGGGTGAACTCCACCACCGTCGCGTCCGGCGGAACCGCTATCTGCTGCGTGCCGCCCTTGTAGTCCAGCTCCAGCACCCGGTCGCCGCCTACCGACTCAACCCTGGCGATATTGGCGTTGGTCATCATGTTCGGGCCGGACCCGAGATCCCAGGGATAATGCCCCTCCCCTAACCCGCGCAGCGACTCGTCAAACACATGCACCTCGACCGCGACCGCCTTGCCGCCCTTCTCGACCGAGGTGATGCCGACGAACTTGCCGTCCTTGATCGCGCTGATCGTCGCCGGGCTGACTGTGAACACCTTTGCGTCATCGGCGAGCGTGATGTCATCCGTGGCGCCGCGCGCCGTGGTCACC
Source organism: uncultured Rhodopila sp. (assembly GCF_903915725.1). Lineage (GTDB taxonomy): Bacteria > Pseudomonadota > Alphaproteobacteria > Acetobacterales > Acetobacteraceae > Rhodopila. The sequence continues at coordinate 28,765 of NZ_CAIWTY010000075.1, forward strand.
GCGACTGTGTGCTCCTGCACGGATGCAATCGTGCCGCGGATATGCCGCGGCGGCGCATCCGCCGCGGCGACCGCCGCCCATGTCGTAAGCGCCGCACCGGCCGCCAGCAGCTTCCCCAAACCATAATTGGACATCGAAGGTTTTCCCTCCCCCAAGATCGATTTGCTTTGATCTGGGTCACTGAACCGCCAAGTTAAGGGTTCCCCTACAGAGGATCTGCCGCTTATGCCTGATGGACACCACACCGCCCTTTCGCCCGACCAGGCCGTTGATCGGCTGGAGGCGATGCATGCCGAGGCGGTGCAGGCGCAGCGCAACGCCCTGGCGCGCTTTGCCGCCGGCGGGGAGCCTCCGGACGCCGGCGAGCGCAGCCGCTTCCGCTATCCCGAACTGCGCCTGGTGTGCGAGCCGAACCAGCCGATACCGGTCAGCCGCCGCGCCTGGGGGAAGATCCAGATGCCGGGGGTTTATGCCACCACGGTGACCCACCCGTGCTTCTTCCGCCGCTATCTGCTGGAGCAACTGGAGCCGCTAGTCGCGGAATACGGCGCCACACTGGCTGTCGGGCACAGCGGGCAGGAGATGCCCTACCCTTATGTGCTCGACCGCGGCGACGAGTTGGCCGGCGGCATCGTCACGCCGGTCGAGCTGGCGCGGCATTTCCCGACGCCGCTGCTGTCGGCCGTCGGCGACGAGGTGGCGGACGGGCTATGGGCGTTCGAGGACGGCGAGCCGCGGCCGCTGGCGCTGTTCGACGCGCTGCGGGTGGATTACTCGCTGGGGCGCTTGCAGCACTATACAGGCACCGATTGGCGCTGCATCCAGCCGTGGATACTGCTGACCAACTACCAGCGTTATGTCGATCAGTTCGTGCGCTGGGGCCTGGATGAGCTGGCTGACCCCGGTTCTCCGTACGACCGTCTGGTCGCGCCCGGCGGCGTGGTGGCGGCGCGCGGCGACAATCTGATCGAGGCGGCGGAGCGGATCGCGGCGGCGCCGTGGTTCCGGTTCCAGATGCCGGCGTATCATTTGGCGCGCAGCGACGGGCAGGGCGGCGTGACCATCGTCAACATCGGCGTCGGTCCGTCCAACGCCAAGAACATAACCGACCACCTCGCCGTCCTGCGCCCCCATTGCTGGCTGATGGTCGGGCATTGCGGCGGGCTGCGGCAGTCGCAGGCCATCGGCGACTATGTGCTGGCGCACGGCTATCTGCGGCGCGACCGCATCCTGGATGACCTGGTGCCGCCGGAAGTGCCGATACCGGCGCTGGCGGAGGTGCAGGTGGCGTTGCAGGAGGCGGCGGCGCTGGTCACCGGGGAGCGGGGCGATGCCCTGAAGCAGCGGCTGCGCACCGGCACCGTGGTGTCCTACGACGACCGCAACTGGGAACTGCGCTGGTCGCAGGAGCGGCGGCGGATCAACCTGTCTCGCGCGATTGCGGTGGATATGGAGAGCGGCACGCTGGCGGCTCAGGGCTACCGGCTGCGGGTGCCGTATGGCACGCTGCTATGCGTATCGGACAAGCCGCTGCATGGCGAGATCAAGCTGCCCGGTATGGCCAGCGCGTTCTATCAGCGCGCCGTGGGTGAGCATCTGCGCATCGGCATCGCCGCTTTGGATTTGCTGCGCGGGAATTTGGGGGCGCTGCATTCCCGGAAACTGCGCAGCTTTGACGAGCCGCCCTTCCGCTAGCAGGATTGAGCATCAGGAGGCTGCCATGACCGACAAGCCGAACTTTGTGCTGGTTCCTGACGACGCGCCGGTTCCGGTTTCGCCGCCGCCGGGGGGGACGGTTGCCCGGGTTTCGGGCGGCAGCATGCTGGCGCGGCTGCGGTCCGTCGCGACGGCGGTAACGGCGGCGGCGGACGCGGCCTCGGCGCTGTTGGCGGTGGGGCATGCCGAACCGCCGGTGGAGGCGGTGACGCCGAAGCGGCCCCGGCTGGTATTCGCGGTGGATGCGACGGCGTCCCGGGAGCCGGCCTGGGCGGCGGCGCGGCGGGTGACGGACGCTTTGGTGAAGGCGCTGCCGGGGGAGCTGGACGTGGCGCTGGCGGTGCATGGCGGCGGGCGGGTGCATACGTTCACCGGGTTCACCAACGATGCGAACACGCTGCGCGACCGGGCGGCGGGGGTGGAGTGCATCTCCGGGCACACGCGGCTATTGCCGATACTGTCGGCGAGCGGGAAGCAGGCGGGGGTGCGGGTGGTGGTTTATGTCGGGGACGTGTTCGAGGAGAGCGTGTCTCAGGGCCGCCGGCTGGCGGACGCGATGGGCGTGGCCGGGATGAAGCTGATCGTGTTGCACGACACGGCGGATCCGGCGGCTCGGCGGGATGCGGAGGTGTTCTGGGATCTGGCGAAGCGCACGGGCGGGTGCGTGCTGCCGTTCGATGCGAGTGCGCCGGGGCGGCTGCGGGATATCCTGTCGGCGGTGGCGGTTTACGCTGTGGGCGGGGAGAAGCTGCTGCGGGAGCGGCGGCACGAATTGCCGGGGGCGGTGGCGTTGTTGGAGAATTTGGGGAAGCGTGGGTGAGTCCAAGCAGCGTTGAGACCTCCCTAGCCGTCTGGAGGTAGTTTATCGCCCCAAGATACGCGGCGGGAAGATATGGGCCGCAAGCCCAGAGTGACCCGGAGCGGCGACCCGAGAGATCGCCCGAACCTCTAACGTCAGTCGTATCGCGATTTCGATGATCTGGCATGATGCCATTCACCACATGAAGCGATGATAGTTCGCTGGGAACGAAAAAAGTTCTTGACGCGACGCCGCCGGCCCCTTATTTATGTTGCTGTCGCTTGATTGGGGATAACCATCACTCACTGGAGGTTCGTAAGAAGCTTCGTGGAAGGCGAGAGCCTTCTAAATTTCGACCGGCAGAGGCGCTGCGGCGCGCTGGCGGCGGGCGTGGCCCCGATGGAGGGGCCACGCCTTACTGACAGGGTTTACCGTTTCCGCCCCTCCCTTCTTCGCTCGATGGGGTCAGCAATTCTGCTTGACCGTGAAGAAGGAACTACTCTGATGGAAACATCGGATCATGACGACCGGAAACGGCGGTGGGTGAAACCGAGGAAGCGGCGTAGCTGGGCGAATGCCCTTTTGCGTCCGCAGACATGGAAGACGATGGCTGCTGCGGGTATCGCAATCACAAGAGTGATTTGGATCATCTACCAGGCTATCCATTTCATGCGGGAGTAACCCGCCGCCCTGCTTAGTGATCTATTGGAAGTGGAGATTAGAATGCTTAACGAGGCGCTTCGCCTGATACGTGTGTATCACGACATGCGCCAGTCAGAGGTGGCAGAGAAGATAGGAATGTCAAAGTCCTACCTGTCCGAAATCGAGAAGGGGACGAAAAAGCCTACCCTTGAACTGGTGGAAAAATACGCTGAGATATTTAATGTCCCAGTGTCGTCTATCATGTTCTTCTCAGAGAACATGGACAAGCCTCGCGCTTATGAAAAAGCACGAGGACTAGTGGCAGGAAAAATCATCAAGCTGATGCAGTTTCTAGAGGAGCGTGCTGAGCGTGCCGAAGTCGAGTGAGATAAAGAGGTATGCTCTCGATCAGTCTCCGCTTTATAAGCTTGCCAATCGCAAGAAGTTGGCGGGACTGCTGAAAATCAGCACCTGCGAGTTGAGGACGCTGTCAAGAGCGGCGAACAGTTTGTATCGAGAGTTTCCTGTACTAAAAAAGAATGGCGGGACTCGAGACGTTGAAAACCCAGCGCGCCAGCTCAAGCTGGTGCAGGCCAGACTGGCACGCTGGCTCTCTCGGATTGCTCCGCCAGACTATCTCTTCTGCCCTGTTAAGGGGCGGTGCTACGTGGGTAACGCCGCACTACATCGGGGCCAGCGCGTGGTTCATTGTCTTGATGTACGTAAATACTTTCCGAGCACCCCGGCTCGGCGAGTTTTCTGGTTTTTCCATAAGGTGATGAAGTGCGAAAGAGATGTTGCGGCCACCTTAACCGCCCTCTCTACGTATCAAGGGCATTTGCCCACAGGAAGCCCGCTAAGTCCAATCCTTGCCTACTACGCACATTATGATGTGTGGCAGGCTATCGCCTCCATTTGCCGAGAGTATGGCTACAAGCTATCGGTCTACATTGATGATGTGACCGTATCGGGAGCATCAATATGTGCGGCTGTGTTGTGGCGTATTAAGAAGGAAATCCATCGTTCTGGTTTACGGTACCACAAAGAGAAATCCTACTACGATGGGATATCAGAAATCACGGGTGTAATCGTTAGTGGTGATCGGCTGAATACACCAAATCGGCAGCACAAGAAGATTGTCGCAATCAAGGCGCAAATCCGCGCCACTAGGCGAGATGTGGAGGCCGAGAAGCTTCGCGAGAAATTGGGCGGACTGTATGCCCAAGCGAGGCAAGTCTCGGCTATGGCATCGGAAAGACCAGTAGCCCGCTAGGCAACCTTGGGTGCGGGCGTTCATCTATATCGATGACGCGTCACTACGCTTATCAGGCGACCTTTCCGATTAGCAATATATTTAGAACTAGAATTCTGTTTGGCGTAGTGAGGAACTGGAAGCGGGAAAATGGCTGAAATATCCCCAGCAGTGACATCGATTTTCTTGACTTAGTCACTTGCTCTTCGGTGGGCGAGTCGCCGCGTCCGGCCAGATGGTGTCTCCGCCGGTCACATACCCCGTATCAACATAGTTTAACGACTTACCGATCAATTCTGCACGCTCGGCCGAAGTAAACAACCTAGTACCAGAGTGAGCGTTGATAAGATCGAGGGCCCAGTCCCTCGCGCCTGCGGCTTGGATCTCCTTTGTTGGGTCAGCCCGAAGAACACCTACCCCGATTTCAACCAATTTCGCATTTTGGTCGCTCGACCAGTTTCTGGAGGCAAAGGCGATCGAAACTGTTGCGATAACAAGGGATGAGGATGCAATCGCAACCGCGCTTAGGGCGATTACCATTTGCAGGGTTGGCGTAAACCGGTTGGGTCTCTCGGTGTGAATGGTCGTTGTCTCCTGCGACGAATCTGTTTTGAATAGCAAACCTAAACCAATCTAATTGCGAAGACGCCGATTCGCCATAGTTTTGTTCGCATCATGGTTCCTACGCTTTCGCATCAATTCAAACCAACGCCGCAAGGCGTTCAGGTCAATTCTGCTTCCCCATGCCTCTGTATCCTCCGCGCAATAGCAGCTTTATCGAGATCGAACTGCATTCCCCCAGGACCGCCACCGCCCCGCTACTCGAAAAAGTCCTCATCGACCTTCTTGATGTGCAGAACCTCCTCAACCCGGCACCCCACATTGTACCGGATCATCAGCTTGGCGAGGTGTTCGCCATCAATCAGAACAATCCGCTTGCTGAGAAACTCCGCCGTCTCCCTCGCCGACGATGAAAACGTCGAGGTGGTCACAAACAGGCCCTTCGTCGCCTTGTGCCGATCGAGGCTGCCGAAAAAATCCCTGATCGCCCCGGCGCCGATGCTGTTTCCCTCGGCGTAGCGCTTGGCCTGGATGTAGACGCGATCCAGCCCGAGGGCATCCTGATCGATCACCCCATCAACACCGTCGTCACCACTGCGGCCGAGCGCGCGGCCCGCTTCCGCCGCGGACCCGCCGTAACCCATGCTCAGAAGCAGGTTGACGATGAGACGCTCAAAGAAGGCAGGCGGCCCAGCGCGAACCCGGTCCAGCAGATCCTGCCCGAGCGACGTCTCGACCTGCCTATGCGCCACCCGCATGATCTCATCGGGCGTTTCCGTGTGGCTGACGAGCGCCGGCGCGGCGGGATGCACGCCTTCCTGAGCGGTTCCCTCAGCCGACCTCTCTTTGAATTGCCGGAATTCGGCGAACTGGTTGAGGTACTCGTTATCGATGCGGGCGGGATGCGAAGCGACCACCTGTCGGCCGCGCTCCGTAATCCTGAAATGACCGCGCCGGGTGCTCTCCAGTAGGCCCGCCTTGGTCAGGTAGGTCTTGGCCCAATGCACCCGGTTGCCAAACAAGGTCTGTTTGCCGGAGGGCAAAAGCTGTGTCCGCTCATCCGGGGACAGGTGGAGCTGTTCGGCCAGACGCTCGACAGCGTCGCCGACGCGGAGCTCGCCGGCAGCTGACATCACCAGCACGGGAAGCATAAGGGACTGATAGTCAGGAACGGCCATCCGCCGGTTGTAATCCGGACCGACAGGAGAACAAAGACCCTTTCCGGACCACCGGCCGAACTTTCGATTGCCTTTGCCATCTCGCCGGTTTCGGCTATAATCCGGAATATCCGGAGAGAGCCATGGCAGACGTCGTCCGCGTATCCGCGACCGAGTTCGGCAAAGAGGTTGGTCGCTATCAGGATCTGGCCCTGAACCAGACCGTCATCGTCACCCGCAACGGCCGGGACCGAACCGTCATGGTCTCGGCCGAGGAGTATCAGCGTCTGAAACGTCGCGACCGTCAGGTCTACGCCGCCGGCGAGCTTCCCGACGACATCGTCGAAGCGATCGGCCGCAGCGAGATGGACCCGCGGCACCACCACCTGGATGATCTGATCAAAGACTGGACTCCGTGAGGCTTCCCGCGCCTGAGCCAGGACTGGTCATCCGATATTCCTATCTGTGGCTGCGGGAGCATCGCCAGGGTCGTGAGGAAGGCACCAAGGATCGGCCTTGCGCGATCGTTCTCGTGGTCCGGGATCGCGACTCTGTAACCCGGGTGCAGGTTGTTCCTGTCACGCACAGCCCGCCTGAAAATCCGGAAGCTGCTTTGGAACTGCCCGCGGCAATCAAGCGCCATCTTGACCTCGATACCGATCGCTCGTGGGTCGTCCTCTCCGAAAGCAATGTGTTCGAATGGCCCGGGCCGGATCTTCGCCGCGTCGGCGATCGAGACGACAGTTCAGTCGCCTACGGGTTTCTCCCACCCCGCTTTTTCGCTGAACTGCGTCGCCGATTTGTCTCGCTCGAAACCGCGGCGCGATCACACCGGATCAGGCGCACAGAATGAGCCGTGGTCACGGCGAAGGTCCATACCGTGACGGACACGACCGGACTCCCGGCCCGGCCTGCCGAAACAAAGACTCTTCCGAAACCCGGGAGCTACTCGGTCCGCGGCACGCTGCGCAGCCTACGGCTTCGGGCGGCCTGCAACATACGGTCCCGGAGATGGGAAAGAACCGGGGCGGCAACATGCCGTAATCGAACCGGGCCGGTGAGAAACCCCGCCGAGGCCGCAAGTCCGGTCCCGGCCAGAAAAAGTCGTTGGTTTCGCTGACGACGATCCATGAAGGCAGGTCGTCGAGGCCGAGAAACGCCTTCAGCGCCGGCGGCATCTCGATGGCATCAGCCTTATCGGCGGGCCGTGAATGTGTGACCGGAACCACCGTCACCACCTCCCGCCCCGCTATCACCTGATGCGCGGCGATGGTGGCACAGGGCCGGTCTTTCGCCCCTTCCTCGATGCCTGTTCGATGCTGGTCCGCCCACAGATACGCATAGGAGATGACAAGCCCGGGACCCGGCTTCGGAAGACTCACGGAGTCCAGTCTTTGATGACATCATCCAACGCGACATCCTTGGGCCCGACGCTGGTGGCGGCTATGGCTTTCAGGGTGTCGTGGTCGAGATCTTCGACCCGGCGAGCGACCCGGCCCTTCGTGACCAACTCAAAGAACGCCGCCGACATCAGCACCGTATGGGGTCGCCCGTTCTTGGTGATGGCGACCGGCGCCTGCAGCGCGGCGTCCTGATAGCGCCCGACGTTCTGCTGGAATTCTGTCGATGTGACTTCCATCGCGTATCCCTTTCTATCTAACCCCGAAGCACCTCTCCCCTGCGCCTCCCGCACTCGATCAAGGCCGAGATCGAGCGTCGTGCCGCGGCCGACACCATCAGCGTCAACCAGTTCGTCGCGACCGCGGTGGCAGGAAAGCTGGCGGCCATGGGCACGGCCGGAGTTTTTCGCCGAACGCCGCGGGCGCGCCGATGTCAACGCCTTTGATCGGCTGATGCGCTGTAGTACCGGTGAGCCTCCACAGCCGGACGACCTCATCCCCCACATCGAGCCCGGGCCGCCTCGCGATCGACCGCCACGGGGCCCACGTTAGGCGGCACTGTTCCTCAGGACTTCGACTTCTTCTTGGGTTTCGTCTTGCCAGCACTGTTAAGCGCTACCGCCTGGCGAACCAGCGCGATGAAAGCAGTCTCGTCAACGACCTCCCCCTCGTGAATGTCGATCGCACGCCGCACATTCCCGTCGAGGCTCGCATTGAACAGCCCAGCCGGATCGTCCAGCGACGCGCCCTTGGCAAAGGTAAGCTTCACCACCGCCTTATAGGACTCGCCGGTGCAGATGATGCCGTTATGCGACCAAACCGGCACGCCCCGCCATTTCCACTCCTCGATGACGTCCGGGTCCGCCTGCCAGATGAGCGCACGCATCCTGCCGAGGGTTTCCCCACGCCAATCCCCAAGGTCGGCGATCCTCTTCGAAATCAGCTCCGCCGCCGGCTGCTCCTGGCTCCCGTCCGAGTGGTTCAAGGCCCCATCCTGAACATTCCGGATCTAGACTGGCGGACAGTGCGCCCGGGCAGCCGATCGTGATGAGGCTGCATCGCGCTCGCCGGTGTCCGCTACAGCCTCGATGAAAGCAATCGCCTCGACTTCCTCCGGTGCACCGCGCAGCAGCAGCGCCTGGCCGATGCACGTCCTCGCGAAAGCCGGGAGCGTGCCGATCGCGCACCCACCCCTCCCGCTGTTGCCGATGATCTGAAACGCCCAACCGCCCGCCGTCAACACCGGCACCCGCCGGTTTTCCCTCGGCCGGCAGCTGTGCTCTCTATAGGCCCAGCCGTCAGGAGCACCCGCCATGACCCGCCACGTCGTCACCCTCAACGCCGGTTCATCCTCGATCAAGTTCTCCCTGTTCGAGGCTGTCGGCGACACCCTGTCCCCCGTGGCCATCGGCCAGGTGGAAACCCAAGGACAGCAGCGGAAGATCTCGATCCACGACGGCGCCGGCACATCGATCAACGAAGCGACATGGTCGCGCCCGGACGGGGCGCCGTTCCACAAGGACGCGCTGGACCGCATCCTGTCCTGGCGGCGCGCCACCTTCCCCGATGCGCAGGTGGAAGCCGCCGGGCACCGCGTGGTGCATGGCGGCCTGCGCTACGCCGAACCGGTGCTGATCACCGATGACGTGCTGGACTACATCAAATCCCTGATCCCGCTCGCGCCGCTGCACCAACCGCACAACATCGAAGGCATCCTCGCGGCGCGCGAGGCATGGCCGCACGTCCGGCAGGTCGCCTGCTTCGACACCGCCTTCCACCGCCATCACCCGTTCGTAGACGACGTGTTCGCCCTGCCGATGCGCTTCTACGAGGAAGGCGTGCGGCGCTACGGCTTCCACGGCATCTCCTATGAATACGTCAGCGGGCGGCTGAGGCAGATCGCGCCGCTCCACGCCGCCGGGCGAGTCGTGATCGCCCATCTCGGCAACGGCGCCTCCATGTGCGCCATCCGCGACGGGCAGTCGGTCGCCAGTTCGATGGGCTTCACCGCACTGGACGGCCTGCCGATGGGCACGCGCTGCGGCCAGTTGGACCCCGGCGTCGTGCTGTACCTGATGCAGGAAAAGCAAATGACGGCCAATCAGATCCAGGACCTGCTCTACAAGGAGTCCGGCCTGAAAGGCCTGTCCGGCATCTCCAACGACATGCGCGAGCTGGAAGCGTCCGACTCGCCCGCCGCGCAGCAGGCGATCGAGTATTTCGTCTTCCGCATCCGCCGCGAACTTGGCGGACTGGCCGCGGTGCTGAAAGGCATCGACGCCATCGTGTTCTGCGGCGGCATCGGCGAGCACGCCTGGCAGGTCCGCCAGCGCGTGCTGGAGGGCATGGAGTGGATCGGCGTCGAACTCGACCGCCTCGCCAACCGCAACAGCGCGCAGGTGATCTCAACCGACCGGTCACGGGTGCGGGTGTTCGTGATCCCGACCGATGAGGAGGCGATGATCGCGCGCCACACGATCGCGGTGATCGATCCGCCGGGCGGCGATTAGTCAGCTCCGCAAGGCCGGCGCGGTCAGGTCGTGCTGACACGCCGGCGCGACAGCCTGGCCGAACCGCGCGGCGCAGCAAGCGCAGTCCACTAGAATTGTAATAACACCATTTCCGAAATCGCTTTATATCGATACCATACTTGTGATAAGTTAGCATTAGACTAAGCCGAGAGGCATCCTGGACTACGAAAATACTATTACAGCGAGGCAAAACCGACCTATGAAACCATTTTTTAGCACTTGTGACGCACATGACGCAGGATTGGGACGTTCGCCTCGGTATCGGCGACGGTCCGCCGCCTCAGGCGGTGAGACTGCCAGCAACCGGCCCGGCGGGACGCCCGCTGGCGCAGCGGGGTAGCCAACGCCATGCAAATGCTGGTTTTTGACGATGATCCGGAGCTTGGCCGCCTGGTGATCAAATCCGCCACCGCCAAAGGCATCGACGCAACGCCGGTCACGGATGCGGAATCGTTCTGGCAGCATATGCGGAACGCCCGGCCGGATGTCATCGTGCTCGATCTGGAACTCGGCGCCACGGATGGCGTGGAGCAACTGCGGCTGTTGGCACGCTACCACTACCCGGAGACGCTCGTGCTCATCAGCGGGCATGGCGGCAGGCTGTTGTCGACCGTGCGCGACCTGGGAGTCAGCCTCGGCCTCAAGGTCGCCGCCGTCCTGGAAAAGCCGCTGCACATCCCGGCGCTCGAGCACGTGTTCGCGCGCCTGATGGCGGCCAACGAGCCGGTTACCGCCAAACAGCTCCGGGCGGCCATCACCGGCAATGAAATGAGCCTTGATTTTCAACCCATTGTGGCGATGCCGTCGAGGCGGTTGAAGAAGCTGGAGGCGCTGATCCGGTGGGATCGGGCCGGTTGCGGGTTGATCCCGCCATCCGGGTTCCTGAGCATCGCCGAGGCGGATGCCGCGACCATCGACGCGCTGGCGGATTGGACCATCGGCGCTGCGTTCAACGCCTACCGGGATTTGGCCCGGGCGGGCATCAACGTGCCGATAGCGGTGAACATATCCGCCAAGAATTTGCATGACCTGACACTGCCCGATCGGCTGGAGCAGCGCCTGCGGGAAGGCGGCATGCCACCCGAGCATCTATGGCTGGAAGTCAGCGAGACGGCGGCGTTCAAGGACGCCACCCTGACGATGGACATCCTCAGCCGTCTGCAGCTTAAAGGAATTCGCCTGTCCATCGACAATTTCGGAACCGGTTACTCGTCGCTTGCCCTGCTGCGGCAGATGCCGTTCTCGGAGATCAAGATCGACCGGACGTTCGTCAGCGACATGACGGTTTCGCGGGATTCGCGGGCGATCGTGAAATCGATCATCGAGCTGGCCGTGAACATGGAGACGGATTGCGTCGCCGAGGGCGTGGAAACCCGGGAGACCGCCAGCGCTTTGGAGCAACTGGGCGCTTGCTATCTGCAAGGTTTCTGGATCGCCCGGCCAATGCCGGTGGAGGCCGTGCCGTCGTGGCTGGCGATTTGGGGCCGAACCGCCCCCAGGGACGGTCACTTTGATAGACTGCCCGAGATTGCGGAAACGGGCCGCCCGACGACGCCGCCGGTAGCACCGCCGATCGCTGCCTTCGAACAGCCGGAAGCAGACACCGTGCGGCTGTCGCCGCGGCAGACGGACGTGATGCGGTTGCTGGCGGAGGGCCGTTCGGTCAAGGCGATCGCGCGCGAACTCAACCTCGGTGTCGGGACGGTGAAGGCGCACCTCTCCATGGCCTACACGGCTTTGGGCGCTCACAACCGCGCCGAGGCAATACGCCGCGCCGGTCCGGCGCTGGTTCGGCCGGTCAATGGCGAAAGCTTTGACCACCGGGTCGCGTGCTAAAGCGGGCTGGCGCCGCGGTTTGGGAGGCTACGGGCACGCGACCCCGCCACGCCGCGATGTTCGGTACTGGAACTCTCAGTCCTTCGATGGGCTGCTCTCATCGGCCTTTTCCACATTCTCCTTCCCGGCCCTGGTGCCCCCGAACCGATCGGCGCCATGTTCGTCCGGCGTGCCGGGTTTCTTGTGGTTGCCAGTGTTCTGCTGAGTCTCGCTGTGCGCGACCGAGTGTTCGGTGTGCGGCTGTTTCATCGCGTCGTCTCCCGTTGCCGGCAACGGTAACGAACCAGCGGCCATCCGGTTCAGCGAGAGGGCTGTGGCAGAAGGCGGCAATACCGTATTAGCGACATTACCGACGCCTGATTCTAGCGGTAGCAGCGGCTGAGTCGACGCGACCGCATGCGGTGTCTCAGCTAACCTTGCACGTTCCGGGATCAATACAGCGCGGCACGGGTGGACGTGTCGCCTTCGTCACCACTGCGGTGAACAGCCCGGCGCCGGAGGCCAGGATGGGACGAACCTGATACTGATAGACCGTCTTCGGAGTCAGGCCTTTGTCGCCGAAGCCCAACCCGCCGACCGTGCCGACGCTGGCGAATGCGGTTTCCCCGGGACCCCGGCGTAACACCTCATAGCCGCTCGCGCCCGGGACCGCGGTCCACGCCAGCGCGATCGATGTGTCGGTAGCGTCGTTGACCACCAGCACCTGCGGGTCCGCTGCCACGACGGCATCGGCCGGTGTTGCGCCCGTGGTCAGACGGTCGAGCATCCGCTTGATCGTCGTGATCTGCGGCGCGGCCTTGGTCAGATAGCGCGGATCGCCGGAGGGATCCTGGTCAAGATAGCCCCACCAGTCCCAGCACGCTTCCGGATTGGTCGGACCGAACGGCGCGACCAGAAAGCTGGGCGTGGTTTGCGGATACAGGACGATGATATGGTTGGTATCCGCCCACTCGTTGTATCCGGCATGCCGGACGAACTCTTCACCGATGTTGTCGAATGACTGCTTACAGCCATGCAGGGCGATATGCATCCGGCAGGCGGCTCCTGCGGCGCAATCCGCCGGAATATACAGGAAGGCATTGTTGCCCATGCTGTACTCCGCCGGCTTGGCCGGGGCAGTGAACTCCGCCTGGCTGAACGTCAGGACCGTGCCGCGGAGGGCGCCGCGGTTCGGCCTGGCCAGGGCGCCGTAGATGTGCTGCAGCATCACGCCGGCCTGGTCGTAGCCGCAATCATCGAAGTAAGTGCCGCCATTGGCCGAGCACTTGCCGCCGTAGTTGAGCGTGACCTGGGAATGTCCGGCGCCGATGGCTGTCTGATAAAACAGGTTGCCGGAATGCGGCTCGCCCAATCGCGCGGTGTAGAGTGAGGCCAGCCAGTTGCTGACCGGACGCATGACTATATTGTCGTTGTAACCATTGAATAAATACACTTGCTGCCTGGCGATGTTCACCGGATCGTCGATCGCGCTGCTGTCGCCGAGGGTATCGATCAGCGACCGCAGGACGCCAAGGTCCACGCCCGGGGCGCCAACCATGCAGGTGCTCAGCGCCGTCGAGGCCAAGCCGCCGGCGCAGCCGAACGGACCGCCGGCGATGGCGCCCACGCCCTTGATGACCGAGGACCAGGCGGTGGCGAACTGGACCGCCAGATAGGCGCCTGAGGAAATTCCCGAGACCGAGCTTTCGGTCAGCGCTGCGTTGTAGGCGGCGAGCGGAGCATCTTGAGCGGCGGAGGTCCCGGCAGCGGCAACCAGCACAACGGTCGCGATCATGCCTTTTTTGACGAATGAATGTAGATGCATTGATCAGCCGCTCCCGTTGCAAAGAACGGTAGGTTTTCATGCGCAAAATTATGCCGTGTCAATATCGATATTGAAGATGAAGGTTAAAGCGTTTTGCGGCTGACCGGATTCGTGGCGATACCGCCAGTTCCGTTACCCTGCCGCGATACGTGGCCCGTACAAGCCGCCATATCGTCTTCGGGGAGAATCTCCCTCACGCAGGTCGGCATCACCGAGCGCCGCGATGATCCCGGGTGGCGAGCAAACGCCGCTACGGCAGCATCGACAGAACGGCATCCGCCGCGGCTTCGGACGGCGTGCCGGAGGGCGGCCGCAGCATCGCCAGCGCCTCCGCGCAGCCCGTCCGCTGCAACTCCACCGCGGCCTGATCGCTCAGCAGCCGATGCAGTTCGGCAGCGAGGCGGTCCGGCCGGCTGTCATATTGCAGCAGTTCAGGAACGACAGGACGATCGAGCAGAAGATTGACGATGGAGGCGTATTTTATCTTGATCAGCCGCTTGGCGATCTGATGAGACAGCGGATTCACGCGGTAGGTCACCAGCATCGGCACCCTGGCCAGCGCCAGTTCCAGCGTCGACGTTCCGGACTTGGTCAATGCCACCGAGGATGCGGCGAACGCATCGTACTTGTCCTCCGCATCGCGCACCAGTATCGGCCGGATCGGCCACGAAGCGGCGCGCTGGCGCACCACTTCCTCGACCGGGCCCGCCAATGGGACGACCGGAACGATACGCTCGGGCAGGAGGCGGATCGTTGCTTCCAGGATGGGCAGCAGCCGGGACACCTCGGTCTGCCGGCTGCCGGGCATGATTGTTACGATCTGGTCGTCCGCGCAAAGCGCGTGGCGGTCGCGGAAGCGCTGCGCGTTGCCGGTATCGGCGCCGCTTTCCAGCACCGGATGGCCGACGAACCGCCCGGGCAGGTTGTGCCGGGCGAAGAACGGCGGCTCGAACGGCAGCAGACACAGCAGTTCGTCCCAGAGGCCGGGAAAGTGCTTGACCCGGTTCTCCCGCCACGCCCAGACCTGCGGCGCGACATAATGCACCCGGCGCAACGCCGTTGGCTGCAAAGCGCGCAGCACGCGAAACGTGAACCCGGGCGAGTCGATCGTTACCAGCACATCCGGTGCCCGCGCCTGGATATCGGCCACCGTCCGTTTCAGCAGCGTGCGGAGTTCGAAGATCTTCGGCAGGATTTCGAACAACCCCATCAGCGACAGCGAGCGGATCGGAAACAGGCTGGCCAGCCCCTGTTCGGCCATGGCCTCGCCGCCTATACCGGCAAAGCCGATCTCGGGGCGCTTCGCCCTGATTGCGTGCATCAGCCGCGCGCCCAGCACGTCGCCGCTCTGTTCCCCGGCGATCAGGTAGATCAGGGTCACCGGCGTATCACCCCGACGCCCGCAACAGCCGATCGGCGGCCTCCGAGATGCCGTTGGCGCCGAACGGGTTGATGACCCGCACCGCGCCTAGCATCGTCCCGTCGGCAATGCCTTCCGTCAGTATCGCCGAGCATCCCGCTTCCTCCGCCGTCGCCAACATCAATCCGTCCCAATAGGACGCCCGCCCCGCCAGGACGTGCTCCAGCGCCACCCTGGCCGCCGCTGGGGAAGCGCAGACGACGGGGAACAGGTCCAGCCATGCGCGCGCCATGCCCGCGGCGCTGTCCCGCGAAACCAGCCGCTTGCGGCAGCAGGCGGCGAAAAATTCGGATATCGACTGCAGTGTCAGGCAGCTCGCCAGGCCGACCGCGCGTTCAATGATATCGACCGCGAGGACGTGGCGCGGACCGGCGGAGGTATCGACGCTGTAGATCAGGATGTTCGTGTCGAGCGTGAACCGGTCACCGTTCATGCAGCGCATCCCGATCGAACGGCTCGGACTGAAGCGACCAACCCTGTTGAACGACCGCGCGGAAATGGGCGAGCGCCTGCTTCTGCCTGTCCGTCAGGACCCTGACGTTGGAGACCGGGCTGAGCCGGGCGACCGGTTTGCCGTTGCGGGTGATGATGAAGTCTTCACCGGATTCGACCGCGCGGATGCAACTCGAGAATTGCTGGTTGGCGTCGCGGAGGGTCAGGGTCGTCGTCATGCCGATAATGTAGCACGGTATGTGCTTCGCGCAACCGGGTTGCGGACCTGTGTCATGGCGGGGCTTGGTCCGGCCATCCACGACTTGCGGTGCGTGCGGCGGCAAAGTCGTGGATGGCCGGACCAAGCCCCGCCATGACACATGGGGCCAGCCGAACGCCGGGCCTTGGCATAGGGGCCTGCCGAACGCCCGGCCAAGACACGGGCATCTACCGCATCGCCGCGATCATGTAGTTCACCCCGACATCCCGCCCCGTCCGCCACCGTCCGGTCAGCGGTTCGGGCAACAGTCCGGTCGTGTGCGTGACCCGCAGGCCCGCCGCCCGCATCATGCCGCCGAGTTCGGACGGCGGCAGGAACGCCTTCCAGTCATGCGTGCCGACCGGCAGCATCCGCAGCACATACTCGGCGCCGATTTTCGCGGTCAGCCAGGATCGGCGTGTGCGGTTGACGGTGGACATCACCAGCAGCCCGCCCGGTTCCAGCAGCCCGGCGACCACCCGCACGAAGGCGGCCGGATCGGGGACGTGCTCGATGATCTCCAGCGCGGTGATCACCGGGAAGCGCAGGCCCTCGGCCGCCAGGTCCTCGGCCAGGCAGTTGCGGTAGCTCAGCGTCAGCCCCTGCCCTTCGGCATGCGCCTTCGCCGCTTCGATCGCCTCCCCGCCCGCGTCGATTCCCAGCACGTCGTAGCCGCGCTTCGCCAACGCCTCGGAGGCCAGGCCGGCGCCGCAGCCGACGTCGAGCAGCCGCGCGGGGCCGCCCGCCAGCGCGTCGATCCAGCCGATTCGCGTGGGGTTCATCTGGTGCAGCGGCTTCATCGGCCCGCTCGGGTCCCACCAGCGCGAGACCAGTTGGCTGAACTTGCCTACCTCTTCCGCCGAAACCGTGCCGTTCGTCATGGTTGCTCCTGTCGCCTGCGACCAGTATGTGTGCGCCCTCACATCAGTTTGGCAACCGATCACCTGCATGGCCCGCATCGTTATGAAATTCGGCGGCACCTCCGTCGCCGATCTCGACCGCATCCGCACCGTGGCGCAGCGCGTCAAACGGGAGGTGGATGTTGGCAACGAGGTCGCCGTTGTCGTCTCCGCCATGTCCGGCGCCACCAACCAGTTGGTCAAATGGTGCACCGACCTGGCGCCGATGCACGACGCGCGGGAATATGACGCCGTGGTCGCGACCGGCGAGCAGGTCACCGCCGGGTTGCTGGCGATCGCCTTGCAGGATCTGGGCGTCGATGCGCGGTCCTGGCAAGGCTGGCAGATCCCGCTGCATACCGATACCGCGCACGGCAAGGCCCGCATCCAGGACATCGAGGGCGCGGAACTGATCCGCCGCATGGGCACCGGCCAGGTGGCGATCGTCGCCGGTTTCCAGGGCATCGCGCCGGACCATCGCATCACCACGCTGGGGCGGGGCGGGTCCGACACCTCCGCCGTGGCGCTGGCGGCGGCGCTGAAGGCGGACCGTTGCGACATCTATACCGACGTCGATGGCGTCTACACGACGGACCCGCGCATCGTGCCGCATGCGCGGAAGCTGGCGCGGATCTCCTATGAGGAAATGCTGGAGCTGGCCTCCGTCGGCGCGAAGGTGCTGCAAACCCGCAGCGTCGAGCTGGCGATGAACGAACGGGTCCGGGTGCGGGTGCTGTCCAGCTTCACCGACGCGCTGCCCGGCGAGGACACCGGAACCCTGGTGGTGGATGAGGATGAGATCGTGGAAAAAGAGACTGTATCGGGGATCGCGTACTCGCGCGACGACGCGAAGCTGACGGTGCGGCGTGTGCCGGACCGTCCCGGTATCGCGGCGGCCATCTTCGGCGCGCTGTCGGAGCAGAACGTCAACGTGGACATGATCGTGCAGAACATCTCCGCGGACGGCACTACCGACATGACGTTCACCGTGGGCAAGGCCGATCTGCCGCGGGCGCGGACGGCGCTGGCGGGGCTGCAAAGCCAGATCAACTATACCGAGCTGCTGGAGGACCCCAACGTCGCGAAGATCAGCGTCGTGGGTGTCGGCATGCGCAGCCATGCCGGCGTTGCGAACACGATGTTCAGCGCGCTGGCCGACAAGGCAATCAATATCCAGGTCATTTCGACCAGTGAAATCAAAGTCAGCGTGCTGATTGCGGCGGAATATACCGAACTCGCCGTTCGCGCCCTGCATACCGCGTATGGTCTCGATGCAAATTGAATCTTTGACGTCCGCCCGCGCCCAGCTTGACCGGTTGTGGTCGCGCGGCACTGCGTTCCTTGGCTGCGAATACGCCATCATGGGCGGCGCGATGAGCTGGCTGAGCGAGAAACACCTCGTTTCGGCGATCTCCAACGCTGGCGGGTTCGGCGTGATCGCCTGCGGGGCGATGGAACCGCGGATGCTGGCCGAGCAGATCGCCGGGACGCAGGCGCTGACGGACAAGCCGTTCGGGGTGAACCTGATCACCATGCATCCGGAGTTGATGGACCTGATTCGCGTGTGCCTGGAGGCTAAGGTGACGCATATCGTGCTGGCGGGGGGTGTGCCTCCCGGGCCGGCGATCCGGGCGGTGAAGGATGGCGGGGCGAAGCTGATCACGTTCTCCCCGGCGCTGTCTTTGGCCAAGCGGCTGGTGCGCTCGGGCGCGGATGCGATCGTCATTGAGGGGTCGGAGGCGGGCGGCCATATCGGGCCGGTGTCGCTGACGGTGCTGGCGCAGGAGATCCTGCCGTTCTTGAAGGACGTGCCGGTGTTCGTGGCCGGCGGGCTGGGGCGCGGCGAGGCGATCCTGTCGTATCTGGAGATGGGGGCGTCGGGGGCGCAGCTTGGGACACGGTTCGCGGCGGCGGAGGAGTCGATCGCGCATGAGAAGTTCAAGAAGTTCTACATCCATGCCAATGCGCGGGATGCGATGCCGTCGGTGGAATTGGACCCGAGGCTGCCGGTGATCCCGGTGCGCGGGCTGATCAACGAGGGGACGAAGAAGTTCCTGGCGCACCAGGCGGAGACTCGCGATCGTCTTGTGGCTGGCGAGGTGACGAAGGAAGAGGCGCAGTTGCTGGTGGAACGGTTCTGGGCCGGGGCGCTGCGGCGGGCGGTGATCGAGGGGGATATCGAGACGGGTTCCGTGATGGCTGGTCAGTCGGTGGGGATGGTGACGTCGGTGCAGCCGGTGGCGGAGATTATTCAGGAGCTGGTTGGGCAGGCGGTGGCGGCGCTGGCGGGGAGGGGGATGGGATAGTCCGACGGCTGCGTTCCCACACTTCGGCGGGGCCGCGCGTGTCCGTCCAAACAGTCAATGAGTCATTGCAGATAATAGTCCATGTTCGGTTCCTCCTCAGAATCGGCAGCGGCCAAGGGCAACAGCTTTGCGGTCCCAATGCTTACGTTCATGATGCGTTCACCATTTTTTGTTTATATAGGTCTTGGACCGTACCCATTGCAAACTCGTGATTTTGTGATACACCGAACGGAAGTGGCATAGGAGGTCATCCGTGGTGGCTGAGAGCGACGATGAGGGCAGAGAGCTTCGAGATCGCCTGACTAGGCTTGAGGTACTAACGACGCTCGCTCTTCTCGCGTCGAGCGAAAATCTTGATGAAGGCACCCTATATGATCTGCGACGTTATATCCGGCGCCGCGGGAGGCTTGAACAGGATAAAAGCACATTTGACTTAGAATTCCTTATAGACCGTATCGGTTTTCGAGGCGCTCCCAAGTTAGCTGAGGTTCGGGAAGAACTCTCGTCGCTGCGAGATAGTCAGACTCGCTCAAATCAAAAGATTGAATCGGGACTTTCTGAACTCCGAAGTTACGCTACTAATACGAGTGCTAAACTAGATACAGTGGATTTTGCGCTGAAAGCTTTGAGCAGTAGCACGCACGAGTGGCTCTCATTTCAAAGTCTGGGCCTCGCATCTAGCGGTGTAAAATTGTCGAGATTTTTACCATTGCGGGTCTACCTTTCCGAGGCATCAGGAACGGCCGTAGAAAGCGTAAGTCAAGCAATCAAGGGCTTGCTCGACGCGTTCGGCCTCGAGTTCGCCGACGAATTCCCAGCAATCTATGGGTCCTGGTTCAAGAAGTGGTTTGCAAAGACCTCGGAGGCGATGACCCAGCCTGAGGTAGCGGTCCGCCTAAAAAAGCTTGAACGCGCTGTAGAAATGAGGGGACTTGGACAGCTACAAGCCGAGATTGATGAAAGGCAGGCAGCGGCGGCAGCTCAGCTAATCGGCGCCTTGAAAGATACTCCCGTCGCGGCCGTCCAAGTAGGGTCAATTCTCATTATAAAACTACCTTCCGCAAACGGCCCTATGACACAAGTCAGAACGCTGACGCAGGCGGAGCTAATGCAACTTGAGAATAACCAGGCACTTCTCACTTCTCCCGAAAGTCTGCTCCAGAGGCTTTCCGACGCATGCCGATCCGCCAGCGGAAGCGGTTACACTAATGAAGATGAATTTGCCACCTTCGGTTATCAAAATAAAAATTCGAGCAATTCGGAGGACCACCAATCCAACTTGGCCAAGTCGACAGACCGGGAGAAGACCAGGAGAACTGGCGATGATTATCTGCGTTTGAAGCACGACCCTATGGGCGATGCCGGCCAAGCTGAACGCTTGTAAACGACGATGATCGCCTGTGGACTGGCGACCCCTTTTATAAAGCCCTTGGCCCTGAGCCTGCATTCAGGCTCGCGAGCAGGCCGGAGGGTTTGCCGACGGTGACAACCTCGCCGCGCCGTGCGGCCTTCATCGCTTCCACCGTTTCGGCATTCGGCACGAGCGGTTCGAACGGCAACGCCTTCTCGGCGGCAACCCGCCGCAACAGCAGCCGGAACGCATCGGACAACGAAAGCCCCATGGCGGCCAGCACGGCGGCCGCCTCGGTCTTGGTGGCTTCGTCGATCCGGGCGCGAACAACGGAATTCTCGGTCATGGCTGAAATCTCCCGTGGGCCACGTTGTAGCCCGGGCTACTTTCACCGTCCAGAAAAGCTGCTTACGCTCTCGGCGCGCCAGGAACCGGTCACCTCGCACCTGCTATCAGAACCAATTGAGCGACGGAGATATCACAATGAAAACAAAACCTGATTGGACCTGCGCCGACGCGCTGACCGACGACCAAATCCACGCCGCCGCCCTCGCCGATCCCGACGCCCAGCCCCTGGCGCCGGAACGGCTGGCGGGCATGCGGCAGACGCCGCGCCTGAAAATCATCCGCCGCGCGCTCGGCCTGACTCAGGAGGCATTCGCCGCGCGGTTCCAGATCCCACTCGGCACGCTGCGAGACTGGGAACAGGGCGCCAAGGAAGCGGATCAGGCCGCCCGAGCCTACCTCCGCGCCATCGCCGGCGCCCCGGATGCCGTGCATCGCGTCCTACACGCGGTGCCGAAATCAGGCTGACGGCGCCGCATACTCCCCGCCGCCCCCGGCGATGCCGGGAAGCGCTTGCGCGTTGCCCAGGGCCATCGGCTCACGCTAAGCTCATCCGATCCGCAACCCCGGACCAAGACCCATGGCCGCGTTCGACAGAATCACCTCCATTCCGACGATCCTCAACGGCCAGCCGACGATCCGGGGCATGCGCCTGACGGTGCGGCGGGTCATTGAGGCGCTCGCGATCTATCCGAACTGGGACGATCTGCGCCGCGAATACCCCGAGCTGGAACCGGAAGATATCCGCCAGGCGCTCGAATTCGCCGCGCAGAACCTGGACGAAAGCGTGCAGCCGCTCGAAACTGCGTGAAACGCCTGCTGCTCGACCAGGGTTTGCCACGATCAGCCGCGGCTTTGCTGACGCAGGCCGGGTGGGACGTCATCCACGTATCGGAAATCGGGATGAGCCGTGCAGATGATCTGGAAATCCTCCAACGGGGCCGGGCTGAGGGACGCATCTGCGTTACGCTCGATGCGGATTTCCATGCCCTGCTCGCCACCAGCGGTGAGTCTGCCCCTTCCGTGATACGTATTCGTAAGCAAGGTCTGGATGCGACCTCGCTTACGGCACTCCTGCGTGGCATCTGGCCGGGGATTGAGGACGCTCTGCGGAGTGGAGCCATGGTAACCGTAACCGACAATGCGGTGCGTCTCCGGCGCTTGCCAATCGTCCGGACCTGACGACCGATGTCTTCACCTGGAAGACTTAAAATCCGCTCAACCCCTGGCCCAACGATGCTACGAACAATGAAAATCACCATGACTGCGCCCGCGCCGACGCGCTGACCAACGACCAAATCCACGCCGCCGCGCTCGCCGATCCCGACGCCCGGGCGCTGGCGCCGGAACGGCTGGCGGGCATGCGGCAGACGCCGCGCCTGAAAATCATCCGCGGCGCGCTCGGCCTGACCCAGAAGGAATTCGCCGCCCGGTTCCAGATCCCGCTCGGCACGCTGCGAGACTGGGAACAGGGCGCCAAGGAACCGGATCAGGCCGCCCGCGCCTATCTCCGCGCCATCGCCGGCGACCCGGATGCCGTGCACCGCGCCCTGAACGCGGTGCCGCCATCCGGCTGAAGGCCCCCTGATCCGCGCACAGCAGTTTGCCGTGAATACTCGGAGATCGCCGATGTGTTCGGCCACTCTTGCCGCCAGTCGGATAAGTTTTTGGCCCCTGAATATTTCCACGAAGTCAGCGAGCACGGCCTCAGCCAGGTCGTCGACTGGCATTTCCGGATCGACGACTACCGAAGAACCAGCAAATTGCAGGAACATTTCGGTTCCGATGACATTGCATTCCAGGGCGTGCTGATCATCGGACGGGATCACTTCCTCCAGGAACAAGGGACCCGGCGGCGGGTCGAGAAAACCACCATCGACAGCCGCTCGGTCCACTGCTTTACGTTTGACAAGCTGTATCGCGAGATGGCCGGACGGCTGGAGAACCTGAAGCTGGTCGGTTCCGGCAGCATTATCTGACCGGGGCGCATCCGGGTTCGGCCAAACCAGGCCGGCCGTTGCGCCGCGCATCAAACAGCAGAACTCACCCCGCCACCCGGCGCAGATCCTTAACCAGCAGAAACAGATGCAGCGGGTCAACCGGCGAAGCCACAAACCCGAAATGCTCGTAAAACCGGCGCGCCGGATCGTCCTTGGCATGCACCGCAAACGCCCGGATACCGCCGATATCAGCCGCCTGGAGCGTCCGCCCCATGGCATCCTTCAGCAGGCCCGCGCCGATCCCCCTGCCCTGCCACGCAACACTCACCCCGAGGCGCGCAAGCAGCATGATCGGCACGGGGTGGCGGGCCAGCCCCTTCGTCAACCGTTCCGGCGCGTCGCCATACGCCACTTCGCCGACAACCAAGCTGTAGAAGCCGATAGTCTCGGCGTCATGCAACCCAAGATAAGTTTGCGAGGCGTTGGCCTGTTGGGCGGTCAACGCATACCGCGTCAGAAAACGGTCCAGTTCCTCGGACCCGCAAGTGAAGCCGTCCACCGCGTGATCACGCCGGAGTTTCTCGACGCGAAAGCGTGACGTCATTCGGCCGCATCGAACGGCGTCCGCTCGCGAAACAGCCGCTCCAGCCGCGGCAGATTGCGCGGCGGCGCGTCGAGCGCGGCCATGAACGCCGCCCACCGCTCGCCGTCGAGCGAAAACCGATGCCGCCCGGCCAGCGCCTCGTCAGCCCGCCCGAGCGCGCTTTCGAGCACGAACTGGCTGACAGACTGGTGCTTCGCTTCTGCCGCCGCACTTAGCCGCGCCTTGGCGTCAATAGAAAGCCGAAGGTCCAGCTTAGTGGTGCGGGCTTGGGCGGACGGCATGAACTCCTCCATATCTGAAAGGATAGCAGATTTGCCCGACAATGTCACGACAAAATCACCCGTGAAACTGGCGGCCGCAACGGCCCGTTGCCCGGTCCCATCAGCCAACGCTAAGCTTATCCAGGCTGAACCCGCCGGATCAAAGCCCATGGCCGCATTCGACAAAATCGCCTCCGTTCCTACGATCCTCAACGGCCAACCCACCATCCGGGGCATGCGCCTGACGGTGCGGCGGGTCATCACAGGGCGCGAAGGAACCGAACCAGGCCGCCCGAGCCTACCTCCGCGCCATCGCCGGCCATCCGGATGCCGTCCACCGCGCCCTGCACGCGGGCCGTATTCAGGCAGACGGTGGCGCATCCAACCCGCCACTCCCGCGATGCTGGAAAATGCCCCACAATTCGCCCATAGTCCCGCCATCTCAGACAGACCAAAAGCCGCTCCGCCGCCCGCCGGATGGGAGGCAAGCCTCGCCCGAAGCAAGGCCCAGATTGCCGCTGGCCAGAGTGTTCCCCTGTTGCCGATCCTCGATCGGCTGCGTGCATCGGCGGAGCGGCTCGAAGCCGAGCAGGGCGTAACGGCAGATGGGACCAGGATCAGCGCCGACTGTTGATCGCGCTTTCCCCGGAAGCAGACGCTCAGGTCAGGACACTTGAACGGTTCTAAGTTGAGAAACAGCGCCCGCAAGCCCTGCGAAACCTCGGCCACGCTCTGGCCGAAGCCAGCCTCATCATCATGAACGCGCCGGAGCGAGGGCTGCCAGCGCCTCGGCCGGCGCTGGCATCGCTGGGGATTTCCTGGCTGAAGCGCGGCCGGTATTAAATCGCCTACGATGCCGGCATTCCGGTGTATTCTTCGAGACGGATGACATCCCGAACCGGGCATGACCGTCCGGCCTCCAATGCCAGCCGAAGTTCCGTTTGCGTCGCCGGAGTTGGAGGACCTGATCAAGCTATGCCCTGGTACGCAGGGACCGAAGGTAGGGGTGCCCGATACTTCCTCCCGTGCGGAAGAGCGCCAGAATTAACCTTTCATCAACCAGTTTGTCCGATACTCGAAGCCGGACAGACCGATGACAGAAACCAGCCATTCACCAAGAGATGACAGCGCGCCACCGCCCAACGCCACTTCCGGTGCGCCGGTTCGCGAGCTATACCCCGCCATGGATGCGAGGTTCATTCTCGTGAAAATCGGCAAGCTAGTGCATCAGGGCGAAGCCCACACCAAGGCGATTGAAAAGTTGACCGACAAGATCGGCTCCCTCGACAGCACCGTCAGGAACGCGGCCCTGACCGGAAAACTCCTGTTGGGGACGACCGCGCTTGCCGCGGGCGCGCTATGGTGGATCGGCGCGCGCCTGTGGCCGCTGAGAGAGAAGCTGTTGGCCATAATCGCCGGCAGCTAACCCCACGGTCCGCAAGGCCGAAAGCTGCGGTACGTCTCCGCGACAGGGGCGTCCAACCGCTCGGGCGACCGAGTCGAGCAGACTGAGGAGACCGGATCGGGCAGTCTGCAGTCCGTGTGCACTTCGCCAGAGGTTGGCCTGTGCCGGATTCCCGGCACCGCAACCATCAGGCCAAGTCCATATCACCCAGCACAGCCACTTTGATCGGCAAGCCAGCCGATCGGCATTTGCCGACAAGCGCTTCATCCGCCGTGACGAACGTGCAGCCCCGCGACGCGGCAAGCGCCAGATAACAGCAATCGTAAGCCGGAGGATCAAGCAGGATCGCCATGCGCGTCGCCGCCTCAAACACGCTGATCATCGGCTCGAACTCGATGTCCGAGCGGGCGAGCAGGCCGGTCGCCACCATGGCTTCCTCCTCCAGCAACTCGTTCCGGCGCACTTTCTTCCACAGGATGTTGGCGCAGTCCGCGATCAGCAGGTCGGGCGCCAGCAGGCGGTGGCGCCGCAGCAGAAGTGTCTGAGCCGTGCCCGGTTCATCGACGACCCACTTGATGACCACGCTGGCGTCGATGACGAAGGTGTTCAACGCTCCTCGCGGCTCTCTCGGAGCAGCACTTCGGCGGGCGTATGGGTGCGGCCCGCGGTGAGTTGGCGCATCGCCTCGGCAAGTTCGTCGAATGTCGGTTCGGATTCGCTGCTGAGCGCCTGGCTGAGAATGCTGCGGACCTCCGCTTCGGCGGAACGGCCAGGGCAAGCAAGCACGGCGCAACTAAAATCCTGAACACCCGGCGATCCTCGAAGCGGCGCGCAAACCCGGGCGCTGAAAGGTGAACGTCCGTCACGTTAACGCGTCGGGCGGCTGATCGGGGCGGCGTGCGATGCACGTTGGACACCCCGGAGACAGCGCATGCACAGAACCGCGTATTTGCTGGCGGCCGCCATCGGCTTCGCCGCACCGGCGTTTGCCGGCGACACGATGACCCTCCGCGCCGGCGAATGGACGGTTGTCCGGGACGGCCAGGACGATTTGACGAAGATCTGCTACGGTGCAGATCACCCGATCGGCCAGTTGGCCGGGGCGGGGTTGAATGAGTGCGTGCAAAGCAGTGTCGCCTCGCCGAGCAACGTCGTGACGATCGATGCGATCTGCCAAATGGCCATCGGCCGGGTGATCGTGCACGGCACGATCCGGCCGACGGGTGCGGATGCCTTCCGCGCGGACAGCCGGATCACGTTCGATGGCGCGGCGTCGAAGACGGTCTCGCTCGGGATCACCGCCCGGCGCCTGGGGCCGTGCCGGCCGGGCGACACGCCGGGGTAACGGGGGTTGCATGGCGGGCGGCACAGCCGATGTTGTGGACCGTGAAGCAAGCCGTCCGCATCCTGGCAGCCGCAATGGCATTTGCCGCGCCCGCCCTGGCGGCGAACCCGTGGGCGCAGGCCCGGGTCGTCACCGTGGTGATGGTCGATAACCAGTTTGAGCCGGACCACCTGACCTTCCACAGCGGCCAGCCCTACGAGCTGCGCCTGGAAAACCGCGGCAAGGACATGCACGAGTTTACCGCACCGGCCTTCCTGAAGGCGGCGAAGGTGCGGGACAAGCGGAAGCTGGCGAATGGCGGGACGGACATCGTGGTGTCCTCCGGCACGTCCGTCCGCATCTTCCTGATCCCGGGGCCGAAGGGCCATTATGACCTGACCTGCGCCGATCATGACTGGGACGGGATGGTCGGGGGGATCACGGTCGATTAGCACCAAAGGGTTGCGGCG
This sequence comes from uncultured Rhodopila sp., assembly GCF_903915725.1. Lineage (GTDB taxonomy): Bacteria > Pseudomonadota > Alphaproteobacteria > Acetobacterales > Acetobacteraceae > Rhodopila. Next base: position 55,478 of record NZ_CAIWTY010000075.1, read on the forward strand.
CCGCCCCGGCAGAGCCATAGACAGCGCCTCGCAACGCAATAGGATCGCTTGCCCATGCCCGCCATCACCCTGCCCGACGGTTCCGTGCGCCAATTCGATGCGCCGGTCACCGGCACGGACGTGGCGGCCGCCATCGGCCCCGGCCTGGCCCGCGCCGCGCTGGCGATGAAGCTCGACGGCAGGGAGGTCGATCTGTCCACGCTGATCGAACGCGACGCTTCGATCGTGTTCATCACGCGGCGCGATCCCGAGGCGCTGGAACTGATCCGCCACGACGCCGCCCATGTGCTGGCCGAAGCGGTGCAGGCGCTGTATCCCGGCACCCAGGTCACCATCGGCCCGTCGATCGAGAACGGCTTCTACTACGATTTCGCCCGCAACGAGCCGTTCACGCCGGAGGACTTCCCCGCCATCGAGGCGAAGATGCGGGAGATCGTCGGCCGCGGCGAAAAGTTCGTGCGCGAGGAAGTCGACCGCGACGAAGCGATCACCTTCTTCCAGGACAAGGGCGAAAAATACAAAGCCCAGCTGATCCAGGACCTGCCGGGAACCGAGACCATCAGCCTGTATAAACAGGGCGAGTGGCTGGATCTCTGCCGCGGTCCGCATATGCGCTCCACGGCCGATGTCGGGACGGCGTTCAAGCTGATGAAGGTGGCCGGCGCCTATTGGCGCGGCGATCACCGCAACGCAATGCTGTCTCGCATCTACGGCACCGCCTGGCGCGACCAGAAGGAACTCGACGCCTACCTGCACCAGTTGGAAGAAGCCGAGCGACGCGACCATCGCAAAATCGGCAAGGAAATGGACCTGTTCCATATCCAGGAGGAAGCCGTCGGCTCGATCTTCTGGCACCCGAAGGGCTGGAAGCTATACCGCACCGTGGAGGCGTATATGCGCCGCCGCCTGGACGCCAACGGCTACCAGGAGGTCAAGACTCCGCAGCTTGTCGATCGCTCGCTGTGGGAGAAGTCCGGGCACTGGGACAACTACCGGCAGAACATGTTCATCACGCAGGTGCAGGACGAGGACAAGTTCCTGGCGCTGAAGCCGATGAACTGCCCGTGCCATATCCAGATCTTCCGTCAGGGCATGCGATCCTACCGCGAACTGCCGCTGCGCATGGCGGAGTTTGGATCGTGCCATCGCTACGAACCCTCGGGTGCGCTGCACGGCATCATGCGGGTGCGGGCGTTCACCCAGGACGACGCACATATCTTCTGCACGGAAGAGCAGATCGCGCCGGAAACCGCCCGCTTCATCACCCTGCTGTCGCAGATCTACGCCGATTTCGGCTTCCCGGATTTCCGCATCAAGTTCTCGGACCGTCCGGAAGCCCGTATCGGCAGCGACGACCTCTGGGACCACGCCGAACAGGCCCTGCGCGAGGCCTGCGCCATTGCGGGGGTCGCGTACGAGCTCAACCCCGGCGAGGGCGCGTTCTACGGCCCGAAGCTGGAATTCGTGCTGCGTGACGCCATCGGCCGCGACTGGCAGTGCGGCACCTTGCAGGTCGATCCCAACCTGCCGGAGCGGCTCGACGCCGAATATGTCGGCGAGGACGGTGCCCGGCACCGGCCGATGATGCTGCACCGGGCGATCCTGGGCAGCTTCGAACGCTTCCTCGGCATCCTGATCGAGCAGTATGCCGGGCGGTTCCCGTTGTGGCTCGCGCCGGTGCAGGCGGTGGTGGCGACGATCGTCTCCGACGCCGACGACTATGCGCGCGAGGTTGCCGCCGCGTTCGCCCGCGCCGGGCTGGCGGTGGAAACCGACCTGAGCAACCAGAAGATCAACGCCAAGGTGCGGGAGCACAGTCTGGCGCACGTTCCGGTGCTGGCCGTCGTCGGCCGCAAGGAGGCGGAAAGCCGCACCGTAGCGCTGCGCCGGCTCGGCAGCCAGGCGCAGGAGGTGGTCTCGCTGGACGAAGCGGTTGCCAGACTTGCATCCGAAGCGACACCGCCCGACTTAAAACCCGGCAACATGGCTTGATTTTAAGCCACGCTTACGCTCAAACTCCCCGTTGGTCCCGGCAGCCGCATTCCAGCGGTGCCGGAGATCACCGTAACAGAAACAGGAGATACCGATAGCACGAGGACCAATGGCCGCCCCGCCAACCCGCGACGGCCCACGCGTAAACGAGGAGATCCGCATTCCCCAGGTTCGATTGATCGACCAGGACGGGGAGATGCAAGGCGTCATGACGGCTCGCGACGCGATGCAGCGCGCGTTTTCCGTTGGCCTGGATCTGGTCGAGATCAGCCCCAACGCCGATCCGCCCGTGTGCAAGATTCTGGATTTCGGCAAGTTCAAATACGAACAGCAGAAAAAGAAGAACGAAGCCAAAAAGAAGCAAAAAGTCATTGAAATCAAAGAGATCAAGGTTCGTCCGAACATTGATGAGAACGATTATCAGGTGAAGATGCGCGCCATGAAGTCGTTCATCGATGAAGGCGACAAGGTCAAGGTGACGCTGCGCTTCCGGGGCCGTGAAATGGCCCACCAGGATATCGGCGTGCGGGTGCTGGAACGGATCCGGGCGGAGATGGACTCGACCTCAAAAGTTGAGCAGATGCCGCGGATGGAGAACCGGCAGATGGTGATGGTGTTGTCGCCTCGGTAGCGATTGCCGGGCGTTTGTGCGATGTGCGTGATCGCACTATTCGTCAGGGCCCGGCTTGTCCGGGCCACCTTTGCCAGCACCTGCCGCGATAGGTGGCCCGGACAAGCCGGGCCATGACGCGGTGGTTAGGCGCGGGCCGGCCATGATTCGGTGGTAGGTGACCCATGCCCATTTTCTCCCCCGAGGCCCTCCAATCCGTCGCCCACCTGATCGCCCGCCGCATGGGCAGCGAGGAGGCGGAGGCGGCCGAAGTGGCAGATCACCTCGTGCGCGCCAATCTCGCCGGCCATGACAGCCACGGGGTCGGCATGCTGCCGCGGTATGTGCAGATGCTGCATGCGGGGCTGCTGGTGCCGAATCAGACCGCCTCGATCGTGTTGGACGCCGGCCCGCTGCTGGTGATCGACGCCCGCCGCGGCTGCGGCCAGCGCATGGCCAACGACGCCGTCCGCCGCGCCATCGCCCGCGCGCGGGAGATCGGCGCCTGCGTGCTGGCGCTGCGCAACGCCTCCCATATCGGCCGCATCGGCACCTATGCGGAGCTGGCCGCCGCCGCCGGCTGCGCCTTCACCGCCTTCGTCAACGTGGCGGACCATCACGACATCCAGGCGACGTGGCAGGCGGCGGAGCCTCGGCTCGGCACCAACCCGTTCTGCGCCGCGGTGCCGGGACCGGACGGCCAGCCCGTACTGCTGGACATGGCGACCACGACGATCGCGGCGGGCAAGGCCAGGGTCGCCTACAACAAGGGCGTGCCGGTGGCGGATGGCTGCCTGATCGACGCCGAGGGGACGCCGACGAACGATCCGACCGGGTTCATCCGCGACCATACCGGGGCGTTGCGGGCGTTCGGGGCGCATAAAGGCTCGGGACTGGCGGTGATGTGCGAGATCATGGCCGCCGCCGTGGCGGGCGGCCAGGGGGCGTTCGCGCTGCCGCAGGGCGGGATTTTGAACTCCATGCTGGCGACGGTGATCGATCTGTCGAAGCTGGGCGATCCGGCGGTGATCGCGGGGGATACCCGGGCGGTGACGGCGTATGTGAAGTCGGCGCGGCCCGCGCCCGGGTTCGACGATGTGCTGGTGCCGGGGGAACCGGAGCGGCGGCACGCGGCGGAGCGTTCGGCCGGGGGCATCGAGGTGGACGACACCACGTGGCGCGACATCCGGGCGGCGGCCGAGAGCCTGGGGGTTTCCGCGGATGAGTTCGATCGGGCCGCCGGGATCGGGTGACGGGTGTTGGATTTACCCTGACCTCGGCCATTTCTTCGCGTTCAGGCGTTTCAGGGCGCGAAAATACGGGATGTTTGGATCGTCTGTCGTTGTCTTGCCTTGGGTGACGGCGGCGAGATCCTTGATCAATACCGAGCCGATGGCGTGAATCGCTTCGTGCCGATCGAGGCCTTGGGCCATGAGCTGGCGGAGCTTCTCGCGTACCGGGATGGCGTCGCCCTCGGTCACCTGGTCCTCGATCAGGGCGATGCGCGTGGCACGGTCGATCGCCAGCCAGGCGTCGGGGTCGGGCGGGATCAGGGGGTCGTAGATTTCCATGTCTGTCCTCCGGACGGGGTTCGGGCTGGAGTATATCCTGGGTTTGGCGCGTTTGAGTGCCCCCGGTTCGCCGTTTGATGCTTCGGATCTCCGATCTATGGCATGATCAAAACTCCGGGTAGGGCCTGGGCGAGGTCGAGTACCGCACAATCGTTAATCCCTTGTAAATCTTCCGCTGCTACTTTTACTGTCACGGACGGGCAGTAGCGCTGGACTTCCGGCGACTGTTTGCCGGGCCGGGGGATTTGTGCTAACGGAGTTGCCAATGCTCAAGCTTGAGTACAATGATCGGTTGTTTACTCCGGGCGCTTCGCGCGGGGTTGGCTCGGTGGAAGGCGGTGCGGTTTTGGCCCGGAACGGACAGGAGGTGCCAGACGTGATTGCGAAAAAGGTTACCTCTGTTGAGGTGGACCGGGAAGCGCTTCACCTTGCGATGGAGCGTACGGGCATCGACGACCCGGCGGAGCTTGTCGCGTTCGCCGTCTGTCTTCTGCTCGCGCCGGACCCGTCTGCGGATTTTGCACGGGCAACACGCGGGAGCATGCCAGGGTTCGACCTCGACATCTGATCCGCTGCGACCGTGTCGATCGATATTGCCGCGCTGAAGCGCCGGTATAAGCCGGAGCGTCAGATCCGACGGTTCGATCGGCGGTCCGGCGAGGCGCTTGTTTCGGCCGCCTCGGCAACCGGGTTGAGGCGGGTGCTTGTCGATACGACGGTCTATATCCATGAGGTCGCGGGGACGTTGCCTGCCGATGCGGCGCGCTTGCTGGATGGGGCACTGCGGTTTCATAGCGCGTTCTGCGTCGCCGAGATCGTCTCCGGCCTGTGCCATCTTCATCCGGGCAGCCGGTATTTTGATCCGGCCTGGGAGCACTATCGGCGGCTGTTTTTCTCGATTCCAAGGCATCGGCTGCTGACGCCGGACGCGGACATCCTGGCGCAGGCGGCGGTTGTTTTCGGCACCCTGGCCCGGACCCAGGGCTATGCGCGGGGGGATCGCAAGGAGCTTTTCAACGACGCGGTGATTTATCTGACGGCCGCGACACTGGGTGTTCCGCTGCTGACAGCGAACCGGGATGATTTCGATCTTATCCAGCAGGTGGCCGGGTGGGGCGGGTTCATCTATTACGCGTTAGACCGATAACCGTGACGGCATTGGTTTGACCAGGGTGCCGATCCTCTGACTTGGTAACTCGACCGAGGCCATCGGTTACCCGTCGGCAAAGAGGCTCTACAAGGTGGCAAGCATCCCAAAATTCCAACGCGAGACTTACGTCAAGCCACTCATGAGCCGACCATGTCGGCGTAGCATCTGGCGAGCGATCAGTTGCGCTCCGGCGTTGCCCAGTCACCTTAGTCCCGTCTGCCAGATCAGCTTACTTTGATTCAAGTGGCTTACAATTAATAAGAATCGCGCGGATTCTGGCAAACAACTCGCTGAACGAACTTGACCGTAGGCACGATCGGCCGCCTTGGGCTCGGGTTCTGGAGGAGCACCTTGCATCCTACTCCAGTTGCATGCCGCCAGTAGGTCTGATACGATATAGCTACCGTCACGCCTAGGATACGGATGGACGAATTCCATTTACCTAGCCGGCCGAAGAGGTTGCCATGAACATAACGATGACAACATTGGTTATGCTGCTCGCCACTGCGATTCCCATCAAAGTAGCGGAAGCACAATGCGGCCAATTTCCCGAGTTGCCTGGGCCGATACAAGACGTGGCAATGTCGCTCTTATGCCAATGCCGCCAACCGGTTCCCTTGCTCCGGTCATAATATATAATCCAATGATAGTCACAGGATTGCCCAATGAATTAGTACAATTTTTTAGGGAACATGAACATGGGCACATATGTCTTGGGCATTTAATGCCAAGTTACTTCATCGGAAACCCTTACTACACGGGCTGGATTACCATCCAACATGAATTTGCTGCGGACACCTTTGCCACGAAGGTGTCGCTGCAACAAGGCAACGTGCAAGGCGTAAGAGAAGCTTACTTCGTGTTCGCAGGCCAAGGACCCTATTCGGTACCTGGGCACCCTCCCGGAATGGCCCGTGCTCAAAACATCCAGAATGTCGCTGCCGCTATGGGCGTCCGCATCCCGTAGCAACTCGTCAAAGTGTACCGATCCGGACAGGCAAACCAGGCCAGCTTCCCCAAAAAAACGAGCACAGCCGCCTCGGCGACGGACGGCCATGGCTTCATACCCATTAAAGTCTGTTGCTGCTCGGACAGGGTGCTGTGTGCAGAGAGATCAAGCGACGCCGGTAATGTTTGCACCTCCCAAGCCCTATCGCCCTATTCGAGCGTGTTCCGCCATGCCTCTACCCCTCCTCCCTCATGTCATCACCCCCGCACCCCCTCCAACGCCCCCCAATCAAACCCCACCCCATGCCCCGGCCGCTCCGGCGCCACCGCGCAACCGTCAACAACCACCAGCGGCTGCGCGATAAACCGATCCAGCCCGAACCCGTGCACCTCCAGAAACGACCGGTTCGGCAGCGCCGCCAGCAGATGCACCGTCAGATCGTGCGCCCCATGCGAGGTCACCGGCAGATTGAACGCCTCCGCCAGATGGCCGATCTTCATGAAGACTGTGATGCCGCCGCAGTTGGTCACGTCCGGCTCCGGGAACGTCACCCCGCCCGCCGCGATCATCTGGGTGAACTCATGCAGCGTATGCAGATTCTCCCCCGTCGCTATCGGCACCCCGCCCTCCCGCACGATGCGGGCATGGCCGGCGACATCGTCCGGGATCGTCGGCTCCTCCAGCCACACCGGCCCGAACTCCCGCAGCGCCCGGGCGGCGGCGATCGACTGATCCACCGTCCAGCGCATGTTGGCATCCGCCATCAGCGGGAAATCCTCGCCCAGATGCGCGCGCATCGCCCGCACCCGGGCGACGTCCTCCGACAGCCGCGCCCGGCCGACTTTCATCTTGATGGCGCGGAAGCCGCGCTGCAAAAACCCGTCGGTCTGCGCCAGCAGCGCGTCCAGCGTGAACTCCAAATCGATGCCGCCGGCATAGCACGGCACGCGCGGGTCGAAGCCGCCCAGCAGCCGCCACAGCGGCACCCCGAGCCGCCGCGCCTTCAAATCCCACAGCGCGATATCGCAGGCCGAGACCGCCAGACTGACCGAGCCGCCCCGCCCGCCGTAATGCAGTTTCCACCACATGCGGGTCCACAGCGCCTCGATCGCGTCGGCATCGGCGCCGAGCAGCACGGGGCGCAGTCCCTGGTCGATCAGCGCATGCACCGCCGCGCCGCCAACCCCGGTGGTGTAGGTGTAGCCGACGCCCTCCGCCCCGTCGCTGTCGCGCAGCCGGACGGTGACCAGCTCGAAATGCGTCATCGTGCCGTGGGTGGAATCCGACAGCGGCACCGGCAGTTCGATGCGATACAGCGCGGTGTCGAGCGTGGCGATCGGCATGGGCGGCCTCCTCCGTGCGGAATTCCCACCCCCAGCCTGCGCGTGCGGCGATTGCTTGCCAACCGCGCCCCGGCGTGTCAGACGCCGCAACCCGGATGCCAGCGCCCCTTCCCTTCCTCGTCTACCGCGACCGCATCGGCGCCCCGTCCGAGATCGGCTTTCTCCGCCGCCAGTATATCGGGTTCAGCAAACTGCATCCGGTGTGGATCGGGCGGACGGTGCTACCGGGCGCGCGGGATATCGCCGAGGACGTGCTGCGACTGGGAGGCGACTCGCCGCTCGGTCCGCTGCGCCGCCTGCTGTTCCGCCACGCCGGCCTCGCACCGCCAATCAACACGCCCGGCCTCGCCCGGGTGCTGCATGCCCAGTTTGCTCGCGGCGGCGCTCTGGCGCTGCCGCTGGCGCGGGCGCTGAACCTGCGGATGATCATCACCCTGCACGGCGGCGATGTCAGCAAGCAGAAGAACTGGCGCGGCACCGTGCTGGCGCAACGCTGGCCGGCGCTGGTGCGGGAGACCGCCCGCTTCGTCTGCGTCTCCGCCGCCGTGGCCGAGATCGCCGCTGCGCGCGGCGTGCCGGCCAACAAACTGACGGTCCTGCCCATCGGCGTCGAAATCCCCGATCATCCCCCGGCCGCGCGTCCGCCCACCGCACACCTGTTCGTCGGCCGCTTCGTCGAGAAAAAGGGCATTCTGGTCATCGCCGACGCGATCCGCCGGCTGCGCGCTCAAGGCGACACGACCCCTTTGGTCTGTGTCGGCGACGGCCCGTTACGGCCGGTGCTGGAGGATCTGGCGCGGGACACCCAAGGCGTCACCCTGACCGGTTGGCTGTCGCCCGAAGCCGTCCGCGCCCGCATGCAGGACGCTGTCTCCCTGCTCGTCCCCAGCATCATTGCCAGCGGCGGCGACGCCGAGGGCCTGCCCAGCGTCATCCCGGAAGCCATGGCGCAGGGCTGCCCGGTCATCGGCTCCGACCAGGGCGGCATCGCCGAGGTGATCCGGCACGGCCAAACCGGATTGCTGGTCGCCCCTGGCGACGCCCCCGCGCTGGCAGAAGCGATGGAGCGGATGTCCCGAGAACCCGGGTTGCGCACAAGCCTCAGCGCGAACGCCTTCGCCTATGCGGCGGAAGCGCTCAACGCTCAAATCCAATCGGAGAAGCTGGAGGCGCTATTGCTGGCAGCCTCGCAAGCGGCAGGTTAGCCCTGCCGGCACTTCATGCGCGGGTTCTTCTTGTTGATCACGTAGACGCGTCCACGGCGGCGCACCACGCGGCAGTTCTTATCGCGAACCTTGGCGGAACGCAGGCTGTTACGGACTCTCATGACACGCGATCTCTAATCCCGGGTAAGTCGAAGGGGCGCTAGGTAGTTGCCCGCCACCCGCCTGTCAAGCCAAACCGGCTCTTGCTTTTCCGCCGCCGCCCCGCGACCTTCCCGGCGCGGAAAGGAGTTCGCAACGCATGGCAACGGTCTTCATCGACGGCGAGTCCGGCACCACCGGCCTCGGCATCCGGGAGCGTCTGGCGGCGCTGCCGCAGATCACGCTGAAAAGCCTGCCGTCGGAGCTTCGCCGCGACCCCGCCGCGCGCCGCGACATCATGACCGAGGTCGATCTGATCGTCCTGTGCCTGCCGGACGACGCCGCGCGCGAATCGGTCGCCATGGCCTCCAGCCTCGGCCCCGACGCGCCGAAGGTGCTGGATGCCAGCACGGCGCACCGGGTGGCTCCCGACTGGATGTACGGCTTCGCCGAACTCGCGCCGGGGCACGCCGACAGGATCGCGGCGGCGCGGACGGTCGCCAACCCGGGGTGCTATCCGACCGGCGCCATCGGCCTGATCCGCCCGCTGGTCGATGCCGGGCTGCTGCCGGCGGATTATCCGGTCACCATCAACGCCGTGTCAGGCTACTCCGGCGGCGGCAAGGCGATGATCCAGGCGCATGAGGCGGCGCACGGGCCGGCGTTCGAGCTTTACGGGCTGGGCCTGGAACACAAGCATGTGCCGGAGACGCAGCTATACGGCGGCCTGACGCGTCGGCCGATCTTCGTGCCGGCGGTGGGGCACTATCTGAAGGGGATGCTGGTATCGGTGCCGCTGCATCTCGACACCCTGCCCGGCAAACCGGATGCCGGCGATCTGCGTTCCGCGCTGGAAGCCCGCTATGCCGGTTGCGGCCTGGTGCGCGTCATGCCCGCCGCCGCGAACGGCAAGCTGGAACCCGAGGCGCTGAACGACACCGATCTGCTGGAGTTATACGTGTTCGCGAACGAGACCCACCGCCAGGCCGTCCTGGTTGCGCGGCTGGATAACCTGGGCAAAGGTGCCTCCGGTGCCGCGGTGCAGAACATCGCCCTGATGCTGGGGCTGAAAACCGGAGTTGGCTGATGACTGATTTGCCTTCCTGGCCGTACGGCACCGTGTTCTCGCTGGACGGCGTAACCCCGCGCATCGCGCCGGACGCCTTCATCGCCCCCACCGCCGCGGTCATCGGCGATGTGGAGATCGGCTCGGAATCCGGCATCTGGTTTCACTGCCTGCTGCGCGGCGACGTCGGCATCATCCGTGTCGGAGAGCGGACCAACATCCAGGATGGCACCGTTGTGCATGTCCACTCCGGCGGCCTGAACACGTTCATCGGCGACGATGTGACGATTGGCCACAGCGCGGTGATCCACGCCTGCACGCTACAGAACCGCGCCTTCGTCGGCATCGGCGCAACGGTGCTGGATGGCGCGGTGATCGAGGAGGGTGGGATGCTGGCGGCCGGCGCGGTGTTGACTCCGGGCAAGGTCATCGGCCTGAACGAGATGTGGATGGGCTCGCCCGCCAAGCTGCGCCGGGTGATGGATGCGGAGGAGCGGAGCAAGTTCGACCGCAACGCGATCGAATATCGGGAATTGGCGCGGAAATTCCGGGCCGGGTTGAAGGTGATCGGCTAAGATTGCGGGTGTTTTACAACCTAGGGTAGCTTATACTGCCTGGCGGCAACCCAGGCGGACCCGTTGGAACACCCGGCCCTTACCCATATCGAGAAGACTCTCGCCGAAGCCTACCGCAAGGAGATCGACCAGGAAGAAAATGTCTGGCGCTCCCTGCCGTTCTTCGCGGCCACGCTGGCTTTGCAACTCGCGGCGATCTTTCAGGTCATCACGCGCTTGCCGCCGATGGGCACCGTCGCAGGGTGGGCAAGCGCCGTCGCGATGGGGCTGACCGGATTGCTGATGGCGGTGGCGCTGGTTTTGCTGGCGGCGTGCATCACGCCACGGAAAATGCAGCATGTCGCGGACGAGACGGCGTTGCTGCGCTTCGCGGAAGCGCTGATCCAGGCTGAACAAGACGAATCACCTCCCGGGCGGCAGATTTCCTCGGATGGGGCTTCGTCGCTGAAGCGCAAACTATGCGAGCAATACGCTGTTGCGACGGAATACAACCGCAGTATCAGACGACGACGGGATAAGCTTCGCGCCTATGCCGGGCTTTGCGTCCTCGCGTCGGTGATGACGACTCTTCTTCTGGTAACGGCCGCATCCGTGCACTATTTTCCACGCTGGAGCAACGCTGGAGGCGGCCATGGACCAGCCTGTGAAGGCTGAGGCGAACACTGAGCAAGGCGATGCCCCGGTCAACCTGCTCGACCTGGTCAAGGCCCCGCCGATGCGGATCGTCTGGACCGGCTGGTCGCGGCGTCCGGATGAGGAAGCCACAGTCGAGGAACTCGCCAAAGCCAACCGCGAGGAAGTGGAAAGGCGCAAACGCCGCCGCGGGCTGTTCGGATGGTGGTGAGGGTCGTTTTTTACACCACCCGGAACACCCGCATCGCCTCGTCGCCATAGTGGTTGATCACCTTTACCGCCACGCGCCCTGACTTCGGCGGCGCGAACGGGCGGCTTTCCTTGCGGTACAGGCTGGCCCAGGCGTCCTCATCCACATCGGCTTTCAGCGCCGCCTTCAGCTTCTCGAACGGGTCCTTGCCGCCGAGGAAATAGGCGTGGCGGACGAAGAAGCTGTCGCCGTCGTAGTCGGTGTCGATGAACCAGCAGGCGACGTCGTCCTCCACCCGGCCGGAGCTGCGCACCTCCCCGGTGGTCGGGTCGAAGATATCGACGCCGAGCAGGCGAACGGTGCATTCGCCCGCGGGGTCGCGGTCGAGTGCGATATCGGGTTCGCCGAACACCGTGAACAGGTTGCCGCCGCCGGCCTTGTAGGCCTCGGCGGCGTGCAGTTCCTGGCTCATGCGCGCTTTCAGCACGACCAGACGGCCGAGGTTCATTGTCGTCTCGCCGACCTGCGGGTCGAAGGCGAAGCCGCAGATGACGAGGGCGTCGGCCCAGTCGCGGCATTCGCGGGCGGCTTCGCGCACCAGTTCCTGGCCGACGGTGCCGTATTCGGGGCCGATGACGATGGCCGCGCGCCGCTCGGTACCGGCTTCCTGATAGGTCGCCTCGGCGGGGACGTAGCCCTGGCCGGGCCAGGGGCGGATGGTGGCGAAGGTCAGACGCTCGTTCTTGCGGGTGTTCTGCACGCCGGCCTTGGCGAGGTTATCCAGCACGGCGGTGACAAAATCGTTACTTGCATCGATCGGATCGGCTTTGGCGCGCAGCTTATGGCGCGGCGGCAGGGGTTCGCCAGTTTCGGCCGCCAGGGCCTCCAGGATGGCGGGGTCGTCCTCGTCGATCGGCAGGACGCGGTGCGGGGAGAGGCTTTCGACCGTGAAGGGGCCGGTGACGCGGACAGTGTTTTTCTTTTGGTAGGGGCGGTCGTGCAGGTATTCGGTGTCGGCGTTGCGGGCGATGGAGGCGTCGATTTCCGCCTGTCGCTCACGTTTCGCGTTCCAGAACGCTGCATGGGCCTTTTGGGCTTCTAACTTAGCAATTTCGGGCAATGTACGAGGCACCTGCCAATCTTCATAGGTCTTTCCAAGCGCCGCATTTAACGCGCCTCGGGCATTTTCGAGCGCCGGCATCCACCTTTCATCGATTACATCGACATCTATGTTGTTAGCTATCGATTTGAGGGTAATGTGTGGGACACGCTCCAACACGAAACCCTGACGGATGTCGTTGTGGAATGGCCCTTCGCGCGGTGCTTGAGCTACGATCTCCGCTTCCGTTTGAGCGCCTTCCTTAGTGTCGCGTAAAATATGGGCAGGATGCCGGGCCGCCATCAATCGCGTGCGAGCTAGCGCCAAGGCAACACGCGACGTATCAATAGTTATCCAACGGCGGCCCCATTGTTCGGCAACATCGGCGGTACTTCCCGATCCGCAAGTAGGGTCCAGTACTAGGTCGCCGGGGTCGGATGCCATCAGCAAGCATCGTTGAATGGTCTTTGTACCCGTTTGCACAACATATATCTTATTTGCAGTAAAGCTACCGGTACCGGTATCCGACCATATGTTACCGATTGCGCTGGCGCCGAAGTCGGCTAGAAAGCGGACGTACGCGAGCGAGGTTCCGGATTTTCTAACCCGTCCAGCGCGGACCAGCCGGTCCATTCCGGGAATGCCAGATTTCCAGAATCCCTTGCCAGGGCGATAGTCAGAACCGTTGTATCGAACTGGGAAATCGCCGGGAGGCCGTTGGGAGGTTAGATTGTCGATGCGGAATATCTTACCACCACTTCGTTCCACATCAGCTAATTCCTCTTCATCGGCACGAAACTCCGTCAAATCTGGCATCTGGATCCATCGGTATACGCCAGCTTGATCATGTTCAACCCGCTTTATGTTCAGCGGTGATCTGAATTTTGTTTGCTGCCTGTCTCTTCCATACCACAGCAGGTAGTCAGATATACCTGCAAGCATTTCAGCGGATTGCCCCGCAGTCTTCATCACCGTGATTTGCGAACAGAAATTTTCCCGTCCGAACACCTCATCCATTAGAACGCGTACGAGATGAACGTTTTCGTCGCCAATCTGAACGAATATGCTGCCTGACTCAGACAACAATTCGCGCGATACAACCAAGCGATCACGCAAATAGGTCAAGTAACTATTGATACCATCTTTCCAGGTATCTCGGAAAGCCTTTATCTGCTCGGGCTCATGGGTAAGCCCTTCTGCCTTGCCGTTCTTTGCTTCAGGTTTGAGCGTACTCGGTTGCCAATTCGACGCGAAGCGAATTCCATAGGGTGGATCGATATAGATGCACTGAACCTGCCCGCGAAGCCCCTCTTTTTCCGCTAGCGAGTTCATCACCAAAAGGGAATCGCCCAGGATCATCCGGTTCGACCAGTTCTCCGGATGCTGGTAGAAATCTAACTTATCTTCCGGATCAGCGATCCGATCGAAATTGCCGAATAAATCAGCTTGCGCCGATACGCCCTGCTTTTTCTGCCGCTGCAAATCTCGAATCAACGCCTCCGGGCTGACCTTCTCCTGAATATAAATCGGCACCGTCGGCACGCTCAGTGGCTCAGCATCCAGCGCATCCTTCCCCCGCCAAACCAATTGCGGGTCCAAATCCGGATTCCGCGGATACAACATCGGGGGCGCCAACGCCTCCGCCTCAGCCACCAACGACGATGTCTCCGCCGTCGGGATATTCAGCCGCGTCACATCCTCCGGATGCACCAGCGTCTCAACACCCGTCGCCGAAGCCACCCCTTCGGTCTTTTTCCGCGGTGCCATCAACCCAATCTCCGTTCAGGCGCTGGTAAGCTGAAAAACCGCCGGCGCAACCGGGCGCCCGGCCAGATGGCCCCGCACCGCATCCGCCAACCCGTACGGCCCGTCCACGCGCAAAAAATCCCACCGTCCATACCGCCCAACCGCATTCACCGAGGGCACCCACAACGCCCGCATCGTGTCGTGCTTGGCGTCATCCTGGCCGTCGCGCTCGCCCTTCACCTCCAGCACCAGATGCAGCGGATCATCCGGCCCGCGCCCGTCATCCAGCACCGCAATGAAATCCGGCCGGTAGCGATGGTCCTGCCCGTCATGCTGATACGGTACCTCGAAATCGAGGTGATCGTTCTTCACGTAGCGCAACACCTCGGCCATATCGTCCAGTTGCTGCGCGCACGCAGCCTCCCAGTTGCCATCGCACACGATCAGGTTGATCTGGCACCGCTCCGGCGCGGGCGTCCAGAAATTCGACTTCGTCGTATTGAACGCCACATACCGGCTGCTGCCGGTCTCATTGTACGGGTCCAGGATCGGCCGCAACATCGTTTCCGCCGGCTCGGCCTGCACACAGGCGCGATAGATCTTCTCGCCCGCCTGCTCCGCCACGCCCGGCCAAAGCAGATAGGCCCGGTTCGTGCCGCCTTCCAACGTCAGGCATTCCGCCATCCAGCGCCTTGTGATCGCCAGCAAAGACGGGAACAGCCACGGCTTGCGGTTGCCGTCCTGATCCCGGAACCACCGGTCCAGCGTGAACCCCGCGAGGTGAAACGCGATCGCCGCTTCCCGGTGTGTCTTCATTTCATCCAGCGTCAGCCTGATGTTCTCGCCGATGAACGGCGCGTTCAGCGCATCCGGGGGCGCCATCTTCGGATCGATGGTCATCCGGCTTCCCGCAACGAAGGTCGCGTTCAGCCGCCCCGGCGGCAGCACCACGCGATAGCCCAGCACGCGCGGAAAGCGGATTTCCAGCGCCTCCCGCTCCGGCAGCACCGCCTCCACCCGCGTCGTCTTCTTCGGCGCCTTGTAATCCGCCGCCGAGTTCGCCGGCACGAAGGAGAACGGAATGCCAAGCACCTCGGCATATTCCGGCTCGAACATCATCCGTTCCGGCTCGATCGGATCGTACGACACCCGCCGCAGCGCCCGGCCGATGACCTGCTCACACAGAAGCTGCGTGCCGAAGGCGCGCACGCCCAGCACATGGGTCACGGTGCGCGCGTCCCAGCCTTCCGTCAGCATAGAGACCGAAACGACGCAGCGGATCTGCTCGCCCAGCTTGCCCACCTGGCCAACGGTGTTCATCACCTCCCGCAACAGATCGGCGTCGGTCAGGGTTTCGGCTTCCTTGTGCTTGCCGCGGGCGCGCAGTTCCCGCTTGAAGCCTTCGATCTCCGGCGCCGCCATCTTGCGGAACGTGTCGGACAGGGCTTCGCCGCTTTCCAGTTCCTCGCTGTCGATCAGGATCGTGCATGGGCGAGAGGCGAACGCCCGCTGCCCCGGCCCGCCGTCGATGACGTTGGACAGCAGCGGCAGCCGGCCCGGCACGATAATTTCCAGTTCGGAACCGTCCGGCGCCGTCTCGGTCTTGCTGTATCCGCCGGCCCATTTGAACACCAGTTCGGAGGTCGCGGTGTTGTTGCAAACGACAATAAAAACCGGAGGCGTCACGCCCCCCTTGTCCTGCCAATCGGCGAATTTCTTGGCGTAATGACCGTACAGCGCCTCCAGCGCGCCGACCAACTGCGTCGGCAGGTCGTCGGGGTTCAGCACGTCGGTCTGCTTGCCGCGGCCCGCCTTCGGTAGCTTACGGTCGCCATATTTCTGGATATAGCCGTAGACGTGCCGGTAGACCGGCTCCTCAGCGCCCGGCAAATCCTGGATCGGCACCCGCGGCACCTTTACGATGCCGGCTTCGATCGCATCGATCAGCGAGAAATCGGATACCACCCAGGGAAATAACGTTCCCTCCGGATAGCCCGATCCGCGCAGGAAGAACGGCGTCGCCGAAAGGTCGTAGACCTGGACGGCGCCCTTGCGGCGGCCGGCGCCGATGGCCCGTTGCAACGCCTCGATCCCGCCGATCCACAGCCGGGCGGCTTCGGCGGCCTTGCGTGCTGCAACGCGGGATTCGGCGTCGAGCTTCTGGGCCACGCCGGGCTTTTCGCGATAGCAATGATGGGCTTCGTCGTTCAGCACGACGATGCGGCTGCGGCCGAGCAGGTCCGTGCCGCAGACGCGGCGCAGCATCTGACCCTCGGTTTCCAGCGTGGAGACCGGACCGTCGCGGCCACCGAGGACTTCCTTGGCCAGCTTCGGCATCTCGATCGTTTCGCGCCGCTTGAAGGCGTGGAAATTGGTAATGACGATGCGGGCGCGATTGAGGTCGTCGCGCATGTCGCGCGGCACGATGTCATGCAGGGTATACGTGTTGGTCGTGTCGGCCGGCAGCAGCACCCGCAGGCGGTCGCGGACGGTGATGCCGGGCGCAACGATCAGGAATGCGTCGGTAAACCGTGTGCTGTTGGTGGCGCGGGCGGCATTGATCGTTTGCCACGCGATCAGCATCGCCATGACGGTGGTCTTGCCCGCCCCGGTCGCCAGCTTGAAGGCGATCCGATACAGGTCCGGGTTGGAACCGGCATTGTAACCACGCAGCCGCACCGCTTCGGCGGCCGGGGCAACCTCGGCGAGCCAGATCGCGGTTTCAACCGCTTCGATCTGGCAGAAAAACAGCCGCCGGCCGCGGGCCGGGTCGCGCCAGTGCTTCAGCAGGCGGGCGGTGACCGGAGTGACGGTTTTACTCAGCCCGGCATCGCCCAGCCGGCGCCACGCGTCCACCTTGGAGCGGATTTCATTGATATAGTCGTTGGGCTTGCGCTGGCCGTACTCGTCGTCCAGGTCGAGATCGCCCTGCGTCTGGTGTTTGGAGGGCGGCACCGGAACGATGAACTCGCTGCGGCGGCGGCCGTCGGCATCGACGCCGGTCGGAATGCCCTTTTCGTCCAGCACCCAGTGACGGGCCGGGGCGAGGTAGGGGGAATTGAGAATCGGGTTGTCTATGACAGTCGGGGGCACAACCCGATCATGGCACGGGGCGGGCGGGCGGCCAAGATTTCGTGATCGTTATCGTCCTCTTCGACAATAGTCTTTGTCCGACGAGAAATTTGTTCTTGCTTTATTCCGACAACCTGAGCTAGAACAAACCAGGAAACTACAACGGACCACCCCCATGAACCGCGCGCCAACCACTACCGCCGTGATCCTGGACAAAATCCTCACCTTCCTCGCCCCGCTCTTCCTCTCTGCCGTGTCGGGCGACGCCGCCGCCGCGCGGGAAGCCGCCCGCGCCCTCCTCGCCGCATACAACCCGCGCACCGACAACGAACTGCGCCGCGCCGCCCTGATCATCGCCTTCGATTTCGGCGCCCTCGACGCGCTCAGCCGCTCGGTCGCCGACGACCTGACGCTGAACCAGGTGCTGCGCCTGCGCGGCAACGCCAACGCGCTTAACCGAGCCTCCCTGCAAAATCAGAAAGCACTCGAAGCGCTGCAGCAGCTTGAGCCGGAGCCATCAGAGGAAGCCGCGGACCTGCCGCTCAGCCTGGAACCGGCCGATCTCGCCAGCTTCGCCCGGACCGCCGCGCCGATGTCCCGCCAGCAACGCCGCTTCGCCGAACGCCAGGCGGAAAAGGCGCAACAACGCCAGCAGGAACAGGCCCGCCGTGCGCAACGTGCCGCCGAGGTCGCCGCCCGCCACACCTCGGCCTCCCATCACCCGCCTGTTTGACGAACGGTTCGATTTTCAGCCTGTGCCAAAGCCGCGCGGCGCCGATTTCCGCAAGGGTGTGACGAATCCGGAAAGAGCCTGACAGACGTTCGACGTCTGAGGGTGTATGATCGCGACGGATGCCCACGAACCGCTCCGAATCGCCGCCAACGCTGGTCGAGCCATCGGGAGCGTGCAAGGGGGCACTCGCACGGGTCTTGTTCCGCTGTTCGTCCGGGTTAAGAGAGTTAAGTATTGACATCGCACCTGCCAAAGCGAAGTCCCGATTGTGGTATCCTGCGGCAACTACGTCGCGGGCGCCACCGACAGCCCCTCGGGTTTGTAAAGGATGTAAATCCGTGAGCCGCGCCCTGATCGGCCGCACCGTCCGCCGGCTGCGGACCGAGCGCACGCTGTCCCAGCAGGCGCTGGCTGCGCGACTCGGCATCTCCGCCAGCTACCTCAACCTGATCGAGCACGACCAGCGCGCGGTCACGGCGTCGTTACTCATCAAGCTGGGCGAAACGCTGCGCGTCGATCTGGGTGAGTTGTCGGGCGCGCAGGAAAGACAGCTTGAAGTCGGTCTGCGGGAGGCGTTCGCCGATCCCTTGCTGGGTGCGGAGGCGGTGGCCGAGGCGGAGGTCGAGGCCTTGGCGGCCGGCAGCCCGAATGCGGCCCGCGCGGTGTTGTCGCTGTATCGGGCATGGCGCGTCGCGCGGGAGGACGCCAACGGCATCGCCCTGCCCTCGGGCCGCCGCATCCTGCTGCCGAATGAGGAAGTGCGGGACTTCTTCGACGACCACGCCAACCATTTCCCGGTGCTGGAGGAGGCGGCCGAAACCCTCGCCGCCGAACTGGCCCCGGAAGCCCCGGCTGAGATGAACCACGCGCTCGCCGAACGGCTGCGGGTGGTGCACGGGGTGCGGGTCAGCGTCCAGCCGCTGGAGGCCGCGTTGCGCCGCTATGACCCGGCGACCCGCGGCTTGGCGCTGTCGGAGTCGCTGCCGCGCGAGAGCCGCGGGTTTCACATGGCCTTCCAGCTTGCCTTGCTGGAGGCGCGCGATGCGGTGGAAGCGGTGCTGAAGGAGGCGTCGCCGTCTACGACCGAGGCCGCCATGCTGATGCGCATCGGGCTCTTGAACTACGTCGCCGGGGCGCTGGTCATGCCGTACGGTCCGTTCCTTGCGGCGGCGGCCTCGCTGCGCCACGACATGGACGCGATCTCGGCGCGCTTCGGCGTGTCGTATGAACAGGCCTGCCACCGGCTGTCCACGTTGCAGCGCATCGGCGCCCGCGGCGTGCCGTTCTTCTTCCTGCGCGTGGACCCGGCGGGTAACGTGTCCAAGCGCTTCTCCGCGGCGGGGTTTCCATTTGCTCGTTACGGCGGGTCATGCCCGCGCTGGGTCGTGCACACGGCGTTCGCCCAGCCCGGCGTGCTGCAGGTTCAGGTCGCGGAATTGCCGGACGGAGCCGCCTATCTGTGCTTCGCCCGCGCCATCAGCCAGCCGGTGGCGCGCTGGGGGGAGCCGCGGCCGACGCACGTGGTGGCGATGGGCTGCGCCGTGACCAATGCCGCGGAGGTCGTCTATGCCGACGGCCTGGATCTGGAACGCGCACGCGTCGGGATTGGTCTGTCCTGCCGGCTGTGCGACCGCCCCGACTGCGGCAGCCGCGCCTTCCCGCCGCTGGAGCACCGGCTGTCGCTGGACCCGCTGACGGCGGGAACCAGTCCGTATCGGTTCGAGGCCAAGCCTCGATAACCCCGGTCATGGTCCGCCCGCGCGGACCATGACGTCACGGGATTTACCGCCGCCACCAGCCGCGCTTCTTCTCCGCCGGCGACTCGCCATCCGAACCCACCAGTATCGGCCGGATCAGCGGCGTCGGCGGCGGAGCATCACCATTCACGATCTCATCGTCTTCGCCAGTCTTGCCGGCGCCATTGACCGGCTCGCTAGCCGGGGGCGCCGCGTCTTCGCCAGCCTCTTCCGCACGGATCTCCGCGGGCGGCAATGAAACCGCTATCGGCTCGGGCGCGCCGCCGTTGACGATCTCCGGTTCGGCGGCGGCGTCCTCGGCCTCCGCTGCCGGTTCGGCCGGCGATTCCTCGGCAAACGTCGCCTCTGCCTCCGGTGCGGTGGCGTTCACGATCTCGCTCGCCGAAGGCAGGCGTGGCGCCGGCTTGGCTTCCGCTGCCCGCTCCACCTGATCCATCACATCGAAAATATCGAACGCACGACCGCCGAACGGATCGGCTGGTGTCGGGCCGACATAGACTGGCGGCAATTCCGGCTGGTCCGCACCCGGGACTGAGAACGGCGACAACTCGCCGTCGCCATCCCGCCGCCGCCGCCGCCCGCCGCGCCGCCCGCGACGCCGGTTGCGGGGATCATCGTCCGTCGCAGCCGCGGCCTCGCCGGCCTCGGCACCGTCCTCCGACTCTCCGGCCGCCGGCCCGTCGGCTTCGGCAGCAACAAGGGCATCGGAGGTATCATCGTTGGCCGGCGCACCGCGCGGTTCGCCATCAGCAGATTCGCCGGAGGCATCGCCGGCAGCCAAACCACCGGGCTGATCGTCACGCCGTCCGCCGCGCCGCCGCCGCCGCCGCCGCTTGCGGCGCTGCTCGGCTTCGTCGCCGCCGCCGGTGCCATTGGCCGCGTCCGCCGCGCGCTGCTCCTCAGTATCTTCGCTGCTGTCGTCATCCTCGTCGTCACTGTCAACGACATCCGGTTCCTCGTCGCCCTCCATATCGCCCACCGGGGCCGGGATCAGCATCCGGTCCGGCGTCACCACCGGCGGGATTTCATCGGCGGAGCGAACCCGGATCTTCTCGATCCGGAACTGCGGCGCGATCTGGTCGTCATCCGCTGCGACGATCACTTTCATCACGTAGCGCAGCTCGATCTCGCGCAGCCGATCGCGCTTGTGGTTGAGCAGGTACAGCGCAACCGGCGTGGAGACATGCACGACGATTTCGGCCGAGCGGCGCTTACCGCCTTCGTCCTCGATCCCCCGGAGTACATGAATTGCGGCATTCTCAGTGCTGCGCACGTGGCCTGTGCCGCCGCAATGCGGACACGGGATGAAGCTGGTTTCCGCCAGCGACGGCCGCAGCCGCTGCCGGCTCATCTCCAGGAGGCCGAAATGGCTGATATGGCCGATCTGGATGCGCGCGCGGTCGTTTTTCAGCGCTTCCTTGATGCGGCGCTCAACCATCGCGTTGTGGCGCTTGGACTCCATGTCGATGAAGTCGATGACGATCAGCCCGGCCAGATCGCGCAGCCGCAACTGGCGGGCAACCTCATCTGCCGCCTCCAGGTTGGTGCGCAGCGCGGTTTCTTCGATATTCCGCTCCCGCGTGGAACGGCCGGAGTTGACGTCGATGGCGACCAGCGCTTCCGCCTGGTTGATCACCAGATACCCGCCGGAGCGAAGCTGCACCGTCGGCATCAGCATCGCGTCGAGCTGCGCTTCGACCTGGTTGCGGGCGAACAGTGGTTGGCCGCCGTCGCGCCAGAGCTGCACCTTCTTGGCGTGCGACGGCATCAGCATGCGCATGAAATCGTGCGCCGCGCGCCAGCCGTCCTCACCATCGACCAGGATCTCATCGATGTCGCGGGAATACACGTCGCGGATCGACCGCTTTATCAGGCTGGCTTCTTCGTAGATCAGCGCGGGCGCCACCGACTTCATGGTGTGCTCGCGGATGTCGTCCCACAGCCGCAGCAAGTATTCGCAGTCGCGCTTGATCTCCGGCTTCGGCCGGTTGGCGCCGGCAGTGCGGACGATCATGCCCATGCCGCGGGGAATATCGAGTTCGGTCATCACCTCCTTCAGACGGCGGCGATCCGTGGCCGAGGTGATCTTGCGGGAAATGCCGCCGCCGCGCGGGGAGTTCGGCATCAGCACGCCGAAGCGGCCGGCCAGCGACAGGTAGGTGGTCAGCGCCGCGCCCTTGGTGCCGCGCTCTTCCTTGACGACCTGCACCAGCAGGATCTGCCGGCGGCGGATGACTTCCTGGATCTTATAGTTGCGCAGGAAACGTGGCGGCAGCCGGCGTTCGCGCTGGTCCTCGCCGCTGTCCTGATCGCCGCCACCGACGGTTTCGGGCGGCGGCTGCGCTTCGATCCGGTCGCCGTTGGAGTCGAACGAATCGTTGTCTTCGTTGTCCTGCTCGTCGCCGCCACCCGCCGCCTCGGCTTCCTCGGCGGCAAGCGGCTGGGGATCGTCATCGGACCGGCTATCCGGCTCAACCGCTGCCGCAGTGGGGGCCGGCGTTTCATCCGCCGGCTCATGCGAGGCGGCGACAACTTCGGGAGCGATCAGCAACGGCAGCGACGGCCGTGCCCAATCCTCCGCTTCGCCCGGGTCGTTCGGCGGCGGCGCTTGCGGCGCCTCCTGAGGCCGGCCTGCCGTCGCGGTGCTCAGCGCGATTTCGAGATCTTCCTCCTCTTCCTCGCGCCGCGCCTCCTCGGCCTGCAGTTCGATCAGGCGCTGCCGATCGGCGACCGGGATCTGGTAGTAGTCTGGGTGGATTTCGCTGAAGGCAAGGAACCCGTGCCGGTTGCCGCCGTATTCGACGAAAGCGGCCTGAAGGCTCGGTTCGACCCGAACGACCTTCGCGAGGTAGATGTTCCCTTTGAGCTGCCGTTTCGTCGATGTCTCGACGTCAAAATCTTCTAGCCGGTTACCGTCCAGCACCACCACGCGGGTTTCTTCCGCGTGAGTGGCGTCGATCAGCATGCGTTTCGTCATCTAGTACTGAACTCCGATGGGCCGCCTGGATGCGCGGTCCGGACCTTCTGCGGGTCTCGGCCGGCGGACGGCTTGCAAGGCTTGCGGGAAGGGGCCCGCCCGAAGTTTCAGGAAAACGATGGCAAACGGAACACGCAGAAGCGCCGCCGCCCGATGGCTCGGGCGGTGGTCCAAATCCGGACATGGTTGGCGCGACGTGAATCATCAGTCCCTGGCGTTCGGTCGGCGCGTTCCAAGGTGGAACGCAGCCCCGTGTGAAAGTCTGTGCAGACACTGCCCTGGCCGCGTACACATACCGCGGCGGACAGATCCCGGCGCGCCACAAATCCAAAGTGGCGGGCGCGACACGGACGGCGATGCGGCCAGGACGATGCGGATCCTTCCCCCGTACTTGTTAACCTGACTCGGATCAGGCGACCAAGGGATCACGCACCACCGTAACGCGCCGAAAGACCGCGAAAACCCGCGATCCCCGTCGAACATCGCCGGAGCAATCGGACCATGAAGCAAAGCGGCCCGCACCGCAAGCAGATCATAACAGCCAGCCATTAACTCGCCGCAATCAACAACAAAGCTGTGTCAGTGCATCCGATATGTTAAGAGCAAGCCATGGAATCCATGCCGCCCGTTGCGCGTCGCCTGTTGCTGCGCCGTCTTGCGGCGGGCACATCGATCTTCGGCACCTTCCTGCTGCCGCCCGCTTTGCATGGTGCGATGGCGGCCGCTTCGCGCCATTCCGGTAAAAAAGATGCATCAAATCAATCGCACGTGGCCGCGTCGTCCGCCCCTCTGGTGATGCTCGATCCCGGCCATGGCGGCAAGGACCCGGGGGCGATCGGGGTATCGGGCACGTACGAAAAAAATATCTCCCTCGCCACCGCCATGGAGCTGAAACGGCAACTCGAAGCCGGCGGACGCTACCGCGTGGAACTGACGCGCACTCGCGATATTTTTATACCGCTGGATGAACGGGTCGACCGGGCGCAGAATCGACGGGCGGCGTTGTTCGTCTCCATGCACGCGGATGCGCTGTCGGACCACTCGGTGCGTGGAGCATCCGTCTATACACTGGCGCGGACCGCATCGGATGCTCAGTCCGCCGCCCTGGCGCGGAAGGAGAACAGCGCCGACCGCTTCCTGGGCGGCCAATGGCAGGACACGTCGCCGGAGGTCGCGCACATCCTCGCCAGCCTGGTGCGGCAGGAAACCCGGACCGGGTCGGTGCGCATCGCCCGCAACCTCGTCGGCAGCCTCGACCAGGACCTGCCCATGCTGCCGAACCCCGATCGGCATGCCGGGTTCGTGGTATTGAAGGCGGCGGATATTCCCAGCGTGCTGGTGGAAATGGGCTTCATGTCCAACCCGCGCGATGAGCAGGCTTTGCGCCAGGCAAATCACCGCCGGCTCGTTGCGCAAGCCATGCACCGGGCCGTGGATGCTTATTTCGCCGGTGCTGCCCGGGCGGATTACGGTCCGGCCGAAGACGGCGACAAGGGCTGAGCCGCCGGCGCAGCTGACCCGAATGTAGCAATCTCGTTGCTGGCGATTCCAGGCGAAAGCGATCATATCCGAACCATGACAGGACCACTCACCGCTGGCGATCCGCTGGCGCCTTCCGGCCGCCCCGGGCGCGGCACACCCGAGGACCCGGCAGGCCGGCCGTCGCGCAAGGCAGAGGCCAGGCGAAAGGGGCCCGGAATACTGCTGCGCACCATGCGCGGCCTGTTCGGCGCCGCGCTGGCGGTGCTGCTGCTCGGTGGCATCGCCGGCGCCGGCGCCGGTTGGATGGCCTACCAGCACTACAGCGCCGATCTGCCGGATGTGGACGGGTTGCGGAATTACCAGCCGCCGGTCATGAGCCGGGTCTACGCGGGCGACTCGCGCCTGCTGGCCGAACTCGCCGCCGAACGCCGGATCTTCGTGCCCATCGGCGCGATACCGGACACCGTCAAGAAGGCGTTCGTTTCCGCCGAGGACCAGAATTTCTATACGCATCGCGGCATCGACCCGATGGCGATCATCCGCGCCGCGGTGTTCGATCTCGCCCATGCCGGCCAGGGCAAGCGCCCCATCGGCGCCTCGACGATCACCCAGCAGGTGGCCAAGAACATGCTGCTGGACAACCAGGTCTCCTTCGCCCGCAAGGCGAAGGAAGCGATCCTGGCGATGCGGATCGAGCAGAATCTGACCAAGGACCGCATCCTCGAACTGTACCTGAACGAAATCTACCTCGGGCAGGGTTCGTACGGGGTGGCCGCGGCGTCGCAGGCCTATTTCAACAAGCCGCTGGACAAGCTGACAGTGGCGGAAGCGGCTTTCCTGGCTGCTCTGCCGAAGGCGCCGAACAACCTTAACCCGTTTAAGTATCCCGAAGCCGCCCGGTCGCGCCGCGACTACGTGCTGGATCGCCTGGCCGAGGACCACGTGATAACCGCGGCCCAGGCAGCTGCCTCGAAGGCCGAGCCGATCGTGCCGTCGGAGTTTCACCGGCCGCCGCCGATACCGGGTGCGGACTGGTTCACCGAGGATGTGCGGCGCCAGCTTATCGCCCGATTCGGGCAGGAGGCGACGACCACGGGCGGCCTGATGGTCCGCACCAGCATGGACCCTGTGCTGCAGGTCGCGGCGGAAAAGTCGCTGCGGGACGGGCTGATGGCCTACGACCGCAAGATGGGCGGCTGGCGCGGTGCGGTGACCCACCTGACCGTACCTCCCGCGGACTTTGAAACCCGGTGGCCGGCGGCGCTGAACGAAGTCGCGCGTCCGCCGGGCATGCTGCCGCACTGGAAGCTCGCGGTAGTGGCCGCCACGACGGAGAACGAGGCGAAGGTCGATTGGCTGAACCAGACCGGCGAGCGCAAGACCGCCGTGCTGGCTTTGCAGGACGTCACCTGGGCGCGCCCGGTGCATGAAGGTCGGCTCGGTGCCACGCCCAGGCGCATGACAGATGTCGTGCAGACCGGCGACGTGGTGATGATCGATCCACCGGCGGTTCAGGCGCCTGTCCCGACCGCGCCGCCGACTGCGCCGGTGAAGGGTAAGGCGCCGGTTGCGATGGTGCCGCCGCCGGCCAACCGGGCGACGCTGCGACAGATCCCGCTGGTCCAGGGCGCGCTGGTGTCGCTCGATCCGCAGACCGGGCGGGTGCTTGCCATGGTGGGCGGCTGGAGCTTCGAGCAGAGCCAGTTCAACCGTGCCACCCAGGCGAACCGTCAGCCGGGGTCCAGCTTCAAGCCGATGGTGTATCTGACGGCGCTGGAAAGGGGCATCTCGCCCAGCCAGCGCTTCCTCGACGCGCCGATCATCATCGACACGCCGGAGGGCCGCTGGCGGCCGGGCAATTACGAAAACACCTTCAACGGCCCGACGCCGTTGCGCGTGGCGCTGGAGGAGTCGTTGAACCTGGTGACCCTGCGGGTCGCCCAGCGCGTCGGCATGAAGGCCGTCGCGGACACGGCGATCGCCTTCCATATGGTTGACTCGATGCCTCGGGTGCTGCCCGCTGCGCTGGGTGCGGTGGAGACGACCGTGATGCGGGAGGCGCAGGCCTATGCCTCGCTCGCGACCGGCGGCCGGGAAGTGATCCCCACGCTGATCGACAGCGTGCAGGACCCGGATGGGCATGTGGTGATGCGGCCGGAGGGCCTCGACTGCGCGGCCTGCGCGGACGCCGCCGCGCCTCCGGCGGTCACCGACAGCCGGGCGCAGATCGCCGACGCCGCCAGCGTGTTTCAGCTTCAAACCATGATGCAGGGGGTGGTGCAGCGCGGCACCGGTATTCCGGCCGGCAAGGGACTGAACCGGCCGATAGCGGGCAAGACCGGGACGACGCAGGACTTCGCGGATGCCTGGTTCGCCGGGTTCACCCCGGACCTGGTTACCGTGGTGTGGGTAGGCTTCGATAATCCGGCCTCGCTGGGCGAAAACGAGACCGGCGCCGCCGTTGCCGCTCCGATCTGGCATGACTATATGGCAACGGCGCTGGCTGGCCATCCGGTGCTGTCGTTTCCGATGCCTCCCGGCGTGACCATGGCGCAATGGCAGACCGCCACCGGGACGGTGACCGACGCCTTCAAGCCTGACCAGGTACCGGGCGCGTCGGGTCCGAGCGGTGGCGAAGGCGGCGGCACTGCCCCGGCAGCCGATGGCTCGACGGGGGCGCCGCCGGCGATCGTGCATGGCGGGGTTGATAACAGCATGGGCGGGTTGTATTGACCCGCCCCTTCGAAAGAGCAGTGCAGGCCCATGTCCGCTGAATCCGACGCCCTCAACGACCAGATCAAGCAGTCCGTCGCGCTGCTGAGGAGGCATCTTTGACTGGGATGTCGCCGAAGCCCGCCTCGCGGACCTGAACAACCGCGCCGAAGATCCGGCGCTGTGGAACGATCCTGCCGCCGCGCAGAAGTTGATGCGGGAGCGGAACCAGATCACCTCGGCCATGGAGGCTGTCCAGAAGCTTGAGTCGGAGGTCTCCGACGCGCTGGAACTGCTGGCAATGGCCGAGTCAGACGGCGATGCGGCGATGGTCGCCGATGCCATGGCATCGCTCCGCGCGGCCGCCGAGGAAGCCAAGCGGCGGGAGATCGAAAGCCTGCTGTCGGGTGAGGCCGACGCCAACGACTGCTACATTGAACTGAACTCCGGCGCCGGCGGGACGGAAGCGCAGGACTGGGCCGAGATGTTGATGCGCATGTATATGCGCTGGGCCGAGAAGCACGGCTACAAAGTGCAGTTGATGGAAGAGAGCGAGGGAGAGCAGGCAGGGATCAAGTCCGCGACCTTGCAGGTCTCCGGGCCCAACGCCTACGGGTGGCTGAAGACGGAAGGCGGGGTGCACCGGCTGGTCCGCATCAGCCCGTTCGACTCGAACGCCCGGCGGCAGACCAGTTTCGCCAGCGTGTGGGTGTATCCGGTGGTAGACGACTCGATCGAGATCGAGATCAACGAAGCCGATCTGAAGGTGGATACGTATCGCGCGTCGGGTGCGGGCGGCCAGCACGTCAACAAGACGGAAAGCGCCATCCGCATCACACACGTGCCGAGCGGGATCATCGTCGCCTGCCAAACGGACCGCAGCCAGCACCGCAATCGGGCGACCGCGATGGCGATGCTGAAGGCGCGGATGTACGAAGCCGAGTTGCAGCGGCGCGAGGCGGTGACGGCGGCGCAGGAGAACGCCAAGACCGATATCGGCTGGGGCCACCAGATCCGCAACTACGTGCTGGCGCCGTATCAGTTGGTGAAGGATCTGCGGACGGGGGTCGAAAAAGGTAATCCGGACGCGGTGCTGGACGGCGACCTCGACGAGTTCATGGCGGCGGCGCTGGCGGCCCGATCCGGCGCGACGCGGTCGGAGGCGAGTGCCAACGCGCGGTAGGCTGTTACTTGAGGATGGCCAGGGCGGCGAGGCCTGATCCGTAGGCGGTGATCAGCACGCCGAGGATACCCCACAGGTAGGTCTTGGTCGGGACATCGGCGAACCTGGCGATCATCTCGGTCCGGAGGGTGGCGATCTCTTTGGTTGTCTCGGCCCGCAGGCATATATTTTCGTTACGAAGTTCCGAGATATCCCGCGACACGTCGGCACGAAGGTTAGAAAAATCCGCTGTCATCCCAGTGCGGAAATCCGACAATTCCTTGGTCATCTCGGTGCGAAAATCCGACATTTCCCTTGTTATCTCGGTGCGAAAATCCGACATTTCCCTTGTTATCTCGGTGCGAAAATCCGACATCTCCCTTGTTATCTCGGTGCGAGAACCGGAGATGTCCCTGGTCAGGTCAGAGCGCAGATCCGCGAGTTCCGCTTTCGTCGCCAGATTGGGCAACGTCGACGTCAGCGTTGCGTCGATGCGGACGATCATCGGCTCAAGCCGGGATAGCACCGACTTCACCTCTTGCATGTCGTCTTCCAGCCGCGCAACACGGTCTTCCATGGGAAGATCGTAGGGGCGGCGGCTGGCCGGTGCAACAGACGATTCAGTCATAGCACCTGCCCGGGGCGCCAGTTACTGGCAAAAGTCCGGACGCATACTGATGTATTCAACCGATGACTGGTGACGTAAAGCACCGCTACTCGACCCATCATCCGACTCCTTCGAGAAGCAGATGATAGACGCAAATGATTAACGAATGGTTGATGCAAAGAATCCGTTCAGCTCGGGTCCGCCCTCAGCCCGGCGGCGGTCAGCCCGGCCAGACCGCACGCCTCATCGTTGTCCGACGTATCCCCCGAGACGCCAACCGCCCCGATTACAGTGTTGTTGGCACCGCGGATCAGCACCCCGCCCGCGACCGGGATCAACGACCCGCCGACGGCATGCGTCACAGCCGCGATGAAATGCGGGCGCTCCGCCGCGTTCTTCGCCAGAGTGCGCGAGCCGACGCCCATCGACACCGCGCCGTTCGCCTTGCCGATGGCGATCTCGGCCCGCCGCAGCGCCGTACCATCCTCGGCGGCAAACGCCTTCAGCGCGGCACGCGCATCCAGCACCGCAACCGCCATCGGCGCCAGCGACTTTTCCCGAGCGTGCGCCAGTGCGGCGGCAATCACGGTCTGCGCCACGGTCAGAGTCAGTTCCGTCATGACAAGCGTCCCCAAATACCTACAGGAAAAGTTCGTCCGGGTCGCCGTTGAACATCGCCCTCCCCACCGCCTCAAAATGTGACTCGCGGGCCTGAATTTGCTGCGACAGCGTATGCATGTCCCGGAACCGGCGCTCGAACGGCGTGCCGAGGAAAATCGCCGAGGTTCCCGCCGCCTTGTAAACGTAATCGGCAACCTCGGCGGCCGAGTGGATCGCGTGGGCGCACCCCAGCCGCACCCGCACCCTGGCGGCAAGATCGATCGGCACGACATCGTCCGCAGTGGCCGAGACATCCTTCAGGATGTCCTCCAGCCAGGCGCGCGCGGATCCCAGGGCAGCCTCGCGTCGCGCCACACCATCCTGCAGCACCGGACTGTCCGCCAGGCGCTGAAGCCCACGCGGGATCTTCTCCGCCGCCAGACTGAGCAGCGAGTCCATCATCGCGCGGGCTATGCCGAACGCCACGCCGGCAACGCCGACGGCATACAGCCCCTGCATGGTGAAGGCGTAAAGCGGACCCGTCTCCCGCCGCAGCGACGGATCCTCACGCGTGCCGCTGAACGCCTCCGGCACGAACAGATCGGTGACCCGGTATCCCTCGGATGCCGTTCCGCGCAGCCCGATGGTATTCCAGTTCTCCACCGGCTGGGTATGCTCCTTGCGGAACAGCAGAGTCCGGATGGCCGGGCGGCCGAAGCGGTTGGAGCGCAGCGTCCCGTCCGGTTCGGTGACCTGGCAATGCGCGCCCATCCAGTTCGCCTGCCGGCTGCCACTGGCAAAATCCCACTCACCATTGACCAGATACCCGCCCGGCACCGCCCTGGCCGTGTTCCGGTTGGGCGGTCCCCAGGAAATGATCGTCCGCGGCTCCGACCAGATCTCCCGCGCCGTTTCCAGCGGGATGAACGGCGCGATCAGCGCGGCGCTGTTGGCGACGAACAGGTTCCACGCCACCGAAGCGTCATGCCGTCCGATTTCCTCGATCGCATGCAGGTAGGTCCAGGGATCGACCTGATCGCCCCCAACCGAGCGCGGAAGCAGCATGCGGGCCAATCTTGCGTCGTGAATCCGTGTCAGCAGCGGTTCGGGGATGATTTGGCTGGTTTCGATTTCATCAGCCGCGGCGGCGATCACAGGGCCGAGGTCGCGCGCCCGGGCTACGGGATCGATATCGGCGGAGCCGGACCTGGCACGGTTCATCGGACACTCCTGCGCCGTGGACCCACGATTACCCGCCGGCCGGAAGCGATTTGTCAACGTTGGCCGGCTTGCCCTCGGCCAGAGTACACACATGGTTCATTGAACGGAATAGCAGGTTCCGCTACCTATCGTTGCTATGCGCTTCATGCTTTTCCTATGTGCCGTTTCGCTTTCCGCGACCTCGCCCGCGCTGGCGCAGGTGACCGTCGATCTGCACGCGCTGCAAGCGCTGCCCGATCGGCCGGAAGCCGCCCCCCGCCCACGCGCCGCTCCGCCCAACCTGGTCCGCGTGCCGAATACGACCGCCAAGCTGACGGCGCCGGTGGCGCCCGCAACGCCGGCACCCGTGCCGCCCGCCATCCCGCAAGCCGAACCGGATACCGCGGTGGTCAACCCGGTCGCACCGCCCGAGCCGGCCCCCGGCGCTCCGCCGCCCCCGCCGCCGCCAGTATCGGAGACCGCCGCGACCAAGGCGGCGCCGACAACGGCTGGCCTGCGCCTGACCTTCGCCCCCGGCGCGTCGGACCTGAGTCCCGACAGCACCGCCTCGATCAAGGAGCTGACGGAGGCCGCGCCGCCCGGCGATTCGACCACATTCAACGTCCAGGCCTACGCGCCGGGAACGCCGGACGACCCTTCGACCGCGCGGCGGATCTCGCTGTCGCGCGCCATGGCGGTGCGCAGCGCGCTGGTGGCGGATGGCATTCCCTCGGCCCGCATCTTCGTCCGCGCCCTCGGCGCCCAGCATGGCGATGGCCCGGCGGATCGGGTGGACGTGGACGTTGAAGGCGCTCCCGGGCAGGCGAAACAGAAATGACCAAGCCCTCCGGCTACCTGATCCGGATGCTGCTGTTCCTGCTCGCCGTCGGCATCGTCGCCGCCGTGCTTTCCCCGGTGCTGGTCACCGCCTTCTTCAACAATCCCGTCCTCAACAGCCTGATCCTGTTCATCCTGCTGCTCGGCATCCTCTGGAATCTCAACCAGGTGCTGCGGCTGCGGCCGGAGGTGAAATGGCTGGAGACGTATCAGACCTCGCGCAGCCGGCTGGCCGCCCTGCCCTCGCCGAAGCTGCTGGCACCGATGGCCAGCATGCTGGCGATGCGGGAAGGCCAGACCCAACGCGACGGCCGCCATATCACCCTGTCCGCGACCGCCATGCGCAGCCTGCTGGACGGACTGTCCTCCCGCCTCGACGAAAGCCGGGAGCTGTCGCGCTACATGACCGGGCTGCTGATCTTCCTCGGCCTGCTCGGGACGTTCTGGGGCCTTTTGAAGACCGTCGGCTCGGTGTCAGAGGTCATTGGCGGCATGACCATTGGCAGCGGCGATGTCACCTTGATGTTCGACCAGTTGAAGTCCGGCCTGGTCAAGCCTCTGGCGGGGATGGGAACCGCGTTTTCGGCCAGCATGTACGGCCTGGCCGGCGCCCTGGTGCTGGGCTTCCTCGACCTGACCGCCGGGCAGGCGCAGAATCGGTTCTTCAATGAACTTGAGGAATGGCTGGCCGGCCTGACCCGGCTGTCGTCCGGCGCGCTGGCGGAAGGCGACGGCTCGGTCCCGGTCTATGTCCAGGCGCTGCTGGAACAGACCGCGGAGAACATGGAGGGCCTGCAGCAGGTCCTGGTGCGGGATGAGGAAAACCGCATCCAGATGAACCAGGCCGTGGTCACGCTGAATGAACGGCTCGGCTCGCTGGCAGACACGATGCGGGCGAACCAGCAGTTGATGGTGCGAATCGCGGAGGCGCAGACCGCGCTCGGCCCGGCCTTGCAGCGGCTCGGCCAGGCCGGTGGCGGCGACGATGTCAGCCATGGGCATCTGCGCAATATCGAGAACTTCCTCCAGCGCCTGCTGAATGAATCCGAACAGGGCCGCGCCCGCTCGACCGCGGAACTGCGCAATGACCTGCGGTTGCTGACCCGCACGGTCGCGGCACTGGCGGAGCCGCCGCGCTGATGGCCGGCCGCGTCCGCAGGCACGGCGGCAACGGACTCGACGCCTGGCCGGGCTATGTGGATGCGCTGTCCACGCTGCTGATGGTCATCATCTTCGTGCTGCTGGTGTTCGTCCTGGCGCAGGCTTTCCTCGGCATCGCCCTGTCCGGCCGCAGCCACGAACTGGACCAGGCGAAACGGGAACTCTCCGAACTGGCCGACGCGCTGTCGCTGGAGCGCGGCAAGGAGGCTGACCTGCGGGTGTCGATCTCGCAGCTTGGCCAGCAGCTCGCGTCCCGCACCGCGGATCGCGATCGTCTGACCGGGCAACTGGCGGAAGCCGATCTGGCGGTGCAGAACGCGACGGCGGCGGCGGCGCGGCTGCAGGCGCAACTGACGGAGGCTTCCGGGCGGGCCGACACGGCGGCGGCGCAACTGGCCGATGCGAAGCGCCAGCTTGCCGAGATGCAGAAGCAGATCGCCGAGCTGGATCATACGGTCGATGTCAACAAGGACACCATCCAGGCGAAACTGTCGGATCTGGCAAAGCTGGCGGACCAGGCCCGCGCCCTGGCGGCGCTGCGCGACCAGTTGGAGACGCAGGCGCAGGACGCCGCGGCCCGCGCGA
Organism: uncultured Rhodopila sp.; assembly: GCF_903915725.1. Taxonomy (GTDB): domain Bacteria; phylum Pseudomonadota; class Alphaproteobacteria; order Acetobacterales; family Acetobacteraceae; genus Rhodopila. The sequence continues at coordinate 88,591 of NZ_CAIWTY010000075.1, forward strand.
TGACCGCGGAGCAGCGCCAGCAGGCGGTGCAATTGCAGTTGGCGGATGAGAAGAAGCTCGGCGACAGCGCCCGGGCGCAGATCGCCCTGCTGAACCAACAGATCGACCAGTTGAAGGCGCAGTTGTCGTCGATCGCCGCCAGCCTGGATCTGACCAAGCAGTTGTCCAGGGACAAGGACTCGGTGATCGCCAATCTCGGCCAGAAGCTGAACGCGGCGCTGGCGGCCAAAGTGGAGGAGCTGCAACAGTATCGCAGCGAATTCTTCGGCAAGCTGCGCAGCGTGCTGGCCAACCGGCCGGGCATCACCATCGTTGGCGACCGGTTCGTGTTCCAGAGCGAGGTGTTGTTTCCCGTCGGCAGCGCCGAGCTGACCCCGGCCGGGGCGCTGCAAATGACCAGCCTGGCGATCACCATCAAGGACATCGCGGCGGAGATCCCGCCCGATGTGCATTGGGTGCTGCGGGTGGACGGCCACACCGATCCGCAGCCGGTGAAAAGCGGCGCGTTCGCCTCGAACTGGGAGCTGTCGGCGGCGCGGGCGATCACGGTGGTCAAGCTGCTGATCGCCGACGGCGTGCCACCGGAGCATCTGGCCGCCACGGGGTTCGGGCAATACCAACCGTTCGGCCCCGGCGACACATCCGATGCCTACGCGAAGGATCGGCGGATCGAATTGCGGCTAACGGATCGGTAGGCTCCACCCCGAAAAAGCTGAAGGCCCCGGACTTGCGTCCGGAGCCTTCACATTGCTTGTAGCTGTCCGTTGCCGGACCGGAGTGGTTTATGCCGGCGGGTTCGCGCCGGCAATCCAGGTCATGGCAAAGGATGCCACCGAACAATGAGACACTGGATCACCTCCTTTCAGTTGTTGCTGCGACCCCGGAAGCTTGCTCCCGATTCGGCCGGCTTGGCAAGAAAATCAGCACCCGATTCCCTGCCGTCGCCGCGCCGCGCTTTTCGGCTCGTTCAGCCCGCGCCATGCTGCCCCGAAAGCAGGAGGAGACCACGATGATCCACGGCATCCACCGCACCCCGCCCATGGACCGCGTCATTTATGGCGTCCCACTCGCCGAGGCGCTGGGCGACGAAATCGACCGCCTCAGCGCCCGCGCCGTCTATGTCCTGGCCAGCTCCACGCTCGATCGCCGGACCGATGTGGTGGAGACCGTCCGCCGCGTGCTTGGCAACCGCCTCGCCGGGGTCTGCGCCGAAATCGGCTCCCACACCCCGCGTATCGACGTCGTCGCCGCCGCCAACGCGGCCCGTGCGGCGAACGCCGATTTGCTGCTGACCGTCGGCGGCGGATCGGTTACCGACGCGGCTAAGATGATCGGCCTGTGCCTCGGCAACGACATCACCGCGCCCGAGCAGCTCGACAGGCTTCGCGCCACCACCACGCCGGACGGCAAGACCGAACGCCCCGCGGTCAACCCGCCATCCCTACGCTCGATCGCCGTGCCGACGACCCTGTCAGCCGGCGAGTTTACCGCTTTCGCCGGTTGCACAGATACCGTGCGGCAGCTGAAGGAAAGCTTTGCCCATCCGCTGATGATGCCGCTGGCGGTAATCCTCGATCCGGCTGTAACGGTGCACACGCCGGAGTGGCTGTTCCTGTCCACCGGCATCCGCGCAGTCGATCATGCTGTGGAGGACATCTGCTCGATCAACCCGTCGCCGGTATCGGACGGGATGTCGTTGCAGGCGCTGCGGCTGCTATCGGCCGGGTTGCCGGGAGTGAAAGCGAACCCGGGCGACCTGGAGGCCCGGCTGAACTGTCAGTTGGGCGCCTGGCTGTCGATCATCGGCGCGCAGAACGGCGTGCACAAGGGCGCCAGCCACGGCATCGGCCATGTGCTCGGCGGCACGGCGGGGGTGCCGCATGGCTACACCTCCTGCGTCATGCTGCCGCATGTGCTGCGCTTCAATGAACCGGTCACAGCCGATCGGCAGAGATGGATCAGCGAGGCGCTGGGAAGGCCGGACGAGAAGGCTGCGAACGTGGTTGCGGCACTGATCGCCGGGCTGGGGCTGCCGGGAACGCTACGCGCGGTCGGCGTCAGGCCCGAACAGCTTGACGAGATCGCGGCGGGGTCGATGCACGACCGATGGGTTCATACCAACCCGAGGAAGATCGAGGGTTCGGCCGCGGTGCGGGCGCTGTTGGATGCGGCTTGGTAGATCGGACGAGGCGGCTCACCATCCGCGTCGGGGGCGAGCGGCTTCTGCCTCACCGTCATGGCCGGGCGTGTTCCGGCCATCTTCGCACCAATCTCGAAGCGCGGATGGCCGGGACACGCCCGGCCATGACGGTGAGGGAGTTGCCCGGCCGATTCCCGGCGGCCGGACCCGTCCTACATCACCTGCCGCAGCACGAAGTACAAACTCCCTGACATCAGGATCGCCGCCGGCAGGGTCAACACCCAGGCCGCCAGCATGTTCTTCACCGTGCTCCACTGCAACCCGGCCCCGCTCGCCGCCATCGTCCCGGCGACGCCGCTGGACAGCACGTGCGTGGTCGAAACCGGCAGCCCATACATATCCGCCGCCGCGATCGTCGCCGCCGCGATCAGCTCGGCCGACGCACCCTGCCCGTAGGTCATGTGGGTCTTGCCGATTTTCTCGCCGACGGTGATGACGATCCGCTTCCAGCCAACCATCGTGCCGAGACCCAGCGCCACCGCGACGGAAACCTTCACCCAGGTCGGAATGAACTTCGTGCTGTCATCCAGGGCGCCCTTGTAGGCTTTCAATGCACTCGCATCCTCGGCCGGGAAGGCCACGTTCTGCTTCTGCAGCACGCGGATCGCTTCCGACACCATGAACATCTCATTGCGGATGTTCTGCACCGCCGCCGCCGGAACCTTGTTCAGCGAGCCGTACTCCTTGACCTGGTCGGTAATGTCGCCCGCCAGCGAGCCCAGAGCGGCATAGACCGGCTTGGTGTCGACCTTGCGCAGCTTCAACGCGTCCGTGACGACCGCTTCGGCGGCCGGCGGCGGATAGGTCAGGTTGCCACCGCGGCTGTCAAATACCCCCTGCGCCTGCTGCGTCGCGGCTATGAAAGCCGGCAGATGACTGTCCGGCACGGCGCGGTTCAACGCGTAGGCAGTCGGCAGCGAGCCGATGAGGATCAGCATGATCAGGCCCATGCCCTTCTGCCCGTCATTCGAGCCATGGGCAAAAGACACCGCACCGCAGGTCAGGCACAGCAAACCACGAATCCAGGCAGGGGGCGCCTTGCGGGTCTCGGGCGCCGTATAGAGGCGTTTATCGCGGACAAGCGCCTTCATCGCCAGCAGCATCAGCGCCGAACCGACAAAGCCAACCAGCGGGCTGAACAGCAATGCTTTGAACACGCCCATGGCCTGCGACCAATCGACTCCGGATGTGGCCGCGCCCTCCGACATCAACTGGTTGGCGACACCGACACCGATAATCGAGCCAATCAGGGTGTGCGACGAACTGGCCGGCAGCCCGAGCGCCCAGGTGCCGATGTTCCAGACGATCGCGGCGATCAGCAGCGCGAAGATCATCGCGAACCCCGCGCCCTGGCCGACCTGCAGGATCAGCTCGACCGGAAGCAGGCTGACGATGGCGAAAGCGACGGCGCCCGAGGAGGTCAGCACCCCAAGGAAGTTCATCGTCCCGGAGTAGATCACCGCCACCTGCGGCTGCAGGCTGTGCGTATAGATGACTGTCGCTACGGCGTTGGCGGTGTCGTGGAAGCCGTTGACGAACTCGAAGGCCAGCGCGATCAGCAGCGCGATGCCGAGCAGAACGAAGGCGCTCCAGGCAAGGACAGGGGTTCCGCTGTCCGTAATGTCGTTGGTCAACCCGCGGACGGTCCAGAACAGCCCGAACACCAGAAGGGCCAGAAATACCAGGATAGCACCAATGTGGGTGCCCCCATCAAGGCTGGGCCGGCCGATCGGCGGAGTGTCGAGTACGCGCGCTTGCTGATCCACTGTCGTATCTGACATGGCTCTTCCCCAAAATATTTGTCTCAAGATGCTGCGAGTGCGCAGGAATTGGTATTACCGGATGATGACAAATCTACGCCGAAAGGACCGATTCGATGAATTTCCGGCTTCAGTGTCCGGCGACGAACACCTGCTTCGTCGCATAGGAGATCCATAGGCGCCGGCTCGCCAGCCAGTCCTCGCCCAACAGCATATCGACGAAAAGCGGCAGGCGCACCGGCGCGACCCAAATGACCGGCTTGTCGAGCGTCGCCCCGCCGGCATCCAGCGACCGGAAGGCGTGCCGATGCATCGTGACCGTGCGCGGCCCGAGGCCGCTGATCGCGTCCGCCGGGTCCGCCGCAAGGCTGGCCTCTTGCAGCCCCATCCGGATCATGCCCGGAGCAGTCAGCAAAGTGGCGCCGGAGCCGCTGTCCAGCAGTGCACGCAACGGCGTGCCATCAAGGGCCACCGCCACGATGATCGCCTGCTCGACCGGGAACGTGACTGGAATGGACCTGTACCCGCTCGTCCACGGCAGGAACCGCCCGGCGCAATCCTGCACCGCGTAGATCGTCAGGCGGCGTGCCGGCATGTCGAGATCCAGGTCGAACACCGATAGGAAGTCCCGGCCGAGCAGGCCGTCGATCGCATGGTCGCCGACTACGGCATGCGGGATCATCCCGACGGTCAGGCTGGTGTCGTGATTCAACGTCCGCCGCGCCAGTTTCACCCCGCCCAAACTAAAACTCCGCGGATCGGCATTGGCGCGGCGGTCGATTCCGCCCACGCCGCTCATGGTCGTGCCGACCCATTGGTCGCGGGCGAGGTTCAGGCGGTGGACGGCCTCGCCGGTGACCACGGACCGCTGCGCGCCGGTATCCAGGATGAACGACGCGGTGATGCCGTTTACCTCTACCGGAACAATGATCGCACCGCTGACCACGTCGAGCGGAATGGTCGCCCGCGCGGTCACCGAGCACGCCGCATCGGCGGCGGCAGGCAACAGCAGGGCGATCAGGAGCAGCAAAGGCTTGGCGAGCACGCTGGTTCTTTCATGGTTCGGCCGGACGCTACGCCCGCGCCACGTGCGATGGAATTGCCGGGGACGCGCCGCGCCGCTAATCCAGCGCCGGATGCCCGAAACGCGACCCGCCCCTACCGTGTTCGACCTGTTCGCCGGCTTTTTCGTCGCCGGCCTGTGCGGCTTCGGCGGCGTGCTGCCCTGGGCGAGACGCATGATCGTCGAGCAGCGGCAATGGCTGACCTTGGCGGAATTCACCGACATGCTCGGACTCTGCCAGTTCCTGCCAGGCGGCAACATCATGAACGTCACCATCGCGCTTGGGTCGCGGTTTCGCGGTGTGCCCGGGGCGGTGGCAGCGTTCCTCGGACTGATGGTGACGCCGGTGGCGATCGTTATCGGGCTGGGCGTGCTCTACGATCGCTACGCCGATTTGCCGCCGGTCCGCCACGCGTTCACCGCGCTGTCGGCCGCGGCGGCGGCGTTCATGCTGTCAAACGCCTGGAAGATCGCCTCGCCATTGCGCGGTCGTAAGCTGGCCATCGCGGTCGCGGTCTGCGCGTTTCTGGCCTTTGCCGTGTTGCGCCTGCCGCTGCCGGTGGCGCTGCCGGTGCTGGCGCTGGGATCGACCGCACTGCTGTGGCGGTTCCGGTCGTGAGCACGCTGGTCGATCTGGCGGTCGTTCATGCGCAGCTTTCGCTGCTGGCGTTTGGGGGCGCCGCCGCGATCATCCCCGAGATGCAGCGTCAGGTGGTGGACGTGCATCACTGGATGGATGCGCGCGAGTTCGCGGCGCTATATGCGCTGGCGCAGGCCGCGCCCGGGCCGAACCTGATGGTGGTCAGCCTCGTCGGCTGGCGCGTGGCAGGCTTCTGGGGCGCGCTGGTAACGACGGCGGCGATTTCTGCGCCGTCCTCGATCCTGACCTTGCTGGTCAGCGGGGTTTGGTATCGTTTCCGGGATGCGCCCTGGCGCAGGGCGCTACAGGCCGGGCTGCAGCCGGTGACCGCGGGACTGATCATGGCCAGCGCGGCGCTGCTGATCCGGAGCACCGCGGTCGATTGGTCATCGGCGGCGGTGATCGTGGTGACGGCGACGCTGTTCGTTTTCACGAAGATACATCCGCTGCTGATCCTCGCCGGGGCCGCGGCAGCCGGAGCGGCCGGGTTGGCCGGCTAGGCCTGGCCGGCACGAAGCCGGCCAGGCGATTAGAGCCGGGACCCGATCACCGCAAAACGACGCGGCGATACAGATGCCAGGTCGCGTGCCCCAGGACCGGCATCACGATCATCAGGCCGAGCAACAGCGGAACCGAACCGGCGATCAGTCCGCCCGTTATGATGATGCCCCACTTCGCCATCGTCACCGGATTGTGGCGGACCACATTCACGGACGTCATCACCGCGGTTTCGAATGATACCTTCCGGTCAAGCAACATCGGAAACGACACGGCGCTGATCGCCAGCGCAACGGCGGCGAACACGAACCCGACGCCGCAGCCAAGGAACGCCATGGCCACACCTGCCCGGGTGTGCAGGACATCGTGGACGAAGGCATCGACGGACACCGGCGGTTTCGGCCCGAGGGTGATGTTGTAAATGAACTGCGCCGCCAACAGCCAGAACACGAAGATCATCACCAGCGCCAGCCCGAGCAGGGCCATGGCATGCAAAGACGGCGAGCGGAACACCTTGAACGCATCCGCCCACCCGGCGGATAATCCCAGTTCCCGCCGCCGGCTCATTTCGTTCAATCCCACCGCGGCCAGCGGCCCGAGCAAAGCGAAACCCGACGCAAGCGGGAAAATCAGAGGCAGCATCTCATATCCGAACGCCAGCCGCGCCAGCAGCAAGCCGACAAGCGGATACAGCACGCACAGGAACACGACATCGCTGCGCGAGGCTTTGAAATCCTCCCAGCCGCGTTGCAGCGCCCATCGCAGATCCTCGTCCCGGATTCGCCGAATCGCTGGTGTATCGGAGGTCTGCCAACTCTCAACGTCGCTCGTGAGGGTCATCGACCGATAAGCCTGGGTGATCACGTCGGCACCCCAGCCCGGCGGTGTTCTGATCATGGCGGCAACTCCTCCGTTTCGTTGATTGCCTGCGTCGCGTACCCGGTCGTGCCATCGCGTAAACGCAAACCTTGAACGCATTCGCACCCGCCACGCGATCACAAGTCGCCGATGCGTGACAGCTTTTCCGCCACGATTGGATGCGCCGCCGTTATGGCGGGATCAGGCGATCTCGAACGCTATTTTCGGAGGCGCCTTCAAAGTTTGCAGAATGACGCAATACTTTTCCGTCGTCTGGATCATTCGTTCCAGCTTCGGCCGATCGGCGTCGGAATCGACTTCGAACTTCAAGGTAATATCCGTCAGGCCAACCGGGGCGGCGCGATCGACGCCGAGCGTGCCGCGAGCGTCCCAAACGCCTTCGGCGATCACTTTGCCGCCGCGGATGGTGACCCCCATCGCCGTCGCCACCGCCCGCAACGTGACCCCGGCGCAGCCCACCAGCGCCTCCAGCAGCATATCGGCCGAACACGCGAGTTCGCCGGAGCCGCCGCCGGCCTTGTGCAGCCCCGCCGTGACCTTGCCGTGCCACGCATCCACCACGATGGCGATGTCATTGGGATCGAGGCTGCCCTCGGCGCGCGCCGGAATCAGCGCCGCTTCCGGCCGATCGCGGTACAGTTGCTTTATCGGCGCCTGGATGGCGCGCAGCTCGTCGGCGTTCATTCGCGTATCCCTTAATTGCTCTCCCGCGCTATTCCGGCGCGGGCGAGGCCAACGGCTTGTCCTTTTCCACGACGTAGGTGATGACGATCCGCGTCGCCTCCGGACCGTTGCGCAGACTATGCGGCGTCTCCGGCGGAACCTGGAACCCCTCGCCCGCCTTCACCAGCCGATCGGCCTGGCCTTTGACAGAGAGCGTGCCGCCGCCGGTTTCCAGGAACGCCGACTCGACCCCGGGGTGGGTATGCCGCAGAATCAGGGTGTTCGGCTCAATATCGACCGCCACCAGGATGGCGGCATATTTGTCACCGGGATATTCGGTCTTTTGCAGGATGGTGCGCTTGAACCCGGGTGTCCCCTGAGCCTCGCCCTCGGCGGACAAAGCCACCAGGCCAACCGCGGCGCACAGCGCGCACGAGACGAAACCACGTCGCTTGAGCATTGCCGTTCCTTTCCGTTTCCCTCCGACATCTTCATCGGCGTTGCGGCTGCTGTCCAGACCCGGCCGCCGCCCGGGTCAGCCGATGGGCGGTCCGACATAGGCGGAAACCGGACGGATCATCCGCCCCGTCTTCTGCTGCTCCAGCGCATGCGCAAGCCATCCGGCGCTGCGCCCGACGGCGAAAACCGGGGTGAACGCCTCGCGCGGAATGCCGACGGCGTCCAGCAGCAGGGCGGCGGCGATCTCCACATTGGGCGGCAGCGTCCGGCCCGGCTTCACGCGCTCGATCGCCGCCGCAACGGCCTGCTCCAGCCTGTCGGCAAACGCGAGGCGCCCCGCCCCGGGGCCCATCGCCTGCATCGCGCGCCGCATCGCATCGGCGCGCGGATCATTGCCGCGGAACACGCGGTGGCCGAAGCCCATCAGCCGCTGGCCAGAGCGCAGCCTGTCTTCAACCCACGCGTCCAGATCCGCCGCCGCTTCGGCGGCATCCAGCATATCCAGCGTCGGCCCGGGCGCGCCGCCGTGCAGCGCCCCGGTGAAGGCACACCACGCGGCCAGAACCGAGGCCGTGATCGAGGTCCGGGTCGACGCAACCACCCGCGCGGTGAAAGCCGACGCGCTCAGGCCGCTTTCGCACATGACGGTGAAATACGTATCGAGCGCCGCCACCCTGGCGGGCGCCTGAGTCCGCCCGTGCAGCATCCGCAGCAGGTCCGCGGCAGTCGAGAGTGCCGGATCAGGGGCCAGCGGCGGTTGATCGGAGACCTGCCGCAGCAACGCCGGCACGCCGACGGTCAGCGCAGCGACAACATCGGCCGCGGCGGCGGTGTCGGGCAGCGACGCCAGCCCGATGCGCATACCTTCGAACAGTGGCCGTCCCGCGGCGAGCGGTAGCCAGGTGCCAACGGTCTCGTATGCGGCGATGCGGGCAAGGCCGAGCGCATGCTGCAGTATTTCACGCTCCAGCCCATCGGCTGCAAAGCCGTCCCACAGGAGCGCGACGGTGCCCTCGAACCCGTAGCGCGATGCCAGCGTGGGCAGATTGACGCCGCGCACCCAGACCATACCGGCGATCGGATCGGTGTGGCTCAGGATTGTCTCGGCCGCTATGACGCCATCCAATCCGCTTGCCATGACGTCTCTCCGCGATTCAGGTTTCGTTAATCTATTTGCGTCAAAATCGCCGAATGCAAAGCCTCGAAGACACCCTGGCCGTCCAGCCCGCATCCGATCGTTCAGCCTACCGGCTTGGCCTGCTGGCCTTGCGGGCCGGTGACCTCGCCGCAGCCGTCACGCTGCTGAGACGGGCGGTCGCCGCCAATCCGCTTGACGCCGGCATACGCCGCAATCTTGTGCGCGCGCTACTGGCCGGGGGGCAGTTTGTCGAGGTCCTGGCGGAGGCGTCCCGGGCGCTCGCCATGGCGCCTGATGATGCGGAGCTTTACTATGCACTCGGCACCGCGCTCAACGGCACCGGCCGCCCGGCACGCGCCTGCGCGGCCTTCGCCCGCGCCATCGAGCTCAAAGCAGATCACGCTCCGACCTGGCTGAACTTCGGCAATGCCGCCACCGACATGGAAGATCTCGAATCGGCGGAAACGCTGTACCGGACGGCGATCCGCCTCGATCCCGGATTGCCCGAGGCGCATGCCAGTCTCGGCTATCTCCTGACACGGCTTGGGCATCTCGGTGACGCGATCCGGTCCTGCGAGACCGCCATCCGCCTGCGCCCGGATTTTGCCCGGGCGCATATGAACCTGGCAACGGCCCTGCTGCTCGGCGGCGATCTGGTGAGAGGTTTACCGGAGTATGAGTGGCGCAAGCGTGACGACCGCTACCGGCGGGACTTTCCGCCGCTGGATGGCCCGGTCTGGGATGGCGCCGATCGGCGCGGCCGCACGATTTTGGTCAGGGCGGAGCAGGGCCTCGGCGATGCGATCCACTGCGCGCGGTATTTGCGGCTGATCCGGGAAGCCGGGGGCAAGCCGATCCTGATTTGCTCGCCCGCTCTGGTTCCGCTGATCGCGTCGATGGATGGCGTCCAGGCTGTTCCGCCGGGAGTCCCATTGCCGCCGTACGACGCCCAAATCGACCTCATGAGCCTGCCCGCGGCGTTCGGCACGACGTTGGACCGCATCCCATTTGCCGGCGGCTACCTGTCCGCGGACCCGGCCCGCGTCCGGGTTTGGAACGACCGCCTGCCGTCCGGCCGCAAAGCCGGTCTCGTCTTCACCGGCAATCCCGCCCACCCGGATGATCGGCGGCGATCGATCCCGCCGGAACGTGTCGGTTGCCTTCCCGAAATACCGGGGCTGAGCTTCGTCAGCCTCCAGCACGGTCCGGCGGCCGGCAGGTTCGGCCTGCCGGACCTGACGCAGTGGATGATAGACTTCGCGGAAACCGCGGCCCTGGTGGCGAACCTGGACATCGTCGTCACCGTGGACACCTCGATCGCGCATCTGGCCGGCGCGCTTGGCAGGCCGGCACTGGTTCTGCTGCCGTTCGCCCCGGACTGGCGCTGGATGCCGGGTCGCAGTGACAGCCCGTGGTACACGTCGTTGCGCCTGCTCAGGCAGTCCCGGGCGGGCGACTGGAGCAGCGTTCTGGCTGAGGCGATGAGCGTACTGGCATCAGGCAACTACGCCAGCTCGATCTCCGCCACCAGGCCGTCCGCTGTGACGCCGCCGTAGAACGTGCCATCGGCCCGCTCCAGTTGCCGCCAGACGATGCCATAGGCCTCGTCCAGCCGGGCGGCGACCCAGGCCCACGTCGCCGGTTGCCACGCACCCCAGGTGCCGATGCGAAGCGTATCGCCGTCCGCCAGCCCGCTATAGTCCCACGCGATCACCGCATGGCCGCCGACAACGCCGCCATCATCGCGGCCGGCCCGCACGTCCCACACGGGCGCGCGCTCCATGTCGCGGTCCCGCAGGGTCACCCCCCAATACCCGACCCCCAGCCGCGCCATCCCGCAGGCCAAAGCCGATCGGCTGCGCGCATCGATGGTTGCGTGAAGGCCGTAGAGGGCTTGCGGGCCTATGTCGAAGCCGTGCGTGGCCTGCCTCGCCAGCACGTCCAGCATCACCGCTCCGTCGGTCGCGGCGAGATCGGCCGGATTGCCGATACAGTCAGCATAGAAGGCCGGCACGCGGGCCTGGTCCAGCACGAGGTCGAAGCCGTTCAACGCGGCGACACCGCGCGCCGCGTTGGCGAGCGCGACGGCAGTACAGTCCGGCAAGGTGTCGTTGCAATAGAGTCCCGGCTCGAACACCGTCGCGGAGCGGTCAAGCGCCACCGGCGGCGGCACGGCGCCGAACCGGTGCGACGGCGCGCGGGCCAGCGCTATCGGGTCGTGCCGGATGCGCCCGAGCCTGCCGGGGCGGTGCGCAATGCCGGCGGCCATGGCCATCAGCGCAACGCAGCCAGGATGGCGCGCGCCTGGGCCGGCTGGTATTTCGTCCGGACGCTGGCTCCCGCCACCCCGACGGCCGCGAGGATCGCCGGCAGGAGGGACAGAGCCGCCTGGATAGCGGCCTCGATAACTGACCCGGCTGGCACCAGCGGCAAGGCAACCGACGCGATCGCCTGCACGACCTGGGCAATTTCCTGCACCGTGGAAGCGGTGGATACCGAAGTCGCACTGGCCACCTTGGCGGCGCCGGCCTGAATGGTGGCGAGATAGAAATCGAGCTGCGTCACGGCCGCACCTGGAACCCCGGGCAGCAGCTTGATGTCAGCCATCGCCGCGGTGAGGCCGGATGCGATCAGTTTGACATCGGACGCGATCTGCGAGGCTGTCTGCGCCTGGCATCCCACCAGGGCGATGGCGGGCACAAGGGCGGTGGTGCAAAGAAGGGTTCGGCGGAACATGACTGTATTTCTTTCACGATTGGGGGGCGGCTGGCGTGGACGCCGACACGCCGGCGTTGCGCGCCTTGCCGAAATTGCAGGCGATAAAATTCACCACTGCGTAGATGACCGGGTACAAGCCGGTCGCTCCGGCGGCGGGATGCGGCAGAATCGCCGCCGCGGCAGCACAGAGGGCGATGGCGGTGGTAATATAGGGCAGTATAGAGCCGGCGCCGGGAATGGCAGCCAGCGCGGTCATGAAATCCATTCCAAGTAACTCCAACAACAGATTTGATCTGGATGGCCGGCGTCCCGGCGCCGGCCTGGGCCGATGCCGTCAGCCCCCGAGTGCATGAAGGGCAGTCCTGCACAGGTGGTTTCGTTCCGCGGCGCCCGTCGGGCCGCCGTTGATCTTCCGGGTCAGAGAATCCAGAAGCCACGCGTCGGCGAGCTTATTAAGGTCATTGTTTGACCAGAACCAGACCGCGCTGTCGGCCGCCCCCACCCGTGTCGCGGCATGCGCGACGGCCTGGTCGAGCGACATGTTCATTTCTTGGGCAAAGCGCTCATAGGAGGTGCGGCCAGTGATCTGGATCAGACCGCGGCCGCGAAAATACCAGCCGTCGCCCGATGCGGGATCGCCGTTGCCCATGCGGTTGGCGTAGACATCGTTGGCGAGCGCCTCCGGTTGGAAGGCACAGGCCTCAGCCGTTTCCGCATCGGCAAACCGTCCGGGCCAGACCTCGCACAGACGGGCCGCGCTATAGCTGAGATCTTCTTCCAGTATTTGAAACCCGGCGCTTTCGACAGCGCATTGGCCCAGGAAGGCCGCCACGCGGCGGGATCTCGTGATAGCGGCTTTGCTCAGCCTTCCGCCCAGGATCTCGACCCACTCGGCACGCTCGACACCGGTCAGATGCGGCGCGACCGCGCGCAACGCGGTATCCAGATGAACCGAGAAGACGGCGGCGGTGTCGCCCGGTAGCTGTCGAGGTCCGGTCCCCGGGCTGTTCAGTGCGCCGGACATGTGTGGCCCCAAACGGGCGAATTGATAAAATCGCGCAAAACTCGGTCTCTGTAATTGCAACGCCGCAAAAACCGGGCGGCCACCGTAGTGTGGGAATATAGTCATACATTGGGACAAAAGTCAAGATAATTTCGAGACCGCCCCAGTCCCCGGCGCCCGACTATCAGCGGCCATGGTTGTACAGAGCGGGCCGGGCGCCGCGCCCAGCCCTTCGCGTTACTCAATAGGTCCGGAAAATGCCGGCTATTTCCTCGGGATCGGAGGTCACCGTCAGAGCCAGCGCAAGCAGGATGCGCGCTTTCTGCGGGTTGAGGTTGTCGGCGATCAGAAAACCCAGTTGCCGCAGCTTGGTCCCAAGAAACGTACGCCCTGAGCCGGCACGGGTGGATTGCACCACGACGACGCCTTGCGCCGCAGCATCGATCAGAGCCTCGACTTCGCCGGGAGGACAGAACCCCGGCGCAAAACCGGCGGCGACAATACCCCTTGCCCCGGCCGCAACGAACGCGCGCACCGCAACACCGTCGCCTCCGGCATACGAGTAGGAGATATCGACCCGCGGGAGCAGATCGATCCCGGAGACTTCGAAAATCGTGTCCGGTGCGTGGTGGCGTATCGGCCTGCGGTAGAATTCCACGGCATCGCCATCGGCATGGCCCAGCACGCCGAAATCCGGCGTCCGAAACGTCTGCAGCCGCATGGTGGAGGTCTTGGTCACCTCGCGCGCCGCATGGATTTCGTCGTTCAGGACGACCAGGACCCCCATGCCGCGGGCGGCCGGACTGGCCGCGACGCGGATCGCGTTGACCAGGTTCATGCCGGCATCGCTGGACAAGGCGCTGGACGGCCTTTGCGCCCCGACAAGCACGACCGGAACCGAGACCTTGACCGTCAGATTGAGGAAATAAGCGGTTTCCTCCAGGGTGGCCGTGCCGTGGCCGATGACGATCCCGGCCAGATCGGGATGGTCCGCGACAAGTTGCCCGCATAGCCCGGCCAGCGCTTTCCACTCTGCGAAACCGACGGATGGGCTGACGATATTGCTGAAGCGCACGGCGATCACGTCGGCGACCAGGTCGGTCTCCGGCCAACGCGCCAGGATCTCGTCGGCATGCATGACGGAGCCGCTCGCGCCATAATCCTGGATGTCCAACGGACCGCGGCCAACGGAGGCGATGGTGCCGCCTGTGCCGATGAAGGCGACTTTTGGTTTGCTCATGACTCGGGCTGATCCCTTGGCATCGCGCGATCGTTGATTGCGTCAAACACACTCATCTGTCGGCTTCTCCAGGTCCATCGCCGGGGACGATTAGGCAATATAAAGGTGGCGCGAAGCAATGCCGGAACGGGGACGCCTCTATCAGACCAATGTGCCGAACCGGCTGGACCGCCTGCCCTGGAGCGGTTTCCACTGGCTGGTGATCTTCGCCCTCGGGATCGCCTGGATCCTGGACGGGCTGGAAGTGACCGTCGTCGGATCGCTGTCCGGCGCCTTGTCGGAGAGCCCCACCCTGCATTTGACCGGCAGCCAGGTCGGCGCGGCGGCCAGCGCCTACCTCATCGGCGCCGTCGGCGGCGCGCTGTTCTTCGGCTGGCTGACTGATCGCCTCGGGCGCAAAAAGCTGTTTACCGTGACGGTGCTGGTCTACCTGGTCGCCACCATCGCCTGCGGCCTGTCGTGGGATTTCTGGTCATTCGCCTTCTTCCGGATGATAACCGGCGCCGGCATCGGCGGCGAGTATGCCGCGGTGAACGCAACAATCCAGGAACTGATCCCCGCCCGCAGGCGCGGCTTTACCGATCTTGTCGTCAATGGCAGCTTCTGGCTGGGCGCGGCCATCGGCGCGCTCGGCGCCTATGTCGTGCTGAACCCGGCAATCATGCCGCCCGAAATCGGCTGGCGCGCAGCATTCATCATCGGCGGTCTGCTCGGCTTCATCGTCCTGTTCCTCCGCCGCTTCCTGCCCGAAAGCCCGCGCTGGCTGATGACTCACGGGCAGCCGGAGGAGGCCGAGCGGGTGGTCGATGAGATCGAAGCGCGGGTTCAACGAGAGACGGGTAGGCCGCTCCCCCCGGTGCCGCCGGGATTCCTGACGCTGCGTACCGACGTGCAGTCCTGGTTCGCCGCCGGGGCAAGGGCTCTGGTCACACGCTATCGCCGCCAGGCATGGCTGGGCGTGACGCTGATGGCGGCGCAGGCATTCTGCTATAATGCGGTGTTCTTCACTTATGCCCTGGTGCTGACCCGCTTCTACGGCGTCGCCTCCGGCAACGTCGGGCTGTTCATCCTGCCGTTCGCCGTCGGCAATTTCCTCGGGCCGCTGCTGCTCGGGCGGCTGTTCGACACCATCGGCCGGCGGATCATGATCACCGCGACCTACGGCCTGTCCGGCGTGTTGATGGCACTGACCGGCTGGATGTTTGCCATGGGCTGGCTGGACGCGGTGCAGCAGACGCTGGCCTGGACGGTGATATTCTTCTTCGCCTCGGCCGCGGCAAGTTCCGCCTATCTGACCGTCGGAGAAAGTTTTCCTCTGGAAGTCCGGGCCATCGCCATCTCCTTATTCTATGCTTTCGGGACCGGTGTCGGCGGCGTGGCCGGACCGGCGCTGTTCGGCATGTTGATCGATACCGGCAACCGGATGTCGATCTTCTACGGCTATCTACTGGGCGGCGTGCTGATGGTCGGCGCCGCGGTGGTTGCCGCGTTGCTGGCGGCGGATGCGGAGCGGCGTTCGCTGGAGGATCTGGCGCCGCCGCTTTCGTCGGTCTAGCGCTTTTGTCCCGCATAGGAGGAACGCAATGAAACTCGCCACGATCGACGCGGACGATAGTACAATGCAGTCAGGCCCCGCGGACATTTTGTCACTACAGCGCTCCGATTTCCTGCGTGCAGGCGCCCCCGAGCTGAGCGAGCGTCTGGCCGACATCAGGAAGCTCCGCGATGCCGTCAGACAGCAGTCCGAAGAGATTGCAGCCGTCATTTCGGCGGATTTCGGGAACCGTTCCGTTCATGAGACTATGGTCGCCGACATCTGGCCTGCGCTTGCTTCCGCGCGGCATGTACTCCAGCATCTTGCATCGTGGATGAAGCCAAGGCGCGTTTCGGTCGGCCTGGAACTCATGCCCGGCCGCGCCCGCATCCTCTATCAGCCGATCGGCGTCGCGGGAATCATCAGCCCGTGGAACTACCCGTTTCAGCTTGCCATCGTGCCGCTGATCGCAGCACTCGCGGCCGGCAACCGGGTGATGCTGAAGCCTTCGGAACTGACGCCCCGCACGTCCGAATTCGTGGCCGGCTTCCTCGGGAAACTGTTCCCGGCCGAAAAGGTCGCGACGATCCTCGGCGGCCCGGACGTCGGCGCCGCCTTTTCGGCACTGCCGTTCGACCACCTGTTCTACACCGGCTCCACCGCCGTTGGCCGCCGCATCATGCGCGCCGCCGCCGAGAACCTGACACCTGTTACGCTTGAGTTGGGCGGCAAGTCTCCCTGCATCATCGGCAACGACGCGGTCATGGCATCGGCCGCGCCAAGCGTGGCGTTCGGCAAGTTGCTCAATGCCGGGCAAACCTGCGTCGCGCCCGACTACGCCCTGGTGCCGCGGGCGCGGCTTGATGAATTCGTGGACCACATCCGGCAGGCGATCACCAGACTCTACCCGTCGCTGCGCGCAAACCCCGACTACACCGCGATCATTAACGATCGGCATTATGTCCGCATCAATTCTCTTCTTGACGAAGCCCGCCGGCGCGGCGTTCGCTTCCTTGAGGTCAACCCGTCGAACGAGAAACTGCCGCCGGCAGAGCGCAAGATTGTTCCAAGTTTGCTGATCGATCCCCCGGATGACCTGGCCGTGATGCAAGACGAAATTTTCGGGCCGGTGCTGCCGATCCGGCCGTATGATTCGTTAGATGAGGCGATAGAGTTTGTGAACGGCAAGCCTCGGCCGCTGGCGCTGTATTATTACGGCACCACAAAAATAGACCGGGACAAGGTGCTGAATCGGACGGTTTCGGGGGGCGCCTCTGTCAATGAGACGCTGATGCATATTGTCGTGGAAAACCTCCCGTTCGGCGGCATCGGTCCGTCCGGCATGGGGGCCTATCACGGAGAGTACGGCTTCCAGACGTTCTCCCACAGAAAGGGCGTGTTCTTGCAAAGCCGGATCAACGGCAGCGGCATGCTACGGCCACCGTTCGGCAGAGCCGCCAACACGATGCTCAAATTTCTGATGAACCGGTAAGCGAAACCGCACAGCAGTGTGAATGAAAGGAACTTGGCGACCGTAGGTTGATTATGCGTAAGTCCAAAGAAAATTCGGGAGGAAACGCATCATGACCAATCGAGCCGCCGGGTGTCGATCCAAAATCGCCGCGATTTTCACTGCGGCATGCAGCTTGCTGCTGATACTCGGCACTCAAGCCGCCCCCGCCGCGGCGAACCAATGCGCCGCGCTTTCCACCAACCTGTCCCTGACGTTCGACGACGGCGCCACGTTGGTTGGGCCGGCGACGGTACAGGACATCACCTCGGGCAGCTACACCCCGGCCGGTTCGACCACGCCCATCACCGGATTGCCGCCGTTTTGCCGGGTGGCGCTGGACATTTCGTCGACTGGGAATTCCGCCGAATCGCAGATTCTGGTGGAGGTCTGGCTGCCGGAGTCCGGCTGGAACGGCCGCTACCTCGGCACCGGCAATGGCGGGTTCGCTGGCGCGATCAGCACGGCCGCGCTCCAGGTCGGACTGCTGGAAGGCTACGCCGTCGCCAACACCGACATGGGCACCGGCGTGCTGTATCACTGCAACTCCTTGTATTGCGGCGGGCGCACCGGGCTTGGCGGCCCGCCGGGGGGATTGTACGGACATCCGGATTCGATCAAGGATTTCGGCTACCGCGCCACACACCTGATGACCGTGGCGGCCAAGCAAGTGGTCGCCGCCTTCTATGGCCAGCCGGAGCATCACGCCTATTTTGCCGGCTGCTCGACCGGCGGCCAGCAGTCGCTGATGGAAGCGCAACGCTTCCCGGACGATTATAGCGGCATTCTTGCAGGCGCGCCGGCGTACGATCGAACCCACCTGCACATGTCCACCGCCTGGCCATATGCCTGGACGCATGCGTCCACCGCCAGCCTGCTGACCGTGCCGGCGCTGTCCCTGATTAACGCAGCCGATTTGGCGAAATGCGGCGGTCACGATGGCGGTCTTCCCGGCGAGGGCTTCCTGACACAGCCCGCGATCTGCCGTTTCGATGCCAGGACGCTGCAATGCACCGGTGCTTCGACCGACGTGCCGTGCACCGATCCAACCGCGGCTTCATGCACCTGCCTCGCCCCTGACCAGGCGAACGCGATGAACGCCATATGGCAAGGCGCCGTGGACGACCGCGGGCGGCAACTCCAACCCGGCTACCTGCGCAGCAGCGAGACGCCGGTGCCACCTACTGCAGCCAATCCCTTCGGCAATCTCGGCATTGTCTGGGGCGAGTCCGGGACGGAGCCGCCGTTTGACGGGCTGATGTTCTGGGCGCAAGGACCGGAATGGAGCTGGCAGGATTTGTTTTCCGACGCCACTGACCCCTCCGCCGAGCTGTCCGCCGAGATCAGGGCTATCGACACGACGCCGGTGGGCGACATGACGTTCGAGCAGGCGCTGAACGCGACCAGCGCCGATCTGAGCCGGTTCCGGGGAAACGGGGGCAAGCTGGTGCTGTATCAGGGCTGGGCGGACCCGCTGATCCCGGGGTTTGCCGCGATCGATTACTGGCAGGCATTGAAAAGGTCCGATGGGCAGGACCTGTCCACCTATGCCCGACTCTTCATGGCGCCGGGCATGTGGCATTGCGACGGCGGTCCCGGACCGAACGTGTTCGGCGCGCAGGATCAGCTTTTGCCGCCGAAGCCAGGTGACCCGAGCGACGACGCATTGGCCGCGCTGGTCGCCTGGGTCGAGAACGGCGTCGCACCGAGCCGGATCATCGCCACCAAGTATGTCAACGATGTGCCGACTCAGGGGATCGCCTCGCAGCGGCCGCTTTGCGTATATCCGAACCACGCAGCGTATAGCGGTTCAGGCGACGTCAACGATCCGGCGAGTTTCCAGTGCGTGCCCAACCAGCCGGCGCATATCAGCGCGCCCGCACCGATTTACGGCCCCTGAACGAAGGATCGGGCTTAGGCGGCAGCGTTCTGGAAAGCCCTAAGCCCGTCCTCGATCACCGCGCGCGGCAGGTCGCGGGTGATGAACACCAGCCGGCTGCAGCGCGGATCACCTTCGGGCCAGGCACGGAGTTTCACCGGCGGGTGCATCAAATGCTGCACGGCGTGAATCACGATGGGCCGATCCTGGCCCTTGGCGTTCAGGATGCCCTTCATCCGCAGCAGGTGCTCGCCCTTCGACGCAACCATCATCTCCAGCCACATGGCCATGGCCGGCCAGTCCACGGGCTGATCCAGGGTGATGCAGAATGCCTTGATACGGGCGTCGTGCCGGTTGGGGTCGTGATGATGGTGGCCGTGCCCCGTCTCGAACGCCGCCGCATCGAGCCAGCCGCGCACGTCCGGTGATTTGGCGGACGGATCGAACAGGCCGGCATTCAGCACGAAGGCTGGATCGACCACGCCATGCGTGCTTTCCGCCACCGGCGCGCCGGGATTCAGCCGCCGCAGCCTGCCCCGCAATCCGGACGAATCAGCCAGATCGGCCTTGCTGATGATGAGCCGGTCCGCCACCGCGACCTGACGGACCGCTTCCTCCTGCGAGTCCAGATGGGTTTCGCCGTTGACCGCGTCGACCACGGTCACGATCCCGTCCAGCCGATACGCCGAGGCCGCCACCGGATCGCTCAGCAACGTCGCCAGAATCGGCACCGGATCGGCCAGGCCGGTCGTCTCGATCACGATCCGCCCGATCTCGCCAAGGCGGGCGCGCGACAGCATCTCCCGCAGCACGCGTGCGAGGTCGCCGCGAACGGTGCAGCACAGGCAGCCGGCGTTCAGCAGCACGGTGCTGTCGTCGAGTTTCTCCACCAGCAGGTGGTCGAGGCCGATCTCGCCGAACTCGTTGACCAGCACGGCGGTGCGGGCCAGTTCGGGTTGCCGCAGCAGATGGTTCAGCAGGGTCGTCTTGCCGGCCCCGAGGAAGCCGGTCAGCACTGTGACCGGGGTGGTTTCAGCCATGGGTGTGGCCGTACAGCGCTTCGGGGGACACCTCCGGCGCGGCGATTTCGGCCACGTTGCCATCGCGGGCGGCGCGGTAGAAGCAGTTCCGGCGTCCGGTGTGGCAGGCGACGCCGTCTTGCTGCACCAGCAGCAGCAGCGTATCGCCGTCGCAGTCGATGCGAAAATCCTTCAGGTGCTGGGTCTGGCCTGACGACTCGCCCTTGCGCCACAACCGGTTGCGGCTGCGGCTGAAATAGCAGACGCGGCCGGTCGCCAGCGTCTCGCGCACGGCGTCGGCGTTCATCCAGGCCATCATCAGCACCTCGCCGGTGTCGTGCTGCTGCGCGATGGCGGGGACGAGGCCGTTGGCGTCGAAGGCGATTGCCGCCAGCACGGCATCTGCTTGCGTGTCAGTTTGGTTCATGGATGATATCTAGGCGTGCCGGCTGGCCGCCGCCAAGGAGTAGTGCATGGGGTTCTCCCCCCGGACCGAGACATTGCTGACCCGCGCCTCCGCGATGTGCGAGGGCCGCGGCGCCCGATTGACCGATCTGCGCCGGCAGGTGCTGGGACTGATCCTGGACCGTGAGGCGCCGACGGGGGCGTATGATCTATTGGATCAGTTGCGCAGCACGCGGCACGGCGCGGCGCCCCCCACGGTGTATCGCGCGCTGGAGTTCCTGCAGGATCAGGGGCTGGTGCACAAGCTGGAGCGGCTGTCCGCGTTCGTCGGCTGCATCGCCGACGAGGATCATGACCACGCGGCGCAGTTCTTCATCTGCCGGTCGTGCGGGAAGGTGGCGGAGCTGGAGGATCACGAACTGGCGCATGCGCTGGAGGATGCGGCGAGGCGGCTGGGGTTCAAGCTGGGGAAGGCGACGATCGAGGCGGAGGGGTTGTGTGCGGGGTGTTCCGGCGGCTGATGGCTGGAAGTGGCTCGCTTTGGCCGTGCCGGTGCGCGGATTCTGACAGTGAAACGCCAAGTCGCCAACCCGGACTTCAGAAGTCCCGGGCCGAGTGCGCTATGAACAGCGAATACTGCATCAACGACCTGATTTGCCAACAAATCCTGCGCGGCTGAGGTTACAGCCATCTTGGCGCCTTTGCGTCTTGGCGTTGAACCGGAACCGAGCAGTCCCGCCATGCGGTCGCAGCTTGACCCGGAATTGGGAAACAAGAAACGATCTCCCTCAGAATCGACGACCGTATCCCCAACCCCATCGCCAACTGGCGGGTCCCATCCAAGCCTAACGCGACGGCATTCAGGTTATCGCCACGCGGTTCTCGCGCCACTGACCACCCGGAATGGCTTGCCCGGCAGCCCGGTTCGACGCATAGACGCGGCCGTGAACGAACGGATAAGATGATGATGTCCCTGCAAAGAATCCCGGGCGGCACTGCCGTTGCGAGTCTGTTGGTGATCGCGACCGGCGCGTTGGCGCAGCAGCCTCCTCCGTCCGACAGCAACATCAAGTTCAACGCGCCCGGTATCCTGCTCAAAAAACCCCCGCCCGGGACGCCGGAGATGAAAGGACCGCTGCAGGCATGGCCGCGGCTGGAGGCCGGCGCGGTGCTGTGCCGCACCGAGGACGACCTCGACCGTCTGGCCGCCCGCCATCGCGGCGAGTCCGCCGGCGGCCCCATCGGTTGCCAAATCATCCGCGCGGCAACGCCGATTACCGTGATTCAGCGGAAGAGTCCCGGCAGGACCGAAGTCAGGACGAACAATCCTGAAGCCGGGGGATCGGGCTGGACCGATGTCTGGTTGCCGGAACGTGCCCCGCCGGGATCGACGTCCGCTGCCCGGTAATCAGTCCTCATTCAATCCCAAGGCCAGGTTGGCCACGCCCATCGGGTCCTCCACCGCCGCCAACCGGCCGGCGGCGAGCCAGGCGAAGCGTTCCAGCATCACCTTGCGCCGGGCCGCAGGCAGGCGAACCGGAGCCTGCTCCCGCAGCATGTCCGCCTCCAGCCCGGCGCAGATGATCAGGCCGATCTCGGGGGGGAGGATTTGGCGCGGGAAGTCGGTATCGACGGCGAAGAAGAATTGGTCGCAGAACGGCTGATACTCCGTCCATTTCTCGTCGGACATATAGTCGCGCAGGCCCGATTTCACCTCGATGCAGACGAAACCGCCGCCCGGCTGCAGCGCCAGGATGTCGACCCGCCGCCCGTTCGCCAGCCTGACCTCGTGCAGCGGCGCCCAGCCCAGCCGCAGGCACAGCCGGGCGGCGGCCCGGCGAATGGTCGTGGTCCGCTCGGGAAAGCCGATGGCATCCAGGGGCTGATGGGCCTGCTCCATCATCGCCCCTCCCGGGCATGGCGGAAGCAAGAGACAAGATGGTCGTCCACCATCCCGGACGCCTGCATGAACGCGTAGCAGATTGTCGAGCCGGCGAACCGGAAGCCGGCTTGCTTCATCGCCTTGCTCATGGTGTCGGAAACCGCCGTTGTCGCCGGCACCTGCCCGCGTTCACTCCACGCATTACGGATCGGCGAGTTCGCAACGAAGGACCACAGATAGCGGTCAAGGCTGCCGTGCCGGGCAACGACATCCCCTGCGACGCGGGCGTTGTGGCGGACGGAGAATATCTTCAACCGGTTGCGGATCAGCGGTGAGTCCACCAGCAGCGCCTCCAGTTCGGCGTCCGTCATTGCGGCGACCCGCTCGATGTCGAAACCATGATAGGCGGAACGATAGGCGTCCCGGCGGCTCAGAACGGTGCGCCAGGACAGTCCCGCCTGGGCGCCCTCCAGGCTCAACAGCTCAAACAATGCCCGGTCGTCGTGCTGCGGCACGCCCCATTCCGTGTCGTGATAAGCCTGCATCGCGGCGTCATTGGTTTCGCCCCAGGGGCAGCGCGACACAGTCATGGCATGGACTTCGCGCCGCGAAGCACGACCGTGCCGAGGTGAGCCTGCCGCGCCAGGCGTGGGCCACGCGCGATGGACAAAGTTGCGTCCATATCGGCCAGAACCCCGTCAAGACGTTGCCGCACCGTCTCGCTACCCGGTTGCACCGCGCGCAAGCGGGAGACGATATCGATCGCCAGCACCCGCAGCCCCACCAGCGTCGCGTCGCCGGTACGGAACCGGCCGGCGTCCAGCGCGACGACCACCGCCTCGGCAGCCGCGGCAAACACCGCGGTCAACGCCACGATCGCGCCTAATGCTTCCGCCTGTCCTTCAGCCGGCGCCCCGGCAAACAGCCCGATGGCATGACGCAGCGCGCCGAGCGTGGCGAAGCTGCCCACGGCATCCTCGATATCGCGAAACGGCAGCGCCATGCGGTCATAGGCTGAGCCCGGGTCGCCAAGCATCGCAGTTTCGGGAACCTCGCAGCCGTCCAGGGTCAGCAGGCAGTGGCGCGACGGCCGCAAGGCGTGGAAACCGGGCATCTCTTCAATCGTCAGCCCAGGCGAGTCGCGCGGAACGATGAACGCGCTGTAGCGCTTGCGGCCGGCCTCCTGCGCGGTGATGGCGAATACGATGATCGCGTCGGCGGACGGACCGTTGGTGACCCAGGCTTTTTGGCCGGTGATGCGGTACCCGCCGGGGACCGGATCAGCCCGCGTCGTCAGCAGCTTCGGATGCGCCCCCACGTTCGGCTCGGAAATCGCCACGGCGAGCACGCGGCCAAGCCATGCCGCGCGTTGCGTAGCTGTCCCGAAACCAAGGAAATGGCGCCCGACGAGTTGCGGGCCACCCCAGACGCTGGCGAGCCCCTGAAGTCCGGTCCGCTCCACAATAGCGGCCTTCGTGCGGGCAATGGAGGCGTAGACCGGGACGGGATCGAGCAGGCCGGCCTGTCGCAGCCCGACAACAGCATCAGTCCCGGGGTCGGTCGCACCCGCAAGCCAGGTCTCGATTCCGTCCGCCATGCTGCGCCCATCCTCTGGCGGGCACGTGAACAAACCGCGCCCGCTGCCGATAGTCGCTGGTAGCGATTACAGGCTGCGCTGTCGAGTGCGTGGAATCCCGCAGCCGTCAGCGGCGCCGTCTGGTCCGCCGCAGGCTGGCCATCAGGCGGACGGCGGGGATCAGCATCTGGGTGACGCTGACCGTATTGGAAATGCCCTGGATCGCCTGGCGCCGGACCTCGAGTGCGTCCCGCTCAACCCGGCTGGGACGCGAGCGGCTAGCCAGCAGCGCCAACACGATCGCGATAACCAGGTCCGCCCCGCCCATGATGCCGGTCGTGATGAGAAAGGTCTGCTCCAGGGCGATACGGATCTCATACCACGCCGCGACATGCGCGAAAACGATGGCGCCGATGACAAACACCAGCGCCACCACGGCCAGAACCACCCGGGTCGCGATCCGGGTGGCCAGGCCGCGCAGGCGGACGCCCTCGGCTTCCGCCGCGATCCGCGCAAGCCGGACGGGGCGCATCGGTCAGCGCATCACGCGGCCGATGATCCACCCGACGGTGGCGGCGATCAGCAGCGCGATCAGCGGCTGCTCCTTGACCTGGCCGGAGACAACCTGCGCCTGGTCGCGCACCACGCCGGAGGCGCTGTGGACGGCGGATTCGGCCCGGCCGGCGAAATCCGACATTGCGGGCGAGACCCGGTCCTTCATCAGCGCCTCGACCTGGTCCCGCAGCCGGGCGATCTGGGCCTGTGCGTCGTCGAGCTTGTTACGCGTGTCACTGGTGAACGCCATGGGAGTTCTCCTTTACAGTTCGCTTTGCCGTGAAACGGAAGGTGGGCCATGCCGTTCCATAACGAACCCATTCTGCCAGCACCCTTTCGCGAGCGCGAGATCGCGCGGCCAATCGAGGCGGTCAGACCTCCGTTTGCCCGGGCCGCGGCGTTGCCCTATTATGCCGAAATGATCCGTTTGGCTAATCACTGCCCATGACCTGCGACTCCGCGCAGATCGACGCCTTCATCCACCGCTGGCAGGGCCAGGAGGGCGGCCAGGAACGCGCGAACTACGCGCTGTTCCTGAGCGAATTATGCGACGTGCTCGGCGTCGCCCGTCCGGAGCCGGCCTCTGCCAGCACGGAAGACAATGACTATGTGTTTGAACGCTCCGTCCAGCGTCACGCAGCCGATGGGACCCGGGGGCTCGGCCGCATCGACCTGTATAAGCGCGGCTGTTTCGTCCTGGAAGCCAAACAGTCGCGCCAGGCGGGCGGGGCGAAGGCGCTGCCGGTGCAATACCTGCCGGGACTGGAGCCGCAGAAGCGCGGCGTGCGCGACGCCAGCCGCACCTGGGACGTGCTGATGCTGAACGCCCGCCGCCAGGCCGAAGGCTATGCCCGCGCCCTGCCGACGGCGCACGGTTGGCCGCCCTTCATCCTGGTCTGCGATGTCGGGCATGTGATCGAGACCTATGCCGACTTCTCCGGCCAGGGGAAGAACTACGCGCAGTTCCCTGACCGCCAGTCGTTCCGGGTCTATCTGGAAGACCTCCGCCATCAGGAGATCCGCGAGCGGCTGGCGCGCATCTGGACCGACCCGCTGCACCTGGACCCGGCGCGGGAGACCGCCCGGGTGACCCGGACGATCGCCGAACGGCTGGCGGCGGTGTCGAAGGCGCTGGAGGACCAGGGGCACGACGCGGAGGAGGTGGCGATGTTCCTGATGCGCTGCCTGTTCACCATGTTCGCCTGCTCGCGCGGGATCGAATTGCTGCCGGAAGCCAGCTTCCGCGACCTGTTGCAGCGCTGCGAGGCGGACCCGTCCCGGTTTGTCTACATGGTTGGCCAGTTGTGGGAGGCGATGGACAGCGGCGACTTCGCCTTCGCGCTGGAGGCGAAGGTGCGCCGCTTCAACGGCGAGTTCTTCCGCACCCGCCACGTCCTGCCGCTCGGCCGCGCGGAGATCGGCGAGTTGCGCCGCGCCGCCTCGGCGGACTGGAAGGATGTCGATCCCTCGATCTTCGGCACGCTGCTGGAGCAGGCGCTGGACAAAACGGAGCGGCGCAGGCTCGGCGCGCACTATACGCCGCGCGCGTATGTGGAGCGGCTGGTGGTCGCCACGGTGATCGAGCCGCTGCGGGGTGATTGGGAGCAGGCGCTGTCCACCGCCGAGCGGCAGAAGACGGAGGGCCGGGCGAACGAAGCGGTGGCGACGGTGCGGGGGTTCCACGACACGCTGTGCAAGACCCGCATCCTGGACCCGGCGTGCGGGACGGGGAATTTTCTGTATGTCTCGCTGGAGCTGGTGAAGCGGCTGGAGGGCGAGGTGCTGGAGGCTCTGGCCAATCTGGGCGGGCAGGAGGCGCTGACCGGGCTGGAGGGGCACACGGTGAACCCGCGACAGTTCTTCGGGTTGGAACTCAATCCGCGGGCGGCGGCGATAGCGGAGCTGGTGCTGTGGATCGGATACTTGCAGTGGCATTTCCGGATCAAGGGCGGGATGCCGGGGGAGCCGATCCTTCGGGCGTTCCACAACATAATTGTGCGAGATGCAATCCTCGAAGCAACAAGAGTGCTTCGTCGACACGACGATGGCACACCTGTTGTCGTAATCGATACGGACGGAAGGCAGGTTGAGGCGTATAGCTACGATAACCCGCGCCGCCCGGACTGGCCCGACGCTGAGTTTATCGTTGGCAATCCACCTTTCATCGGCAAAGGTGAACCAATGAGAGAGGCACTCGGACAAGGATATCTTGACGCGTTATGGTTATCCCATCCGGAGATGAATGAAAGCGCCGATCTGGTCATGTACTGGTGGGATCACGCAGCAACACTCCTTCGTAATCAAGGAACAACTCTGCGGCGATTTGGCTTGGTGACAACCAATTCCATAAATCAATATTTTAACCGACGGGTGATTGATCGTCACCTGCGTGCCGAGCAACCAGTGTCTCTAGTTATGGCCATACCCAATCACCCATGGACGAAGGCGACCAGGGATGCGGCTGCCGTTCGCATCGCCATGACGGTAGTTCAAGCAGGTAAATCGATCGGTATTTTCAGCAAGGTCGTAAATGAAAGTCAGTTGGATACTGACGAACCAATTGTTGATTTGGAATCTGTGGAAGGTTTGGTTAATCCTGATTTAACGGTCGGCGTTGACGTGACTTTAGCATCAGGTCTGACGGCGAATACAGGCTTGGCGTCCATGGGTCCCGCTCTCGGCGGGCGGGGTTTTGTACTCGGAAAGACTGATATCGAATTGCTTGGATTCGTTGCCGAGCCGCATTCCTGGCTAAAACGGTTGACGACTGGCAAGGACATAACGGAACGCCATCGGAATCGCTATGTCATCGACGTGCGCCATTTCGCCACGGAGCAGGCGCTGCGCCGGGCCTTGCCCAGCGTTTATCAACATCTAAAAACGACCGTTTACCTGCAACGTATGAAAAATAATGATCCGAAACTTCGCGAATTCTGGTGGCTATTCCGTAGATCGAACGAAATTTACCATAACGCTACCGAAGACTTGAATAAATTCATCGCGACCGTCGAAACCGCCAAACACCGCGTATTCGTTTTCGTGGAACCGGACGAGCTACTTGAGCATGGCGTTATCGGGTTTGGATCATCCGACGCTTGGTTCTTGGGAGTCCTCTCGAGCCACCTGCACGTAGTCTGGTCTCTGGCAAACGGCGGCACACTCGAAGATCGGCCGCGCTACAACAAGGATGTTTGTTTTGACCCCTTTCCGTTTCCCGCAGCCGACGATGCAGAAAAACACCGCATCCGAACCATCACCGAAGACCTCGACGCCCACCGCAAGCGTGTATTGGCAGAACACCCCCACCTCACCCTGACCGGCCTCTACAACGTGCTGGAAAAGCTCCGCGCCGGCACCGCCCCTGGTGCCCTGGACGCAGCCGATCGGCGGATCTTCGACGACGGCCTCGTACTGATTCTGAAGGAATACCACGACGCGCTGGATGCAGCCGTCGCCGCCGCTTACGGCTGGCCGGCCGATCTCGGCGACAATGAGATCCTCGCGCGCCTCGTCGCGCTCAATCAGGAGCGCATCCGAGAGGAAGCCGCCGGCCATGTCCGCTGGCTCCGCCCCGACTACCAGATCCCCCGCTTCGGCAGCGCCAGGGACAAGCTCGATCTGACCGGCGGGGCGATGAACCAGGCAGCCGCCGAGGCCGCCACCGGCCCGAAGCCCGCGTTCCCGGGCAACGAACTGGAGCAGACCGCCGCCGTGCTGTCGGTGCTGTCCTCGGCCACCGAGCCCGCCAGTGCCACCGCCCTCGCGGTGCGCTTCCGCCAGGGCCGCCGGGTGCTGCCGCAGGTCGAGGCGGTGCTCGCCGCCCTGGTCCGCGTCGGCGGCCTGGTTACCAGCCCCGACGGCGGCCGCAGCTTCCTGCCGCGCCGGGCGGCTTGAGTCGACACCCCGGCAAAGGCGCTCCAGCGACGGCGCAGATCGCCATGGACGAATTAAGCAAAATGCATAAATGCCGCATCGGAATCGAGGTCCCATGCGCACAGTGCCTGCGACGGAATTCACCCGCGATTTCGCCGGATACCGTGAACTCGCCCGGGGCGAGCCGATCGGCGTGACCAGCCACGGCCGCGCCACCGCTTATTTCGTCTCAGCCATCGAGTTTGAGGAAATACAGAGATTGAGGACCGCATCCCGCCGTAGCCGGGCGGTCGCCGATCTCTCACGCGAGGAAATCGAGGAGATGACGTCGGGCAGCATGTCCTCGTACCACGACCACCTCAATCCCTTGCTTGCAGGGCCATAGTTCGGCGGACCGCTGCCGCGCCGGGAGACGCGGCCTCCCCCGGGCGATGACTGGACCCAAACTCAGTCGCCAAGCAGTTCGTCGAGTGTGACCGGGCACACATCCGGCACCGGCAAAGGCGGCTGGCCGTCGATCGTGTCCGGCAAGCCGCGCACCGCGTCGGCGTAGATGCCTGCCACATCGACCTTCTGCCGCATAGACGGTACGAACCGGCGCCGCGCCTGAGCGCGGAAAACCCTCGCCTCGGCTTGCCAGTGCGGCACGTCGCGGGAAAGCGGCCACCCTTCGGCCTTCAGCATACGGATTAATGCCTGCAGCAGCAGCGACTCCACAGCGTGCCGTTGCTCGCTGCCCACGCTCTCAATCTCCTCGGCGATGTTTGGCCAATCCAGGTCGGCCTCGTTGACCAGCTCACCGGCGGCGCGGCGGCGCAGCAGAGCGGCCTGGTGCTCAGACCAAAGCAGGATGTCAGTGTCGTAGTCGCCCATTGGTTCCTCCGGTCCACGTGCCTCCGCCGGATGGCCGTGTCAGTTCACCATCATCATCCGGTCGTCCGTCCATGACGACACATACCCCGTTGACGCTTGAAAATAGGCGTCGGGACGGCCGCATGCCAAGCGGAAACCGGCCTTGCCTCCCGCCTGCGTCCTCCCCGCGTGACAGACAGCCGTCCATGCGCTACCTGCAACCCTCTTGTGTGACATTCCGGGACAAACCTGACGCCCATGGCCAGCAGCAACGACATCCGCGCCGCCTTCCTGGACTACTTCGCCCGCCACGGCCACACGCCGGTCGCCAGTTCCCCGCTGGTGCCGCGCAACGACCCGACGCTGATGTTCACCAACGCCGGCATGGTGCAGTTCAAGAATGTCTTCACCGGGCAGGAGAAGCGCCCCTACGTCCGCGCCACCACCTCGCAGAAATGCGTCCGCGCCGGCGGCAAGCACAACGACCTCGACAATGTCGGCTACACCGCCCGCCACCACACCTTCTTCGAGATGCTGGGGAATTTCAGCTTCGGCGACTATTTCAAAGACCTCGCCATCCCCTATGCCTGGGACCTGGTAACCAAGGACTACGGCCTGCCCAAGGACCGCCTGCTGGTCACCGTCTACGCCGAGGACGACGATGCCGCGGCGATCTGGAAGAAGGTCGCGGGCCTGTCCGACGACCGCATCATCCGCATCCCGACCTCGGACAATTTCTGGCGCATGGGCGATACCGGTCCCTGCGGTCCATGCAGCGAAATCTTCTACGACCACGGCGACCACATTCCCGGCGGTCCGCCCGGCAGCCCGGGCGAGGACGGCGACCGGTTCATCGAGATCTGGAACCTCGTGTTCATGCAGTACGAGGAAGGCCCGCCCGGCACCCGCGTGGCGCTGCCGCACCCGTCGATCGACACCGGCATGGGGCTGGAGCGCATCGCCGCCATTCTGCAGGGCAAGCACGACAACTACGACATCGACATCTTCCGCGCGATCATCCTGGCCAGCGCCGAGGCCACCGGGCAGGATCCGGACGGCCCGTTCAAGACCAGCCACCGGGTGATCGCCGATCATCTGAGGAGTTGCTCGTTTCTGATGGCGGATGGCGTGCTGCCGTCGAACGAAGGCCGCGGCTACGTCCTGCGCCGCATCATGCGCCGCGCCATGCGGCATGCCACGATGCTGGGCGCCCGGGAGCCGCTGATGCACCGCCTGGTGCCGGCGCTGATCCGCCAGATGGGTGCGGCGTATCCCGAACTCGGCCGCGCCGAGACGCTGATTGAAGAGACGCTGCTGCTGGAGGAAACCCGCTTCAAGGTGCTGCTGGAACGCGGCCTGAACCTGCTGGCCGACGAGACCAGCCGCCTCGGTGATCGCGAGGCCCTGCCCGGCCCCGTCGCGTTCAAGCTCTATGACACCTACGGCTTCCCGATCGACCTGACGCAGGATGCGCTGCGCGAGCAAGGCCGCACCGTGGATATGGCCGGGTTCGAGGCGTCGATGCAGGAACAGCGCACCCGCGCCCGCGCCGCCTGGGCCGGATCGGGCGACGCCGCGACCGAGAAGGTGTGGTTCGAGATCAAGGAAAAAGCCGGCGCGTCGGAATTCCTCGGCTACGCCACGGAAAGCGCCGAGGGTGAAATCCTCGCCGTCGTGGTCGGGAACACCCCGGCGGATGCGGCTGCGGCCGGGACCGATGTCGCTGTCGTGCTGAACCAAACCCCGTTCTACGGCGAAAGCGGCGGTCAGGTCGGCGATACCGGCGTGATCTCCGGGCCGGATGGCCTGGTGATCAAGGTAACAGACACGCAAAAGAAGCTGGGCGACCTGTTCGTCCACCTCGGCCGCGTCGAGTCCGGCGTGGCGAAACCCGGCATCCCGGTGGTCGCCACGGTGGACCATGCCCGCCGCGGGGCGATCCGGGCGCACCATTCCGCCACCCACCTGCTGCATGAGGCCCTACGCCGCAAGCTCGGCACCCATGTGCAGCAAAAAGGCAGCCTGAACGCCCCCGATCGGCTGCGCTTCGACGTCTCCCAGCCGCGGCCGATAACGGCGGATGAACTGCACTGGGTGGAGACGGAGGTAAACGCCCGCATCCGCGAGAACTCCGAGGTCACAACCCGGCTGATGACGCCGGAGGCGGCGGTGGAACACGGTGCGATGGCGCTGTTTGGCGAGAAATACGGCGACGAAGTGCGCGTGGTCGCGATGGGCGAGCCGGACGGCAACAAGCCGGCCTGGTCGATCGAATTGTGCGGCGGCACGCATGTTCGCCGCACCGGCGATATCGGCTATTTCCGCATCGTCGGCGAGGCGGCGGTCGCCGCGGGCGTGCGGCGGATCGAGGCGGTAACAGGCGCCTCCGCGGAATCCGCGGTGGCCGAGATCCAGGCGCGGCTGAACGACGCGGCGGGCGCGCTGCGGTCCGCTCCAGCCGAGGTGCCCGACCGGATCGCGGCGCTGTTGGAAGATCGCCGCAAGTTGCAGGCCCAGGTGGCGGAGTTGCAGAAGAAAGTCGCCACCGGCGGCGGAGCGGCGGCGGCCGAGGATATCGGCGGGATCAAGCTGACGGCGCGCAACCTGGGCGAAGTGCCGGCGAAGGACCTGAAGGGCCTGGCCGATGCCATCGGCAAGCAGCAGGAGTCCGGCGTCGTGGCGTTGGTATCTACGGCGGAGGGCAAGGCCAGCATTGTCGTCGCGGTCTCGGCGGATTTGACCGGCCGGATCAGCGCGGTCGATCTGGTGCGCGCGGCATCTGCGGCTGTCGGCGGGAAAGGCGGTGGCGGGCGGCCGGATTTGGCTCAGGCGGGCGGCTCGGATGGGGCGAAAGCGGATGAAGCGTTAGCGGCGATACGCGCGGCCTTGGTCGATCAATCCGCCAGGTAATGCCGACAGCCGGGTAGCCAGACCCACAGATCCCGTCGCATCCGGCGTCTTCGCGGGCGCAGGCCCCGCAGACGTTGAAATAGCCGGCGTGCCGGCCGATCGGCCCTATCGTCATGGTGCGCGAAGGCGCACCATCCACGCCTTGCGGTGCCGGTTTAGGCAAAGGCGTGGATGCCGACCTTCGTCGGCACGACGGAGCGGCTGTCCCCAAGCCGATCGGCACGACGGCACCACCGTAAGCGCCGCGGTCGGGCACGAAACCTTTATCTGGCAGGTCATATTACTTAATCGAATTGATAGCAACGTACCGAGACCGAATTGCCTGTTGCACCCTCTCGCCGCCCACCGAGACGTTGATTGCAGTTTGTTCATTGCGACCGGCGCCCGCTCCTCAGCCGCGAAGGTTGTCGTTGTGTCCGTCCCGTGCATAGGATCGACGAACAGCGGGAGGAAACCGGAATGGATGCGACCAGCGACCCCGAGCGCAAATGCAGCGTCGTCCGCGGCCTTTACGAAAGGCTCGAAGACCGCTGCCTGATGCGCGACCAGAAAGGCGCCAGCGACGTCTTCTATGAACTGGTCCACGCCAACCGGCCGCTGAACGAAATCGTCGCTGAAGGCGTCCGCATCCACGCGCCCTACACCCACGTTCCGTATCATGAACGTATCGATGACGGTTACCCGAATTTTGTCAACAACGACCACTGCCTGCTCAGCGCCCGTGCAACGATCAACCTGAATCGCATGCTGCCGCCGCATCTGAAGATGCTGCCGATGGCGCAGACCATCTGGTATATCCCGACCGGCCTCGATATCTGGAACCAGAAGATCAACAAGGCCCCGGGGCACTACACCCGCCAGCGCGGCGATAGCAGCGCGGTCGAGGCGCCCCCGCCCCCCGTCGTCTACTGGCCGGACCAGCAGCCGCTGCTACAGACCGGTCCGCTGAGCGAGCGCCTGAACGCCTGGATGACCCACGTGCATCGCGGCAACGTCATCGACGCTTACCGTCTGTTCCTTGGTCTGATGCAAAACCCCGCCGAACGTAACGGCGTGCTTGCCGAACTCTGCTTCGCCGGCCTGATCGACGTCCAGGATCGTCTGTTGCACAACCGCTCCTATACCACCGGTCACAAAGCCTATCGCGCCCGCTCGACCGTCGAACTTGGCACTGCGCTCGGCTGGGATCATGCCCACAACGTCATCTATGCCGGAGCGCTGGATATCGCGGTCGGTCCGCGCTGGTATTCGACCTACGAAGTCGCCTGCAACTACATTAAGGTGATGATCGAGGGCGAACCCCTGCACGCCGTCCCGTATAGCGGCGTCAGCGAAGCCGAGTTGTCGATGCTACGCAACAAAGATCCCGTGGATCAGCAGGAAGCAGCCGATCTCAATATGGCTATACTGCAAAAGGGGGAAGTCGAAACTTTGGAAGCGGTGACGAAGTTACTGAAATACGGCAAGGACCCGCGCCGAATCCTCGACGTGATCCAGGTGGCCGTGGCGCAGATTGTTCTGGAAACCCGCGACCCGACCGCGTTCAACATGCCGCATCATTGCTACGAGTATCAGAACACGCTCGCCTGGTTCTACGACACGTTCGATCATCCGCGCCGGCTGCGCCTGCTCTATATCGCGGCAATGTTCGCCAACCGTGTCGCCTGCCATCAGCAGGGTATCGGCGAGGTCCATCCCGTTTCGGCTCGCGCTCCATCGGGCGCCGGCTCGCTGAGTGCCAATCAACTTCTGGACCGGGTCGACGCATCGATCTGTGCCCTGAACGGCGACGAAGCCATCGGCTGGACGCAAGCCTATTGCGACAATGTCGCCGAGCGCGACCACCTGGTGCAGCGGATCGCGCTCGCCGCATGCAAGCTCGGCAACGATCCGCATAATCAGGAAATTGCCCAGTGCATGCTGATGGACTTCGACACCAACCGGCAGCCGGATCGCGACAAGCTATTATTGGCCGCTGCCTACCACACCGCCATGCACCGCAAATACGGCGACCCGCGGGAAGCCTCGCGCCGCTTCGGCCATGCCTTGCATCTGGCCGAACTGATATGATGACACTTTAAAATCCGAACCGCTCCAACAACGCCAGCGTGCGCGTCGGCATCCGCGGCCTCGCGGCCATGAAGGCGCGCAAATCAGCCGGATGGTCGATATCCAGACCAATACCGGGCAAACGGACGATTGTCGGCTCGATGCCCTGCGCACGGGCGGCCATCAGATGCGGAAAATAACTGTCGTCGCCGAACCGCAACGGAACCGCAAACGGCGGAGCGCACAACACCGCATTCGACCCCAGCTCGTCATGGGCCGGCACGATGGTGAACGACGGCGCCGCACGGCAAGACGACACCACCGCATCGATCTCCGCAGAGGTCACCCGCGGTATATCGCCCGGCACCGTCAAGAGCGCGCCTCTTCCCTCGGCCGCCAACACCCGGCCCATCCCGTTCACCGCACCGGTATGCCCGTCCAGTGCGCCCTCGGTCACCACCCGGGCGCCGTAGCGTTCGGCCAATGCAGCCGCCACCGGATCGATCGTATTGACCATAACCCCCGCCAGTCGCTTGGCACCCGCCAGAGCCGCCAGCACGTCCTCCAGCATCGTCGCCGCCAGGACCTCCCGCTGCAACGGCGTCAGCACAGACCCCGTGCGAGACTTCGCCCCGGTAAACGCCTTCACCGGGACCGCCGCCCAAACGTCGATCATCGCAGGCCGCGATGCCGCAAACCGTGCATTTCCCGCCGCCGCAGCGTCGCCGCCGCCTCCACGACGATGCGGGCCAGCGCCTCCCGGTCCTCCAACGTTGTCATCAGCGTCTGCGCCAGGGTCACCCGCGCATCGATCGAGACCACCTCGGACATGTCGGCATGGTCGATCACATAGCCGTCAAGCAGCGCCGCATAGCGTTGCGCCACCGTGCCGGCGGAGGGGTCCAGTCCCAGCTCCGTCATCATTTTCGCCGTCGGCCCCTTCACCGCACGCCCCGCGATGATCGGCGACACCGCAATGATCGGCGCTCTGCAGGCCATCAGCGCCTCCCGCACCCCCGGCACCGCCAGGATCGGCTCGACGCTGATGAACGGGTTGGACGGACAGATCACCACCGCCTCCAGCGACTCATCCGCCAGGGCGGCGATGAATTCCGGGTGCGGCTTGGCCGCGGCGGCTCCCTGGAACTGCAATTCGCTCACCACCGGCTCACAGCGCCGGCGGACGAAATACTCCTGGAAGTCCAGCCACCCGAGTTCCGTCAGCAGCCGGGTCCGCACGGGATCGTCCGTCATCGGCACCACCCGAGGCCCGACTCCCAGGCGTGTGCACAGGTCAGCCGTCACCGCGGACAGTGTCTCCCCGCGCCGGAGCCGCCGCGTCCGCTCTACGTGCAGGGCCACGTCGCGGTCCCCAAGGCGGAACCAGGTCTCGCCGCCCAGCGCCTCCATCGTCTGCATGAACGACCAGGTTTCGTCATGGCGGCCCCAGCCGACCTCCCGGTTCGCCAGGCCGGCGAGCGTATAGACGACCGTGTCGATATCGGGGGAGATCGACAGGCCAAGATGCTCGAAATCGTCGCCCGTGTTGACGACGACCAGCAGGTTCTCAGGCGGCATGATGCGCGACAGACCGAGGGCAAGCTTCGCGCCCCCCACTCCGCCGGACAAGGCGATAATCACTGGAAAAGATCCTCCTCAGGCGGACGGACCACATCCGCCACCGGCACATTCGGGGCTCGCCACGTCAGGCCGCGCACGACGACGACAGGTTGCGCTTCCGCGGCCTGACCCTGCAACAACGAAGCGGCTGCCGCAATCTCGTCCGCGAAGCCGACGATGCTGACCTCCAGCGCGCGGCCGAACAGATCGGCTTGCCCGCGCAGGTCAATGACGGACGGGATGCCGGCCGCACCAATGGCCACCCCGGCGGTGCCGCGCCGCCACGGGCGGCCGAAGCTGTCGCTGATCACCACACCGACATCCGCTCGCACGGCCAGCCGGGAGCGGATCGCCTCGGCTGACCCATCAGGGTCCAGCGGCAGCAGCAGCGCACGGTGCCGCCCGTCGGGTTCGGCCACGTTGGACTGATCGACACCGGCGTTGGCCATCACGAACCCCAGCCGGTGCTGCATGATAATCAGGTTGGGGCGGCTGCGGACCACCTTCTTTGACTCCGACAGCACGACCTCGACGATCCGTGCGTCCTTCCCAATCTCCGCGGCTAGCGCCAGGGCGGCGGCGGAGGGAACGACATCCGCGAGATCGACGATTCGCCCCTCGGCCTTGGAGACGATCTTCTGTGCGATCACCACCACGTCGCCGTCATGCAGAACCAAGCCGGCACGATCGAGACCGTCCAGGATCAGCGCCGGCAGATCGTCCCCGGCCTGCACCATCGGCAGGCCGGGGATCGCGAACAGTTCCAGGCGAGCGGTCATATCACGGACCCGGCCGTAAGCCTCGTCACCCGAAGCGGGCGCGCAGCTTCGGCAGCACCTGTTCTCCGTAGATTCTCAGGAACCGCGCCTGGTCGTTGCCGGGCGCATGGAACACCAGATGCCGGAAGCCCATGTCGATATAGGGCTTGATCGTCTCGATATGTTCATCCGGATCGGACGACACGATCCACCGGCTGGCGGCGCGCTCTATCGGCAGGGCGTCGGCGAGGCGCTCCATCTCCCTCGGATCGTGCACCGTGGTCTTCTCTTCCGGAGTCAGCGCCAGCGCCGCCCAGACGCGCGTGTCTTCCAGCGCGCGCTGCCTGTCGGTGTCGAACGACACCTTCATCTCGATCATCCGGTCGAAGTCCGGCTTCGGTTTGGACGAAAGCGCCAGCCCCTCGGCGACATTCGGCAGCAGCGTCTCGGTATACAGTTCCCGCGCCTTGCCGCTGGTGCAGATGAACCCATCCGCCATCCGCCCGGCGTATTTGGCGATCTGCGGTCCCGCGCCGGCCACATATATGGGCAGGAACGCGCCGGGCTTGTCGTAAATCGTGGCATTCTGAGTGCGATAGTACTCGCCCTCGAAGCTGACATGATCCTCCGCCCACAGCTTGCGGATCAGGCTGATCGCCTCCCGCAGGCGGGCGAAGCGTTCCTTCGTCTCCGGCCACACCATGCCGGTGGCGGGCACCTCGTTCAGCCCCTCCCCGGTGCCGACGCCCAGGATGACGCGGCCGGGGAACAGTGAGCCGAGTGTGCCAAACACCTGCGCCACGACGGACGGGTGGTAGCGGAACGTCGGCGTCAGGACGCTGGTGCCCATGACGATCCGCTGCGTGCTGGCGCCCAGCGCCCCCAGCCAGGCCAAGGCCGAGGGCGCGTGCCCGTCGGTATGCTTCCACGGCTGGAAATGGTCGCTGACGAACACGGAGTCGAACCCCGCCTGCTCCGCCGCCACGGAGAAGTCCAAAAGCGTCCGGGGGGCAAACTGCTCCGCCGATGCCTTGTAGCCGAGTTTCAGGGCCATCAGCCTAAGTCCTTCTGTTGGCCGCACGCTACCGCCGGGGCCGGCTTGCGGCAATCCGAAGGGGGCGGGCGGCTGGTGTGCCCCTCATCTGCGTTCGCGTGGCGCCAAGTTGAAGCGTTGAGGTGCCGATTAGCACCCCGCCGCCTGGCCCGACTACGAAATGACTGGAAAGCTTCACGGAGATTGACCGACAATACGGCATTGCAGCGAAACCAGCCGTGGCGCTTGCCGCGAAACGGGAACAGGACTCATGCTTTTCGATCAGGCGACGCCTGCGCAACTCCAGACCGCCAGCGTGCTGAGCGGCGCGACGATGGTCGCGTTTCTGGCGGCCGGATTGCTACGAGGCCGCGGCCGGGTACTTCGGCTGGTCATTGCGGGACTCTATATCGGAGCGGTTCTGGCTTTCATCGTCTACGCCGCGTTGTAGCCGTATCCGCCGCCACTACACGTTTGCCCGATCCAGCCGGCATTTTATTGGCTCTCGCCAAACCTCCACTTTAGCCTGCCGCCACTCGGCGCCGACAATCGCCGTGAAAAAATGGCCCGGGAAACGGTGCCGGCCACAGCAGGAGGTTACGTGATGACTCAGGCAAGGCGAGTATCCCGCCGGCGTGCACTCACGCTCGCCGCGGCTTCGACAGCCCTTCCGCTCGTCCACATCAGGTCCGGCCGGGCGGCCGGCAAGGTCTCCGTCGGCTTCTGGGACCACTGGGTCCCGCAAGGCAACGACATCATGAGGAAGCAGTGCGAAGCCTTCGCGGCTGCCAACCAGGTGGAGGTGCAAGCCGACTTCATCACCTCGGTGGGCAGTAAGAACCTGATGACCATCGCGGCCGAGGCGCAGGCCCGGACCGGCCACGACATCCAGCAGTTTCCCGGATGGGAGGTGCAGAACCACGCCGACCAGTGCGAGCCGGTCGATGACGTGATGCAGCGTCTGACCGCAAAATACGGCCCCACCGCAGAAGCCAGCAAATACCTCTACACCTCGAAGGGACATTGGCTCGCGGTTCCGTGCAGTGCCGGGAACCAGAACAAGGGACCCTGCGGGCGCATCTCGGTGCTGCGGGACGTCGCGGGCATCGATGTGGTGAAGATGTATCCGCCGTCCGCGGACGCCACGCCGGAAGCCGACTCCTGGACCTACGACGCCATGCTGAAAGCCGCGGAGGCCTGCAAGAAGGCCAACATGACCTTCGGGATCGGTCTCGGCACGACACCTGATTCCGTGGATACCGCCGGAGCATTGTTCGCCGCCTTCGGCGCCGAAGTGATCACCGCCAAGGGCGAGGTCAACGTCCACTCCGACCCGGTGCGCCAGGTGCTGGAATACGGGCAGCAACTGGTGAAGTACTTGCCGAACGACGCCGTCAGCTACGACGATGCGTCGAACAACCGCGCCCTGATCTCCGGCCAGAGCGCGCTGATCTGGAATCCGCCCTCGGCCTGGGCGGTGGCGCGGCGCGATGCACCCGCGGTCGCGGCCGATTGCTGGACCTTCCCCGCCCCGAAAGGCCCCAAGGGACGGTTCCTGCCGCTGGGCGCGTTCTCCTGGGGGATCTGGAATTTCAGTTCCAACAAGACCGCGGCCAAGGAGCTGATCGAGTTCCTCTCGCAGCGGGAAAATGTCGAAGCACGCTGCAAGATAACGCTGGGATACGACGTCCCGCCGTTCGCCAGCATGACCGACTTCAGGATCTGGGACGAAGTCGAACCACCGAGGGGCACGGTCTACCATTACCCGATCCGCAAGTCCCACCATCAGGAAAACTCTATCGCCGTCGCCCCTGCTCCGCCCGAGATCGCAGTGCAGGTCTACAATCGCGGCACGCTGCCGACGATGCTGGCGAAGCTGCAAAGCGGCCAGTCGATCAAGGACGTCCAGGATTGGGCACAGGACGAACTGGAAGGCTTCGTGCGTTAGGCGACGGCCAAGAATTGCCGCTTCACTCGAGCGTCCTTCTCTCCCCGTCATGGCCCGGCTTGTCCGGGCCACCTATACCAGCACCCTGCCGCGATAGGTGGCCCGGACAAGCCGGGCCATGACGGACCAAAGTCAGCCACCCGATTCGCTTATTCTCGGGCGTCGCCTTAGCGTTGCATCCCGCCGCGGCAATGGTTAGCGTCACCATTCTACCGCGATCCGACTTGCGCGCGGCTTGACAGTTCGCGCGAACCGGACGACACGGCAGAGCATAACATGAGTGCTCCGGGACCAACCCGGCGCGGCAGGGAGATATGTGCATGGGTGCGGTTTCGCGCCGATTCAGGATCGCCTTACCCCACTCGATTGCAAAACCGCGCGGCGCATGCCTCGCCCGGTTGCAGGGACGTTTGTCCATACATCCGGCGGACCTCGCCGTCCGCCGCGCCCGCCTACCATAATAACAATGGAAATCTGGAAAGGACGTCCCGTGACCGCGCCTGAACTGCAAGCTGTTGGCAAGATGACACGTAGACGCGCACTTAAAGTCGCCGCCGCGTCGGCCGCGCTGCCTTTGGTGCATATTCGCTCCGGCCGGGCGGCCGGCAAGCTGTCGATCGCGTTTTGGGACCACTGGGTGCCCGCGGGCAACGCCGCGATGCAGAAGCAGGTGGACGCCTGGGCAGCCAAGAACCACGTCGAAGTGCAGGCCGATTTCATCACGTCAAATGGCCAAAAGAACATCCTGACCATTGCAGCCGAACATCAGGCCAGGACCGGGCATGACGTTCAGACCTTTCCGACCTGGGAAGTTCACAACAACGCTGATATGATCGAGCCGATCGATGACGTGATGAAGCGGCTGACGGATAAGTACGGGCAGGTTAATCAGGTTTGCGAGTATTTGGCAAAAGTCAACGGCAAGTGGTTGGCGGTGCCCACCAGCTCCGGCACACAGTATAAAGGTCCGTGCGGCCGGATCAGCGTTCTGAAGGAAAAGGCCGGCCTTGACGTGGTGAGCATATATCCCGCGCGGGATGAGCACACCGCGGCATCCGACGCCTGGACCTGGGCTGCCCATTACAAAGCGGCGGAGGCCTGCGCCAAAGCCGGGATGCCGTTCGCCATCGGTCTCGGCCAGACAACGGATTCGGTCGACTTCGCGGGCACCCTTTTCAGGGCCTACGGCGCCGAACTGGTGGATAAGGACGGCAACATAACCGTGAAGTCGGACAAGGTGCGGGCTGTGCTGGAGCATGCGCAAACGCTGGTGAAAGTGCTGCCTGACGATGCTGTCAGCTACGACGACGCGTCGAACAATCGCGCCTTGATCTCCGGCAAAAGCGCGCTGATCTGGAACCCGCCATCGGCGTGGGCGGTCGCCAAGCGCGATGCCCCCCAAGTCGCGGCGGACTGCTGGACATTCCCGGCGCCGACCGGTCCGGAGGGCCGCTTCCTGCCCTACCTGCCGTATTTCTGGGGCGTCTGGTCGTTCAGCCAGAACAAGACTGCCGGCAAGGAGTTGATCGAGGCCCTGATGCAGCGCGAGCCCGTGGAGCAGCGTTGCACGGAGGTTAGCGGCTACGACGTGCCGCCGTTTACCACGATGCTCGATTTCAAGGTCTGGTCGGAAGTCGAACCGCCAAAGGGCACGGTCTACAACTACCCGATCCGGCCGTTCCACAAGGCGTCAGCGCATATCGCCGCGATGCCGGCGCCGCCGGAAATCGCGGTGCAAATCTACAATCGCGGCACGATGCCGACGATGCTGGCGAAACTGAAAAGCGGTCAATCGATCGACCAGGTCGTGTCCTGGGCGTCGGATGAGTTGGAGGGCTTTGCTCGATAACCTGTTCAGGGCGACAGCCGGCGGAGACCGGCTCGCCCGGATCGGGATAGTTCCCCCGGGAGGTTCAACGAATGGCGGACGGCACCAGCGTTCCGATTGATGTTATCGCTCCCGCGCGGGTCAGGGCGCGAAGGAACACCATGCAGCGATTCGCCCAGAGGCGATCGACGACCGGATTTCTGCTGTGCCTGCCGCTGATCCTGCTGATCGCGGCGTTCGTGATCTATCCCGCGTTCTACGCGATCTACCTCAGCATGCTGAACAAGAAGATGACCGCATTCGTGGGCCTGGGCAACTTCCAGTTCCTGCTCAAGCGGCACACGTTTCAGCTTGTTATCTTCCAAAGCTGCCTGTTCGCCGTCACCTCCGTCGTCTTAAAAGCCGTGATCGGCTTCATCCTGGCGCATCTGATGCACAACATCCCAGGGAAGAATCAGCGCATCTGGCGTGGCCTGCTGCTGGTGCCGTGGGTAATCCCGCTGGCGCTGTCCACTCTGACATGGTGGTGGATGTTCGACCCGTCCTATTCAGCCTTCAACTGGGTGCTGAACCAGTTCGGTATCGCCAATGTCCCCTGGCTCGGCGTCGGCTGGACCGCG
This sequence comes from uncultured Rhodopila sp., assembly GCF_903915725.1. Classification (GTDB taxonomy): domain Bacteria; phylum Pseudomonadota; class Alphaproteobacteria; order Acetobacterales; family Acetobacteraceae; genus Rhodopila. Next base: position 130,703 of record NZ_CAIWTY010000075.1, read on the forward strand.
CGATTCTGCACGATCGCCGTAAACGTCTGGTACGGCACGCCATTCTTCATGATCATGTATCTCGCCGCGCTGAAATCCGTCCCGGAACAGTTGTATGAGGCAGCCGCTATCGATGGAGCCAACACGATCCAGAAACTGTTTTTTGTAACGCTGCCGATGATGCGCAACATCATCGCTATCACCGTGTTGTTCAGCCTGATCGTCACGTTCGCTGACTTCGACATCGTGCGCATCCTCACGGCCGGTGGCCCGCAGGACATGACCCACGTCTTCGCGACCTATGCCTTCCAGATCGGCATACAGTCCGGCGACATCCCGCTCGGCGCAGCCGACAGCCTGTTCATGTTCCCGATCCTCGCATTTGCGGCCTTCTTCGTGCTGCGCGGCGTGACCAGGCGGACGAAGGAGATTGCGGCATGAGCACGACCGTCGCCGAACGCCGCATCGCGGTTGCCGCCCAGCGGAAGCACAGTCTCCATCGCAGCCGGATGTGGGCGCTGTGGGGCAGCTACATCGCCCTGAGCGTCTTCGTCGTGATGTTCCTGGTGCCGCCGTTCTACACTCTGATGACCAGCCTCAAATCGTCCGCCGAAATCTCGGCGCAAACAGGCAGCCCCTGGCTGGTGCGCCACCCGACGCTGGAAAACTTCTGGTATCTGATTACATATCCGAATTTCCAGCGCTACTATCTGAACTCGATCATCGTAACCATCCTGACTGTCGTCGTTTCGATGGTGATTTCCGTTCTGGCGGCGTTCAGCCTGTCCCGCATGGGCTTCTGGGGCAGCCAGACGCTTTCGACAGGCGTGTTCCTGACCTACCTGGTCCCACCCTCGCTGCTGTTCATCCCGTTATTTCAGATCATCGGCCAAATTGGCCTGATCAACAACTTCTGGTGCCTGGTCCTGCTCTACCCGACACTCGCCGTTCCATTTTGCACCTGGATCATGATCGGCTATTTCAGCTCCATTCCAAAAGAGCTGGATGAGGCCGCTTTGATCGATGGCGCCGGGTATTTGCAGATGCTGTGGAAAATCTTCATCCCCGTGGCGATGCCCGGCATCATTGCGGCGACGATCTTTGCGTTCACGGTCTCCTGGGGCGCGTTCCTTTATCCACTGGCCTATCTGTATACCTCGAACCAGATGGTTTTGACGGTCGGTATCATCTCCGATCTGATCCGAGGCGACGTGTTCCAGTGGGGCAAGATCATGGCGGCCTGCCTGCTGGCCTCCCTCCCGCCAATCGTCATCTATGCATTCCTGATGGACTACTACGTGGCGGGCCTGACCGCTGGCGCGACCAAGGGCTGATCTCGACAACCAGGGACGGAACAATCATGGCTGAAGTGGCGTGCCGCAAAGTCGTCAAGGAATACGACGCCGGGGTCCAGGCGGTCAAAGGCATCGACCTGGACATAGCGGATCATGAATTCGTCGTTCTGGTCGGACCCTCGGGATGCGGCAAGTCAACAACCCTGCGCATGATCGCGGGATTGGAGGAAGTCACCTCCGGCGAAATCTGGATCGACGGCGATGTCGTCAACGACGTGCCGCCGCGCGATCGGGACATTGCGATGGTGTTTCAGAACTACGCCCTGTATCCGCACATGAGCGTCTTCGACAACATGGCGTTCGGACTGAAACTGCGCAAATTCCCCAAGCACGAGATTTCGCGCCGCGTCGATGAGGCGGCTCGTATTCTCGACATCACGCCGCTGCTGGACCGCAAGCCGCGGGCATTGTCCGGCGGCCAGCGTCAGCGCGTGGCGATGGGCCGGGCGATCGTGCGCAACCCGAAGGTGTTCCTGTTCGACGAGCCGCTGTCCAATCTGGATGCCAAGCTGCGTGTGCAGATGCGCACCGAAATCAAGAAGGTTCACCAAACGGTTCGCACCACAACGGTCTACGTGACGCATGACCAGGTCGAAGCCATGACCCTGGCCGATCGGGTGGTGGTTATGAACGGCGGGAATATCGAACAGGTGGGAGCACCGCAGGAGCTTTATCATCATCCCGCCACACGCTTCGTCGCCGGCTTCATCGGGTCTCCCGCGATGAACTTCCTGCCCTGCCGCGTGCAGGACGGAGCCAATGGCGGCCTTGCCGTACGGGTGACCGACTCGATCACGCTGCCGATCCCGCCGAACCGGGTAGATCGCTACGGCAAGTTCAAGGACCGGAGCATGGTCCTGGGGCTGCGGCCGGAGCATTTGTTCGAATACCATGAGCAGGCCAAGCCCGGCTGGACCCGGGTGGATTTGCCGGTCGACGTGGTGGAGCCGATGGGCATGGAGACGATGGTCCATTTCTTTGTCGATGGCGTCCCGGTCTGCGCGAGGGTCGATCCGGCGACTCACGCCGAACCCAACGAAATCCTGCCGCTGACCGCCGATCTGAACCAGATGCATCTGATGGAGCCGGAAACCGGACGCGTCGTCTGAGCGGGCGCTCGACGCGGCGGCTTGCGCGAAACGGTCCGCACCCATAAGCACTGCGCCGTCACGCCACGACCAGGAACGCGCATATGCTGACCCGCCGAACCGTTTTGGGAACTACCGCGGCGCTCGCCGTGCCAACCGCAGCGCGTGCCCAGCCGGCGCCGATACGCATCGGCGAGATCAATTCGTATTCCGCGATTCCGTCCTTCACCCTGCCGTACCGCAACGGCTGGCAGCTCGCCGCGGACCAGATCAACGCCAGCGGCGGCGTCCTCGGTCGCAAGCTGGAGGTGATCAGCCGGGACGACACCGGCAAGCCGCAGGATGCTGTCCGACTGGCGGGCGAATTGCTGGATGAGCAGAAGGTTGACATCCTGGCCGGCGGTTATCTGTCCAATGTCGGCCTCGCGCTGTCCGACTTCGCTCAGCAGCGCAAGCGGCTCTACATCGCAGGCGAACCGTTGTCCGACGCGTTGGTTTGGCAGAAGGGCAACCGGTATTGTTTCCGGCTGCGCCCATCCACCTACATGCAAGCCGCGATGCTGGTGCAGGAAGCCGCAAAGCTTCCCGCAAAGCGCTGGGTCACCGTCGCCCCAAACTACGAGTACGGGCTTTCCACGGTGAAGTGGTTCAAGGCGCTGCTGTCGGCGAAGCGCCCCGACGTGACCTTCGTTGGCGAACAATGGCCGGCCTTGGGCAAGATCGACGCCGGCGCCACGGTGGCGGCACTTGCCGAGCTCAAGCCGGACGCCATCCTGAACGTCACCTTCGGCCCGGACCTGACGAACTTCGTCCGCCAGGGCAACACCCGCGGGTTGTTCGAAAACCGGTCGGTTGTCTCCGTGCTGACCGGTGAGCCTGAATATCTGGAACCACTCGGCGATGAGACCCCCGAAGGTTGGATCGTCACCGGCTACCCCCGGGCGCAAGTCACCACGCCCGCGAACACCGCATTCATCGCCGCCTACAAGACGCGGTTCAACGCCGTCCCCGGAATGGGTTCGGTCGTCGGCTACAGCCTGATCCAGTCGATCGCCGCCGGCATCCGCCGTGCCGGATCCCTCGACGCCGACAAGCTGATCGACGGCTTCAGCGGCGCGACGTTCGAGACGCCGTTCGGTCCGGCGTCCTACCGGGCGCTTGATCATCAAGGCACGCTCGGGACGTTTGTCGGCAAGACCGCGTTGCGCGACGGCAAGGGGATGATGGTGGACTGGCATTACGCGGATGGAGCCGCCTACCTGCCATCCGATCAAGAGGTGCTGGCGCTGCGGCAAAGCGCGGGGTAAGGCCCGCGCCCGTTTCGGCGATGAGTTTCCTGGCGATCCAGTTTTTGACCGGTCTTTCCGGCGCGGTATCGCTGTTCCTGATGTCCGCCGGGCTGACAATTATCTTCGGCGTCACGCGTGTCGTTAACTTTGCCCACGGCAGCCTCTACATGCTCGGCGCCTATATCGGCTGGAGCATTCTGACGCGCCTGCCGCACGATCCGATCTGGTTCGCCGGTGGGGTCATCGCCGCAGCCCTGGCGACAGGCTGCATCGGCGCGGCAATCGAAATGACATTGCTGCGGCGGTTGTACCGGGCGCCGGAGCTGTTCCAGTTGCTGGCAACCTTTGGTGTGATGCTGGCGATCCAGGACCTGACGCTCCTGGTTTGGGGTCCCAATGACCTGCCTCTGCCCCGGGCGCCCTGGCTGCGCGGCTCGGTGACCATCCTCGGCGAGCATTTCCCGGCCTACGACCTGCTCCTCATCGCCATCGGCCCGGCCGTTCTGACAGCGTTGTTGCTCCTGCTGAATCGCACACGGTTCGGCATGCTGATCCGGGCCTGCACCGAAAATCGCGATCTTGCCGCGGCGCTCGGCATAAACCATCGGATCTTGTCCACGTCCGTCTTCGCCCTCGGCGCCGGGTTGGCGGGATTGGGTGGAGCGCTGGTCCTGCCGGATAGCTCGGCGAATACGCAAATGGATCTCGCGGTCATTGTCGAGGCGTTTGTCGTCGTCGTGGTGGGCGGCATGGGCAGCGTAACCGGCGCTTTCCTGGCCAGCCTGATGTTCGGGGAATTGCAGGCGTTCGGCATCGTGCTGATACCTGGCGCAACGCTCGTGCTGGTGTTCATCATCATGGCCGTCGTTCTCAGCATCCGGCCGCGAGGACTGCTGGGTGACGCCCCGGTGCCGTCCGCCATATCGGCCGCTGGGAAACCGGTTCGACCAGTTTCGTCGCGCATCCAATTGGTAGGTTGGAGCCTCGTTGTCCTCGCTGCGACCGCGCCGATCTGGCTGCCGGCGTATTGGCTTTCGGTCCTGACGGAAATCCTGATCGCGGTGCTGCTTGCCGGCAGCCTGCATCTGATGATGGGTCCGGGCGGCATGATCAGCTTCGGGCACGCCGCCTGGTTTGGCCTGGGTGCCTATAGTTCGGCCTTGACGGTCCGCATGCTGTCGGCGCCGATGCCGCTGGCTCTGCTTGCGGCCCCGGTCGCCGCCGGGCTCGTTGCGATTGCGTTCGGCTGGTTCGTAGTGCGGCTATCCGGCGTGTATCTCGCGATGCTGACCCTGGCGTTCGCTCAGATCGTCTGGGCGGCGGCGGCCCAATGGTCCTGGCTGACCGGCGGCGATGACGGCATTCTGGGCGTTTGGCCATCCGGCTCGGTGCCATTCTTCTATTGGGTGCTGAGCCTGTCCGTCGCCGCAACCTGGCTGCTTCAGCGGATAACTCGTTCTCCGTTCGGACTGGCCCTGACCGCCGCCCGAGACTCCGAAGCACGCGCCCTGTCCATCGGACTGCGCGCCGATCGGCTTCGCATGGCGGCGTTTGCGATGTCCGGCGCGGCAGCAGGACTTGCTGGCGGGCTGTTCGCGTTTTCAACCGGCAGCGTCTTTCCAACATATGTGGCCGTCGGCAAATCGGTTGACGTCCTGCTGATGGTGCTGTTGGGCGGCATCAACACCGTCATCGGACCGATCGCCGGCGCCGTTGCCTACACGGGGTTTTACGATCTGCTGCTGCAGACCACGTCGATGTGGCGGTTGGCGCTTGGGCTGACGATCATCACCCTTGTGCTTGCCTTCCCCGACGGGCTCGCCGGCGGCTGGCGGCGCTCGCGATCATGACGCTGCTTGCGGTCCGCAATCTGGCAAAAGCGTTCGGCGGCAACGAGGTCGTCGCCGGCATCTCTTTCGACGTGGCAATCGGCGAGATCGTCGCGCTGATCGGTCCCAATGGGGCCGGCAAGTCCACCTGTTTCAACATGCTGAATGGCCAGATTCGTCCCGATCGAGGCGCCATCCTGCTGGACGGGACCGACATCGCAGCATGGAGCCCGGACCGTATCTGCCGCATCGGCGTCGGACGCGGCTTCCAGATCGCGGCGACATTCGGATCACTGACGGTCAGGGACAACGTCCGAACCGCGCTGATCGCCCGGCACCGCGCGATGTGGCGTTGCTTTCGCTCCGCGTCCAACATGTTCACCGCGGAGGCCGGCGCGCTGCTCGATCGGGTTGGGCTGAGCCGTGTGGCAGACCAGTCCTGTAGCACACTGGCCTACGGCGACCTCAAGCGGCTCGAACTCGCACTGGCCTTGTCCAACCAACCCCGGCTGCTCCTGATGGATGAACCCACCGCGGGCATGACCCGGGCGGATCGATCGGCGGTCATGGACCTGATGCTGGCTTTGACCCGGGAGACGCAGTGTGCGGTTCTGTTCACTGAACACGATACCGACGCCGTGTTTCGGACCGCGGATCGGGTCCTGGTGATGGACAAAGGGACGATGATCGCGGAAGGTGTACCAGCGGCTATTCGCTCGAATCCCGCGGTCCGGGCGGCCTATCTCGGTTGCTGACCAACCGCCTGGTTGCTGCAACCCTTCCGCTCCGGCAAATAGCTCGCCCCTATTGTTGAACGCTTCGATTAACCCAATTTTAGTGACGCGCCTCAAGCAGGCGCCCGATCCGGGGTTCCGCCTGATGCGCCTCTTCCGCCTTTTGCCTGTATCCGTCATCGCATTCGCGGTGTTGTTAGCCGCGAAATCGCCCGGCCACGCTCAGGCTCCTCCCGGCCCGCCATCCGTCGGCGTCGTGCGAGCCGTACAAACAGCTATCACGGAAACTTCAGAATTTGTCGGCCGAGTCCAGGCGATTGACCGAGTCGCCCTGACCGCGCGCGTCACAGCGTTTCTCGATCAACGCCTGTTTATCGAAGGTACCGAGGTCCAGCAGGGCGATCTGCTCTACCGGCTCGAACGCGGCCCCTTCGAAGCCGCCGTGCAGCAGCAGGAAGCCGCGGTCGCGGATGCCAGCGCGCGCCTCGCCAACGCCAACATCCAGTTGACTCGCGCACAATCCCTGCTGAACACCCCGGCCGGCCAGCGCTCGAACTTTGATGACGCGACCGCCAATCAACGCTCCCAGGCCGCACAACTCATGTCGGCCCAGGCGCAGTTGAAGCAAGCGCAGATCAACCTGGCCTACACCGAAATCCACGCGCCGGTTTCGGGGAAAATAAGCCGCACCAGCATCACCGTTGGCAACGTCGTTTCGCCGAGTAGCGGTCAGCTCGCCGCCATCGTCAGCCAGGACCCCATGTATGTCCTGTTCCCGATCGCGTCGCGCGCCCAGACGGAAATCGAGAAGCGCTACGCCGACAAGGGCGGCCTGAACGCAGTGGTCGTCAAGCTGCGTCTTCCTGACGGCTCGATCTACAGCCAGACCGGCAAGATCGACTATGTTGAGCCGAGCGTGTCGGCCACCACGGACACGATTTTGCTCCGGGCGAAAGTCGCCAATCCCGTCCGACAGGCCGCGTCGGAAGGACAGCCTGTCGAGCGGACGCTGGTCGATGGCGCCTTCGTCAATGTGCTGGTGGAAGGTATCGAGCCGGTGATGGCCCTTGGCATCCCGCGTAAGGCGGTGCTGTCGGACCAGCAGGGCGATTACGTGTATGTCGTTGGCGATGACAAGAAGGTGGAGCAGCGCCGCATCCAGTTGGGCCAATCCACACCAACGACCGCCGTCATCGCCGGAGGTCTGAAGGAGGGCGAGATGGTGGTCACCGAGGGCATCCAGCGCGTCCGGCCCGGCATTGAAGTGAATCCGGGCCCGGCCAGTCCGCCGCCCTCGGCCTCCGCGGACACAAGCGGAAAGTCGTAGCATGATTTCCGGTGTTTTCGTCGATCGCCCGCGGCTCGCCGTCGTCATCGCCATCCTGCTGACCCTGGCCGGCGCGCTGTCATTGCTACGCATCCCGGTGTCACAGTTCCCCGACATCGTCCCCCCGCAGGTCATCGTGTCCACGACCTTCACGGGCGCCTCGGCCGCGGTGGTAGAGCAGACCGTCGCCCAACCGCTGGAAGCGACGATCGTCGGCGTGGACAAAATGATCTACATGAAGTCCAACAGCGCGAACGACGGCAGCTATTCGCTGACCGTCAGTTTCGAGTTGGGCTCCAATCCCGATATCGACACCGTCAACGTCAACAACCGCGTTCAGCAGGCGATCGCGCGCCTGCCGCCGGAGGTGCAGCGCAACGGCCTCACCGTCCGCAAGAAATCGTCGGCAATCCTGGAATTCCTCCAGTTCTACAGCGAGGGCGGCAAGCAGGACCCGCTGTTCATCAGCAACTACGTGACCATCAATGTGCTGGACCGGTTGAGCCGTGTGCCGGGCGTGGGTGACACGACCCTGTTTGGCCGGCTCGACTATTCGATGCGCATTTGGTTCGACATGGATCGTCTGGTGCAGCTCAATCTCGCACCCGCAGACATCATCTCCGTCATTCAGTCGCAGAACGTGCAAGCCGCTGTCGGCCGCATCGGCGCCCGGCCCACCAGCGACGCAACGCAATTCCAGCTCAGCGTTCAGACCCAAGGCCGCCTGACGACCCCGTCCCAGTTCGGCGACATCGTCATCCGTGCCAATCCCGACGGCTCGGTCCTGCGCGTCCGCGACGTCGCGCGAACCGAACTGGGTTCGGCAAACAGCGATACGCTGAGCCGCCTGAACGGCAACCCGGCGGTATCCATCGGCATCTATCTGGCCCCCGGTGCCAACGCGGTGGCGACATCGGCGCGGGTCAGCAAGGCGCTCAATGACCTGTCGGTCCGGTTTCCGCCGAGCATCAAGGCGAGAGTCTTTTACGACAGCAGTTCGTTTGTCTCCTCCACCATCGATGAGGTGGTGAAAACCCTGGCCATCGCCTTCGTGCTGGTTGTCGCGGTGGTGTTCGTGTTCCTCGGCAGCGTTCGCGCGACGGTGATTCCGATGGTGGCGATCCCGGTCAGCCTCATCGGCACGTTCGCGGTGATGCTGGCCATCGGATTCTCCGCCAATACGATCTCCCTGCTCGCCCTGGTGCTCGGCATCGGAGTCGTCGTGGACGACGCGATCGTCGTGGTTGAAAACGTCGAGCGCGTGATGTCCGAAGAACCGGAACTGTCGCCGGCGGAGGCGACCAAGAAGGCCATGGCCCAGATCACCGGACCGGTCATCGCGATCTCGCTGGTGCTTCTCTCGGTATTCGTGCCGGTCGCCTTCATTCCCGGATTGACCGGCACTTTGTTCCGCCAGTTCGCGGTGACGATCAGCGTTTCCATGCTGCTGTCGGCAATGATCGCCCTGACGCTGTCGCCGGCACTCTGCGCCATCTTCCTCCGCCACAGCCACCGGCCGCGCGGCCCCATCGGCTGGATGCTCATCGGCATTGACAAGGTCCGGGACGGATACTCAGCCATCGTGACCCGGTTGTTGCGGCTGGCAGTCTTGTCCCTTGTCGTCATCGCCGGCGCCGCCGCCGGGATCGTCCTGCTGGGAAAAACCACCCCGACCGGGTTCCTTCCGGAGGAAGATCAGGGCGCCATCTTCACTGTGGTGCAGCTTCCCGACGGGGCATCGGTGGAGCGTACACGCAACGTCGTGCAGCAGGTCGAGAGCCTGATCCGGCCGATGCCGCAGGTCGAGGCGGTGCTGTCCATCGTCGGATTCTCGCTGCTGGATGGCGGCAACCAGCCTAACGCGGCGTTCCTGGTGACGCGCCTGAAGCCATTCGATCAGCGGCCGGGCGCCGCGAACGGCGTGCATGCGGTGCTGGGCGCCATTTTCGGCGCGGCGCAGCAGATACGGTCCGCGGTGGTCTTTCCGTTCAACCTGCCGCCGATTATCGGCCTGTCCACCAGCGGCGGATTTGAATACCAGTTGGAAAATCTGGAAGGCCGCCCTCCCGAGGACATGGGCAGCGTCATGCAAGGCATGGTCGCGGCGGCCAACCAGAATCCGCGGCTGAATCGCGTCTTCTCGACGTTTACCGCATCCAACCCGTCGATTTGGCTCGATATCGACCGGGAGAAGGCGCAGGCGCTCGGACTGGCGATTTCCGACGTTTTCAATGCTCTGCAAACCACGCTCGGCGGCTACTATGTGAATGACTTCAACCTGTTCGGCCGCACGTGGCAGGTCAACATCCAGGGTGATGCCATCGATCGCAGCGACCCGGCGGCGATCTACAAGATCTATATCCGCAACAACCGCGGCGAGATGGTGCCGCTGCGGTCGATCGCAAATGTTCGCATCCAGCTCGGTCCCCAGGTGATCAGCCGCTACAACAACTATCGCAGCGTGACGATCAACGGCAGCCCGAAGCCCGGCATTTCGTCCGGCGATGCGCTGGTCGCGATGGATCAGCTTTCCCGGGTCACCTTGCCGCCCGGCTACGCCTATGAATGGACCGGCACTGCCTATCAGGAACGGGAAGCGTCCGGCCAAACCGGCTTCATCCTCGCGCTGGCGGTGTTGTTTGCCTACCTGTTCCTGGTCGCGCTGTACGAAAGCTGGATGATCCCGATTCCGGTGCTGATTTCGGTCACCGTCGGCGTATTGGGCGCATTCATCGGCCTGTGGATCTCGGGGCTGCCGCTGGATCTCTATGCCCAGATCGGCATGGTGGTGTTGATCGCGCTGGCGGCGAAGAACGGCATCCTGATCGTCGAGTTCGCCAAGGAACAGCGCGAAGCCGGGCTGCCGATCATGTACGCAGCGGCTTTGGGTGCGCGCATGCGGATACGCGCAGTGCTGATGACATCCATCGCTTTTATCTTCGGCCTGATCCCGCTGGTCTGGGCCTCCGGCGCCGCCATGCTGAGCCGACGGGCGGTCGGCACCGCGGTGTTCGCGGGCATGATCGTCGCAAGCTCTATCGGCGTGTTCCTGATCCCGATGCTGTATGTCGTGTTCCAGACCTTGCGGGAAAAGGTGAAAGCACGCTTCAACCGCCAGCCCGCTCACGCAGAACCTGTCAAAGCCCATGCGGACGGAGATGATTAGCCCACAACCGCGCCGTTCTTCAGGTCAGCGATACGGGCGGCCTCATACCCGAGCCATTCGGACAGAACCTGCTCACCGTGCTCTCCCAGGATCGGCGCAGGCCTGACCTCCGGCGGCCGGCCGCCGAAGCGGACCGGCCATCCGATCATGGGATAGTCGCCAATGGTTGGATGCTTCATGGTCTGGCGGATGCCGCGTCGCTCGAATGTCGGGTCGTCCGCAAGCTCCCGCGTGTCCAACACCGCCCCCGCCGGAATCGTCGCGCTGCCCACAAGATCCATTGCGGTATGTTTGTCGTGCTGGATGGTCCACTCCGAAACCACCCGATCGACCTCGGCCCGATGCTCCGTGCGGGCGGCCGGGTTGGCGAAGCGTGGATCGCCGATGAGGTCCTCGCGTCCCATCACCTTCAGCAGCCGGGTCCAGTGCTCCGGGTTGGCGCCGCTGGTGTAGATGTAGACGTAGTCGTTCGGTCCGCCGCCCTTACATGGATATACGCCGATCGGCGGATTGCCGCCGCCGACCGTCCTGGACCCGGCCCTCGGGGCGGCTTTGCCGTCGGTCCGCTCCATATAGGCGAAAGCATTGCGGATGTAATGCAGGACGGCGTCCTGCATCGCCACCTGAAGATGCTCGCCCTCGCCCGTGCGAAGGCGGCGGACATAGGCCCCCAGGATCGACACCGCCATCAGCATCCCGGTGCCGGTATCCCCGATCGTTGCGCCGGGCTTGCAGGGGGGACCGTCTTCCTCCCCGGTCACTGACATCAGACCGCCGCACGCCTGGGCGATCATGTCGAAGGCCAGGTTCCTTTCATGCGGGCTGCCTGCGCCGAAGCCCTTGACCTGGCAGAAGATGATCGCCGGATTGATGGCCCGAATCACCTCGTAACCAAGACCCAGGCGCTCTATCGCGCCCGGTGCAAAGTTCTCGATCATCACGTCAGCCGTCGCCGCAAGCTGCTTCACCAGGTCAAGCCCACGCGGATCCTTCAGATTCACGGCCACCGAACGCTTATTGGCATTGTACTGGAGAAAGTACAGCGCGTCGTTCGCGCCCGTTTTTCCGGTTGTTCGGCCCGGGTCACCGACCTTCGGGTTTTCGATCTTCACCACATCGGCACCCATCCAGGCGAGCGCCTCGGTGCAGGACGGGCCCGCCTCGAACTGGGTCAAGTCCAATATCTTGAGCCCGGCCAGGCAGTTTTCTCCGCTCATATGTGGCATCCTCCCTGAATATTTGCGGAGAGGCTACGCTGACCGCGCGGACCCCGTCGAGAGCGGCGGCCATGAACGGATGATTTTGCGCAACTTTCAGGTGAAAGACTCTTGCCTTCCGACGCGTGGGAAGCCAGCCTTTAGGTCATGGTGGAACCGGTCAATCTCAGCAATTACCGAGACGATACGCTTTGGGCCGTCGTTGCGTCGGTAGGCCGGACTTCCCGGGTGGCAGAGGTATTTACCAGCCGCCTGGCGGCCCTGGCGGATCAGGCGTGGCGCGAACAAGAAGTCAAGGCGTACGCCAACTTCCTGAGAAGTTCCAAACAACCCACGCCGTCCTATACGGTCAGGCCGATCCGGCGAGCCGATTTGCCGCGTTCCTGGCGGCCCCTACCCGCGCTCGGTTTCCTGCAGGGAAAGCTGCTTTGATCGGTTCAGCCCTCGGCCGGTGACTCGACCTTTTCCCGTTCCCCGGTCAGGCGGCTAATCAGGTCCTCGAGTTGAAACAAGTCGCGGAACTGGATGCTGATTTCGCCGCCACCCCGGCGGTTGGTGGCAATGCTGACCCGACAGCCAATCGTATCGCTCACTCGCCGCTCCAACTCGGCGACATCGAGCCGTTCGGGCTTAGGCTGACGAGGTGCGCCCCGGGAAGCGACTGCCTTGGCAACCAGAAGCTCAGTCTGGCGCACCGACATGCCGCGTTTCGAGATCTGTTGGGCCAGGGCCTCGGGGTCCGGAGCATTGATCAGCGCGCGTGCATGACCCGACGACAGGACGCCGCTTCGTACCTCCTGCTTGATGCTTTCGGGAAGGCGCAATAACCTCACCGTGTTGCCGACATGGCTTCTGGATTTGCTGACGGCATAACCGAGGGCTTCGTGCGTCAGCCCGAAATCTTCCAGCAGGCGTTGGTAGCCTTCGGCTTCTTCGAGAGCGTTCAGATCCTGCCGCTGCAGGTTTTCGACAAGCGCCACCACGGCCGCATCGCTGTCGTCCATCTCACGCAGGATTGCCGGAACCTCATTCAGCCCGGCCAGCATCGCCGCGCGGAACCGCCGTTCACCGGCTATAATCTGATAGCGATGCTCGGCGGTCGGGTGCACCCGGACTAAAATCGGCTGCAGCACGCCCTGAACCCGGATCGACTGGGCCAGGTTTTCAAGTTCGGCCTGGTCGAAGTCCATACGCGGCTGGAAGGGGTTGGCGTCCACCTGATCCATCGGGACGGCAATCACCGACAGGCCCGGTTCCGCGTTCGGCTGAAGCGGCGAATCTCCGAGCAGGGCGGCGAGTCCACGTCCGAGTCTAGGCGGCATCTTCTTGCTACTCATTGGGGGCTAACCGATTGCACGAGCACGAGTTTTTCTTTCTTGCCGATTTCTTCCGCCATGGCGATGTAGGCGGCTGACCCCAACGATTTCGGGTCATAGACGATCACCGGCAAGCCATGACTTGGCGCCTCGGATACGCGGATGTTGCGCGGTATTGTCACGTCGAAAACCCAGTCGCCGAAATGGTCGCGGGCGTCCTTTTCGACAAGCCCGGACAGGCTGTTGCGGCGATCGAACATGGTTAACAGGATCCCGGACAGGCGCAGGCGCGCGTTAAAGCGGCGGCGCACCGCCTCGATCGTGTGCATCAGGCTGCTAATACCCTCAAGGGCATAGAATTCGCATTGGAGCGGCACGATGACACCGGATGCTGCCACCAATGCATTCAAGGTCAGCAGTCCCAGACCCGGAGGGCAATCGAGCAGGATCACCCGGAACGCCTTGAACTCCGGCAGTTCGGCCAGGGCCGTCTTGAGACGAAACTCACGGCGCTCCATCGGCACAAGCTCGATTTCGGCGCCCGCCAGGTTCATGTCGGAGGCGATGAGGGACAGGTTGGGCACCGAAGTCTGGCGCATGGCCTGGCTATCTGAGCGGCCTTCCATCAGCAGGTTATAGGTCCCGCTGAACCGGTCCGAGCGATTGATGCCGAGGCCGGTGGAGGCATTTCCCTGTGGGTCCATGTCGATCAGCAGAACGGGCAGGCCGCTGATGGCCAGCGCGGCAGCCAGATTGATCGCCGTTGTGGTCTTGCCCACGCCTCCTTTCTGGTTCGCCACGGCCAGGATAAGTGGTGTTGTGATGATGGCCCCCTGGTCCGACTCGGAAGACGCCGCGGAAAACGGCGTCGGATAGCTGTCGTATAGCCCCTTTTTGCGCGATGCGGAACGGCAGGTTCCGTCCCGGCGGCGCGGGATCTCAGGCGTCGGGAAAGAATCGGTTGGCGGGCCGCGGGGTCTTGCAGTGCGCCGCGACTGCCGTGAACGAGTGCCCAAATTCCAAAGCGCATTTCGCCAGAATTTCCGTGGTTCATCTGGGTCACACTTTGTAGTCAGGGGATATGCTGCGGTCGAGGGCAAGCGGCCCCGGGTTCAGGCAGATGCTTTCGGCTCCGATGGGACTACATTAGGCGGAATGACGACGGAGCGAGGCTGGCGATGGATCAGGATCTGAGAGAGTTCGCGCGCATGATCGAAGCGGCGGACCGCATTGCGCTGTTTACGGGCGCGGGCATCAGCACGGAGTCCGGCATTCCCGATTTCCGCAGCCCGGGCGGCACCTGGACCAAGCAAAGGCCGATAGACTTTTCCGATTTCATCAACTCGGACGAGGCGCGCCGCGAATCCTGGCGCCGCCGTTTCGCGATGGAGCCGGTGCTGCGGAGGGCAGCACCGAACCGCGGCCACCGTGCTGTGGCGGAGTTGATCCGGTCAGGCAAAGCCGAAGCCGTGATCACGCAGAACATCGACGGCCTGCACCAGGATTCCGGTATTCCGGACGACCAGGTGATTGAGCTGCACGGCAACACGACCTATGCCCATTGCCTGGATTGCGGCACGCGCTTCGAGATCGAATCGCTGCGCGTCGATTTCGAGCAGGACCGGATCATTCCGCACTGTGCCTGCGGCGGCTGGGTCAAGACGGCGACGGTTTCGTTCGGCCAATCGATGCCCTTGAACGAGATGCGGCGCGCCGAGCGGGAAACCTTGCAAGCCGATCTGTTCGTTGCCATCGGCTCGTCGTTGGTGGTTTATCCGGCGGCGGGTTTTCCGGAGCTGGCGAAACGAAACGGCTCCGCCCTGGTGATCCTGAACCTCCTGGAGACCGGCCTGGATGAAATCGCCGATCTGGTGCTGAACCGGCCGATCGGCGATACGCTGGGAGCGGTGTTAGGGGTGGATTAGTACGATTTGGGCTGGTCGAGCACGCGTTCGGCCAGATAGCTCAAGATCAATTCACGGCTGACCGGGGCGATACGCGGCAGCATGCTTTCGCGAAACAGCCGTTCAACGTGATATTCCTGCGCATATCCCATGCCGCCGTGGGTCATGACCGCCTGCTCCGCCGCGCGATACCCCGCCTCGGCCGCGAGATATTTCGCGGCGTTTGCTTCCGCCCCGCAGTCCCGGCCGGTGTCATAAAGCCAGGCGGCCTTGAACGTCAGCAGGTTCGCCGCTTCCAGTTCGGCCCAGTTCTTTGCCAGCGGATGCTGGATCCCCTGGTTCTGGCCGATCGGCCGGCCGAAGACGACGCGCTCACGGGCGTAGCGGGACGCGCGCGCCAGCGCCGCCCGGCCGATGCCGATCGCTTCGGCCGCGACGAGGACACGTTCGGGGTTCAAACCATGCAGCAGCGCTCTAAAACCCTCCCCCTCCTCCCCGATCCGGTCTTCGATCGGCACCGGCATGTCTTCGAAGAAAACCATGTTCGAATCGACGGCATGCCGGCCCATCTTATGGATGAGGCGAACCTCGGCGTGCGTCTTGTCGAGGTCGGTGTAAAACAGCGTCATGCCCTGGGTCTTACGCTTGACCTTGTCCAGCGGCGTGGTCCGCGCGAGCAGAAGGATCTTGTTCGCCACCTGCGCGGTTGAGGTCCAGATCTTCGTTCCGTTGATCCGGTAATGATCGCCATGCAAATCGGCGCGCGTCGTGATCTCTGTGGTGTTCAAACCGGCGTTCGGCTCAGTCACCCCAAAGCATGACTTGTCGGCGCCGGCGATCAACGGCGGCAGCATACGGGCCTTCTGCGCATCGGTTCCGTAAACCACGACGGGGTTCAAACCGAAGATATTGATATGGACCGCGCTGGCGCCGCTCATTCCGGCACCCGATTCGGCCACGGCCTGCACCATGATGGTGGCTTCGGTGATCCCGAGGCCCGAACCACCGTAGGCCTCCGGCATGGCTATCCCCAGCCAACCGCCCGCCGCCATGGCGTTAAAGAAGCCGGTCGGGAATGTCGCGGTGGCATCGCGTTCGAGCCAATAGCGATCGTCGAACTGCGCACAGAGGCGCAGAACCTCATCGCGTATCTGCTGTTGCGCGTCGGTCAATGCGAAATCCATCACCGAACCCCTTCTAACACTGCGAGCACAATCGGAGAGCATAGCCCATGCTCAGGTTCCTGCGAATCTTTTGGCGGTCTTCCCGCCCGCGTTCGCCGGTATGTAACGAAATATCGTTACTCTTGTGCCAGCGCAGCCGACCAGGGCGAGGCAACGTCGCTGATGCCAATTCGGCTGCCGTCGCTGTTCGATATAATGGCATTCGGACAAGCGAAATTGATGGGCATGACACTGCGCTCCACTACCTCCACACGACCGTCCGATCCCAACACGTCGATGATCTCCGAACCCAGCCGCATATCGGCGGAGACGTAGTCAGGATCGGAGACATCCACCCGCGGATGATGCGCCGCCTGTTCCAGGCTCATGCCAAAATCCGTTACAAAAGCCATCATCTGCGTCACCGCCGCCAGTATCCGGCGCCCGCCGGACCCGCCTGCCGCAATCCACGGCCGATCGGCTTCGCGGAGGATGATCGGCGACATGTTGGTGAGCGGCCGCTTACCGCCGCCGATGGAATTCGGCTGGTTCGGACGCGGGTCGAACCACATGACGCCGTTGTTCATCAGGATTCCAGACCGCGGCAAGACCACCCGGCTACCCATGGACGACAACAGCGTGGTCGTCATGGCGACCATGGTGCCGTCCTGATCGCAGACCGTGAGATGTGAGGTGCAGGTTTCCGCCACCACCGGGTCCGCTTCGCCCAAACCGGCGAGACGCTCCGCATAAGCCGCTTTCATGGCACGCGTGAACGCCAGATACCAGTCGGCGTCCGGTTCAGCGCCAATCTGGACCGGCGCCATCTGCTCCAGCACCCGAACCATCGTCGGGGCCGCGGTCAGACCGCCCGCCAACTGAAGCGTATGCCCGCGCCACTCGTACTGCAGTGCCGGCAAGACCCGGGCCTGGCACGACCGGAGATCCTCGGCGGACAGCACGCCGCCCATGTCCTTGACATCCGCGATAACGGCCTGAGCCACTTCACCTTCATATAGATCGCGCAGCCCGGCGCGCCCGAGCTGCTCCAGCGTCTCCGTCAGCGCGCCAAGCCGGAAGAAGCAGGACTTGCCCTGATACGGCGCGACCGGCGGCAGGCCGTCCGGCAGATAGATCCGCGCGCTTTCCGGGTAGCGCCGCAACACAGCGGCCGACGACGCGACTTTCAGCGTGGTGAACCAGTCCTGCGGTAAGCCTCTTTTCGCCAACGCTATCGACGGCTCAATCACCTCGGCCAACGGCAGCCTGCCCCAAGCCGCATGCATATGCGCATACCCGGCAGCCGAGGACGGAATTGCGAACGATAATGGCCCGTGGATGTTCGAATCGCCCTCGACTTCGGGCCATGAAAACAGATCCTGCTTCATCCGCCCGGTCAGCCTGAACGCAGAAGGGTTCAGACCGCGAGGCGCGACAGGCCCGAAATCCACCACCTCCGCCCTCGGCTCCCCGGCCCGATGCACCAGCGCGAAGCCGATCCCGCCAAGCCCGGAATTCCAGGGTTCGACCGCGGCGAGTGCCAAAGCAGTCGCGACGGCTGCATCCACCGCATTGCCTCCAGCGTCTAGAATGGCGATACCAGCCTCCGCCGCACTGGCCGCCTGGGAGACGACAATGCCGCGCCGCCCGTGCGCGGAGGGTTTGGTCAGCGCCCAATTTTGAGTCACGTGTGGCGATGGGACGAATGTCATCCAATTGTCTCCGGCTGACCTGAAGTACGTGAATTCCGACTGTAGGTGACGACCACCTGACGAAACAGGCCGCGCCTTGCGTGACCAAAGACGATATCTAAACACCCACCTGCCGCAGCCCGAAAGCCTGATCAATCATGGTATCTGAAGACCTGACGCGCCCGCTCGTTCCGATTTCCCGCGCCTTCGCCCAGCTCGATGACCCGACCTTCGTGGGCGTGGCGATACGAAGCGTTGCCTGGTCCGCCGCCAGCTTCGCCGGTCTATACGCCATCGCTGTCTGGGTCATGCACAAGCTGCTGGCGCTGCATGGGTGGCTGGAATGGGGCGCCGACATCCTGGGTGCCGTGGGGGCATCGCTGCTCGCCCTGTGGCTTTTTTTGCCAATCGCGGCAGCCATCGGTACGCTGTATTTCGACCGCATAGCCCTCGCCGTCGAGCGCCGCTACTATCCCTGGCTGCCGCCGGCCGAAGGCGCACCCCTCCTCGAGCAAACCTGGGACGGCATCGCCGTGGCTCTGAAAGTGCTGGCGTTGAATGTCGTTGCGCTAGTGCTGACCGTGGTTTTGCCGGGGATTGGTCTTGTCCTCGGCTGGGTGGTCGCGACTTACGCCATCGGCCGCGGCTTGTTTGTTGCGGTCGCGATGCGGCGAATGCCGCGCGCAATGGCCGAGTCGTTGTACCGCTCAAGCCGCAGCATGGTGATGGTAACCGGTGGCATTCTGGCCGCTGCGGCATACATGCCGGTCATCAACCTGCTGATACCGGTCATCGGCACGGCAGCCATGGTGCACGTGCTGGATCTGGCGCTTTCCTCGGTTGACGAGGGGCGCCGACCGCGCCTGCGGACCAGTCCGTAGTGGCGATCGATGCCGGGACTCGCAAGCGATTGTTGTTTGCAGGGCGTCTGGCATGCTAGGCGGAGGCTCCGCATTCAACTGGGTAAAATGTCTTGTTCAAACGTCGCAAACCGGACGAATCACATCCGGCAGCATCAGGCGATCCCCGCACCGCTGGAACAACGCCCGTGACGGATCAATCCAAGGCCGCAGAACCGGACCCGGATTTCCGTAACGCTATTGACCTGACCCCGTCTTTGGACGGTGGCCTGGGTGTTCCCCCTTTTCGTCCCGCTCCGTCGAAGGATGCGCATATCATGTCCAGACCGCCGTTTTCCCCTTCAGGGACCACACCGTCCACGCCCGTCTCAGCTGCCCGGCCCGGCTTGAGCCTCAGCCGCCCAGCCGCGCGCGATCCGGCGGAGCGGCGCACGTTGGTGGTCGGACGCGGCATCAGTGTTCAGGGCGTGGTCCAGGATGCTGAACGCCTCGTCGTTGAAGGCACCGTCGAAGCGACCATGATCCACGCAACCGAACTGGCGATCGCTCCGGGCGGCATCTTCAAAGGTGAAATCGAGGTTGAAGACGCCGAAATCGCCGGCATCATCGACGGCACCCTGACCGTGCGCGGCAGTCTGGTCGTTCGCGGCAGCGGCAAGGTATTAGGCAAAGCACGTTGCCGCCGCCTCCAGGTGGAGGATGGCGGCCAGATCACCGGGCAGATCGAAATGATCACCGACCAGCCGCAATCCGACATCCCGCCCCGCCAGCTCGCCGAAACGGTCGTCTGATCCGGTCCGGCTGAATCCCTTGCTGCCTACTGGCTGATCGCCTGATAGGCAGCAAGGCAGGCCAGATCGACGATCTGGGTCGATGTCGCATCCATCGGCACGATCTGCACCGGCTTCTCCATCCCCATCAGCAACGGACCGATCGTCGTCCCGCCGCCCAGGTGATGGGCCAGACGAGCGGTGATGTGCGCCGAGTGCAAGCCGGGCAGGACCAGCACATTCGCGTCGCCAGTCAGGCGGCAGAACGGATAAAAGGCGCGGATGGACGGTTCCAGGGCCACGTCCGGACTCATTTCGCCATCGTACTCGAAGTCAACCTCGTGCTGGTCGAGAATCGTAATCGCATCGCGCATCGGCACCGCTCCGGGATGCGGCGGATCGCCGAAGGTGGAATGTGACAGCAGAGCGACCCGCGGTTCGTGGCCCAAAAGCCGCGCCGCCGCCGCGGCCCCCATGGCGATTTTAGCGACCTGATTTGCGTCCGGGCGAAAATGCACCAACGAGTCCGCCAGGAAGATCGTCTTGCCGCGCATGCCGACCAAAAGGGTCAGCCCGAACGAGATGGCGCCCCTGGCCGTCCCGATCACCTGTCGAATGTCGCTCAGACAGACCGAGGCCGAGCGGGTCACGCCGGTAACCATAACATCGGCATCGCCGGTGGCGACCATGCACGCCGCGAAAACGTTTCTGTCCTGGTTGACCATCCGCACGATATCGCGTCTCAGCAAACCTCGCCGCTGCAACCGCGCGTACAGAAACTCGACGTACTTATCGTTGGATTCCGATAGCCGGGCATTCTGGATCTCGATTCCCTTGATGTCCCCGTGGCCCAGGCTAGCCAGTACTGCCCGGACACGATCCTCTTGCCCGATGAGAATCGGGTGCCCGTAGCCTCCGGCATGAAACGCGACGGCGGCGCGGACAACCTTCTGCTCTTCGCCCTCGGCAAAGACGACGCGTCGCGGATTGTTCCGCACCATTTCCATGGTGGCGTCCAGGGCGTCCGCGGTCGGATCAAGCCGGCCCGACAGGGTGCGGGCGTAACGGCGGAGGTCTTCAAGCGGTTTGCGAGCCACGCCGGAGTCCATCGCGGCCTTGGCGACGGCCGGTGCGATGCGCCCGATCAAGCGGGGATCGAACGCATTCGGAATGATATACTCCGGCCCGAAGGCCAGCCGTCGCCCCGTCGATGCGCTATGCACCTCGTCTGGCACATCTTCTCGTGCCAGTGTCGCCAGCGCCTCGGCCGCGGCGATCTTCATCGCATCGTTGATCGTGCTCGCCCGGACATCCAGCGCGCCGCGGAAAATATAGGGAAACCCCAGCACGTTGTTGACCTGGTTCGGGTAATCGCTCCGCCCGGTCGCAATGATCGCATGCGGGCTGGCTTCCCGAGCTTCCTCCGGCGTGATTTCCGGATCAGGATTCGCCAGTGCGAAGATGATCGGCTTGTCGGCCATCGTTGCGACCATGTCCTTGGTCAAGGCGCCCTTCACCGACAGGCCGAAAAATACGTCGGAGCCTTCGATCGCCTGGCTCAAGGTGCGTGCGTTCGTTTTGGCGGCATGAGCCGACTTCCACTGGTTCATGCCGTTGGTGCGGCCCTGGTAGACCACCCCCTTGGTATCGCACAGGATCACGTTCTCCGGCCGAACGCCCATCGCCTTCATCAATTCGACGCAGGCAATGGCCGCCGCACCCGCCCCGTTCACCACGAGCTTCGTATCCCGTAACGATCGGCCGGTCAGATGGCAGGCATTGATCAGGCCGGCCGCCACGACGATCGCCGTGCCATGCTGGTCATCATGGAAGACCGGGATGTCCATCAGCTCGCGCAGGCGCTGCTCGATGACGAAGCATTCCGGCGCCTTGATGTCTTCAAGGTTGATCCCGCCGAAGCCGGGCCCGAGGTACCGGACGGCGTTAACGAATTCCTCGACGTCCTCGGTGCCGATCTCGAGGTCGATGCCATCGACGTCGGCGAACCGTTTGAACAGGGCGACCTTGCCCTCCATCACCGGCTTGGCGGCAATCGCCCCCAGGTTCCCGAGGCCGAGCACGGCGGTGCCGTTGGAGATCACCGCGACCATGTTGCCCTTGGTCGTGTAGTCGTAGGCCAGCGAGGGGTCCTTGGCGATGCGCAGGCACGGCTCCGCCACCCCGGGCGAATAGGCCAGCGAAAGGTCCCGCGCGGTCGTCAGCGGCTTGCTGATGCGCGTTTCCAGCTTCCCGGGCCGCCCGCTGGCATGCATGGCCAGCGCTTCTTCGGCAGTTACCCGTGCCGTACGTGTATCATCAGCCCAATCAGCCATGGCGATTTCCTTAAGTTCTCAGACGTCTCGAACGCCGGTAGGACCACATCCCGGACGCGCGCCGCCAACGAAGCAAAGCGAGTCGCGTACAAGCATGGCTGGAAGCCGAGTTCTATGGCAGAAAGCAGCAGATGAGCGATAGGTATGATGTAGTCGTCGTGGGAGGCGGGCACGCCGGGTGCGAGGCTGCGGCTGCGGCCGCGCGGGCCGGGGCACGCACGCTATTGCTGACCCATTCCTTGCACACTATCGGCGAGATGTCCTGCAATCCGTCCATCGGCGGCATCGGCAAGGGCCATCTGGTGCGAGAAATCGACGCGCTGGACGGCCTGATGGGACGGGTAGCCGACGCCGCCGGCATCCATTTCAAGCTGCTGAACCGAAGCAAAGGCCCCGCCGTTCGCGGTCCGAGAGCGCAAGCGGACCGCTCACTCTACCGCCTCGTGATGCAAACCATGGTGCAGGAGACACCGGGGCTGACCCTGCGTGCCGCCGCGGTCGAAGACTTCGAAACCGGCGAGGACGGACGCATCGCTGCGGTCATCTGCGCCGATGGCAGCCGTATCAGCTGCGGCGCCGTCGTGTTGACCGCCGGGACATTCCTGCGCGGAATCATCCATATCGGCAATCAGCAAACCGCGGCGGGCCGCATCGGCGAGGCGCCGTCTATCGGCCTGGCGAAAACTTTGTCCCGCCTGGGGTTGCCCATCGGCCGCCTGAAGACGGGCACGCCGCCGCGATTGGACGGGCGAACAATCGATTGGACCGGATTGCGAGCAGACCCGAGCGATGAGGAACCTCAGCCGTTCAGCACCATGACCACCCGGCTGATGAACCGGCAGGTCGAATGCCATATCACCGGCACGACGGAAGCCACGCACGCAGTGATCCGCGACAACATTCATAAGTCGGCGGTCTATTCAGGCCAGATCGCCGGCAGGGGGCCTCGGTATTGTCCGTCGATCGAGGACAAGATCGTCAGGTTTGCCGGGAAAGACCGTCACAATATCTTCCTGGAGCCCGAAGGCCTGGACGACCCGACGGTCTACCCGAACGGGATTTCGACCAGCCTGCCCGAGGACGTGCAGCAGGCAATCCTGAAAACCATTCCCGGCCTGGAACATGCCCGCATGGTTCGGCCGGGCTACGCGGTCGAATACGATTATGTCGATCCCCGCGCGTTGACCCGCGGCCTGGAACTGCGCGCGATGCCCGGCCTGTTCCTCGCCGGGCAGATCAACGGGACAACGGGATATGAGGAAGCGGCCGCGCAAGGCCTGCTCGCCGGCCTCAATGCCGCGCGCATCAGCGGCGGACAGGAACCCGTGTGGCTCGACCGGACCGAATCGTATCTGGGAGTCATGGTGGACGACCTGACGACGCAGGGCGTGACGGAGCCATACCGGATGTTCACTTCCCGCGCCGAATTCCGCCTCAGCCTTCGGGCGGACAATGCCGATCTGAGGCTGACGGAAAAGGGCATTGGCTGGGGCTGCGTCGGGCAGACCAGGGCAACGGCGTTCGCCAGCCATAAGGAATCGCTGGACGACGCGATGGGGCGCGCCCGCACGGAGGGCCTGCCGGCCGCATCGGTCGTTCGGCTCGGCATACCGGCACCGGTCGATGGGCGCTGGCGATCCGTCCTGGAGTTCGCCGGCAATGATGCCATCGGCTGGCCACGCCTGTGCGCCGAATTCCCGTGGCTTGCGACACTGCCGGCACGGACCGCCGAGCAATTGCGCACCGATGCGCGTTACGCGGGCTACCTGCATCGTCAGCAGGCCGAGTTCCGCATCAGCCGGCGCGAGGACGGGGTGGCGCTGGCGGACATCGCTTTTGAGGACATCGGCGGCCTGTCCTCGGAAATCCGGGAAAAGTTGAACCGATCCCGCCCGGATTCGCTAGGCGCCGCCTCCCGCATTCAGGGGATGACGCCTGCCGCGCTGGCCTCGATCGCGGCTTTCGTCCGGAAGCGTGAGGCGGCTCAGCCCGCCGCCGCGGACGTCTGACGGAACTGTGGACACCGGTTCCCATACTCCCGCGAAGGTGCTCTCCGCCGCCGGAGCGACGCCGGCCATGGCGCAGTGGTTCGCGGCCAAGGCGGAGCAACCCGATGCGCTGCTGTTTTTCCGCATGGGCGATTTCTACGAACTGTTCTTCTCCGACGCGGAAGCGGCTTCGGCGGCGCTCGACATCGCGCTGAGCCACCGCGGCGAGCATGACGGTACGCCAATACCGATGTGTGGCGTTCCGCACCACGCATCCGAGGCCTATCTCGCCCGGTTGATCCGCCGGGGCTTTCGCGTCGCCATCGTCGAGCAGATGGAAGACCCCAAGGCCCGAACGGGGAAACTGCCGATCAAGCGTGCCGTGGTCCGGGTCATTACACCCGGGACGATCACCGAAGAGACGCTGCTGGAGGCCGGACGGCCGAACCTTCTGTTGGCGGTTGCCTGGAACAAAGACGGAGTCGGGGCCGCGTGGGTCGATGTCTCGACCGGCCTGTTCGAAACCGCCGCCGTGCCGGTGACCGAGCTTCCGGCTCTGCTTGGCCGCCTGGAACCTGCGGAAATCCTGGCGCCGCAAACGCTGAGTTTGGGCGAGTGGGACACCCGCCGCTCGCCGGAGCCGGTGGCTTCGACGCCGCTGATCGCTCGGCGGCGCCTGGCCGATGCCTTCAGGACGGCGAGCCTCGACGCGTTCGGGACGTTCACTGACGGTGAGGCCGTCGCCGCGGCGATGGCGGTCGATTACGTCCGCAGCACCCAATCCGGCTCGCTACCCCGGCTCGGCCACCCGGAGCCGCAGGGACAGGCTGGCGCGCTTTCCATGGATGCCGCGACCCGCGGCAACCTGGAAATCCATCGGTCCAGGGACGGAGGCACGACCCATACCCTTTTCGCTGCCGTGCAGCGGACGCTGTCGGCTGCCGGCACGCGGATGTTGGCGAGTTGGCTGTCGTCCCCATTGACCGATCATACCGCCATCCTCGCACGCCAGGATGCGTGGTCGTGGTGTATCGCCCATCCCGACGCGACCAAGGTGCTGCGGGGCATCTTGCGCGGCGCCCCCGACATGGCGAGGGCCTTGGGCCGCCTCTCTCTGAACAGAGGCAATCCGCGAGACCTGGTCTCGATAAGAGACGGGCTGAAAGCATCCTTCGCGGTTGCCGCACTCCTGCAGCCACCCTTGCCGCAGGCCCTGGCCGATGCGTTGGCGAGAATCCCGCGTGCTTCGGCGCTTGAAAACGAACTCGAACGCGCGCTGACCGACCCGGCGCCGTTGCGGATGGAAGATGGCGGGGTCATCAAGGCCGGCTTTGATGGCGAGTTGGATGCACACCGCGCCTTGCGGGACCGGAGCCGCCAGGTCATTGCCACGCTGCAACTCGACTATGCGCAGCGCTTTGGTGTCGCGAGCCTCAAAATCAAGCATCACGCACAGCTTGGCTATGTCATTGAGGCGCCTGCGGTCGCGGTCGAAAAGCTGCGCGGCTTTCCCGAATTGACCCTGCGCCAGGGCATGGCCAACGGCGCACGGTTTACCGAAGGTGCGCTGTCCGATCTGGACCAACGCATCCGCGAGGCGGCCGAACAGGCGACAGCGCGGGAACGCGTCGTGTTCAGCCACTTGGTGCGCGAGGTCGCGGACGGATCGGACGAACTCGCGGCCTGCGCCGACGCGCTGGCTTTTCTTGATGTCGTCCAATCTGCTGCCGCGCTTGCCGAAAGCGGACGCTGGGTGCGACCGACGCTGACCCTCACCGATGACTTTCAAATCGAAGCGGGGCGGCATCCGGTGGTGGAGAGTGCCCTCGCCAGCCAGGCCGCCTTTGTCCCCAATACCTGCGACCTGTCTCCGGATCGCCGCGTGATGCTGCTGACCGGCCCAAACATGGCGGGCAAATCCACATTCCTCAGGCAAAACGCCCTGTTCGTCGTGCTGGCCCAGGCCGGTCTGCCGCTGCCTGCCGAATCGGCGACCTTAGGCATCGTCGATCGTCTGTTCAGCCGCGTCGGCGCGGCCGACGATCTGGCGCGCGGCCGATCCACCTTCATGGTCGAGATGACGGAAACCGCCGCCATCCTGCATCAGGCCGGCCCAAGATCGCTGGTCGTCGTCGATGAGATCGGGCGCGGCACCTCCACCCTTGACGGCCTGGCTATCGCCTGGGCGGTCCTCGAAGCTTTACATTCCGCAACACGCTGCCGCACCATTTTTGCCACACATTTTCACGAACTTGCGGAACTCGCGGATCGCTTGCCGCGGCTGAAGCCACATACGATGCGGGTGAAGGAATGGAAGGGCAGCGTGGTGTTCCTGCATGAAGTCGCCGAGGGAGCCGCCGGACGATCCTGGGGCATTCACGTCGCGGAACTGGCCGGTGTGCCTGCGCCGGTGGTGCGCCGGGCTGCATCCCTGATGGCTGCAATGGAGAAACAGGGCGGCCCGCTGAATGCCGCCGCTTCCTTGCGCGGGCTGCCCTTGTTCGCCGCGACCGAGGCCGCTGACGAACCTGTTCTCGAAACCAACGAAGTTTCCCCGCTTCGCAAGGCTCTGGATGATATAAACCCCGACGTCATGACGCCGAAACAGGCTCTCGATGCCTTATATTTGCTAAAGTCACTCGCCCCCGCTTGCGCGGACGGGTCCACATAGTACGATTGGCGCAATGTTAACTCCAATCCCCCTGCCGCATGCTCCTGAAGCTGCGGCGACTCTGCTTTCCGACGCGCTCGCCAGCCTGGCGAGCGAAGGCGGGTCGGTGCCGCGCGACGCGGCGGTCGGCACCTTCCGGCGCCATCTGGCCCGCATCCAGTCCTACGTTCAGCATGCCTTCGAGCATGAGCAGATCAGCGGACTGCAAGCGGCCCGGCTGCTGGGGGCATTGATCGATGGCGTCGTCTCGGCGCTGTTTGAGCACACGACAAACAATGCGGAGCTTGGCCCGGTCGAACACCTCAGCATCGCGGCGACCGGCGGTTTCGGCCGCGGCGTGCTGGCGCCGTTCAGCGATATCGATCTGCTGTTTCTGACGGCCGAGGACCCGCAGCCCGAAACGCTGCGCGTCGTCGAGTATATGCTGTATTTTTTGTGGGACCTCGGCCTCAAAGTCGGTCACGCCACCCGCTCCATCGGCGATTGCCTGACCGAGGGCGCGAAAGACACCACCATTCGGACGGCGTTGCTGGATGCGCGATTCCTGACCGGTGATGAGGTACTGTTCGGCGAGTTTTATCGCCGCTTCAGGGCTGCCTGCAAGGAAGCCGGGCCCGCCGACTATATCGCTGCGAAACAGGCCGAACGGGCCGTTCGCCACCGCCGCTACGGCGACAGTCCCTTCGTCGTCGAGCCTAACGTCAAGGAAGGCCGCGGCGGCCTGCGGGATCTTCAGACCCTTTACTGGATCTCACGATATGTCTTCGACACCCGAACCATGGGTGAACTGGCCGATCTCGACGGCATTTTGACCCAGCAGGAAGCGCGCCACGGCCGGCGGGCCTGGGAGTTCCTTTGGACTGTGCGGTTCCATCTGCACTACGTGGCTGGCCGGGCGGAAGAGCGCTTGACCTTCGACTTACAGCCGGTTGTGGGCGCCCGCATGGGCTACACAAGGCATGGCCGCCAGGACGGCGTCGAACGGTTTATGCGCCACTATTTCCTGACCGCCCGCGAGATTGCCCGTCTGACCCGCATCCTGGAGCCCGCCATCCTGCGATCGGCCCTGGGGCCCCCGGCGCTCGAAGCGGAAACCGACGCTGCCCTTCTTGCCTCCGGATTCGTCCTCGCGGAAGGCAAGCTGCTGCCCGTTGGAGGCCGCGATTTCGACGCCGAGCCCATCCAGATGTTGCGAATTCTGCAAGTGGCGCGGGATCGCGGGCTGGACCTTCATCCGCTGGCCATACGATCGTTCATACAGAACGAACGCCGGGCCGTGTCCCTGCGTGGAGACCCGGGAGCAGCGGACATCTTCATGGATCTGCTGTGTGGCAGGGAACCCGACCGCACACGTCCCGGGAGCCAGCACCCGGACGGTGCGAAGTGGTTGAGTATTCTCAACGAAACCGGTTTCTTCGGCCGATATCTGCCGGATTGGGCGCGCATTGTCGGCCAGATGCAGTTCGACACCTATCACATCTTCACCGTCGACGAGCACACCATCGAGGCTGTCCGTATTCTCAACACGCTGGAGCGTGGCGAATTGGCCGAAGTGGCGCCAATCGCTTCCGAGCTTGTCGATAATGTGCAATCGCGGCGGGCGCTTTATCTGGCGATGCTGCTGCATGACATCGCCAAGGGGCGCGGCGGCGATCATTCGGAGCTTGGCGCTGAGGTTGCACTCGAGGTCGGACCGGCGCTCGGATTGTCGGATGAGGAGACCGAAATGGTCTCCTGGCTCGTGCTGCACCATCTGCTTTTGAGCGCGACCGCATTCAAGCGCGATATCGATGATCCGAAGACGATCCTCGATCTCGCGGATACCATTCAATCCCCAGAGCGGCTGCGGTTGCTGCTTATCCTGACCGTCGCGGACATGCGCGCCGTCTCCAGCAAAGTCTGGAACGGCTGGAAGGCAACGCTACTTCGCGAGCTTTATGCGCGCGTTGCCGAAGTGCTGGCTGGCGGTCTGTCGACGGCCGAACGCGACGTTCGTGTCGCCCGGGCGAAGGAAGCCGTCGCGGCGCTGTTGCCTGATTGGTCCGAACAGGACATCGATGGTTTCACATCGCTTGCCTATGCCGGATATTGGCTTTCGTTCGATCCCGAAACGCATGCCCGGCATGCGAGGCTTATTCGCGATGCCAATCACCGGAAGTCCCCGCTGACAGTGGATACGCAGCCCCTGCCCGCCCGCGCTGTCACCGAGGTGACGGTGTATTGCGCCGATCATGCGGGCCTGTTCAGCAGGATTTCGGGAGCGCTGGCCGTCGCGGGTGCTTCGATCGTCGATGCCAGAATTCATACGATGAACAACGGAATGGCGCTGGACACGTTCTGGATCCAGGACACCGCTGGTGGAACGTTCGAGGCGCCGCATCGACTGGCGCGATTGTCCGCGCTGATTGAGCAGGCGTTGTCCGGCCGCCTGAAGCTGGAGCCGGAAATCAAGCGGGTTTCCAAGGTTTTGCTCGGCCGGCGGATGCAGGCGATCCACGTGCCGCCGCGTGTTGTGATCGACAATCGTGCGTCGAACACGCACACTATCCTGGAAGTGAACGGCCGGGACCGCCCGGGACTGCTGCACGACGTGACCGCGGCAATCAGCGAGCAAGGCCTTCAGATTGCATCCGCGCATGTGACAACCTACGGCGTGCGGGCTGTGGATGTATTTTACGTCAAGGACGTGTTCGGGCTGAAGGTTGAGAATGACCGCAAGCTGGGGCAGATCCGCGAAGCTTTGTTGCATGCGCTGACAAACACCGATGATTTGCCGCCCCCTGCCATCGTTCCGGCGGTTCGCAAGGCTAAACGGGCCGCCGCCGGGTAGGATGATTGTCAGTGGAGTGGACGGGACGGCCGGACAGCGTCCTTCATGGCACAATCCGAACTGAGGCGCCCTGTGCCCGGAGGTTGGGAGCCGCTTTCGGTTGTTTGCTGATCCTGGCATCTTCGCTATCCGCGGCGGCACCGCCGGAGGCCGCTGAAAGCACGATCCTACCCCCGATTAACCCGGCCTGCGTATCGTCCCCATTCGGGCCTCGATCGCTTCCCGGCCGGCCGCTGGCGGGAAAATTTCACAATGGGATTGATATCCCGGCGCCGGTTGGCGCCCCGGTCAAGGCGGTGGCGCCCGGTTCGGTGATCCGCGTCCAACGGCACGGGGTCGGAGGGCTGGAGATGCTCGTCCAGCATCAAGGTTTCATCGGCGTCTATAGCCATCTCGGCCTGATCGCCCCGGTGATCGCCGAGGGCCGCAGGGCGGTCTATGGAGGCGAGAAAATCGGCACCGTCGGCCGCTCCGGTCTGACCTACGGCCCCCACTTATATTTCGGCATGATCGTCGCGGGCCGCCCCGTCGATCCGTCGCCTTACCTACACATCGCACCCTGCGTATCAACGCCGCAGGGTGCATCATAATCGCAGCTTCGTTCCAGCCGCATGCTGGTGGCGAAATCAGACTGACGGGTCACCCGATAATCGCGGGAACCGTACGCGTCCCCGCTTCCGTCACCCATTGCAGCGTGGCCACGCTGCCGCAGGAGGAACATTTCGGCTGCCACGTCACATGTTCAGCGCGGCAGTTGCTGCATTGCCAATGCGGATCGGGATCGGCGCTGGCTGCCTGTCGCAACGCGTTTCGCTGGGCCAGGCGGCCGGCTTCGGTATCGCCTCGCTCAATTTCCTCGATCTCGGCGATGAGAAGAGACAGGCGGCGCTGATTGATCCCATCCGCCAGCGCGGCTTCCGCCGCGGTGCGGGCCTCAGCAGTCAAACCCGCGTCGAGTGATGCCCGTGCCACCAGGAACCGGCTCTCCGGATTGGTTGCATTCCGCTGAACCAGTTGCTTCGCTGCCTTCAAACGCGACGACGCGTCCGGCTCCAGAGCCAGAAGAAATTCTGCAAGCTCAGGATGGGGCGAAAGCGCCCAGGCGTCGGTCACATACGTCCGCGCACGCTTCTCATTCCCGGCGGCACGCAAGCGGCGCGCATACGCAAGAACCGCGGGCGTAAATTTGGGATCTGCCTTCCATGCCTGTTTGGCATAGCCGAGCGCGCGGCTCGAATCGGACTCGGCATCGGCAGCGGCAACCAGATAGGCAGGGCGGCGGGCATCGGGACCGATGAGATCAAGCGCCTCGGCCCAGTTTTCGGTCTGCAATGCAAGCTCGGCGCGCTGCTGACGCAACCAGGACGTGCCCGGCTGGATCGCCTCAGCCTGGTTAGCTATGGCCAGCGCCTGAGGCCAATCCCGGCGGTCGATCGCCTGACGCAGAAGCCCCCGGAGTCCGAGAAACCGCGCGTCTTTGCGGTTTGACAGCGCCAGAAACGCCTCATTGGCCTCGTCTTCGCGGCCGGCCAACCGGCTGGCTTCCGCCTGCAGCAACAGAACCTGCGGCGAATCGCCGAGTAGCAGCCTGGCCCGGCGGGCCTGCTTGAGGGCCGCTCGTTCATCCCCCGCTGCCAGTGCGACAAGCACTCGGGTCACCGAAGTTTCACCGGACTCAGCGCGGCGGCGGCGGCGCCAACTCCCTCCGGTTCGCGGCATTCCGATGATGCCGTAGACGATCCGCGCGACAATGACGACTGCCACGACAAAAAAGATCAATGCCAGGATTGCGAATGCTGCCGAGGTCGAGACCGTAAAGGTTCCGATGGTCGCGGTCACGTGGCCCGTCACGCCGGATAGGAACCATGCGCCGGTGACAATGGCCGCAGCGATGATAAGGAAGAGAATGGCCCGGCGCATTAGCTCTGACCAGCGAGACTGGCCAGCGCGGTGCGCGCATCCACCAGGGCCTTGGCCTCTGATAGCCACTTGGCCATGGCCTGCTTCGGCTGACCTTTCAGTGTCTCCACCGTAGCGATGGCGCCTTTAAGATCGCCGGCATCGAGCGCTTCCCTGGCGTGGCCCAAAGTCACGGAGGCCGGATTACCCACCAGGACCTCTTCACCCCTGTGAACCGTCACCAGATTTTGCGCCCGCTCCCAAACGCGGTCGAGTAGCGGCTCAGACGTATCGTCCGGCTGCTTCACGTCAATCGCGCTCCGCTCGGATTGAATGAACAGCAGACGGAGTTGAACCTCCGTGGGGGGAGCTTCGTGAGCAAACCGGGCCAACGCGGGAGGCGCGTTCGGGATGTCGCCGACGGGTCGCCCGACCGCGAGCGCGATGGCCGCCTCCTGAATCCGAGTCACGCGGTTCAGATGATCGGAAACGGAATCCAGACTGCCGGTGTTCTTCTCAAGCGTAGCGACCCGTGCCGAAACCTGATCTTCCTGCTGCTTTTCAGCATCCAAAGCGGCTTGCAGACGGGCCGAGAGGGCTTCGATGCGTCCGGACAGGCCATCGAGGCGACCGCCCACCTGCGTCTGTTCGGCACCTTTCGCGTCCAGGCCGTCGATCCGGGCCGCCAGTCTGCCGATATCGGCCTGGGTCACGGCCGGCGGCCGCTGCTCCAGCCGGCCAACCCGGGCGTCGAGGTCGGCTATGCGCTGCTCCAGCGCGTGGTTCGCCGCCAGGCCCGGGGTGCGCGGGTATTGCCAGGCGGCATAAATGCCACCGGCGAGAATCAGAGAGCCAAGGCCATAAAACCATGGCAACAGAGCCGGTTGCGAAGGTCCCTGGTCGTGCGAGGGAACCACGGCAGCGTCCACGGGACGCTCCGGCGGGGCGGGAAATTCGGTGGATTCGTTCATTGCAGCAGCGCCAACATTGCATCCTGATTCGGCTTTGCGGCGACGCTGATACGACGCCACTTTAGTCTTTTTAATTCCATGACTGGACGCTCGCTGATAGACACCGCTTCGACATTGGACACAGCCTCTCCCAATCCTGCTTCCAGGACAAGGCGCACAAAGTGGCGCGCAGTTTCTGTGGAGAAAAACATGGCCGCCGTCAACTGTCCTTGTTGCAAATCGGACACGGCAGCCTGCGGCAATGAAGGCACAGAAGCCGCCTGATAGGCAACCCGGCGAATGACGCGAAATCCCAGTTTTCTAAGACTTTCCGCGAGCGCGGTACCCTGGCCACGCCCTGTCGGCAGAAACAGGCTGCCGCTGGCAGGCGAAAGCGTTCTCGCGATCAAGGGCGCGAGCACGGATGCATCCCCGTCGGCATCGATCACATGGCTGAACCCGGCGGCGCTGGCGCAGGAAGCGGTCGCTGTGCCTACGGCAAACACCGGACGATCGAACAAATCAGCGGCACAGGCAGGAACCGCGTTACGGCTCGTGACAACCGTTGCTGCGATACGATCGGGAAGCTGCAAAGCGGCCTCGACACCGGTTACCGCCAGCACCGGGGCAAGCACTGGAACGAAACCCATGGCGGCGAGCCGTTCGGCTGTTTGCGACGCGCCCGGTTCCGGTCTCGTGATCAATATCCGCTTCAAGGCACTCGCTTTCGTCAAAGACCGTCCGTCAGGCCAGATGAAATTTCGTCGGCGGCCGTTGGTAACGCGCTTCGCGCCGTTTCGCCATGGGCGAAGACAGGTTGCCGTGGCAGGGTAAGATGGGCCAAGACAGCGCCGCCGCGATAGGGGCGGCGTGAAGGGTGCGATGAAGCCGGTCCTGGGTATCGAAACCTCCTGCGATGAAACAGCCGCGGCGGTTGTCGGCGGCGACGGGCGGATTCTTGCGGAAGCCGTGCTCAGCCAGCTTGCGGAACATGCGCCGTTCGGCGGGGTCGTGCCGGAAATCGCTGCGCGGAGCCACTTGCGGTATCTGCCCGAACAGGTGCGCCAGACGATGGCGAAGGCAGGCGTTGGCTACCGCGACCTCGCCGGGGTCGCGGCCTCCTCCGGTCCCGGCCTGATAGGCGGGCTGATCGTCGGTTGCCAGTTCGCCAAGGGCGTTGCGATCGCCAATGATCTGCCGTTTGTGGCGGTGAACCACCTGGAGGCGCATGCCCTCACTGCCCGCCTTCCCGGTTTGGTCGCGGATGGAGCACCGTTCCCCTATTTGCTGTTCCTTCTGTCCGGCGGCCATTCCCAGTGCATCGCGGTCACCGACGTGGGCAGGCATATCCGCCTGGGCGGGACAGTCGACGATGCCGTCGGCGAGGCTTTCGACAAAGTTGCGAAGCTGCTCGGGCTCGACTGGCCGGGCGGCCCTGCCCTGGAACAGCTCGCCGAAACCGGCGATCCGAATCGGTATCCGTTCCCAAGGCCGATGCTGCGTCGCCCCGGCTGCGATTTGAGCCTGTCCGGGCTGAAAACCGCGGTGTCCCAGACGGTGCTGAGACTGGGCGAAATCTCGCCGGCGAGTCAGCAATGCGCAGATCTTGCTGCGAGTTTCCAGCAGGCAGTCGTAGACGTGCTGGCCGATAGAGCCGCCCACGCGATGGACATGATGCGCGCCAGGTTTCCCGAGTCGGACCTGCTGGTCGTCGCTGGTGGAGTCGCCTCCAATGCGCAGGTGCGCAACGCGCTCTCGGAGGCGGCGCGGTTGCGAGGGTTCCGCATGGTTGCCCCCCCGGTGCGCCTCTGCTCGGACAATGCCGTCATGGTGGCGTGGGCCGGGATCGAACGCCTGCGCCGCGGCGTCAGCGACGACATGAGCGTTTCCGCTCAGCCACGCTGGCCGCTGGAGGCGCTGCAAGCGCTGGCTTCATGAACTACCGCCACGCCTATCACGCCGGGAATTTTGCCGACTGCTTCAAGCACGCCTTGCTGGTGGCGCTGGTCGATTCGTTCGCCCGCAAGCCGGCGCCGTATTTCGTGCTGGATACCCACGCCGGGGCTGGCCGGTACGACCTGACCGCAGATCCCGCGCAGCGGACCGGTGAGGCCGATTGGGGGATACGCCGTATTCTCGCTACCCGGCCGTCCGTCCTGGCGAGATACCTTGGCCTTGTGCAAGCGCTTGGCCTCTATCCCGGCTCGCCCACATTGATCCAGGCGCTCCTGCGTCCAGCCGATCGGCTGGTTTGCTGCGAACTTCATCCCGAGGACGTGATTCCGCTGCGGCGTCAGTTTCATCGTGACCCCCGGGTGGAGGTCCATAGCCGCTCCGGATGGGAAGCGCTCGGAGCGCTGCTGCCTCCGGGGGAAAAGCGCGGGCTGGTTTTCGTAGACCCACCGTTCGAGGATCCAGACGAATTCGGTGCCTTGACGGCAGGCTTGGGCCGGGGACATAGCCGATTCGGGCACGGCGTTTTCGCCGCCTGGTATCCTATCAAACAGCGCGCAGCGGTCCGGACCTTTCACGCCTCGCTGAAAACAGCTGAGATTCGGGACATCGTGGCGGTCGAACTCTACCTCCGCGAACCGGCCAACGCCGAGCGGCTCAATGGATGCGGACTCCTGGTGATCAATCCGCCTTACCGATTTGCCGAGCAGGGCGGCATGATTGCAGACGCGGTTCTTGACGGCCTTGGTCGCGATGAAGCCGGGGCGGGAACCGCGGTGATCAGGATCACCGATGAGTAAGGTCACGGTCGTCGGCGCCGGGGCTTGGGGCACGGCGCTCGCGATCCAGGCAGCACGCGCCGGGAACGATGTGACTTTGGTAACCCGTAGCGCGGCGGCCGTGGCCGCGATCAGGACGAGCCGGGAAAATCCTCGACTGCCGGGCGTGCCGGTTCCCGAGTCGATCCATGCCAACGAAACTCTTCCGGCCTTGTCCGATCTACTCGTTTGGGTGGTGCCGACCCAACAACTCCGGTCATCGCTTTTGACCTACCGACCCTCTGAAACGCCGATCGTCGTTTGCGCCAAGGGTGTGGAAATCGGATCTCACATGCTACCCCTGGAGGTGGTGACGGAGGTGTCCGACGCCCGTCCGCTCGGGATACTGAGCGGACCCAACTTCGCGCACGAGGTCGCGGCCGGCCTTCCGGCCGCTACGGTGGTTGCAAGCAGCGATTCCGGTCTACGGGACCTCGTGCGGACCAGCCTCGGGACGAACACCTTCCGCCTTTATGGCAACGACGATCCCATCGGCGCCCAACTTGGCGGCGCGGCGAAGAACGTGATCGCTATCGCGGCTGGCGCCGTCATCGGGGCGGGCCTTGGCGAAAACGCGCGAGCAGCGCTGGTGACGCGCGGATTAAGCGAACTGTGCCGTCTGGCAGTCGCGCTTGGCGGACGCGCGGAAACCGTGATGGGTTTATCCGGGCTCGGCGACCTGCTGCTGACCTGCACCGGCACATCCAGCCGGAATTTCAGTCTGGGCTACGCGCTCGGCCAGGGGAAAGCCCTCGCCGATATACTCGCCGAAAGGACCGGGGTGACCGAGGGGGTCAGCACGGCGTCTGCGTTGGTGGAGCGGGCGGGAAACGTTGAACTGCCGATCTGCCGTGCGGTATCGGAACTGTTGATGGGAATGAAGACTCTGGACCAAGCGATTTCGCAACTTCTTTCGCGTCCTCAGCGGGATGAGTGAAAAGCAACCTCTGGTGACGCACCGAAAACAGACCATGGCAGCGCCATGCTGAGAGGCATTCTGACTGTCGGCGGCTGGACGCTGATCAGCCGCATTCTCGGCTTCGGCCGGGATATGCTGATCGCCGCGCTGATCGGCACGGGGCCGATCGCCGACGCGTTTTTCGTGGCCTTGAAGCTGCCCAACCTGTTTCGCCGCCTGTTCGGCGAAGGCGCCTTCAATGCGGCTTTCGTGCCCGCTTTCACAGGGTTGCTGCATACCGAAGGGGTCGCCGCAGCCAGACAGTTCGCTCGCGAAGCGTTCGCCGTCATGGCGTTCTGGCTCGGGATGATGACCATCCTGGGTGAGATTTTCATGCCTCAGCTCATGCTGGTCCTGGCGCCCGGGTTTACGGAGGACCCGGCGAAGTTTCAGTTGGCCGTGGACCTGTCACGGATAACCTTTCCCTACCTCATCCTGATCTGCCTCGCCGCCCTGGTGTCCGGCGTCCTGAATGGCATGGAAAAATTCACCGCGGCATCGGCATCGTACGTGTTGTTCAACATCGTCTCGATCGCCTGCATGCTCTGGATGACCCCTTACGTCCCGACGGTCGGACATGCGCTGGCGTGGGGTGTCTCCCTGTCGGGCGTGGCTCAGCTTGGCATTCTGATGATTGCCGTCTGGCGCGGCGGGATGAAGCTGTCGATTCCGCGGCCAAGGCTGACTCCGCAGATGCGGCTACTGATGCAGCGCATGGCGCCCGGTCTTGTCGGTGCCGGAGTCACGCAACTTAACCTCGCGGTCGATGTGATCATCGCCAGCCTGCTGCCTCCCGGCACCGTGTCCATCCTCTATTACGCGGACAGGGTGCAGCAGCTTCCGCTTGGCGTCATCGGCACGGCCGTCGGCACGGCACTGCTGCCGATGCTGTCGCGGCAGGTGCGATCAGGTGAGGCCGCCGGATCGATCGCGACGCTGAACCGGGCGGTCGAATATGCTTTGTTCCTGACTCTGCCGGCCGCTTTGGCGCTGATCGTGTGTGCCTACCCGATCATGCTCGTGCTGTTCGGACGAGGGGCCTTTGACGCGGAAAGCGCTCGCCTGTCCTCGCAGGCGCTGGCCGCCTACGCTCTCGGCCTGCCGGCATTCGTGCTGGTGAAGGTGTTGGCTCCGGCGTTCTTCGCCCGCGGCGACACCGCGATGCCGGTGAAGGTCGGGATGGGATGCGTGGCGCTCAACCTATGCCTGAACGTGGCCTTCATGGTTCCTCTCGCCCATATCGGACCGGCCCTCGCGACCAGCATTGCGGCGATCTGCAATGTCCTTGGCCTCGGCTACATTCTGTTGCGGCGTGGACAGCTCAAGCCCGACTGGCAACTGAAGCGTCGGCTGCTCGGCATGGTCGGCGCCTCGTTGGCCATGGGGGTCGTTCTGTATTTCGTCCAGAGGCTGCTATTCACGGAACCCTCGCACGGAGTTCTCAGGCTCGCATACCTGGCGGTTCTGATAACCGCGGGCCTGCTGGCCTACACCGTCGCCGTGCCGCTGCTGGGTGCCTACAGCCTCAGCGACATCAAGCGCGTCATGTCCCGCCGTCGCTTGCAGACCGCAAGCGGATCGGCCATCAGTCCAGCCACAACGATAGAGACCTAGAGTATGCAACGCGTCTTCTCCGGCATTCAGCCGTCCGGCATCCCCACCCTGGGCAATTACCTGGGGGCCGTCCGCAATTGGGTGAAGCTGCAGGACAGTCACGAGTGCATCTTCTGCGTGGTGGACCTGCACGCGATCACCGTCTGGCAGGAGCCGGCCGCCCTGCGGCAACAGTCGCTGGAGATGACCGCCATTCTGCTCGCCTGCGGCATCGATCCCAACAAGCACATTCTGTTTCTGCAGTCGGCGGTGCGCGCCCACGCACAGCTTGCCTGGATCTTCAATTGCGTCGCTCGCCTGGGTTGGCTGAACCGCATGACCCAATTCAAGGACAAGGCCGGGAAAGACCGGGAGGCCGCGTCGTCAGGCTTGTATGTCTATCCCAACCTGATGGCGGCGGACATTCACGCCTATCACGCGACCCGGGTGCCGGTCGGGGACGACCAGCGGCAGCACCTGGAACTTGCGAACGACATCGCACAGAAATTCAACCATGACTATGGGGTGGAGTTCTTCCCCAACATCGAACCGCTGATCATGGGGCCGGCCGCCCGTGTCATGAGCCTGCGCGACGGCACGAAGAAAATGTCGAAATCGGATCCGTCCGATCAAAGCCGCATCAACCTCAACGACGACAGCGATACGATCGCTTTGAAGATTAGGCGCGCGAAAACCGATCCCCTGCCCGTCCCGACCGAAATCGCCGAGTTGGCGGAGCGGCCGGAGGCGCGAAACCTGGTTGGGATTTATGCCGCCCTGATGGAAACCGACCACGCTGCCGTGCTGAAACTGCATGGCGGCACCGGGTTTGGTTCGTTCAAGGCTGCGCTGACCGAACTTCTGGTTGATCGCCTCTCTCCAATCGCCGCGGAAACCCGCCGGTTACTGGAGGACGAGGCGTCGCTGCTGCAAATTCTCAGATCCGGCAGCGAGCGGGCGGCGGCGATAGCAGATCCGATCGTCGCCGAAGCTGAGCGTCTGGTTGGCTTTGTCGGAGGATAAGGCTCAGGACCCCGGAGCACCCGACGACTGCGGGGCGGGATCGATCAGCGTCGGCCCGCCGCGTTCGATGCGGAACACGGCAAGACCGCGCCTGACCTGACCGTCGGGAAGAAACGCCAGCCAGCCATCGGTTCCCAGGAACCCTGCCGGCTGCGTCAGAACGCTTGTCTGAGCGCCGTTGCGGCCAATGATTGCCGCCGCGACTGATGCGGCGTCGTAGGACAGGTCCGCCAGCGGTGGCGGCGGCACGCCATATTTCGCCGCATAGTCGCGCTCGAGATTGGTGCGGGACGCGCTATCCGGAGCGGCATACCACGCGCCCGGCACCGACCCCGATCCGCTCGCCGGATCGGCCCACAAGGCCGGACCTACGAACTGAACCGATGAACGGTCGACATCGTAATAGGGGAGGACACTGGCCACTTCCTGCAACTCGTCATGTATATCGGCGAGCAGCAGAACGTTGAACGAAGGCGGCGGGATCGGTTGCTTCGCCAACTCCTGCGCCTCGTGCCGGCCCTCAGGGGTACCTAAAGCGCGTGCCGCCTTCACCTTTACTTCGATCGGCCCCCGCCGATCGGCGTAATCGGAGACGTCTTTGGTGGCGGCTGTAATCGCTCCCATCCCCGCTCCGTGCATGCGAACCCTCGCAGGCGGCAAGTTTTCGGCGGCAAGCGCTTTCGTCAGCCCGTTGGCCATGGCCTGGCCGAAATCCGTCGAGGGCAGCAAGGCTGCAAACTGGGTCTTCCCCTGGGCGGCCGCTGCAACCACCAGCCGCCGGACCTGCTGGGCCGGGGTGATCCCGAGGGTCCAAACGCCGGGCTGGGCTTGCGATGAATCATTGGTGAACGCCAGCACGGGAATATTGGCGCCGCGGGCGACCGGGGCGACGGCAGCGGTTTCGGCGGACGTCAGGGGACCGAGTATCAGGGTGTCACGGTTGTTGATCGCCGCCTGAGCCGCGGTAACCGCGCCAGCGGGCGTGCCGGCTGTGTCGAGCACATCCAGCGCCGGTCCAGCCCCATTTCCGAGGGCAAGCTGGGCGGCCTGGAGCAGAACCTTGCCCACGTCCGCCCTTGGTCCGGTCATCGGCAGCAGAATAGCGGCCCTCTGGCCGGTTGCTGCTGTGTTGCCAGAAGGGCCTAGCGAGCCGGTGCCATTCGATCCAGATTGGTTCGCTCCTCCGTATCGTCCGGAGGTTTCCTCGCCGCAGCCCGAGAACGCCAGGGCGCAGATAAGGAGCAGGAATGCCCGTTGACGCATCGGCCGAGTCTCCCGATGACCCGCGAGACGGCCAGTCCGGCCCGCTGCGCGGACTTGTGCTGGTTTCCACGCCAATCGGCAACCTTGGGGATATCAGTGCGCGCGCTCGTGAGGCGCTCGCAACATGCGACCTGATCCTGTGTGAGGACACGCGCCGGACCGCCCGCCTGCTGGCCGCCATGGATATCCACACAAGGACGGACACGCTTCACGACCACAACGAGGACGGCAAGATCCCGATGGTCCTCGCCAGGCTTCGGGCCGGACAGACCATCGCGCTGGTGTCCGATGCGGGGACCCCGCTTGTGTCAGACCCCGGTTTTCGGCTGGTACGGGCCGCCATCGCCGAGGAACTGCCCGTTAGTGCTGTTCCCGGCCCGAATGCCGCGGTTACCGCGTTGATCCTGTCGGGCCTGCCGCCGTTGCCCTTCCTGTTCCTCGGCTTTCCACCGCCCCGGCCCGCCGCTCGCCGGGCCGCCTTCAGTTTGCTGCGTGCGGCGGAGCGGGCTGGCCTGTCATCGACGCTTATCTGGCATGAGGCCCCGCATCGGCTCCTTGAGACACTGGGCGATGTGCAGGAGGTTTTTGGAGACCGTTCAGCCGCGGTCGCCCGTGAATTGACCAAGCGTTTCGAAACGGTGGAACGCGGGAAAGTGAGCGGACTCGCGGCGTTGTTTGTCCGGGAGCCAGCACGCGGCGAGATCACGTTACTGATCGGACCGCCGGAGACCGACGACCCGGAAGAGCTTGACGCACGCCTGCGCGCCGCCCTGGCTACCCAAACCGTCAAGGATGCCGCGGCGCTCGTGAGCACGGCGACCGGATTGCCGCGCAAGCTGGTCTATGCACGCGCGCTGCAAATTCATGAGGAGGGCTGACACAAGGCGGCCAGGTGGTGCCCGGCCCACTCGGCCGCCTCGGCGACAACGGGGTCGGGATCGTGCCGCAAAGCTTCAGTGATTGCCATCAGGCTCCGGTCGCCGGAGTTGCCGATGGCAATCAGCAGGTTCCTGACGAAGCGGTTCCGTCCGATACGCTTAATCGGCGAACCGGCAAATTTCGTTCGGAAAGCCTGATCATCCAGGCGGGCTAGCTCGGCCAATTCCGGTGCCGCAAGATCGGCGCGTCCGGCCAACTTTTCGTGACCCGTCGGTTTGGCAAACTTATTCCAGGGACAAACCGCCAGGCAGTCATCGCACCCGTAGACATGGTTGCCCATCATCGGACGCAGTTCCGGAGGGATCGGCCCGCGGTGCTCGATCGTCAGGTAGGAAATACAGCGGGTGGCGTCGAGCTGATACGGCGCGGGAAAAGCCTTGGTGGGGCATACATCCAGGCATCGCGAACAGGAGCCGCAGCGATCGGACATGGCTTCATCACTCTGCAGTTCCAGGTCGGTATAAATCTCCCCGAGCAGCAGCCACGAACCGTAAATCCGCGAAACCAGATTTGTGTGCTTTCCTTGCCAACCGACGCCGCTCTGTTGCGCCAGAGGTTTTTCCATGACCGGAGCAGTGTCGACGAAGACTTTGACCTGACAGGCGAAACGCGAAGCCATAAACTGCGCCAGATGCTTCAGGCGCCCCTTAATAAGGTCGTGGTAGTCCCGGTTCCGGGCATACACCGATATTGCTCCCCGGTCTTTCTGTCGCGTAACGGCAAGCGGGTCGTCCGACGGGGCGTAGGATAGCCCAAGGACTACGATACTGCGGGCTTCAGGCCACAGCGACTGTGGGTGACTTCTCTGCTCGGCTCTGTCGGCAAGCCATCCCATATCGCCGTGATACCCAGCACGAAGAAAGCCTTCCAGCCGCTCCCGCGCTTTGGGTCCAAGCGCAGCCTGGCAAAAGCCGATCGCGTCGAAGCCGATGCGCAAAGCCTGTTCACGGATGGCGATTCGAGGATCGGGCGCGACTATCTGGTTCGTGGCTTTTACGCGAGGAATGCTCACCCCCGCCCTCGATACGAGGGAACCTCCTGCGGCGGAACCCAGGCATCCGGCGGTGCATTCGATGTCTGCCAGAAGACATCTATCGGGATGCCGCCCCTGGGATACCAATAGGCACCGATACGAAGCCAAATCGGATCCAGCAAGGCCACCAGTTTGCCGGCAATTTCCATGGTGCAGGCTTCGTGGAAGGCTCCGTGGTTCCGGTAGGACGCCATCAGCAGCTTGAAGGATTTGCTTTCGACGATCCAATCATTAGGAATATAGTCTACCATGATGTGGGCGAAGTCCGGCTGGCCGGTCAGCGGACAGAGCGACGTGAACTCCGGACAGGTCAGTCGCACGATATACTGCTTGCCCGGCGCGGGATTGGCGACGCGCTCCAGCCTGGCGTCCGCGGGGCTGACGGGCTGCGATGCGGCATGTCCCAGAAGCGTCAGATGATCGTAGGGTGTTTCGGTCATGCAGATGTATCCGCAGCGGGTTGCCAGGCAGCGCGTGTCCTGGCGGCAAAGGCGCCAAACTGGCCGGTTTGGATCGAACCGCGGATGCCACGCATCAGGGACTGATAATACGCGATATTGTGCCACGTCAGCAGAATGGGACCGAGCATTTCCTGACACCTGAACAGGTGATGCAGATAGGCTCGACTATGTCGGGCGCAGGCGGGGCACCCGCAATCGGGATCGAGCGGAGTAGGGTCATCGGCGTAGCGTGCATTCTTCATGTTTCGGACACCCGATGCGGTGTAGGCCCGCGCGGTTCGGCCGGCCCTGGTGGGGATGACGCAGTCGAACATATCGATGCCACGCTCGACCGCACCCAGGATGTCATCAGGCGTGCCGACACCCATCAGATAACGAGGCGCACCGGCGGGAAGCTCAGGCACGGTGATAGCAAGGGTTGATAGCATCGCTTCCTGTCCCTCCCCGACTGCGAGACCTCCAACGGCGTAGCCATTAAAACCGATATCCTTTAGCGCGCTAACCGACCGCAGGCGGAGATCCGGGTAGGTGCTGCCCTGGACGATGCCAAACAGGCCATAGCCCGGCCGCTGCCGGAACGCCTCCTTGCAGGAAGCCGCCCAGCGCATCGACATCTCCATCGAGGCCTCGGCGACCTCATGTGTGGCCGGAAAAGCGGTGCATTCATCAAGCGCCATGGTGATCGTCGAATCAAACTTCCACTGCAGATCCATGCAGATGGCGGGCGTCAGCCGGTGGCGGCCCCCATCTATATGAGATTGGAAGGTCACACCGTCTCGGTCGATCTTACGCAACCCGGCCAGTGACATGACCTGAAAGCCGCCCGAATCCGTCAGGATGGGTCCCGGCCAGTCCATGAACCGATGCAGGCCGCCCAGGGCGGCGATGCGGTCCGCCCCGGGGCGCAGCATCAGATGATAGGTGTTCCCCAGGACGCACTGCGTGCCCGTGGCCCTGACGGCATCGGCGGGCATCGCCTTGACGGTCCCAGCCGTCCCGACCGCCATGAAGGCGGGGGTTTCCATCGGTCCGTGGACAGTGTGCAGGACACCGGCACGTGCCGCACCATCGACCGCCGAAGTCTCGAAGCGAAATTCCCGGACAGGGGTTGGAGCGCGATTCATCCGGCCTGCGTAGGACCGGGTAACCTCCACTGACAAGAGTTATCGTCGGCGCCCAACCTGCTGGATCGCACCTCTTTGACCGCCAGGAGCCTTCGCCAAGCCCGGCCGTCCAACTATGATAGGAAAAAAGGCTTGACCAAACACCCCAAAATATCCTATAGTCTTTGACATGATCGGAGACACCGCGCTGAACGCGCCGCTCCGATACTGCCGCCGCCCGGGCGGCAGGCCGAGATCGCCGGAAATGCGATGGGTGGCCGAAAACCCGGGTTTTCACTTCAGATTACAGTGCTGCTATTGAACGAGAACTTTATGTAAGAAGCAGGCTACGGGGATCTCTCCGTGCCTGGTCCGAAGAAGCGCTTAAAGCAACGGGATACCGCCCCGCCGCGCACCAACTCTATTTGGTGTCCGAGCTCGAAAGCCTTTGCAACGGCGCGTACGACAGACTGATGATTCTGATGCCGCCGGGCTCTGCCAAGTCAACCTACGCGTCGGTCATTTTTCCGGTGTGGTGGTTTACCCAGCACCCGCGTTCGTCGATCATCACCGCCAGTCACTCCGCGGCGTTAGCCAAGCATTTCAGCCGCCGCGTGAGAAGTCTGATTGGAGAAAAGCAAAACCATCTCGGATTCAGCGTCACCCGAGAAGAGCGCTCGGCGGATAGATGGACGACCACTACAGGCGGCGAATACCTCGCCATCGGCGTCCGAGGCGCTATTGCGGGGCGGCGCGCCGATCTGGTGATCATCGACGACCCAGTCGCATCCCAGGCGGACGCGGAAAGCCCGCGGCAGCGGAATCATGTCTGGGAGTGGTTTAAATCCGATCTCACAACCCGCCTTAAGCCGGGCGGCAAGATCGTTCTA
Source organism: uncultured Rhodopila sp. (assembly GCF_903915725.1). Classification (GTDB taxonomy): domain Bacteria; phylum Pseudomonadota; class Alphaproteobacteria; order Acetobacterales; family Acetobacteraceae; genus Rhodopila. Next base: position 175,096 of record NZ_CAIWTY010000075.1, read on the forward strand.
ATTATGACAAGATGGCACCCGGACGACTTAGGAGGCCAGTTGCTTGCCCACGCCAGGTCGGAATGGCGAGTCGTTCGTCTGCCCGCTCTCGCCGAAGCGGACGACCCGCTTGGCCGAGCCGTCGGAGCACCGCTTTGGCCGGAATGGGAAGACTACAACGCCCTGATCCGCAAGCGGCAGATCATGGGAGAACGAGCGTGGGCCGCCCTGTTTCAGCAGACTCCGATTCCGGCTGCCGGGCGCCTATTTTCCGTCGACCGCATATCGGTCGTTCAGCCGCCTGATCCGAGCCCTTCGGAAGTTTTAGTACGAGCCTGGGATCTGGCCGCCACGGAGACAACGGGGCAGAACGACCCGGACTGGACGGTTGGAGTCAAGCTGCTGCGAAGCTCGGATGGCCGTTACATTGTGCTTGATGTTGTTCGCATTCGCGGGACACCGCATCAGGTCGAAGAATTGGTTGTTAACAGTGCTCATAAGGACGGAACCAAGGTCATCGTGGCGATCCCGGAAGACCCCGGGCAGGCCGGAAAGAGTCAAATGGCCTACATGACACGACAGCTTGCCGGTTTCCATGTCATCTCGGCACGAGAGACCGGTGCAAAGTCTACACGGGCGATGCCCCTCGCCTCCCAGGTGGAGGCAGGTAACGTCTCGATTGCGCCGGGCGCGTGGAACCTGGCGTTGATCGAAGAGATGCGCGATTTCCCTTATGGACACAAGGACGACCAGGTTGACGCGCTTGTCCGGGCGTTTACGACATTAGCCGATCGGCCGCGGGCAACAGGCCGGTTGGCCCTCTCTATTTTCAATCGCTGAATGTAACGCGAAGCCTGTATTGGAAAATAGGTGTTTGATACTCTTTGCGATCTGGTTCCTCGCGATCCCGACTACCCGGATCGCGTCCGCCGCCTCGATCTACTCAACCGCGTGCTGGACGGCACGATCTACGACGTATTGCCGTATCATTTTCATGAGGAGCGTGGACCGGGCGGCGAATACATCCCGCTTCGGAAACGCCGTCCGAGCGTCAGGTATCCGCTGTGCCGGATCGTCGTCGAAGACAGTGTTTCGTTGCTGTTCAGCGAGGGGCATTTCCCGGCGATCGACAGCAGCGATGCGGTAATCCGCGATGCCTTTGCCGGCATCATCAAGGAAACCCGCCTTAATTTCACGATGACCGAGGCGGCCATGAAGGGCTCGGTCGGGTCTGTCGCGCTACTGCTGCGGGTGCTGCAGGGGCGGATATTTGTCGATGTATTGGACACGATGTATCTGACGCCAACATGGGATCCGCAGGCGCCTGACACGCTTGCCCGTGTCGACGAACGGTACAAAGTTTCCGGCGCGGACCTGATTGCCAACGGTTATGAAATCGATGACCCGGGCGCCCAGTACTGGTTCGCACGAAGCTGGGATTCAAGCGGCGAAACGTGGTTCGAACCGGTGCCCGTCGGCGCAGCCTCACCGGCATTGGTGGATACCGCGAGGACCGTTTCACATCGTCTCGGCACCGTGCCGATCATATGGATCAAGAACCTGCCGGGTCTTTCAGTAACGGGAGATCCTTGCGATGGCGCCTGCACATTTACGGCTGCCATGCACACCCAGGTTGAGATCGACTACCAACTGAGCCAGGTGGGCCGTGGACTGAAGTATAGCAGCGATCCGACCCTTCTGCTGAAAGATCCTGCCCTTTCCGATGGCGATATGGTGAAGGGAGCCGGCAACGCCCTGGTCGTTTCGGAGAAGGGTGACGCTCGCCTTCTCGAGATCGGTGGCACGGCATCTGGCGCCGTCATAGAATATGTCCGGACCTTGCGCGAGTTGGCGCTGGAGAGCATCCATGGCAACCGGGCCAGTCCCGAGCGGATAACCTCCGCCCAGTCGGGGCGCGCGCTGGAACTGCTCAATCAGGGCCTGATCTGGCTGGCCGACAATATGCGAACCAGCTATGGCGAGGCTGGCCTGCTGCAACTGGCAAGGATGATCGTTCGGGCTTCACAGGCCTACTCTCTCGTTGTGCTGGGACAGGAGGTCGGCCCGTTGGACCCGGCCGCTTCGCTCAGCCTCAAATGGCCGCGCTGGTATCCCACGACCGCCGAAGATCGCCAGAAGGACGTGCAGTCGCTCACGTCGCTGGTCGCTGCCGGATGCATCAGCCGTGAGACCGCGGCGCGCGCCATAGCTGCTTATTACGACATCGAGCACTTCCCGGACGACCCCGATGCCGAGGATGTTTAAGGATACCGTGAGTTGGATATGGATGACCCACTGAATAACGAAGATCAAACGACTGAAGACCAGCCGGCCGAGGATCAAATCAAGAAGCTTCGTGCCGATTACGAATCTCGCCTGGTGGCTGCCAACCTGCGAACAGAAGCCGTCAGAGCAGGCATGATCGACCTTGATGGACTGAAACTTGTCGATCTCTCCTCTGTCACGCTCGATGCGAACGACAAGATCGTTGATGGCCGCAAGGTCATGGACAACCTTCGCCGGGAGAAACCCTGGCTGTTTGGGGCCACGTCTTCATCGAGTGCTGCTGTCGCCCCAGCATCCCAGCCGGTGCGGCAGAAAACCGCGCTCGAAATGAGTGACGAAGAATACGCCGCCGCCCGCGCGGTGCTGACAAGACATCGTTTTTAATCGCCCGTCACGCATGACGGCGCAACCCGACATTCATAGGACCATTAATGGGTATCCAAAATTTTCCGACCTCGCTGCAGCCGATCATCCAGCAGGGTTTTCTGGAGCGTGAGTTTCAACAGGCGCTGCGGTCGAAGCTCGGCTATCGCGCCTGCGCCGATCGCGTCAGTGTCGCGGTGGGCATCGGTGAAACGCTGACCAAAACCCGCGCCGGTCTGAAGCCGACCGTTACGATACCGTTAGTTCCGTCCACGAACACCAACTTCGATAACGGCCTGACGCCCACCACCTGGGGTGTCGAGCAATATACGATTTCGATCAACCTCTATGCGGCGACGACCGACCTTAACGTCGTCACGGAGCGGGTCGGCATTGCCTCGCAGTTTCTGCAGAATGCCTACGTGAACGGTGAACAGGCGGCCCGCACGCTCGACGAACTCGGCCGGAACGTTCTGTTCGCAGCGTATTTGGGTGGCAATACCCGCGTTCGCGTCACGCTTTCGTCTGCCGCGGCGACGATCTCGGTAGACGACGTGCGGGGCTTTCAGAACGTCTTTGTCAACGGCGTGCAGCAAGCGGTCAGCAGCACTAACACCATGAGCGTGACGGTCGGGTCCAACGTCTACACTCTGGTTGGAGTCGCCATAGATTCCACCAACGTTTCGACCGCGCCGAATGGTATTTCCGGGACGCTGACATTCTCGGGCAATGTGGCCGTAGCTGATGGCACGGCGGCCAACACAGTCACGGCCTCGACCGGATCTTCCATCGTTCGACCGTCGCAGCGCGGCAATACATCGCAGATTCTGGCATCTGATACGCTCGCGATGTCGTGCCTTCTGGACGCGGTGGCCAAGTTGCGGCTGAACGCGGTTCCCGAGATCAATGGCGCGTATAACTGCTATCTCGACCCGGTTTCTGCCCGCCAGCTTTTCGCGGACCCGGATTTCAAGCAGCTCTTCCAGGGCGCAACGTCAGCCAATCAGGTCTTCAAGAACGGCATGACGAACGACTTCCTGGGCCTGCGTTTCATTCCGACAACCGAAGCCTTTGTTCAGTCTCATCCCTCGCTCAGCGGACTGATGGTTCGGCGGCCGGTGATCTGCGGCCAAGGCGCCTTGATCGAAGGTGATTTCGCCGGCATCGCAAGCAGCGACGTCGCTCCGGCCGACTCTATCGTTTCGATGGTCGATGGAATTGCCATGGTGACGCGCGAGGCGATCGACCGCCTGCAACAGATCATCGCACAGTCCTGGTATTGGATCGGCGGATTCTGCGCGCCTTCGGATACCACCACCAATTCGACAACCGTCCCGACCGCGACGAATGCCGCCTACAAGCGGGCCGTCATCGTCGAACATATCGGCTAGTAACGAAGCGGAGGCTCTTTCGCCATGCCGAACGGCTCGGTCAGCCCGTTTCGCCCTACAGGCACTGTAAGCCTGGCGGCGAGCAGCGCCTCAGCGAACGTCACGCTGTCAGGCGGCGGTGATACTGTCGTGGTCACGAACACAGCGGGTGTTCTGGCCTACGTCAGATTCGGCTCGGACGCCACGGTTGTCGCCAGCACGACGGACATGCCCGTCCTGGCGAGCAGCCGGGTGATCCTGTCGGTCAACAACCTCATCAAGAACGCCGCGGCGATCACACCCTCCGGATCCGGCACCATCCTGTTCAGCCGCGGTGACGGGTCAACCCTGTGAACCCGCTGTCAGATGCCGAAAAGGTCGATATCCGCCGCTTTTGCGGATATCCGGCCTACGGTGCGGCCCCGTCGGGGATGGAAGCTTGGCGCTTTTTCCAGGTCTACGGAATGCTGGAGTTTCGCCTGACCAACCTGTCTGCATCGGAAATTGCGGTAGCGCGGCGATACCTGGGGACTCTGCTCGGTCTCGAGTTGGCGGTTCCGGAGTCGGCTGCGAACCTCGATACCGATGAAGCGTCTATGTGGACACGGAACAAAGCCGAGGTGACCGACAGGATTCGCCTGCTCGATGAGTGGCGCCGTCGCCTTTGCGGCTTTCTCGGCGTTCCCCCCGGGCCGGCGCTGTCGGGTAACGCCCCTGCTTTGATTGTCTGAGCGATGGATAGCCGCAAGCTCCAGGACCGCCTCTACTTTGGCTTAGGACAATCGGCGCGCCACACCGGACAGACGGCGAACGCGTTTCGTCCTGCCGGTCCGTTCGACCCGCTCAAGAAAGAGAATCGATTTCTGCGGCTGCCGGCGGCGTTCGTTCCGGTCAGCGAATCCACGAAGTCAACGAACGTCTATGGGCAGCCGCTTTGGCATGGCATTTTCGATGCCAGCTACACGCGAGCCGGCGACTACCTTGTCTGCGGAAGCTCGACGTTCTTTATTGCGTCCCAGGAACCGCTGCTGCCCGTGCTATGCGTCATAGCCAATCGGACGATTTCGGTTTCCCGGCCCACGGTTCAGACCGCGACGGGTACTAATCCCTACGGTGGGTTCACGCCCAACAACTCCTCAGTATTGATGAATGCGTGGCCCGCAAGCGTGATGGGTGAGGAGCGGTTTGCCATGACAGGGGCAAATCTCCCAACCGATCAGGCAGTTCCGTACTGGAACATCTTCGTTCCGGCGCCCCCCGGCGTGCTGTTGGCCCCGGGCGATATGGTTACCGACGATATCGGCCGCAGCGCAGTCATCGCTGGTTCGGAGTTGACCCATCTGGGGTGGCGGATTACAGCAAAGATGGCGACCACCTGATGGCGGATATATCTGACGTCGAACAGGCGATTACCGAGAGCGTGACGGCGAGTCTCTATCCCGAGGGATCTGCTCAATCGAGTGTCGTGGGCGTCTTGTGCAGGGTGTATCGCGGCTGGCCCAACGCGGCTACTTTGAATGCTGATCTCAGCGCCGGAATCGTCAATGTGACGATTGCGCCAGAGAACGAGCCTGGCCGAACGACGACCCGGTATCTGCCGGAGTGGCAATACACTCCGGTTAAACCGGGCACAACCGCAACCGCAACCGGCGCTACGGTCACCATAGGCGGCAGTCCGGTGGTAGGGGACGTTGTGGGGGCTCTGATCGACGGCGCGGCATATGTCTATCGCATCCAAAGCGGGGATGCTGTCGAATTAATCGCGGCCAATCTTGCGGCTGTGATCCAGACGGATCGCATCGTTTCCCTACAGGGTGCGACCATAACACTACCCGGTGCCGGCTCTATAACCGCTCGGGCCGTTTGCGACTGTTCCAGTTCTGTCGAAAGCCGCCGCCAGGAGAAAGACGTTCGGGTCGCTTGTTGGTGCCCGAGCCCTTCGGTCCGGGATGCGGTGGCGGCTGCAATCGACGCGGCGCTCAATCAAATGGCGTTCTTGGCGCTCGCTGACAGCACGAGTGCCCGAGTCACCTATAAGAACACAGCAATTTTCGACCAAGCCCAAAACGCGCTGCTCTACAGGCGGGATTTGGTTTACGTCACCGAATATCCCACCGTGACGACCCGAGAACAGCCTTCAATGATCTTCGGCGCGGCCTCGATCAATGGCAACATAAAATACGGTTAGGTACTTCTCATGAGTTTCCATCTTGTCGTGACGAAGCCGTTTCTTGGCTTTGTTCGGGGCGACGTGATCGCCGATGCCGCGAAGATGAACGAAATCCTCGCATCCGACCACAAAAAATCAGTTAACCGGGTGGCCTCACCCGATTCGTCGAAGGGTTAAGACCGTGCCGATCAGCCAGCAAGGCACCGTCAACACGACATCGCTCATCGTCCCGGATCTCTATGTCCAGATCGTGCCGCCTCAGAACCTGATTCTGAACGGCGTTCCGACGAACATCGTGGGCGTCGTGGGTACTGCGTCATGGGGACCGGTGGACCAACCCACGATTGTTGCAACGATGGCCGATTATGCTCAGTCATTCGGACCGATCATGCCCAGAAAATACGATATGGGCACGCAGGTCGCAACCGCGGTTCAGCAGGGCGCACAAAACTTCCGATGCGCCCGCGTCACCGATGGCACCGATACCGCGGCATACTCGGCGGTTCCCGGCTGCAATGCCAGCTTCACCGCGATGTATACCGGTTCTCTCGGCAACAACATCACCATCGCGCTCGGGACCGGTTCGCAGCCCAATACCTGGAAACTGACGGTCCTGCTTCCGGGCTTTGCGCCCGAGGTTTACGATGGCCTTACCGGGAACGGCGCAGCCTTCTGGAATGGTCTCGCGACGGCGGTCAATAAGGGTCAGGGACCGCAACGCGGCCCCTCCTTGCTGGTCATCGCCAGCGCGGGCGGCACGACAGCGTCGCCGGCCGCATTTTCAGTGACGCTGGGATCGACGAGCGCCGGAAGCGACGGTGCAACGCTGGTTGGCAGCGCCCAACTTATCGGCGCCGACCTGTCCTCCCGCTCCGGGATGTATGCGTTGCGGGGACAAGGCTGCGGGCTTGCCTTGTTGGCTGACTGCGACGATGCGACAACCTGGAGCACGCAGGCGGGCTTCGGATTGCAGGAGGGGATTTACATGATCCTGACCACGCCCGCGGGCGACACCATCACGAACGCCATCGCCACAAAGGCACAGGCAGGGTTGGACAGCTATTCTACCAAACTAATGTTCGGCGACTGGCTATGGTGGTCGGACCAGGTGAACTTGACGGTCCGGCTGGTTTCGCCCCAAGGCTTCGCGGCAGGCCGTTTGGCGAACCTGTCACCTGAGCAGTCCAGCCTGAACAAACAGATCTACGGCATCGTTGGCAGCCAGCGCTCGGGCACGCCAGGCTCGGGCCAGAACACGGCCTACTCATCCGCTGATCTTGGCGCATTGCTCGCAGCGGGGATCGACGTGATTTGCAACCCGCAGCCGGGGGGATCTTATTGGGGAGTCCGCGGTGGCCACAATACATCCTCCAATCCGGCAATCGATGGCGATGACTACACACGCCTCACAAACTATATCGCCGAGACGCTCGCCGCGGGAATGGGCCAATATGTCGGCCAGGTCATCAACAGCAATCTGTTCGCACAGATTCGGTCGACCCAGTTGTCGTTCTTAAACAACATGCTGTCGCAGGGCTTGCTTGGCAGCAGCGACGGCTCCGTTCCGTTCAGTGTCATATGCGACATATCTAACAACCCATCCTCACGAACCGGTCTGGGATATGTCCAGTCCGACGCCCAGATCCAGTATCAGGCCATCAACGAGCGGTTCATCGTCAACGTCGAAGGCGGCCAGACTGTTCAAGTGGCTCGCCAGACACTGCCCACGGGTCAGGTTAACTAGGAGCTCATGCAGTGGGTTTGACAACTTTTTCAATTGGCCGCGACACCCAACTGGTCGTTATGGGACCGAGCGGGCGTGTCGATATCAGCCACGTAACGGGCTTCGAAAGCCGGCAGTTGACCGCCGCGATACGGGTGAACCGGCTCGACGGCCGTCAGCTTGGCGCTGAACTGCCCAAAGGCTGGGAAGGCAGCTTCGAAGTCGAGAGAGGCACTTCGGCCCTCGACGACTTCATTTCCTCGATCGAACAAGGTTTCTACAATGGGGATGGGAACCAATCAGGCACGATTTACCAATACGTGACGGAAACCGATGGCTCGGTTTCGACCTATCAGTTCGATGGCGTGGTGTTCAAATTGGTCAGTGCCGGCGTTTGGAAGGGCGATGCGAGCGTCAAGCAGAAGCTCGAGTTCTTTGCTACCCGGAAGAAGCGCATCTGATGAACCCTTCTATGACGATTGTCCAAACCTCCCTTGAGACTTTGTCGGTATCCGACAAACGGGGCAGGAAGCTGCGATTGCGGAGGCTTACGGCGCTGGACACACTGCGGCTGTTCAAGGCCGCGGGTCCGGTTCTTGCCCAAAACGGCCCCTGGCTGTCCATGGCCGGCCTGGCGTTCTCCGTATTGGAGATCGACGGCGTCCCGGTACCCCCACCGGCGACCGAATCTCAGATCGAGAGCCTTATCGATCGGCTGGGCGACGACGGACTTGCAGTCATCGCGACGTTGCTCAACGATGATTCCCGCGAGCAAGACGCGAAGGAAGAGGCGGGAAACTAGCACGGCACCCCGTCCTGATCGATTGTTTATATCTTGTTCGGAACGGGGTGCCGTTCGATGTTGCCTTTTCGCTTTCCGCCGTCGAACGGACGGCTTACGTCATCGCATTAGGTATCCTTGATGGACACTCGTTCGACTGGTCGGCCTTCGGTTGGTCCATCCAGCGCTAAACGGCCCGGCTGAATCTCATGGCTTCGATCCAGGGCAGTCCTGCCGGACTGCGGGACCGTCAACGCATGCTGGTCGGGAGCGCCGAGCGGATCGCATGGTTCCAGAAGCTGCGACGAATTTATGAGTTTTCGGTGCATCCTACGGCACCAGGGCTGAAAGGATATCCGCGAAAGCGATTCGGGGATTTCGCCAGTGACAGCTCAGAGTATTCCGCTGGTCCGACTTCGCTTTGGGTTTCGCCCCACTCCGCGTTGCAGAGACTCCAGCCTTCAATAGCCCAAGGCATCGAGGACGGTAATGCACGCCCGGCTGATTTTTCGAAGGGCTTGCTGAGCCCGGCGCCAATGTCGCAACATGGTTCGCCATTCGCCGTTTATGCCGCGCAGCAGTATGGAGCTTTGAACCGGCCGGTCTCTGATAAAAGCAGTCCCGGGCCACACATAGCCGTCCCCGCGACCATAGAGGCAGGGCCGCTTGACGAGCGACAAGCCAGGCCAAGCATTGCGGCGGCAACGGTTGGCCGCTTTCGGACAGGGGTCGCGCTTCCATCCGCATCCCCGAATGGTTCCTCCGAAATCGGCGGGTTTCCGGGGCCTGATCCTTGGCGGCCTCCGGTCGCCGGCGATCACACCACGTCGCCCCCTCGGGACCGAATAATCGGGACTTCGCACAGCAAAGCCGAATCTGATCACGGCCTGAAAGGGGAAGACGGATTTACTTTCAGGGGATCAAGCCAACCGGTAGGCAAAGACGACGGCGCTTCACACACTCCCCGCAGTTTTACTCTACATCTCGACGGTTCGACACTGGGACGGTGGACGGTCGATCATCTCCAACGCACCCTCTCGAGGCCTGCCACCGGTATGACTGGCGTAGATCCGCGAAGCGTGGTTCCCCGCAGCCGAGTGTCACCTTTTTGAACGAGAGCGCCGCACATGTCTAACACCACCCCTTTATCGATCCGATCGGACTAAACCATGCAGGGATCACCGATTCAGATTGGCACAATCAATCTCCAGAATTTCGAGGTTCCGCCATCCGTGCGATTTGGTGGCCGTCACAGGGTTGCGATCCATACCCTTGCCGGCGGGACCCGTATTCTGGAACGCCTCGGCCCGGATGACGGCGAGATCCAGTTCCGAGGGAGTTTCTCGGGTCCGCAGGCTGAAGCGAGAATGCGGGCGATAAACAACCTCCGCCTGACTGGCGAGGTGGTCTGGCTGACGTGGGAGTCATTCAGATACCAGGTGGTAGTTAAGTCCTTTGTGGCTGACTACTACAGTCCATGGTGGATCTCATATCGAATCGGCTGCCTGATCGCACATCAGGACGGTGCTGCCAATCTGCTGACCCTGGCTCTAAGCGCTCTGATCTCAGCCGATCTTGCGGTAGCGATGACGGCCGCGTCGGGGACATCGATCCAACTTGGGTCACTGCAAGCCGCACTGTCCGCCACTAATGCGTTCACCGCTGGAACGTCGGATCGGTCGCAAGCGGTCGCGGCGGTCGCATCGTCTCGGGTTTCGATCAATCAGCAGATATCGGAGCAATCCGTGTCACTCGCTGCGCCGTTCGGAACCGGCACAGCGGTCTCCAGTTACGGTTCCGCGTTACAAAGTACCGTGGCCTCCGCGGGCGTTTTGGCGGCGGCGGTGAACGCCAGTGCATATGTAGGGCGTATCGGTTCAAGGCTGTGCGCTTAGGTGGGCTGACATGAAGACGATAACGACAATAGACGGAAATCTATTTGAGATCGCTGCCGTCGAGCTCGGTAGTGCGTTGCAGTGGATCAATATCGCCAGAAGCAATAATCTGAAAGACCCGATGCTTTCGGGACAAATGGAAATTATCATTCCCGATTTTTCACCTATATTCTTCGACGGCATTGGACCACAGTAAAGTGCCAAGCGTTGCTGTTTGCGAAAATAACGTAGCGGTTACGATAAACGGAAGAGTCGCACTCGGCTTGGTGCATGCGGCGATAACATCTACGAATTGCTTTTCGGCAGACTGGTATTCTCTCACATTCGCCATGGGCAATCCTCCGTTAAGCGACATTGCCGTGTGGTCGACCCTGGGCAGCGGTCGTGTAGAAGTGTTCGCCGGCAGCGCCCCCGGGCCGGCTACGACAAATCTTATCACTGGCGTAATCGACTCGGTTCACATAGACGCAATCAGAGGAACTGTCGCCATCGAAGGACGAGATCTTTCGGCGACGTTGGTTGATTCGTACCAGCAAGGCGATTTCGTCAACCAGACCGCCTCCGAGGTCGTTGCGACCCTTGCGAACCGTCACGGGCTTGGCGCGGTCGTGACGCCCACGTCTGGGTTTATTGGCCGTTACTATGGAGACGGATACACGCGACTATCAACCGGCCAGTTCTCCCGCTTGAGATCGGATTGGGATCTTGTGGTCGAACTGGCTCGCGAAAATCGGTTCGACGTCTTCGTCGAGGGCACGCAATTGTTTTTTCAGCCATCCTCGCCGGTCCCGGCTACGCTTACTTCCATCACGCCAGTCATGGTTCGGAGCATGCGGTTTAATCGCTCGCTGGCGGTGGCAGCCGGCGCGACCGCCAGGGTGCAGTCGTGGAACTCGCAGAACATGGCTTGTTACGATAGCGGCGTAAGTGCAGGGGCACAACCGGACGGATCGACCGGTCAGCCATTTCTGTTTTCCGCGTCGAATTTTACCCCAGCGCAGGTGACGCAATCCGCGTCGAGATACACAGCCGAGATCAATCGGCTCCACACCACTCTGCTCATTGAGATGCCGTGGGATCTTCAGATCGCTCCGCGAGGCGGCATGATGCTCAGCGGCACGGGATCGGTGCTTGACGGACCCTATCTAATCGACAGTGTAGAACGTCTGTACTGCTCAACTTCCGGTTCCACGCAGACTGTCAGGGCCGTGTCGGCTTCAGGGTTTAGCGGGACATAAAAAAATGAACGATTACCTGGTGAACGCGCTCAAGGTTCATGCATCCAGCCTGGATAATGCAGCGGGTCAGGTCAAATTCGGCACGATAACATCGGTCGACTACCAAACCGCAACCGCTCGGGTCAAAATCCAACCGGATGGCGTGTTGTCCGGCTGGATTCCAATTCTGGCTCAGTGGGTTGGCAACGGTTGGGGCATGGTTTGCCCGCCCAATCCGGGCGATCAGGTTATGTTGGTGCCCCAGCAGGGCGACATCGAGCAGGGCATTATCATCGGACGAGCTTTCTCCAGCAGCCAACTTCCTCCCCAAGCGCCGGCGGATGAGTTCTGGGTCGTGCACAAGACAGGCAGCTTCCTGAAACTATGCAACGACGGAACAATACAAATGAATGGAGACCTTCATGTCCAGGGAGACGTCTACGATAGCCACGGCTCGCTGTCAGCCCTTCGCACCGCATACGATTCGCATACCCATACCGTGCTGGCAAACGCAACCACAACCAACCCGTCGAATCAGGCTTAGGTCCGATGATTGACATTGCTCTGGAATGGGCTGGAGATTTTAGTGTCGGTAGTACCGGCGACCTGGCTTTGGTGTCCGATTCGGACACGACCAATCAGCGAGTATGCAGGCGCCTGCTGACGAACCCCGGCGACTATCTCTGGCGACTCGATTACGGGGGCGGATTGGCCCGGTTCGTGGGCACGCCAGCCGAGCCGGCAGATATCGAGTCGGTAGTCAGGACGCAGTTGGCTCTGGAATCCGCTGTGGCTGCCTCTCCGGCACCGCAGGTAAGCGCCAGCGTCATAGATGCGGCCAACGGATATGTGGTCGCCAATATCACTTATTCCGATGTTTCCTCAGGCGGACCCGTGCAGCTTAACGTTAGTTCAGGTTGATCAGACATGAATCTGTCACTGAAATCATTCAGCCAGCTTGTCGAGGACATGGGTGCTGCGCTCCAAAGTTCCGCAACGGCTCTGGTTGACGTCTCGGTCGGTTCGGTCATCCGCGCCATCTTTGAGGCAAATGCCTCTGTTGTACTGTGGCTGCAATGGCTTGTTCTTCAGGTCCTGCAGACAACCCGCGCGGCAACCTCCAGTGGCTCCGATCTCGATTCCTGGATGCTGGATTTTGGGTTGACCCGACTGGCGGCATCGCCATCGTCCGGAACGGTGACTTTCTCGCGATTCGCCAACACTCTGGCCGCGTTGGTGCCTGTTGGTGCCATCGTCAAGACGTCGGATGGCTCGATCAGCTTTGCGGTTACCGAAGATAGTACGCTGTCGACCTGGCAACCGGCACAAGCGGGCTATGTGATACCAAGCGGCATAAGCTCTGTCGATCTGCCGGTTACCTGCACATCGGGTGGCACCGCTGGAAACGTCCTGGCGAGTGCCATTACCGTCATTGCAGCGTCCTTGCCGGGGATAGACCTCGTCACCAATGCCAGTCCGCTGTCGAACGGCATCAATCCCGAAAGTGATCAGGCATTTCGCGCCAGGTTCCAGACCTACATGGCTAGCCTCTCGCGGGCCACACTGATGGCCGTTCGAAGTGCGATCGCGAATCTGCAGCAAGGTTTGCACGTCATGATCCAGGAAAACGTTGCCGCTGACGGCACACCGAATGTTGGATCCTTCCTCGTCACGGTCGATGACGGATCAGGCTACCCGTCCGCGGCATTGCTATCAACCGTGGCCTCCGCGGTTGATTCTGTTCGCCCCATCGGAACTGCGTTTGCGGTGCTGCCGCCCCAGGTATTGCCGGTTAACGTCACATTAACCGCCACGTTGAGGCCGGGCGCTTCGCCATCTGGTTACGTTCCCGCCATTCAGGCCCAAATAGCTGATTATCTCAACGCTCTGCCCATCGGGCGTGTCGCTTCGGCGACCCGTGTCGCGCAGAGCGCCTATCTGGCGGGACAAGGCATCGAAAACATCAGCGGCGTGCTATTGAATGGGTTAATGGCCGACGTCCTGCCGCCAACCCGGACCGTTGTAAAGTCTGGCGTTATTGTGGTGACCCTAAATGACGGGTGATCTTTACGATTTCGTTGCACGGATACGGTCTGCGATCCCGAAACGCTGGTTCGGCGATCAAGCCCCAAACCTGACGGCCATTATTACCTGTATAGCAACCCCTTGGACATGGCTATACGGACTGCTAACTTACGTTATATCGCAGACACGTATCGGCAGCGCGAGTGACAACTGGCTCGATCTGATCGCTCTGGATTTTTTTGGTTCCGATCTCGCCCGCGACAGCGGCGAAAACGACACCTCCTATCGGTCGCGCATACAGAGGAATCTGCTTCGCACCGCGGCCTCTCGTTCGGCCGTAAGCTCATGCATGGAACAACTTACCGGTGCCGAACCCCGCATCTTCGAGCCAGCCAAATGTAGCGATACCGGTTCCTACGCGACGGTTGCCGACGGACCGGTGCCTCCCGGTTGCGGTTTGGCCTACGGGGCCGCAGGCGGTTGGGGAAATCTCAACCTGCCTTTCCAATTCTTTATCACCATCACCCGCCCTCCCACTCCGGGCGTAGGCCTCTTGGCGGGATACGGAACGAACGCCGCCGGATACGACGCGGGATCGATCGCGTATTTCGATCTTTCCATGCTGCCAGGCCAAGTGACCGACGAAGATATTCAAAATACCTTGAGCAGTCTTTTGCCGATCAATACGGTGGCTTGGCTGCAGATTGTCTAACTTACAACACAAAAAAGATAGCGAAACCCAGTATGGACCGCAATATCGTCTATCCCAGTGCCATTCCTTTGGATACAGACCTGCTTTCCGTCAACAAGAACGCAATGATCGGTCTGGGGTTTCTCGCCCAGGCAGTGCTCGGTACGAGCACCGTGGTGGATGGACTGGTCTGTCAGCCGACAACGCCCGCCTCGATGAGCGTCGTAATCGGCCCGGGCAGTATCACCCAGTTTGGGCCGGTCGATAGTCTGCCCTACGGGTCGATACCCTCGGACACTGCCGATTCCCTGGTTAAGATGGGAATAAATGTCGGACCTACTACGTTTCTCCTGGCTGCCCCGTCAAGTGTCGGGCAATCGATAAACTATCTGATCGAAGCAGCATTTCTGGAAGCGGACGCCAATCCGACGGTGTTGCCTTATTACAATGCCAGCAATCCCGCGCAATCGTATAGCGGCCCTTCCAACTCGGGCACTCCGCAGAACACTGCGCGAACGCAGCGGGTGCAGTTGCAGTTGAAAGCCGGGTCCCCGGCGAATACCAACAGCCAGACAACCCCGGCGGCGGATGCCGGTTGGATCGGCCTTTATCAGATTGCAGTGTCATACGGCCAGACGGCTGTTGTTGCCGCCAACATATCGGCTCTGGCTACTGCGCCTTTCTTGAGCTGGAAGCTGCCATCACTGAAGCCAGGTTTTGGCTCTGGTGTGCAGACTTTCGCCAGCTCAGGGTCATTCGTCGTGCCTGCCGGTGTCACCCAGGTTGAAGTCGAGGTCTGGGGCGGAGGTTCAGGAAGTTTCGCTTCGGTTAACGGACTGGCCAGCGGAGGTGGCTCGGGCGGCGGTTACGCCAGGAAGCTGGTCACGCGCCTGTCGCCAGGGCAGAACGTGGCGGTTACCATCGGTGCCGGCGGAGCGGGTGGAACGACCAGCGGCACCCCGGCAGGCTCGGGCAGCGCGTCAAGCTTCGGCCAGTTCGTGAGTGCCACCGGAGGCAGCCTGAACTACCAGGCCAGCGTCACCGCCCCGGAAAACGGGGCAACCCCCCCGGGCGTCGGGATCGGAGGTGACGTGAACTTTTCCGGATCTGCCGGCCAGGCGGGGATCTCCAACCAGGGTGGAATGGGAGGTGCGGCCCCGATGGGGGGCACCCAAAACAGCGGCAGCACCGGCAATGCCGGCACCTTCCCTGGCGGAGGAGCCGCCGGCGCCGGGACCGGTCCAAACAGCAACGCAGCTTTCAATGGCGGCATAGGCGGCGGCGGGTTCGTCGTTGTCAGGTGGTAGAAACCGGCCAACGCTACCGAAACAGTCAAAATTATATTCATCTTCCGTGAGCGTCTGTATTAGCCATGTCAACCCCCGCTGCCCATGTTTGGATCCCGAGCCACGCGCGCGTGGTGATCGTCGATTCGTTTATTCCAGTCGCCCGCGGAACGACCGCGATTGCCCCGCCACCTTTGAACTGGCCCACCAAAGATCCGGGGGATGTACTTGATTATATATTGGATATCGGCCCGGCTATAATCGGGAACGATGGTGACAGTATCGCCACACTTGATGTAAGTTCAACTCCATCGAACCCGGGCGACCTGACGATACAAAATTCCACGACGGACGGAAGCCGGGTTATACTGTGGCTGTCGGGCGGACAAGCTGGCACAGTCTACACATTGACCTTTGCCATCACGACAGTCAACGGCCGCTCGCTGCTGCGAAGTGTTCTCCTTCCGGTGCTTCTCCTATCGGTCCCGGCGATTCCCGCCGCTGCCATCCTGACGACAACGGGGGCCATGCTGACTGATCAAAACGGCAATCCCGTTCTTTCAAGCAGCGGTTGAACTCGAACACCTGTTGTTTTCCCAATACTAGATTAGGTCAAGCCAACCCCGTCGGCAGCCGGGATGGCCGGAGAATGAGCTTTCATGCCCACAATAGATCAGCTTAGCCCTGCGGTTTCGGCTGCGGATACCGATGAGTTTCCGGTCAGCCAGGCCGGAATCACCAGAAGCATAACACGCGCACAGGTGCTGAATGGGGTCCAGCCGGCAATCACGCTGACCACAGGTTCATTGCTTGGCCGCATTAGCACCGGCTTGGGAGCACCGGAGGTCATTGCGGTTGGCTCCAATCTGATCCTCGGCGGCGGCACATTGTCCGCGGCTGCCATGCCGTTTGTGATCTCTGCTTTGCCGCCCGGAGATGTTCCTGCAAGCACGGATCTGCTGCCGATGTCGCAGGGCGGTGCCAATGTTTCAGTCACCTATGGCCAGTTTCTCAGCGGCATTTCAGGCGCGGCGAATATTGATCTGTCGCAAGGTCTGGTGACGCCGGCCGGCGCGACGACCAGCGAGAAGCTCGCCGATCTGGCCGCGAACGCGCTTACCCTTGACGGAGGAACGTTGAGCGGGGCGCTGACGCTGTCCGGCAACCCGACCGCGTCCGCACAGGCTGCCAACAAAGCCTACGTAGACCAAAAGCTTGCAAGCGCCCTTTCTTTGACGGGCGGGTCGATGACCGGAACCCTGACACTCGCGGGGACGCCGAGAAACCCGCTCGATTCCGCGACAAAAGGCTATGCGGATGCAATCGGGGCCGCCAACCTTCCGCTCAGCGGCGGAACACTTTCAGGTCCGTTGCTACTTCAAAGCGACCCGTCGGGCAGCCTGCAAGCTGCCACAAAGAACTATGCCGATCTCAAAGTGGCGCGCTCCGGCGACACGCTGACGGGAGTTTTGGCCCTTGCGGCAGATCCGGTATCGCCGCTACAGGCCGCAACGAAGAACTATGTGGATTCCCGTTTCGGGAATGCCTTGCCGATTGCAGGCGGAACATTGTCGGGCAGCCTGATGCTCGCCTCCGATCCGACCGCGAACGGGCAAGCGGCAACCAAACAATATGTTGATCAAAGGATCTTTCGAGCCGGTGACACCTTAACCGGCATGCTGACGCTCGCAGGCGATCCAATGCTTGCCAGTCAGGCATCGACCAAAAATTACGTCGATCTCCAGATCGCCCAGACCGTCCTGACCGCCGGGTCGTCCATGACGGGCGCTCTACTGCTGGCTTCGGACCCTGCGGCAGCGCTCCAGGCCAGCACGAAGCAATACGTCGATCTTCATCTGGTTCGGGCTGGCGACACACTGACCGGCGCACTTTATTTGGCGTCCAATCCCACCTCCCCGTTGCAGGCTGCCACCAAACAATATGTCGATGGCCAGCTTGCAACGTCGATCACCGCGGCAGGTGGAACGTTCACCGGGCCGGTGATACTGGCGGGCGATCCGACACTGGCAACCCAGGCAGCCACCAAGCAGTATGCGGACACGAGGATATTGCGGTCAGGAGATACTTTGACCGGGTACCTGACTTTGGCCGCGAATCCCGTGACGCCATATCAGGCGGCGACCAAAAGCTACGTTGATAACCAGGTTCTTGGGGCACTCTCGCTCTCAGGCGGCAGCCTTACCGGCGCGCTGGCCCTCGCCGCCGATCCCACAAGTTCTAGCCAAGCCGCCACCAAGCACTATGTGGACGGACAGGCGGCGTCCGCATTGCCTCTTTCCGGTGGCAGCATGACCGGAGTCCTGTCGCTGTCCGCAAACCCGACTGCGACAGCACACGCTGCAAACAAGCTCTATGTCGACGGCCAGATCGCAACGGCATTACCGTTGGCAGGCGGCTCATTGACCGGGACGCTCACGCTCGCCGCCGCACCAACGCTTCCTCTGCAAGCTGCCACAAAATCCTACGTTGACGCGAATCCGAATGCCGCCGGGGTCATCAACGTTTCCCAGCCGCCCTACGGAGCGAAGCTCAACGGGGTAACCGACGACACCGCCGCCTTCGCTGCAGCCTATGTGGCGGCCCCTGCCGGGTCGGTGATTTATGTCCCCAAAGGCACCACTGTCCTGCAGCAACCCGGCAATTGGGGTGTCGCCCTGACCAAGCGGGTGAAGTGGCTGGTTGACGGAACGATCCTGGCGGACGGGACGCCTCTTGCGTCTTCGATACCCAACGGGGGCGGGCCTGCCGGCCTGGTATTGCCGGGTTTCGTCGCCGGGAACACGCCGATGGGGCTTTCCTCCTCGCAAGGCGCATCACAATCGACGGATTTCAGCGTCAACCAATCTGCGTATATCGTCAACCACACCGGAGGTACGAACGGCACAGTCATAACCAATGTCAGAGCCGACACGATTATTTATAATAGCCCCCAAAATTTCATTTGGGGCGGCCTTGACCGACTGATCTGGAACGGGACCCAAACCCCGAACGCCAGTACACCTGCCCAGCACGTCGCGCGGTATGTCCAGACGCTTCGGCAATCCGCAACGACCAACCCCAGCGGCGGCTATCTGCCTCAGCCTCAGCTTTGGACGGCCTGCCTTGAGTACCGAGATACCACCGGCCTGCCGTCCAGTGCGACCAATGCGTCCCTAACCATCGAAATGGACTGGTTCGGCAATGGTCTGGACGACGCAAATTCCCGAACGATCCAAAGCCTCGTCATCGGACAAACCAACACCTCCGGCGCACCGGTCGAGGTGTCCTCCATTATTGGCGTATACTTGGCGGCGGGATCGTCCGGCAGTGCGAAAACGGTCTTTGCCATCGGCGTGCCGTTCTCCAATGCCGTGCTCGACACAACCTATGCACAGTCGCTCAGCGGCGCCCCGGCAATTAAACTCTCGGCCGGCCATGCCATTGCCTTCGAGTCTACGAATAGCAATAGGCTGTGGTACAACAGTACGACCAACACGTTGACCTGGAACCAGGGAACGTTGGCCTACCCGGTCGGTAAAGGCATCACCGTAGGTTGGCAAAACGTTATCGGCAGTTCCTATACTTTGCCGAACTATATATCAGGCAACATCATCTTTCTGACCGGAAGCTCGGCGTACACGGTTACACTTCCGGCCGCCAGCACGGTCGCAGCGGGTACTGGCTATACATTCTCGGTACTCGGTACGGGGCCGGTCAGTATCGCCCCTCATGGCACGGACACCATTGACTGCGGTCCCATCGTTCTGCAGATCAATGATCGCTACCACATCGTTTCCGATGGCGTTTCATGTTGGCGCGAGATTTTCCGGACAAATGCGGTCGCCCCGCGATTTGCCGGGACGCCGATACTGCCCTCCTACACAGTTGCAACACTTCCAACCGGTGCGGTTGCCGGTGCGATGGCATTCGCCAGCAACGGCCGAAAGCTCACCGACGCCGCCGGAGCGGGAACCGGGGTAACGGTATTCTACGACGGCCAAAAATGGGTGTCGTCCTGCAGCGGCAGCACCGTTACGGCATAGCTGCAATCCGCGACCGAGACACTAACGAACAGAGCGCATAGATGCCCACAATTTCAGAACTCCCGGTTGCGACCTCCGTCTCGGCCGCTGATCTGGTGCCGATAAGCCACGGCGGCGCGGCGATGGCCACCGCCGTGGGAACCCTGCTGGCTTCGACACAGCCGGCAATCATTATTCAACCGTCTGCACTGCTTGGCCGCATCAGTCTAGGGTCCGGCGGACCTGAGCAGGTTGACCTGGGTGCAGGCGTTAACCTGACCCAAGGCACCCTGGTCGCTACAGGCCTGGATCACGCTGGTTTTCCTTTGCTGTCCAGCCTGGCCCCGGGCGCCGATCTGGTTATCAGCAACCAGGGCACGCCAATGCTCATGCCGGCGTCATTGCTGCATGGGTTATTCTCGGCCGGCCAGAACGTTGCCATCACAGCCGACGGGACCATTTCAGCAACGGCATCGGCCGTCGCCACAAACAGCGCCATCGGCAGTCTTCCGGTCGTATCAACGCTGGCCGGTCAGGATCTTGTGGCGGTCAGCCACGCCGGAACTAATTGCGCGATCAACTACAGCAGTTTCCTGGACGGCGTCACGATAGATCAGGCGCGGACCGCCGGACCGGCCGCTGATACGGATACGATTTGGACGGCCCAGGGCAGCAATGTCATGGCCAGCCAGACTTTCGCCGCGATCTGGGTATGGATCGCGAACAAGTTGCCCACCTATAAGGCGCCCGTCGTCGAGGTCACCAGCAGTGTCAACCTCGATACCACCGTCCACAACGGCCGAATTCTGGTTTGCAGTCAGCCGGTCACGCTGACGCCGTTGACGACCAACATGGGTAGCGGCTTTCAGTGCACCGTCATCAACGCCAGCGTCGGAACGGTGACGCTCGGCAGCGGTTTTGTGACCTCGACCGGAAGCTTGACATTGGGCCCGCAACAGGCCGCATCGATAGTCTGCGCAGCCTATTCCGGCGGAACCGTCGCCTTCGCCGCAATTGCCGGAGCAGCGGCCGTGGCGGCTCCGGGCCAGGTCACCGGCCTGGCAAGTTCGACGATAACGTCCTCTTCTATCGCGATTTCCTGGCAACCGCCCGGTAGCGGCGGCACCTCATCTTCTTACGCCGTGCAATACCGGGTGACCGGCACATCGTCCTGGAGCAACGCCCCGGCAGTCGTCGGCGCCACGACATGCGTGCTGAGCAGCCTGACCGCTGCAACCAGCTACGACATCGTTGTGCAGGCGATCAATGCCGCCGGCACGGGACCATCGTCTTCGATTTTGACCGTAACAACAGCGGCCTTGCCTCAACTGCCCGTGCCCGCCCAGGTGACCGGTCTTGCCGCAACTCCGGCTTCCAGCAGCAGCATACAGCTTTCATGGTCGGCGCAGACGGGAACCGGCGCCGCCACCAGCTTCACAGTCCAATACCGGGTGACCGGAAACACCACCTGGGCTTCGTCCGTGGCTGGTATTTCTGCAACCACAACGACGATATCCGGACTGCTAGCCTCGACAAGTTACGACTTCTCGGTCATTGGCGTGAACGCTTCCGGCAGCGGCCCGGTGTCCTCAATCGTGACCGCGGTTACCCAGGCAGCCTCGACACCGGTCACGTCGATTGCGTGGAACCTGTTGCCAACAGGCCCCTATACGCATGGAAGTGGATCGATCGGCGTCAACGCGCTGGTCACGCCAGGGAGTGCCCCGATCCAGTTCGGATTCTCTCTGTCGGCTACTACACCGCCGGCCTCTTGGACGGCCGCAATACTCGTGAACACCAATCTCTGGGGCGCCTACGTGCCGACACCGGCAACCGCGGGCACGTGGTATGTGTGGGCGGAAGGCACCAACGGCACCGGTTCAACGGTCAGCTCGACCCCGTTCCTGGTCCAGTAGGCAATGAGTCTCCTGTTTGTCCAACCGGGCCGAGCGATGGT
Source organism: uncultured Rhodopila sp. (assembly GCF_903915725.1). Classification (GTDB taxonomy): domain Bacteria; phylum Pseudomonadota; class Alphaproteobacteria; order Acetobacterales; family Acetobacteraceae; genus Rhodopila. Next base: position 196,861 of record NZ_CAIWTY010000075.1, read on the forward strand.
TGTCGGGGCGGGTCAGCTCGCCCTGTATGCACCGCTTGCGTCCGCTGCGACCGTTCCGTCCGCCTCCCTGGTCCAGACGGTTGCCGGAACCGCGGGCTGGTGGGATGCCAGCCAACCGGGAGGATTGATCGGCCCCGGAAACACGCCGCTGACGGCCTGGAACGTTGCCGGAAGCGCACTTCTGGATCAGTCCGGAAACGGCCAGAACCTCTTGCCGTTTTGCGCCCAGTCCACCGCCGCCGCGCCCCAGGGCGCGGCGCATGTTTCCGGCTTGCTGGGCGGAGCGGGATTTCCGGCAACCGGTTCCGGGCTCCTACAGCCGGCGCTTGACCCGGCGACCGGGTGGCATGTGTCTGGCTCCGCCGCGAGCGCCGCTTCGGCATGGACCTGGTATCTGGTCTGGTCGCGGCCCAACTGGCGGCAAAACAGCGGGGTCGATACGCAGCCGATCACCTTGTTGTCGATCGGGTCTCAGCCTGTGTTGCAGGTGGACAGCGCCGGAGGCACCGGCCGGCTTGTGCTCTTCCCGGGAGCGAACCAGGTCGTGGTCAGCGCGTCGATGACCCGGCGCCACACGCACTCCATCGTCATCCGTTACTCTCCGTCCGCCGGGGCGGATCTCTGGCTGGATGGGGTTCGCGCCGCGACGTCGGTCCACTGGTCCCCGGCATCCCAAACCGGCAGCGTGCTATTGTTACACGACGGAACCGCAAACGGCGCCGCGCAATGCTGGCTTCATGAAACAGCCGAGTGGACCCGATCTCTGTCGGACACCGACGTCGCCGCCGTCATCGGCTACGCAGGCAGATGGGTGTGCGGCTCCCGGAAAGGAATTTACCTGCTGTTCAACGGCCAGTCGAATGCGATCAACTATGCGCTGAACGATGGCGCGGCCGCGTTGCTGGCACAGGGCGTTGCGTATTACGTCGGCGCGTTGGCCTGTAATGTGCTGGCAACGACGGCGAGCGTCGCGCCTTACACGATGCAAAGCGGCCATGGGATATACGCCACCAGTTCCGGCTATCCCGGCAGCTTCGTGCAAAATCCGGGCGACGGGTCGAACCCCTCCACTTGGTCTCTCGGAGCCGATGGCCTTGCCCTGCAGCAGGCGGTAGCCGCCTTGCCGGCCGAAGACCTGGACGATGTCTGTGCCATCGTCTGGCCCTGGAACGAAACCGACAGCCTGCGCGCCTATAGCGAGTACAGCACGTTCAAGGCCGCTGCGCTCCGGTTTCTCTCACTGGTCCGGGCGATGCTCGGGGATACTAACAATCGCATCCCGCTGGTCTGGTGGAACGCGATACCGTACGGGACCGCGGATGGCATCACGATGCATCGGCAGGTCGTTCAGAGTATCGCCGCCGATACAACCCAGCGTGTCGTCATCGGCAACGTTCAGACCAGCGACAGCAACTCGCGCGGATCGTCGTGGAATCCGGCAACCGGAATTGCGACGGGCGGTGATTCGTCCCATCGGGACGGCGCCGACAACCAGCGGTTTGCGATGCTGGCAAGCCCCATCATTGGCCAGGCCCTGATCGCAGGCGGTTACGCCGACTCGATTACCGCACTACCTGGCAGCCTTCCGAAAACCGGTGGCCCGGTGATCAGCCACGTGTATCGGCAGTCAAACACGACCCTTGTGGTCACGATCGTCCATGACGCCGGCAACGACCTGAAGGTCCCTTTGCAGGCCGCGGCGGGAGCAGGGTTCGCTGTTATGGACGGCGGCTCGCCGGGCAACGACGGAACGATCGTTTCAGCGATTTCGTGCCAGCGCATCGACGCAACGCACCTGCTGATTACGCTGCAAACCTCGCTTCAGAACGTCTCCGGCGCCTGCCAGCTTTACTACCCCTACGGACCCGCTCAGATCGGCCGGGGCAACGCAGTGACAGACAACTTCTCCGCAGTCGTCCAACCAACCGGATGGAATATCGGCACCGATCTAGGAACTAACTGGGTGCTGGATTGTCCGCTGTCGGCGACTTTCTCCGGCATCACGCTTTCGGACACGGCGACCTGACCCCGCTCACCGCCGATACGGCAGCGGCAGCAATGTCCGTATCGGCAGCTTGATCAGCCCGTTCGCGTCCCTGACGATCACCATGGCCGCAGGTGCATGATCCAAAATCATCTCCCGGCAGCCCCCGCACGGCGACACAACCGCCAGTTCCCGGTCTTCCTCTTCCGGCTTCGGATGCCTGATCGCCACGGCGGTCTGGATCGTCCCGTCCCCCTCCAGGATCGCACGCCCGAGCGCGACCGCCTCGGCGCAGATCGCCAACCGCCCGACGGTTGTCCCGATATGCAAACCGGTCCAGATCCGGCCATCCTTCGATCGGATGGCGGCAGCCACCGTGTGCCAGAACGTACGATAATGCCGTTCCAGCACCCCATTGGCAGCAGCGATCAGCGCGTGATCATCGTCGGTCAGCGCGACGTCCCGCAGGACCGGCTCATTCAGCGGCTTCGGCTTCCTCGGTGTCATCGACGGTCGACAGCATCAGATTGGCGATCACACCGGACTGCTCCCTGACCTTGACCTCGATGGCATCCGCCATCGCGCGATGCTCGCGGAGGAACTGCTTGGCGTTCTCCCGCCCCTGGCCGATGCGTTGGCTGTCGTAGCTGAACCATGCACCGGACTTTTCCACAACACTGGCCTTCACGCCAAGGTCCAACAGCTCGCCGACCTTGCTGATCCCCTCGCCGTACATGATGTCAAATTCGACCTGGCGGAACGGCGGGGCCAGCTTGTTCTTGACGACTTTGACGCGAGTCTGGTTGCCGACGACCTCCTCACGCTCCTTGATCTGTCCGATGCGGCGGATTTCCAGGCGGAGTGACGCATAGAACTTCAGCGCATTGCCGCCCGTGGTCGTCTCGGGATTACCGAACATGACGCCGATTTTCATGCGGATCTGGTTCAGGAAGATCAGCATGCATTTGCTGCGGCTGACGCTGCCGGTGATCTTGCGCAGCGCCTGGCTCATGAGCCTGGCGTGCAGACCCATGTGGCTATCGCCCATCTCCCCTTCCAACTCAGCCCGCGGCACCAAAGCCGCTACGCTGTCCACCACCAGCACGTCGATCGCACCGGAGCGCACCAACGTATCGGCGATTTCCAGCGCCTGCTCGCCCGCATCCGGCTGGCTGATCAGCAAATTATCGACGTCCACCCCAAGCTTCCGCGCGTAGGTCGGGTCCAGCGCGTGCTCGGCGTCGAGGAAGGCGCAGGTGCCGCCGCGCTTTTGCGCCTCGGCAATCGCGTGCAGCGCCAGGGTGGTCTTGCCGGAACTCTCCGGGCCGTAAATCTCGATGATGCGTCCGCGGGGAAAACCGCCGATACCGAGAGCCAGATCCAGGCCGAGAGAACCGGATGGGATCACTTCGATCTGCTCGTCCCCGGCCCGGGCACCCATGCGCATGATCGAACCCTTGCCGAAGGCCCGTTCAATCTGTGCCATCGCTGCATCGAGCGCCTTATTCTTTTCCATTCCGCATGTTCCTCGGTTCGAGACAGATTGACCGCTTTCTCAACCAATTTAGGCGCAAACGGCGCCCGATCACAACTAATACGTGCACATTCAAGCGAATGGCATTTGTGCCTCTTATGTTCCAATCTCTGCCGGGCGACAAGAACTTTCTATGAACATCGGAGCGATTCGCATAGAATATATGCGCCAGCATCAACCCTGACGCCCGAGTCGGCATAGCCAAAAAAGCGATCGTCAGCCCACCGGCAGCGAACGCCGTCCGAGACGCCAGACATAGGCTATGATCTCAGCCACCGCCTTGTAGTGTTCGGCCGGAATTTCGGCATCGAGCTCCAGACGGTAAAGCGCCCGGGCGAGCGGCGGGTTGGCGACCACCGGCACGTTGGCAGCTTCAGCGACCTCCCTGATCCTGGCAGCAACCTCGTCGGTGCCTTTCGCCACCACGCGCGGCGCCGGGTTAGTTGCCCGGTCATAGGCAAGTGCGACGGCGTAGTGCGTCGGGTTGGTCACCACGACCGTCGCCTTGGGAACCTGAGCCATCATCCGCTTGCGCGCTCGCATCATCCGAATACGCCGGATGCGGGCTTTCGTGTGTGGATTGCCTTCCGTTTCCTTGAATTCGTCGCGGATGTCCTGGCGGCTCATGCGCAGATCGCGGGCGTAGCGAAAGCGCACCCAGAAGATATCGGCGGTCGCCACAATCGCGTGGCACAGCAGACTCGCCAGGAAGATATGGAATATCGGCCCGGCCACGGTGGACGGCAACCCGCCGGGGTCCTGTCTGGGCAGCAGCATCAGGCCTGGCAGGTCGCCCCGGACGGCAATCCATATCGCAGCGCTGTAGGCCGCCAGCTTGGCCAGCGATTTGACCAACTCCTCGAGGCCCTGCCGGCCAAACAGCCGCTTCAATCCGGCGGCCGGACTGATGCGGGAAAACTTCGGCTGCAGCGCGCTGCCGCTGAGCAGAAAGCCCGTCTGCACCAGGACCGCCGCCGTGGCGCCCACCGTCGCCGCGGCAAGATACGGCAGGATAGCGGCAAAAACGGCGCGGACGGCATTACCCGAACCGGCCACCCACGAATCATCGGCATGGGTCAGAAACCGGCTCAGCACCGCCAGCAGATCCCGCATGGTGGCCTGCGCCTGGTACGCCAGCACCCCGACGACCGCGGTCATGCTGGCAAAGACCGTCGCCTCGCGCGAAATCGGCACACGCCCGGCATCGCGAGCCTGATCCAGGTGCCGGCTGGTCGCTGCCTCTGTCTTGTCGCCCGTGGACTCGGACTCGTCCGCCATCCGTCAATGGCTCCCCGGTAGCGACCCGAGAAAGGCTTGCGCGCTGTCCCGCCAGGCCAGGATGATCGCGCTGCCGGTCAGCATCAGCAAAGCCAGCCCGCCAAGGATCTGGCCAGGCATCGAGACAAAATAGATCTGCATGCGCGACCCGGCGCGGGCGATCTGGCCGATGGCGACATGCCAGACAATATCGGCGACGACGAAGGGCGAGGCGAGCTGGAGAGCCAACCCGAACGCCGTGCCGGCGGCATGAAGCGCGACCTCGGCGCTATCGCCGGGGGGCAGCATATGGCCCGGCGGGATCAGCCGGAACAGCCCGTCCAGAGCCTTCAGCGGCAGGACGTAAAGCCCCGTCGTCAGAATCAGCATCGGCACCATCATTTCAAACAGCTTGCCCAAAGCCGTCGATTGCGAGCCAAGCTCCGCATCCGGCTGCAGCACGCTGGAGAGCCCGATCAGATAGGCGATGAACTGCGCGCCGATGGGCAGTGCCAGTGCGATCATCCGGGCGACCCAGCCGAACCACAGGCCGGTCACCACCTCCCCGGCCACCATCAGTGCCATCTGAATACCCGATTCCGGAACCAGCGGCGTCATAGGCTGCAAATCCGGTAGCAGCAGGACCGTCATGCCCAGCGCCAGGCCGATGCGGATAATCGCTGGTGCCGCGCTTTCGCCAAGCGCCGGCAGCAACGCCATCGCGCCGCCCACGCGCGCCAGGGTCAGAGCGAAGGCCGGCGCCCAATCCAGCAGCGACGCCCAGTCCATGGTTCACGATCCGCCGATGGCGAGGATGTGGTCGAAGACCTCGCGCGTGAAATTCAACAGCGTCGTGACCATGAACGGCCCGAACAGCATCAGCGCGACGCCGATGGCCGCCAGCTTCGGCAGAAACGCCAGCATGGCCTCGTTAATCTGGGTCACGGCCTGAATGACCGACATGATCAGGCCGACGACGAGCGCAACGCCCAGCACGGGGCCGCCGAGCTTGAGGATCACCACCATGCACTCATGCACCAGCGCCGCCGTTTCGCCCTCATTCATCAGATCGGCATTTTGATGATGTCCTGATAGGCCTGCACCACCCGGTCGCGAATGACAGTCGCGGTTTGCAACGTGAGTTCCGCATGCGACAGGGCAGCGACGACCTCCGTCAGGTTGCCGCCGCCGCTGATCGCTTTCATCGCCTGGTCGTCCGCCGTGTGGCCGGTCTGAACGGCCTGCTCCAGCGCCTGCTGCACGGTGGAGCCAAAATCCGCCGCTGCTCCGCCGGATGCCTGCCGCGCCGTGCGGGCATAGGCTTCCGCCGCCGCCGATGGTGTTACGACAACAGTCGGGATCGTCGTCATTTGAGCAGATCGATCGTCTTGTTCAGCATGCTGCGTGTCGCCTGCATGACTGAAAGGTTCGCGCTGTAGGAACGCTCCGCTTCTTTCATGTCCATCACCTCGACGAAGCTGTTGACGTTCGGCAGCTTCACATAGCCCTGCGCATTTGACGCCGGGTTCGCCGGGTCATAGCGGAGCTGCAAGTCGCTGGAATCCACGCCGATGGCCTTTACATGCACGGTATCGACACCCGCCGCGCGATCCATCGCGCTTTCGAACGTAATCGTCTTGCGCCGATAGGGATCGGCTCCCGGGGACGAACCGGTCGAATCCTGGTTGGCGATGTTTTGTGCAATGACGCGCAGGCGCGTGGTCTGCGCATCCATCCCGTTCGCGGAAATATTCAGCGCGCTGTTCAGATCGCTTGCCATGTCTAGCCGGACTTCCCGAGTGCCGTGTTGAACATCCCGACATATTTCTTCCAGATCGACGTCACCAAAGACTGCGTCGTTTCCGTATCGGCGACCTTGGTCAGTTGCTCGTCGAGGGCCACCGCATTGCCATCGAGCGCCCGCACCGTGGGACGCTGCCTCGCCAGGGACCCTACCCCGGTCGGCATGCTTCCCGCCAAGTGCCCAGGTTGGGTTTGGACGGGTGCCATCGTGCCAGAGCCGGCCAGGACATCTGCGAAAGACGTCACGTCCCGCGCCCGGAATCCCGGCGTGTTTACGTTGGCGATATTGCCGGCCAGCACCGCCTGGCGCTGTGCTGTCCAGGTAAGCCGCTTTTCGGCCAGATCGAACAGGCCAATTTTGGTCGGGTCCATAGCCGGACTATGACGCAAAAGAATGAATTATTGGTTAACGGCATTGCGTTAACGGTTTATTCATCTTCCTCCTGCACCATAAGCGGCATGCGATCCAATACGGGCAGCTTGTCGCTTACTCCGGCCACACCGCCGCGTCATGCCGACGAAGGTCGGCATCCACGCCTTTGCTTACGCAAACACAGGCGCGGATGGCAGCCCTTCGGCCGCCATGACGACACAGTCCCTGGTGCGATCGTGCACGCTTGTGCGCCGGTACAGCCTCCGTTCGACACCCTGGCTGAGCCGACCAGCCAATGACCGGCCAAACTTTATCGTTGATGGGCCTGGCCCTGATCGGGGTCCTGGCCCTTATCGGCCTTTCAGCGCGGGTCCTTCAGCTTGGCGGCTGGAGGCCGGCTGCCAAGACCGGCAGGACCCTGATCGTCCGCGAAACCATCGCCCTCGATCCCCGCCGCCGCCTCCACCTCGTACAGTGCGCCGATCGGCAGGTGATCCTGCTGACGGGGGGTGGGCAGGATCTGGTGGTTGGATGGGTGCCGGACGCATGAAGCCGTGGCGCTTCCTGCTTGTCGCCGCGATCCTCTTCGCTCCGGAGTTTGCCCGGGCGCAGTCGGTGAACATCGATCTCGGCGCCGCTGGTCAGGCCGGCGCGACCGCGCGCATCGTACAGCTCACCGCGCTGATCACTGTCCTGTCGCTCGCACCCAGCCTGCTGGTCATGATGACCGCCTTCACACGCATCATCATCGTTCTCTCGCTGCTTCGCAGCGCCCTTAGCACCCAGGGCACGCCGCCGAACGTCGTGCTCATCGGCCTGGCCCTGTTTCTGTCGTTCTTCGTGATGCAGCCTGTGCTGGATCAGGCCTGGACCATGGGTATCCAGCCAATGACGGAAGGCCATGTCTCCGAAATCGACGGCCTGCGGCTCGCGACCGAGCCGTTCCACCAGTTTATGGCGGACAACGTCCGGGACGAGGATCTGACGTTCTTCCAGAACCTCGGTCACCTGCCCCCATCAGCGGCCCCCGCTTCGATCCCGTGGCGCGCGCTGGTTCCCGCTTTCCTCGTCGGCGAACTCCGTCGCGCCTTCGAGATGGGCTTCCTGCTGTTCCTCCCTTTCCTGATCATCGACATCGTGGTTGCCAGTGTCCTCATGAGCCTGGGTATGATGATGCTGCCGCCCAGCGCGGTGTCGCTGCCGTTCAAGCTGATTTTCTTCGTGCTGGTGGACGGCTGGCGTCTCGTCGCGGGAAGCCTTGTTCAGAGCTTCGTCGCCGCGGGAGGCGGCTGACATCGCGGCCATTTCAAGAGGTCCCCGGAACCACCGCTTTCTCCGCCGCCGGCAATATAGCTATTGTACTCCGTCAGCATAAAACCGGAGGATGTCGTGCCGACGTTGGCTTTGGAAGCGCGGGATACCCTGGCGCCCGTCACCGCACCTCCTCCCGGCCGTGCCCTCGCGCACATCCCCGGAGATGACGGCTGGCCGGTCATCGGCAGCACGCTGGAAGCGATCGCGGATCCCAAGCGGTTCTTCGAGGAACGGGCGGCGCGGCACGGGCTGGTGGTGCGCGCCAACATCCTGGGTGAGACGGGGGTGAACCTGCTGGGGCCGGACGCAAACGAGTTCGTTCTGTTTGACCAGCAGCGCCTGTTCTCCTCGCAGTTTGGCTGGGGGCGGTTCATGGACCGGGTCTTCCCGCGCGGTCTGATGATGATGGACTTCGATGAGCACAGGCTGAACCGCCGCGCCCTGTCCGCCGCGTTTAAAGCCGGCCCGATGCGGGCGTATCTCAAGGCGCTCGATGCCGGGATCGCGGCAAGAGTATCGCAGTGGAGATCGACGCGCGGGCCAATGCTGGTCTATCCGGCAATGAAGCAACTGACGCTCGATCTCGCCGCCACATCCTTCCTGGGCACCGGCATCGGTCCCGATACGGACAGTGTCACGGCCGCTTTCGTCGATATGGTGGCGGCCACGATCGCCCCGATCCGAAAGCCGCTTCCGGGGACGCAGATGCGGCGCGGCGTGCGGGGCCGCGCCCATATCGTCGAGTGGTTTACCCGGCAGGTGCCGATCCGCCGCGAACGCGGTGGCGACGATCTGTTCTCGGAGCTATGCCGGGTGAGGATGGAGGACGGCGCGCTGCTATCGACGCAAGCCGTGGTGGATCACATGAGCTTTTTCATGATGGCAGCGCATGACACGTTGACGTCCTCGCTGACCGCGTTCGTCTGGCTGCTTGCCGCCAATCCGGCCTGGCAGACGCGATTGCGGCAGGAGATCTCGGGACTCGGCCTGCTCGCAGGCGAAACTTTGCCGTTTGAGCGGCTGGAAGCCATGAAGCTGACCGAGATGGCCTTCAAGGAGACGCTGCGGATCATCCCGCCGGTCCCCGCCGTGCCGCGGCGTGCATTGCGGGACTTCGTATTTTCTGGCTTTCACGTTCCAGCAGGGTCATCCGTCGCGGTCAACCCGCTGTTCACGCATCATATGCCGGAGGTCTGGGCAGACCCGCGGCGGTTCGATCCGGAGCGCTTCACCGATGCCGCGCAGGCGAGCCGCCACCGGTTCGCATTCGTGCCGTTCGGCGGCGGCGCCCATATGTGCCTTGGATTGAACTTCGCTTACATGCAGGCGAAGTGCTTCGCTCGGCATCTCCTGCTGAATGCAACCCTCAGTGTCGCTCCCGGGTATACGCCCGCCTGGAAGATGTGGCCGATACCGCAGCCTAAAGACGGGCTGCAGGTGACGCTGACACCGGCTTAATGGCGATCAGTGAACCGAAAGCGGGTGCATCTCATGCTGCATGATCGCAGCGACGGCAACCGCACGGTCCCCCGCAACGGCCATCGGCGTGCCGTCCGCGGCGTGGATCGCGAAGCCAGCCACCCCATTGACGATCACGGGCTTGACGTAAGCGATATGAGAGACACCAAGCGCCGCCAACTGCTCTTCAGACAGGTGGCGCACGTCGAACGTAACGGGCTCCATGGCCGGTGCCAGGGTAGTGTCGCCGCGGTCGCCTGAATTGATATCCATCGATCCTGTGCTCCTGCTAAGCGGCGGCCTTCCGAAGGCCCGCCGTCGTCCCTTGTTCAACGGGTCCGCCCGGCGGCCCCCGTGTAGATCTCACTCAATCACTGTTCCGCATTGCTCTCAACAACAGTTCCGGGTTCGGCGCCGTTTGGCCGCAGCTTCGTCGCTGCCGTATTGCGTGTGATGGGGATGGTCTTCACCCGAACCTCAGGCTGCGGCTTGGCTAAATCGATATGGAGCAAGCCGTTGTCGAGCCAAGCCCCGCGAACCTCGATCCCCTCGGCCAATACGAACGACCGCTGGAACTGACGGGCCGCGATGCCACGGTGCAGGAAAATCCGGCCCTGGCTGTCGTCTGTCTGCCGCCCGCGGATAACCAGCTGGTTGTCCTCCTGGGTGATTTGCAGATCATCCATCGTGAATCCGGCAACCGCGAGCGTAATCCGCAGCCCAGTCTGACTGATTTGCTCGATGTTGTAAGGCGGATAGCCGTCGGACGAGGTTTTCGCCGCACGCTCAAGCATCTGCTCGAGGTGGTCGAAGCCCAGAAATAGTGGCGACGTGAACATACGAGTGGTCAAAGGCCCCCTCCTGCGAGCGAAGCAAACACCGGGACCCGCAACGGCATCCCGGCTGCGCAACATCTTGGCAGTCGCGGGCATACTTGCAAGGGGCCCATCATAATCGGTAGGACAGTCCATTGGCCGGCGTTGATCGGCCGCGTCCCCGCCGCCACATCAGCGAGACAATGAGCACCACCATATCCCCCGCAGCGATCAAGCCGATATCGATTGTGATCGCCCCGAACCAGGTTCTGAAAGCGCGCGCCCGTCCGGTGCAGGACAAGGATGCGGACATTGTGCGCGATCTGATCCCGCGGATGTTCGCCGCCATGTATGCCGCCCCCGGCATCGGCCTGGCGGCGCCGCAGGTCGCCGAGAGCCTGCGGCTGATCATCATCGACCTGAAGCCGAACGATAAGTTCGAGCCGCTGACGCTGATCAACCCCGAGATAGTCGCCGCAACCGAAGAACTGGCAACCCGGGAAGAGGGCTGTCTATCGCTGCCGAACATGTATGCGGATGTCACCCGGCCGGCGAAGGTCAAGGTCCGGTACCTGGACGAATTCGGTGCCAAGAAGGAGATCGAGGGCGAGGGGCTGATGTCGGCCTGCCTGCAGCACGAGATCGACCACCTCGACGGCATCCTGTTCGTTGACCACCTGTCCATATTGAAGCGCAACATGATCATGCGGCGCCTTGCCAAGGAACAAAGAGAAAAGAAGCGGTAGCCGCGATGCGCCTTGCCTTCATGGGCAGCCCGGACTTTGCCGTTCCGGCGCTGCGGGCGATCCATGGCGCGGGGCATACGATCGCGGCGGTCTACTGCCAGCCGGCGCGGCCCGCGGGACGCGGCCAGGCGGTCCGGCGCTGCGCGGTCCATGCGGTGGCGGACGAACTGGGCCTGCCGGTCCGAACCCCGGCCCGGCTGCGCACCGATCCGGAGGCGCAGGCTGCGTTTGCGGCGCTGGATCTGGATGTGGCAGTGGTCGCTGCTTACGGGCTGATCCTGCCGCAGGCCATGCTGGACGCGCCTCGCCGAGGCTGCCTGAACATCCATGGCAGTCTGTTGCCGCGGTGGCGCGGCGCGGCACCGATCCACGCCGCTGTCCTGGCCGGTGACGCGGAAACCGGTATCACGATCATGCAGATGGACGCCGGCCTGGATACGGGCGCGATGTTGCTGCGGCAGAGCGTCCCTATCACGGCTGAGACGACAACCGCGCACCTGCACGATCTGCTTGCCGACATAGGAGCGAAGCTGGTCGTTGAGGCGCTGGCCTCGCCCCCTAACCCCGTTCCGCAGCCGCAGGATGGCGCGACCTACGCGCCGAAGCTGACGCGCGAGGATGGCCGGATCGACTGGAATGCCCCAGCCGAAGCCATCGACCGTCGGGTGCGCGCGTTCGATCCGTGGCCGGGCACATTTACGCTGCTGGGAGGCAGCCTGCTGAAGGTTCTGGCGGTAAGGCCAGTGCAGGGCGATGGTCCCGCCGGAACGGTTCTGGACAACAGACTCACGGTCGCATGCGGCAGCGGGGCTGTTACCCTCACCCGTGTCCAGCTTGCGGGCCGGGCAGCGCTTGACGGCGAAGCTTTCCTCCGTGGCCACCCCGTATCGGCCGGAAGCGTGCTTGGACAGTGACTCGGTGGGCGCTGTTGCTTGAGTATGACGGCGCGACCTTCGTCGGCTGGCAGCGGCAGACCAACGGCTTGTCCGTCCAATCGGTTTTGGAACAAGCCGCGTCCCATTTGAACCATGGTGAAACCGTCGCCAGCATCGTTGCTGGCCGGACCGACGCGGGGGTCCATGCCGAAGGCCAGGTCGCTCATATCGACCTGCCCGAGGGACATCGAGCCAAATCGGTGCGCGACGCGCTGAACTACCACATGAAACCGCACCCGGTGGTGGTGCTGAAAGCCGTGGAAGTCTCGCCGGATTGGAACGCCCGCTTCTCCGCCAACCGCCGCGCCTACCGTTTTCGCATCCTCAACCGGCGCAGCCGCCCTGCGCTATTGGCCGGACGGGTCTGGCACGTCCCGGTCCCGCTCGACGCAGACGCTATGCATGCCGCCGCGCAGATGCTGGTCGGACGCCACGACTTCACGTCGTTCCGCGCTGCCTCCTGCCAGGCCAAATCCCCGGTCCGCACGCTCGATCGGCTGGACGTTACCCGGCATGGCGACATCATCGAAATCGAGACGGAGGCGCGCAGCTTCCTGCATCACCAGGTGAGGAACTTCGCCGGCACGCTGAAGCTCGCCGGCGAAGGGAGCTGGAGTGTCGACCGCGTGGCTGATGCCTTGGCCGCCAAGGATCGGGGGGCTGCAGGACCCACTGCTCCGCCGGAGGGCCTGACGCTGATCAGTGTCGGCTACCCAGACAACCCGTTCAGGGACTGAGCGCCACCGCGACGGATGCCAGCAATATGCCGATGGATTGGTCGAGCAGAACCAGGGATGTCGCGATGAGCGGTCCAACCCCGAGGGCCAGCCGCGTCGCATACCACTCCAGCCACAGCGCCCAGCCGATGGCGATGAGTTGGCATGCCTCGTCAATCACCTCGGGTGCCCCGAACAGGCCGGGAAACCCGCCGATGACGACCAGCATGCCCTCGATCACATTGCACCAGTTCCACAGCGCGATGAACCGGCCCCAGCGCTGCGCCCGGCCCAGAACCGGCGCCAGACGGTGGGTCACCTCGACAAAAAGCAGCCAGCCGAGAGCAAAGACGATCAGCTCCCGCCCCGCCAGGTGCACGGCATTGGACGGAATGCCTGCGTCCACCCAGGACATCAACAAGCGGCAGATCACCGAGGGCACGCAGAACGCGATCGACCAGAAGCTCCGGGCGATCGTGGCGCGATCCCCCGGCACCATCATAACGCCGTCCGCGCGACCTCTGGCCAGCCGCAGCGCGGCGGAAAGGCCCGATGCCATACTGGCAACGGAAGCGTTCATGACCCGGGAGCCAGAAGCGCCGGGCCGGCCACTGCCAGAAACGTGCCGACGTTCACCAGAATGACGAACAGCATGGCCCGCGCAGCCGGCAACGACAGCGCCTTGCCGGCAAGGAACCACTGCATCCAGAGACCGTACAAGCCGAGGCAAAGCAGCAGCGCGAGGTTCGCCGAGGATTCGTCCACGCCGGCGCCGATGGCGAGGCTCATGGGCACCATCGCGATGCAGGCCAGGACCGGCAATATCCACTCGCACCAATTGAACGCCGTTGCGTATCGCAACCAGGCTTCAGATCGATTCCAGAAACGCGCCAGTTCGAACGACAGCACCGCGGGCATCAGCAGCGCGCACAACGTCATCCCGAGGCCGGTTAGCGCGCGCCTCGGTCCGTCGGAGAACATCGCTAAAACCGTGCCGACGATGGGAAACGCCAGCAACGGCGCAAGGCTCGACAGGAACGCCCGCGGGGTTGCGCCGAAGCAGGCTACGCCGTCGGCGCGGCCGCGTGCGATCCGCCAAATCCCGACGAGTACGCTATTGCGCCGTGCGACCTGTTCGCTCATGCCAGGAACGCCGCGATGATGTCGCGATAGATGCGCGCCAGATCGCGCAGTTCGGCGACAGGGACACATTCGTCGGTCTTATGCATCGTCGCACCGACGAGGCCGAATTCGGCGACCGGACAATAGGTGGCAATGAACCGGGCATCGGAGGTGCCGCCTCCGGTGTCCAGTTTGGGGTCAATTCCGGTGGCGCCCAGGATCGCCCGGCGCAGAATATCGACCAGCGGGCCGGGCTTGGTGACAAAGGACTCGCCGCTTATCGACGCTTCCAGATCGAAGCACTCCGCATAGCGCGACAGAGTCGCGCGGACCCAGGCGGTCAGCGAGGCGCCGCTGTGGGCATCGTTGAAGCGGATGTTCAGGGCGGCGCGGGCCGAGGACGGAATGACATTGGTCGCCGTGTTGCCGACGTCGATGCTGGTGACCTGGAGCGTGGACGGCTCGAACCAGTCGGTACCCGCATCCACCGGGGCGGCGGTCAGCGCGGTCAGCGCATTGAGCAACCGATGAACCGGATTGTCGGCACGCTGCGGGTAGGCGACGTGGCCCTGGGTGCCGTGCACCTCGATCGTCATGTTGACGCTGCCGCGGCGGCCGATCTTGATCATGTCGCCGAGTCGGACGGGACAGGTCGGTTCTCCGACCAGGCAGAAGTCCGGGATCTGGTTGTTGGCGCGCATCCACTCCAGCACCTTGACCGTGCCGTCGATGGCGGGGCCTTCCTCGTCCCCGGTGATCAGGAAGCTGATCGAGCCTTTCGGCGGCCCATGCTGCGCCACGGCGGAGACGAAGGCCGCGATTGCCCCCTTCATGTCGCAGGCGCCACGGCCGTACAGCACGCCGTCATGGACCTCGCCGCCGAACGGGCCGGTGCGCCAGTTCGAAGCGCCAACCGGCACGACATCGGTATGACCGGCAAAGCAGATATGCGGCTCTGCTGTGCCCAGGCGTGCGAAGAGGTTCTCGATCTCGCCGAAGCGCAGCCGGTGGATGGTGAAGCCCAGCCGCGCCAGCATCTCCGCCAGCGCGTCCTGTGCACCGCCATCAGCCGGCGTGACCGAGGCGCAGCGGATCAGCGCCTGAGCCAGCGATAGCGGGTCGGTCAGGTCGCTCAATCGCGCAGCAACTCGTTAATGGACGTCTTCGACCGGGTCTGCGCGTCCACCGTCTTCACAATCACCGCGCAATACAGCGATGGTCCGGGAGACCCGTCCGGCAGATTCTTGCCTGGCAAGGAGCCAGGGACGATCACCGAATAGGCCGGCACGCGGCCCAAATACACCTCGCCGGTCGCCCGGTTGATGATCTTGGTGGACGCGCCGATGAATACGCCCATCGACAGCACGCTGCCGCGCTCGACGATCACGCCTTCCGCGACTTCGGACCGGGCGCCGACGAAACAATCATCCTCGATGATCACCGGGTTGGCCTGCAACGGCTCCAGCACGCCGCCGATTCCCACGCCGCCGGACAGATGGCAGTTGGCGCCGATTTGCGCGCAGCTTCCGACGGTAGTCCAGGTGTCCACCATCGTATTGCGCCCGACATAGGCGCCGACATTGACGAAACTCGGCATCAGCACCGCACCGGGCGCGATATAAGCCGAGCGGCGGACGACGGCGCCGGGAACGGCGCGGAAGCCGGCCTCGCGGAAGCGGTTTTCGCCCCATCCGGCGAATTTCATCGGCACCTTGTCCCAGACCGGCGCGCCGCCCGGGCCTTCCATCGGGACCGAGTCGTACAGCCGGAAGGACAGCAGCACGGCTTTCTTAAGCCATTGATTGACCTGCCAGCCGGCATCGGTCTTCTCGGCGACACGAACCGCACCGTTGTCGAGGGCGTCGAGCGCCGCCTCGACAGCGTCCCGCGCCGCACCCTTCGTGGATGACGAGAGCGTCTCCCGCTGTTCCCAAAGATCGTCGATCGGCTTTTGAAGGCTGTGCTGAGACATAAGCGGCCGTTCCTGACTGAAGCGGGCGGACGATGCGCAGCGTCTTTTGTCCTGTCAACGCGCGATCGCCCGCCTGCCGCCGTTGTCAGCGATAATAGCCGGGATAGCCGTAAGTGACGCGGGGCGGCGCATCATAGCGCTGATGCTCACGCCATTCGTGTTCGCGCCATTCATGCTCCCGCCACGCGTGCTCCCGCGATTCCTGATAACGCCATTCCTGGCGCTCGTGGTGGCGCCAATCCTCATCGGCGAAGGCCGGTGCCGCGGCGCCAACCGCGAATAAGGCACCAAGCGCGATCAGGGTCAGATTGCGAACTCGCATGAAAGCCTCCTTCTGGCGGCAAATGGCCGCCTGAGACTGTCTATGCCAGTGAGACATGGCGAATATTCGGCGACTTAAAGGCTTTTCCTTTCGCGAACCGGAGGTGCGCGGTAGACTCGCCTGGAGGATTCCAGGAGCGCTCGATGTCAATCGGCAGTGAACTCAAACGGCGGGCCCGCATCATGATCGCCCCGTCGGTGTTTTTGGCGATCACCGGGTATTTCGCCTGGAACGCGACCCAGGGTGATCGCGGGCTCAAGGCTTATGCGCAGCGCAAGGAGCTGCTCCATCAGGTGCTTGTCGATCAGGGTGCGGCCAAGGCCGAG
Organism: uncultured Rhodopila sp.; assembly: GCF_903915725.1. Lineage (GTDB taxonomy): Bacteria > Pseudomonadota > Alphaproteobacteria > Acetobacterales > Acetobacteraceae > Rhodopila. The sequence goes on from NZ_CAIWTY010000075.1 coordinate 213,538, forward strand.
CGGGACGGCTGGGAAACCCGGGTGGCTGGTCTGCGGGCGCGCCATCTGGACCCCGATACGCTGGACGAGCGTGCCCGGGCGATGTTGAACCTGGCGCAGCCGAGCGATGTGATCGTCAAGCTGGGACCTCAGGACAAGCTTTTCTAGCTAACGGTTCATCATCACCGGCAGCTTGGCGTTCTCCAGCACATGGCGCGTAACACCGCCCAGGATCAACTGCCGCAGCCGCGAATGCGAGTACGCCCCCATCGACAGCATGTCGCAGCCGAAATCCGCTGCAGCCGCCAGCAGTCCGGCACCAACGGACCCGCCGATGGACTTGAAGGACACAATGCTCGCATGGATCCCGTGCAGCGCGAGGTATGCCGCCGCATCCGGCGAACCGGGGCCGCGCCGTTGGTAGCCCTCGGCTGACAGCAGCGCCACGGCCCCGGCGCGCTCCATCCAGGGCATCGCCGCCTGAACCGATGAAGCCGACTCCGCCGTGCCGTTCCAGGCGAGGCAAACACGGCTGCCGATGGTCGGCTGGGGCGTCTGGGGTGAGATCAGCACGGGGCGGCCGGAATCGAACAGCACTGCATGCAGCGCATCCGACGACGACACGTCGTCTCCGCTATCGGGGTGCGGCACCACCGTCAAATCGGCCAGCCGCGCCTGTTGGGCGACGATATCCTCCTCCCGCCCGGTCACTGAGGCGAAGCTCGCGGATGCGTGATCCGCGCCCGGGCGCGCCTCTTCCACCACGACATCGTGACGAGCGACGAACCGTTCGAACATCGACCGCACGGCATGGGCGCGGTCGTTGCTCTCCTTTTCCGTCGCGGACATCATTTCCTCGATCATCGCGCCGGAGAGGCCCTCGCCCGCCAAGGGCGCTACGTCACGGCTATCGACCCGGACGTGCAGCGCCAAAACATGCGCGTTCCAGCCGCGCGCAATGGTCAGGGCGGTGGATAATGCGGCCTCGCCAGCCGCGGTCCCCGTGAGGGGAAGCAAAAGCTTGCGTATAGCCATGGTCTGCTCCGTGAGACTGGTGTTGCGCATTGAGCAATGCAGGGTTGCGTGTACCGTGCAAGTAGGAGTGCAAGGGTTATGGGAACAGCTTCGTCTGCTCCCATCCGCCGTTCGCGGTCCGCCGATACACCGTCCGGTCGTGCAGACGATAGGGCATATCCTGCCAGAACTCGAACACGGCCGGCAGCACGCGATAGCCGGACCAATAATCCGGACGGGGGATGTCCTCGCCCGGGTAGCGCTGTTCCGCCTCCGCGAGGCGTTGTTCCAGCAGCGCACGCTCGGGCAACGGGCGCGACTGCCGGGATGCCCAGGCGCCGAGGCGGGAGATGCGCGGCCGGGATGCGTAGTAGGCGTCGGCTTCGGCGTCCGTCACGTGTTCGACCGTCCCCTCAATGCGGATCTGGCGGCCCAGCGATTTCCAGTAGAACAGCAGGAAGACGTTGGCATTGGCTTCGAGTTCGTCGGCCTTGCGGCTTTCCTTGTTGGTGTAGAACACGAAACCGCGCTCATCGACGCCCTTCAGCAGGATGGCGCGCGCCGATGGCCTTCCGTCCGGCGTCGCGGTGGCGACGATCATGGCATTGGGGTCCTTGGGTTCGGCTCTCTCGGCCTCCGCCATCCAGGCGTGGAACTGGGCGAACGGTGAGGCGTCCAGGGTCGTGTCGGCCGGCATGGCGGCACTCCTTCACATCCAGGCTGCGTTGGCGGGATAACAGCACTTTCCTGCGATCCGGCAAGCCGGGATGTGGACCCGGGCAGTCATGCGCCGCGGTTGCCCCTTGCCAGTTGCCGAGCCGCGGGCAATCACCTTAGGCAGAAGAGTGTTCCGGGAGGTTCTCCATGCAAGACACGCTGCGCCCCGACCCGCATGCCCAGATCAAGGATGAGGTGCGCAAGCTCTGCGCCAAATTCCCTGGGGAGTACTGGCGGCGGCTGGACCGGGAACGCGGCTACCCGACGGAGTTCGTCACGGCCCTGACCGAGGCTGGCTACCTCGGTGCTCTGATCCCGGAGGAGTACGGCGGCGCCGGCCTGCCGCTGTCCGCCGCGGCGGCGATTTTGGAGACGGTGCAGTCCGAAGGCTGTAGCGGCGCGGCCTGCCACGCGCAGATGTACATTATGGGCACGATCCTGCGGCATGGCACTGACGCGCAGAAGACGGCGTATCTGCCGAAGATCGCCACCGGGGAACTGCGGCTGCAGGCGTTCGGCGTGACGGAGCCCACCAGCGGGACGGATACGACGTCGCTGCGGACCTTTGCCCGGAAAGAGGGCGACCATTATGTCGTCAACGGCCAGAAGGTTTGGACCAGCCGCGCGGAGCACTCCGACCTCATGCTGCTGCTGGCGCGCACCACGCCGCGCGACCAGATCGAGCGCCGGACCGAGGGGCTGTCGACGTTCATCGTGGACATGCGGGAGGTGTTGGGAAAGGGCCTGACGATCCGGCCGATACGCACGATGATGAACCACAACACAACGGAGATCTTCTTCGACAACATGGTGGTGCCGGCGGAAAACCTGGTCGGGGTCGAGGGCCGCGGGTTCCGGTACATCCTGGACGGGATGAACGCCGAGCGGTTGCTGATCGCGGCGGAGTGTATCGGCGACGCGAAGTGGTTCCTGAAGAAGGCCACCGACTATGCCCGCGACCGCCAGGTGTTCGGGCGGCCGATTGGCCAGAACCAGGGGATACAGTTTCCGCTGGCCCGGGCCTATGCGCAGATGCGGGCGGCGGAGCTGATGGTGCAGGCCGGGTGCGCGAAGTTCGAGGCGGGGGAGACTCCGGGCGAGGAAGCCAATATGGCGAAGATGCTCGGGGCGGACGCGGCCTGGGCGGCGGCCGAGGCTTGCATCCAGACGTTCGGCGGGTTCGGGTTCGCCGAGGAATACGATGTCGAGCGTAAGTTTAGAGAAACGCGGCTGTATCAGGTGGCGCCGATCAGCACGAATTTGATTCTGTCGTATCTGGCGGAGCACGTGCTGGGGCTGCCGCGGAGTTATTGAGGCCGATCGGCTTGGGCCATCGGTTCCTACCGCACAGGAGGAGGATGGAGTCGCGGATCAAGGGCAAACGGTTCCTGCGCGAAAGAGTACTGTCCCGCTGCGAGCGTTCCAATGAAGACCAGATTCCAGCTATGGGTCGATACAACACTCGGCAGCACCACGAACGAATGGGCGGTCAATAGGGCATCGCCCCAGTTCTGCTGTCCTGCGCTTGGCATCCCCGGCCTGAGCCAGTTGGCGTTGGGAACGGACGAGGGATCGATGATGCGAACCCTCGCGGGCATCGCGATGGTGATCGCGGTCAGGACGTGCCTGACCGTGTCCAGCGCCTTGAAGCCTTTATGGACGGCCACTTCGAGAATGGCGGTTGCCGGATCGACGGAGCAGTAGACCGCCCGCACACCTCTGCTGTTCCAGCGTCCACCCAGCCGGTAGGCGCCCTCACCGCTTTCCCAATTCGCGGCGAACGCCGCCTGGTCCAGACGCCAGGCCATCAGGACACCGCCTCCCAGCGTTACGGGAAGTGGCGTCACGTATAGACGCCGTACTCGAGCCGCCCCAGGAAATCCTGGACGATCTCGGCGCCCGCGGTTGTCGCCAGAAGGTCAATCGGACGCCTCTGATCCAGTCCCATGGCAGGCTGCTGCAGCCATCGCTCAGCCTCCTCCTGAGAACCCAGAACCGCGGTAGCCTTGACGAGGATTTCGGCGAATTTCCAGGCCCGTCCGCTCTGCTCCTGATTGAGCAGCTTCGCCGGGGCCTCTTTGCGGCGCTGGATCGTGCGCAAGCTCATGCCTACGGCTTTTTCGAATGAAGCCGCTTTCTGAAGGGTCTGAAGATGCCCGACGAGATGCATCAGGGCTTCCCCGGGCATGCCGTGCAAAATCATCTCATGGGCGTCGAACAAAGTGCTGACCCTGTGCCGAAGGATCCGCCGTCCGCCAAACAAGGCTGCGACGTGTTGCAGAGCGGGATCGCCGGGTGTTTCTGCGGGCATCTGAGCGGCCATCGCGGGGTCCTGTCAGGTGTCGTTTTTTCTATGACAGATGTCGCGCTCAGTTGCAATCTTCTGGCGCTCGGAAAACCAGCACGCGTGCGGCGCCGTGGCAGCGTTCGGCCAGCAGCGGCTGCTCGGGCAGCCAGGACTCGTCCAGGCCAGTTTCGGCGATGATGAGCGCCTCCGGGGAGATATGGCCGGTTCGCAGCAAGTGGGCGATGGCGCGCGGGACCAAGCCGAGGCCATAGGGCGGGTCGAGGAAGACGAGGGACGCATGCGTGCACTGCTTGCCCTTCGCGGTGGCCGGGTTCCGTACGGCCGTGACGGGTGCCGCCGGTGCGGTCCGAAGCACATCGAACGCCAGAATCCGGGCCCGATCCTCCGCTTTGCACGCCGCCACGTTGGCCCGCAGCGCCTTCAGCGCCGCCGGGTCTGACTCAACAAAGCACGCCGTGGCAGCGCCCCGCGACAGCGCCTCCAGCCCCAGCGCCCCCGTCCCGGCGAACACATCCAGCACCGCCGCGCCTTCAATCGCCGCCCGCCCACCCCATTCAGCATGCATCAGCATGTCGAACAGCGCCTGACGCACCCGGTCCGCCGTCGGCCGGGTCCCCTGCCCCGGCGGCGCCACCAGCGTGCGGCCGCGCCAGGCGCCGGCGACGATGCGCATCCTACCGCTTGCGCGGCAGAGGCGGCGGCGCACCCGCCCCGGCGGGAAGCTGCTCGCGCAGCACGCGGGCCGGGATTTCCTCGATGCCGCCGCGTTCCAGCGTGCCGAGCTGGAACGGGCCATAGGCGACCCGGATCAGCCGCGACACCGACAGCCCCAGATGCGCCATCACGCGGCGGATTTCGCGGTTGCGGCCTTCGCGCAGGCTGACCGACAGCCAGGTGTTGTCGCCCTTCTTCGCATCCAGCTCCGCCTCGATCGGACCGTATTTCACGCCTTCGACCGTCACGCCCTTGGCCAGAGCCTTCAGCGCGGCCTCGTTCGGGACGCCGAACACCCGCACCCGGTAGCGCCTCAGCCAGCCGGTGGCCGGCAGTTCCAGCTGGCGGGCCAGGCCGCCGTCGTTGGTCAGCAGCAGCAGCCCCTCGCTGGTCAGGTCCAGCCGCCCGACGCTGACGACCCTGGGCAACTGCATCCGCAGCTTCTCGAAGACGGTCGGGCGGCCTTCGGGGTCCTTGTGAGTGGTCACCAAACCTTCGGGCTTGTGGTAGCGCCAGACCCGGGTACGGTCCGGCTGGTCCACCACCTTGCCGTTGACCTGGACGACATCGCCGGGGGAGATGAACGTCGCGGGGTGTTCGACGATCTTGCCGTTCAGCTTGATGATGCCCTCGGTCAGCATCCGCTCAATGTCCCGCCGGCTGGCGACCCCGGCGCGGGCCAGCCATTTGGCGATGCGGTCGCCGCGAGGTTCCTCGGTGTCGGTCATGCGGCGTCCGCCGCGATATCGCGCCGGCAGAAGCCCTCGGGCCAGACAATCTCCCCGACGCCGGCGTAGGCGGCCTCACGGGCTCGCCGCAGGTCCGGGCCTGTCCCGCACAGCGTCAGCACCCGGCCGCCCGCGGCCAGCACGCTGCCGTCCGGTCCTGCCTCGGTTCCGGCGTGAAAGACCGTCGCGCCCGGCCGCGCCGCCGCGGCGTCCAGGCCCCGGATGGTCGAGCCGCGTTCCGGCGCCTCCGGGTAGCCTCGCGCCGCCATGACGACCGCCACGGCGGCGGAGTCGTTCAGGCGCACGTCGAAATCCCCCAGTTCGCCGTCACACGCCGCAAGCAGCGCCGGCAGCAGATCGGACTGCATCCGGCTCAGCAGCGCCTGGCATTCCGGATCGCCGAACCGCACGTTGAATTCGATCAGCTTCGCCCCTTCCTCGGTCAGCATCAGGCCGGCGAACAGGATACCGCGGAATGGTGTGCCCAGGTGCACCATATGCTTCAGAGCCGGCCGGATGATCGCCTCCAGGCAGGCGTGCTCCAGCGCAGGGGGAAAATTCGGAACCGGCGAGTAGGCGCCCATGCCGCCGGTGTTCGGTCCGGTATCGCCGTCGCCGACACGCTTGTGGTCGCGAGCCGACCCCAGGATCACGGCATCCTCGCCATCGCACAGGGCGAATAGCGAGACTTCGTCGCCGGTCAGGAACTCCTCAAGCACCACGCTTGCGCCGGCGTTCCCGAAGATCTTGCGGTCCATCATGGCGTCGATGGCGGCGACCGCTTCATCCTCGGTCGTCGCGATTACCACGCCCTTGCCCGCCGCCAGACCGTCGGCCTTGACGACAATCGGCGCACCCCGGTGACGCACGAAAGCGCGGGCCAGTTCCGCATCGTCGAACCGCTCCCATAGCGCGGTCGGGATGCTGGCGGCGTCGCAGATTTGCTTGGTGAAAGTCTTGCTGCCCTCGAGTTGCGCGGCGGCGCGGGTGGGACCGCAGCAGGGAATGCCGGCGGCCTCCATGGCGTCGGTGATCCCGGCCACCAGAGGCGCTTCGGGGCCGGGGACGACCAGATCGATCTGGTTGTCCTGGGCGAACCCGACGAGGGTCGGGATATCGAGGACGCCGATATCGACACACTCCGCCACCGCGGCGATGCCGGGGTTGCCGGGGGCGCAGTATAGCTTGGTCAGTAGCGGACTGGCGGCGATCGCCCAGCACAGCGCGTGTTCCCGTCCGCCTGATCCGACGACCAGCACCCTCATCGATCTCTCCTCGGTTCCCCGCGCCGCTGCCGTAGCATAGGTTACGTTCATGGACGATCCACGACCTTCTCCGGTTTCGAATTTGCCGGAATTTACCGTCTCCGAGATTTCGGGGGCGGTGAAGCGCACCTTGGAGACCAATTTCAGCCGCGTCCGCGTCCGCGGCGAGCTGACGGAGGTCAAGGCCTATCCGTCCGGCCATATCTACCTGTCGCTGAAGGACGAGGGCGCGAAAATCTCCGGCATTGTCTGGAAGAATTCGGTCCCCCGCCTCGGCATGAAGCCGGAAAACGGGGTGGAGGTGATCGCCACCGGCCGCATCTCCGCGTTCGGCGAACGGTCGTCCTACCAGTTGATCATCGAGCGCATGGAGTATGCCGGCGCCGGGGCGCTGCTGGCGCGCATCGAGATGATCCGCCAGCGCCTCGCCGCCGAGGGGTTGTTCGACGCGGACCGCAAGCGCGTGCTGCCGGGATTGCCGAAGGTCATCGGGGTGGTGACCAGCGAGCGCGGGGCGGTGATCCAGGACATCAAGATCACCATTGCGCGGCGGTTTCCGCGGCGCATCCTGGTCTGGCCGGTGCCGGTGCAGGGCGAGGGCGCGGCCGAGCGGATCGCCGCGGCGATCGCCGGGTTCGACGCGATGCCGGCGGGGGGCGATCCACCTCGGCCGGACGTGCTGATCATCGCGCGGGGTGGCGGCAGCCTGGAAGACCTGATGGCGTTCAACGAGGAAATCGTGCTGCGCGCCGCCGCCGCCTGCCGCATACCGCTGATTTCCGCGGTGGGGCACGAGACGGACACCACGCTGATCGATTTCGTCTCCGACCGCCGCGCGCCGACGCCGACGGCGGCGGCGGAGATGGCGATCCCGGCGCGGGCGGACCTGGTGGCGGATCTGGCGCAGAAGGGGTCGCGGCTGATTGGCGCGCTGAACCGGTTGGCGCAGGAATACCGGCTGCGGCTGGCGCGGGCCGAGCGCGGTATTCCCGACCTGCCGGCGCTGCTGGGCTCGGCACGGCAGCGGTTGGACGACCGGGCGGAGCGGGCGATGCTGGCGCTGCCATCCCTGGTGGCGCGGCGGCGGGCGGTGCTGACATCGGTGGAGCGTCGGCTGCCGGACCCGCGGTCGCTGACGGCGGCAGCGCGCGAGACGCTACGGGATCGCGGGTTGCGGCTGGTTTTGGGGGCGCCCGGGCTGGTGGCGGCGCGGCGGACGGCCCTGCAGTTGATGAGCCACCGGTTTTCCGGCGCGGCGGGGCGGGCGGTGGCGTTGCTGCGCGGCCGGGCGGACCGGGTCACGGGGCGGCTGACTGTTTCGCCATTGCGGGGGGCGTTGCGGGAGGCTCGGGCGCATTTGTCCGGCGTCGGGCCTCGATTGGAAGCGGCATCGCCGCTGGCGATCCTGCAGCGCGGCTATGTGCTGGTAACCGATCCGGCGGGGCATCCGGTGGTTTCGGCCGCCTCGGTCAAGCCGAACGCACGGTTGAAGTTGCGCTTCGGCGATGGCGAGGTCGATGCGGTGGCGCAGGGCAGCGGCGGCGGCAAGCCGCGGGCGAAGGCGGCTCAGGCGCGGTTTGATCTATGAGGCGGCGATCCCCGGCATGATGGTGTCGGCGTGGTCGAAGGCGGCAATGATGCGGTCGAAGCGGGCGGTGATCGCTTCGCGTTCGTTGGTGTGGGTCAGCACGTAGAATTCGCCGTTCTGGATGGCGTGCAGGACGCGCTGCCCGACGGTCTCGGGATCGAGCGCGGTTGGGGCGACGAATGATTTCATCGCCTCCTGCCCGGGCCGCTGGTAGCTGCCGCCGAAACGGTCGGGGCGATGCGCCGCCGAGTCGAAGATCGCGGTTTTCACGCCTCCGGGGCACAGCACGGAAACCCCTATGCCGGTGCCCTGGAGTTCCTGTTCGAGCGCTTCGGACAAGGCCAGCACAGCGTATTTCGTCATCGCGTAGGCGCCCTGGTTGCGCCCGTCGCGGACGAACAGGCTGGACACCGAGCCGGTGTTGACGACATGGCCGCCCTGCCCGTGCGCGCGGATCATCGGCACGAAAGTGCGAATGCCATTGATCACGCCCTTGATGTTGACGCCGATGACCCAGTCCCATTCCTGTACAGTAACGTCCTCGAGCGGTGAACCATGCATCGCGACGCCGGCATTGTTGACCGCGACGTGCAGCGCGCCGAACGCCGCCAGGGCGGCATCGCCGGCGGCCTGGACCGAATCGGCATCGGACACATCGACCGCCACGGTCGCGACACGGCCGCCGATGGCTTCGATTTCGGTTTTCGCCGCAGGCAGCGCATCCGGACGCAGATCCGCCAGCATGATATTGGCTCCGGCGCGCGCCAGGGCCTTGGCGATACCAAGCCCGATGCCAGAGGCCGCGCCGGTGATCAGAGCGGTCTTGCCGGTCAGGTCACGCATGCGGTTTCATTCCGTGTCCATTTCCTTGAACACCTCGATGGCGGTCAGCAGCGATTCCCGCACCAGCGGCGCGCCGATGTAGCCGGCAAGGTGGAGCAGCGCCTCGGACAGTTCATCCTCAGTCCAGCCTTGATTGACGGCGAAGCGGATGTGCAGCTTGAGTTCGGGCACGCGTCCCTGCGCCGCATCGGAAATGACGCAGATCAGCGCCCGGGTTTTCAGGTCGAGGCCGGGACGGGTCCAAAGCGTGCCGAATACCGCTTCCTGGGTGTAGGCAGCGAATTTCTCCATGATCGGGTGCTTGTAGAGGCCGTCATCCAGCTTGTCGGCATAGGCATCGCCCATGAGCTTACGGCGCATCGCACGGCCGCGGGCGCGTCTGTCGTCAGCCATGATCGGTTTCCTTTTTTATGGCCGATAGAGTTTCACCGAAACGCCCGGCTTTGGCTAGTTCGGGCACGGCGGCCCGACCGGGACGGCGGGAGCTCGCCTCCGGTGTCGGCGATTCGACCGATGGCGGAACCCGCTGGCAAGACCGCCGCCATATCCGTTCGCATGCTTGATCCATATCAATGCAGCTATCCTGGCCGGGTGGTCAACCTCAGAATCGTTGCGTTAAAATCGGTATAGTGGTGTGCCTTTGCGCTAAGCGCCACCGCTGACCGTCAAACCAGACCGGAGGGAGTCCATACCACCCCGGCAGGAGGACCGTGCCCGAATCCAACCCCGCATAGGGACATATAGCGTACAGAAACGTTCATCGCCGCGCCGGGGTCGTTGACCCGCACGAAATCCGCAACGCGGACCTGGAAGGGAGCAAACAACTTGAGAAATCAGGCGAAAACCGCCGCATGCATAGCGGCTACCGCAACGCTCGTACTGCTCGGCGGTTTCGGGATGGCCCGGGCGCAGTCCGCCGGCCAGTGGAAGAACCCGGATCATCTCTACAGCAAGATCTGCGCGAACTGTCATGATACCGGAGTCGGGCCGACGATCGTCGGCCGCGACTTCAAGCCGGATCATTACGTCACGACCGTCCGGCACGGCAGCAAGGCGATGCCGGCTTTCCGGATCACCGAAATCGACGATGCGGCGCTGCTTAATCTCGCCGAACAACTCGCCGCGGTACCGCATATGGAAACCACCGAGGTGAAGCCATGACCTTTGGCAGACGCGCCTTCTGTGCCGGCGCGCTGGCCGGTGTGGCTGCCGCCGGGATCGCTCCGCGATCCGCGGCGGCACGCATTTCGTCCACTGCGCCCGATCCGGTCATGCTGCTGCTGGACCCGGACGCTCCGCCCGCCTTCATAGCCGCCGCTACCGGCGCCCTGGCTGCGTCACGCCTGTCCGTCATCGATCGGCGCGGCGGCGAGGCCCGGGTGCTGGTCGAAAGCGTGGCCTGGCTCGCCGCCCGGCCGGGCCGCCGCATGGTGGGTCTGCTGAGCGATGCCGATGCCGTTCTGCTCGACCAGTTCACCAGGGACGGTGCCATAAGGTGCCTGTCGTCGGCGCAGCACTGCGGCAGCGCCGGTGCGTCCGGGCAATCCCGGCACCGTATCACCGCCCTGCCGTCCAACGCCGGCCTGGCGCGCCTGCTTGCGGACGAACTGGCCGCGGCCGGAACCAACTTTTCGGTCGTCACCGAACCGCTGACAAGGCCCGGCATCGCCGGTCCGGTGACGAAGATCCCGGCATCGGCACATCGCGCCGGAAGCGGCTGGGAAGCAGTGCTCGGCGGGACCATGGCCATGATCGCGGCCGGCAACTGGCCCAACCAGACGCCCGATCGCCGGGCCGCGTTTGAAAGTCACGGCGCAGCCACCGAAACATTCGCCCTCAGATCTTTCGTCTTCGCCAGTTGACGGCTTCTACTCATACAATCTATTCCCCGGGAGGGAGCTATGACTGACAAATACATTGCCTTGCCGAACGGCGTGTCGGAACGTGACTTCGACGCCGCCATCGGCGAATTCCGCGCCGCCCTCGGCGACGACAACGTCTACGTCGAAGCCGAGCGCCTCGCCGCCTACGGCAAGATCATGTTGCCGGTGGCGGACGCCGAGCATGCGCCATCCGCGGCGATCTCGCCGACATCGGTCGAGCAGGTGCAGCGTTGCGTGGCGATCTGCAACAAATATCGCGTGCCGGTGTGGCCGATATCAACCGGGAAGAACCTCGGATACGGTTCGGCTGCGCCCGGCAATCGGGGCCAGGTTGTCATGGATCTGCGCCGGATGAACCGCATTCTGGAAGTCGATGCCGATCTGTGCACGGCTTTGGTGGAGCCGGGGGTTACGTATCAGCAATTGTATGATTACATCGCAGAACGCAAACTGCCGCTGTTGCTGTCCTGCCCGGCGCCTTCGGCGATCGCCGGACCGCTCGGCAACACGGTCGATCGCGGTGTCGGCTACACGCCCTATGGAGAGCACTTCCTGTTTTCCTGCGGGATGGAGGTGGTGATGCCGACGGGCGAGGTGCTGCGGACAGGCATGGGATCGCTGCCGAACAGCAATACCTGGCAGGTCTTCAAGTGGGGTTTCGGGCCGTACCTCGACGGCATCTTTACGCAGTCGAATTTCGGTATCGTCACGAAGCTCGGCCTCTGGCTGATGCCCGCGCCGCCCGCCTTCAAGCCGTTCGTCATACGGTATTCGGACGAAGCCGACATCGTCGCCGCGGTTGAGACGCTGCGGCCGTTGCGCATGGCAAACATCATCCCCAACGCGGTGGTGATCTCGCATGCCCTGTGGGAGGGCGGCACGGTCGCCAAACGCGCCGACTACTTCACCGGCCCCGGCTCGATCAGCGATGCGGCGGTGCAACGCATGGCGCGGGAGCGAAACATCGGCATCTGGAACCTGTATGCCGGACTCTATGGGTCGCCGGAACAGATCGAGGTCAACTGGAACATCATCAAGGGTGCGGTAAAGGCGTCCGGCAAGGGCGAGATCCTGACCGCGGAGCAACTCGGCCACGACCCGGTATTCAAGTATCGTTCCGACCTCATGCAGGGCAAGATGAACGTGAAGGAGTTCGGGCTGTACAACTGGCGCGGCGGCGGCGGATCCTGCTGGTTCGCGCCGGTCAGCCAGGCGCGCGGCGGCGAGGCCAAGAAGCAGGTTGCGATGGCAAAGTCGATCCTTGGCCGTCATGGACTCGACTACGTGGCCGAGTTCATCGTCGGCTGGCGCGACATGCACCATGTTATCGACGTGCTGTTCGACCGCACGGACGCCGCCCAGACCAAGGCCACGAACGACTGCTTCCGCGAGCTGCTGCACGAATTCGCCGCCGAGGGCTACGGCGTATACCGCGCCAATACCGCCTTCCAGGAGGAAGTCGCCACGCTCTATGGCGAGGTCAAGCGCGATGTGAACCAAAAGATCAAGCGGGCGCTCGATCCCAACGGCATCATCGCCCCCGGCAAGTCCGGTATTTGGGTATGACGCTCGCGCGGGTGGTCACGGGCCCGCGGAGGATATGACGATAAGGAAATGATGACCGTCCGGCCCGGCAAGCGTCGCTTTGCTTTCCGGGCCGGCGCGGCGGCGGTTTCGCCGGCAGGCTACATTTGGTTCCGTGCCAGTAACCTGGCAACCTGAACGTGGATCTCCTCGGAGACCTCGAGATCGAGGCGGGACCGCCACCGCGGCGGGATGTCCTGCACCCCGTAGGCCGCGCCCGCCAACATGCCTGCCAGTGCCCCGGTTGTGTCGGCATCGCCGCCCTGGTTCACCGTTTCCACCACGCAGGACACGAAACTGTCGGTGGCGAAAAAATAATGCAGCACGGTCTGCACGGTATCGATGACATACGCGCTGGACAGGCCGCGATACGGCTTGAAGCGAAACTGTTTGTGCTCCTCCACCAGCGCGTTCGCCGCTTGCCGGGCCGCGGCGATACCTTCGCCCGCAAGCAGCACCCGTGTCATCCGCCCGAGCGCCAGGACCGCCGCATCCGACAGCGGGTGATGGTGAGTCACATGGCTCTGCTCGATGCTCCAGTGTTCGAAGGCTGTCTCGTCGGTCAGGGTCGCGAGCACGACGGGCAGGTTGCGCATCAGTGCGCCGTTGCCGGCATCGCCCTCGCTGAACGGGCCGCTTACGGACCCATCGGCCATGTAGCGGCGGATGCCGCGGCGGCAGGTATTGCCGACATCGACGGGCTTGCTCCGAAGCCACGCGGCGAACTGCTCGCAGACCCGCGCGACGTCCCAGGTTTCCGCCTCCAGGATGGCGCGGCCCAGGCACAACGCCATTTCGGTATCGTCGGTCACCTGGCCGGGTGCCAAACGAAGCCAGCCACCGCCGACAATGTTTTCATGCCTCCGGTAGGCAGTCTCGATCTCTCCGCGGGTCATGAACTCGACGGTCGCGCCGAGGGCGTCACCGGCGGCAAATCCGAGATAGGCCCCAAGCGCCCGTTCATGCAGGTCCGGCACTGTCATCTCAGTCCCAGCGGACCACGACCCGGTATTCCCCGCCGATAACCAGGTGCTCGCTTTCAGCCTGGAGCGGATGGCGCGGGAACAGGGCGTTGAAAAACAGGATTTTCGTTACGGGTACACGCGCCTCCAGGATGCGGTTGCCAAAGCAGCCGGCGATATCGCGATCGTCCGAAAAAGAAAGAACGTTATTAAATAGTACAACTGCCGTCCGCCGATCGATCTGGTGTATGACTTTGGTTTCGTCGTATTCGTTAGTTCCTCGGAATAGAGTGACATGCGTCTTGCCGGCCTCGAAACGGCGAAACCGCCATTGGCAGAACTCGTACAGCAAATCGAGCTGCGCATGAATGGAGTTGGCATGATAGCGCGCCGACATTTTTTCCCCGACATAGGTCGCCCAGACATCGACGGACCGGGGAGTCATCGGCTCCTTGTGGTGTGTCGGCAGCAGGCCGAAACGGCTTTCCACCCAACCCTTGATCACCGCACCTTCCGGGCTGTTGGAATCATAACCCCAGCCCCGCAGCAGGCTCATGAAGCTGGACCGGACGCGCCGCCGCGCGCCGGACGGGTCGCGCTGCTCGGGATCGATAGCGAAGGCCGCGTAGAGGTAGGACTCGAATGCCTCCACGGCCTCGTTCGGCGTTTCCGCCTGATCGAGCATCTCGAACAGGCTGCGGTTGAATTCGCGCACCCCGGCGATGTGTAACGCCAGCGGATCATCATTGAACCGCCAACTGCCGAGGTGGCGCGATGGAACGTTGATCAGATTGGCGCTGTGACAGGCGCGTGCGAATTCGCCGTCGAGTTCGCCGGCCAGCTCGGGGACAGTCATGAGTAGGCTCGATCGGGCACCCGGTTCATCGTCTGCCTGACGGGTAGGGTGTGGAACAAGCCAATTGCATCAATCTATCCGAACCGGTGCTCCGGTAGCGCGGCATAGCTTCCCACCCCCCAACCACGGCGGGACATCGGGGTTCCCCACCTGTCCGTTGCACCCTATCAAGCATATCGGCCAAAGTCATGTCTCCGGTTCCCTCAGCCCTCGCCCCACTGAATGCAGCCGATAGCTCCGGGCGGCTCGATCGGCACCATAGGCGATTTCCGCGGGGCGTCGATGCCGCCAGCGCGCACTGTATCGCATGCCCGGCCAGCATGATTACCCGATTTTCCTGCTCTTGGGCGTTTCGGCGTGTCCGTTTCGGCCCGAAAGCCAGGCCTGTCGGGTTTCAACGGGCGCGATTTAGTTGCCCGTCCGGTCAGCTCGGCCGCCACGGCGCCGTGCGGATGGTTCGCATGCCTGATGATCGCATGCCGCATGGCGGCTAAGGCCCGGGTTCGCGCCGATCGGCCCGGGTCAATCGATGTGCGCCTGTTCCAGGTTGCGGCAGGCTTGCCGGCCTGCTACTCTCGCGTGACATTTAATTATCCGGATATAGACTCTAACGAAGGCCCGCAGTGACCGCTTTGCCGGAAATGCCTATCGCCGATGCGGCAATGCGCACCGACTACATCGAACGGCCTGAGCCCCTGGCGTCCGGCGGCGAGGTGACATTTGGGCAGGGATCCGAGCGACCCGATGTTCAGCTGCAGTTCAGGCATCGCACCCTCTCTGCCACTGTCCGGAATTATCATTTGAACGACGTCCACCTCGATACCGGCGCAATGACCCTTATCAAGGACGGATGCAAATTAAAGGAAACACATTACCTGGTTCCAGGCGAACATTACGACCGGGCTTGTGTTATCGAGAATCGGGTCATCAGACTCGATCGAGGCATGAATTATATAATGGCCAGAGCCTTTAATAATTATTACCACTGGATGGTTCAGGCAGTTCCCGCAATAGACTGGTCGCTGCGAAACCTGCCGGCGGCCAGCTTCGCCCTTTTGACGGGCCGTCTCACCAAATGGCAGGCTGAAACTCTGGCGATCCTGGGGCATGATCGGGTGGCGCGCATCGCGCTTAATCCCCAAAGCCACTATTTCGTTCCCGATCTCGATTACAGTGAATTCCAGAACGGCAGCACAGCGTTTGAGATCTCACTCTCCGCACAGTCAACATATCGACGCCTGGCCGCATCCGCGATCGATTCATCTCGCGCTGAATCCGACATCATCTATCTCGCACGAACCGACACGACCAACAGGATGGTTGAAAACGAAAAAGATATCATTGCCTTGGTTGAGTCCGAAGGCGTTCAAGCGGTCGTTCCGGGAGGTCTATCTGTAGAGCGGCAGATCAATCTGTTTGGCAAGGCGGATGCCGTCCTCGGCCCCCATGGCGCCGGAATGACAAATGTGATCTTCTGTCGCCCCGGATCCGTTTTCTATGAAATGGCGGCGGCGCACTATCTAAATCCCTGTTTCGCGCGCCTCGCTCAATCCGCGGGCTTGAAATATACAATCGACTTATTTGACAATCGCACCGGCGATCACGGCGATCACGGCGATCACGGCGATGACGTGCATTCCCGAAACTGGACGATCGATCCTGATGTCGTCCGTCGGCGTATCCGAGAGATCAAGGCGCATGTCGTGTCGCTGCGCTCCGGTCCGGTGTTTGTGAGCGAGACGGGATCCATCGAAGGCCTGAGTCCGAGTTCGCCCGCGCCAGTCACACAGGCGATCGAGGTCGACCGCGCGCCAAAGCCAGCCCGGCCAGGCCCGGAGCCTGCGCCTGTGACGGCCACCGCAGGACCCGGAGATCCATCCGTCCGGCGGGTGGCCGAAGCCGCCGCCGAGATTGTTACCTTCGAGCGCGCCACGGATCATCGCGGACAGGGGAGTATACAGTTGGGTGGGACCCTGTCGCGCCACCAGCATGCGGCAGCCTTCGCCGCGGTGGCTGTCACCGAAACCGTGCAGAGCCACATCATTGAGAATGCGTTACTGGACGCCGACACGATGCTCCTGCTTCAGGACGGGCGGGTCATCCTGGAGACGGTCCATTACTTCCAGCGGGATGAAGGCGTTAGCACCGGGCTGGAAATGCAGGTCAGCCTGGCGGACGGCGAAGACGTCATCATCGGCTATAACAATGCCCACCGGAACTATCAGCACTGGCTGACGGAGTGCCTCCCCGCCATCGACTGGTCGCTGCGCCGGCAACGAATACGCCCGGTTCGCCTGCTGCTGCCAGCCCTGGAACAATGGCAGGGCGACCTCCTGCGGCTGCTCAGACACGACACGGTCCCGCGGCTGATCCCCGCAGCCTCCACACGCTATCGTCTGCCCCGCGTCGAGTATGCCGATTTCCTCACCGGCCGGACGAGCTTCGGCATCTGCATGAGCGCCCGCGATACCGCACGGCGCATTCTTGCTGCCGTGCCCGTTGCCGCCTCGCCGCACAGGGTGCTTTATGTGCCGTGCATGAACCCGCATTACGGGTCGATCCGCAACGAAGCCGAACTGGCCGATCGGCTTCGGCAACGCGGCGTCCACGTGGTCGACTGGAACGGCCTCGGCACGGCCGCCCGCATCAATCTCTTTCGCCACGCGGATGCGGTGATCGGACCCACCGGCGAGGGCTTGGCCGACATCCTGTTTTGCAAGCCCGGAACTTTGCTTTGGGAATGGATGCCGCAGCATCACCTGAACGTCGCGTTCAACCGCCTGGCGCAAGCGGCCGGGGTTGACTACAGGGGAGACCTGTTCGAGAGCGCCGCCGACGCGGACATCGCCGGGTTGTGGGATGTTGATAGCGCGGTGCTCGATCGCGGCCTGGCTGAGATTTTCGAGCGCCTCGCGGCCCCGATGAAGACCGAGGTGACCGCCGAGCAGCATCGGCCCATACCTGTGATGGAGCTTCCAAGCCAGCCGCGGCCGGACGTGCCGGCGATCGCTGCCTCCGGGAAGCCGGCGAGAACAAAGCGGTTCGCGTGGCTGAGGAAACTGTTTCAGCGGAAATAGAACGGTGGCGACAAACCCGCAGGATCATGTCTTGCCGCACTCGGATCAATCGCGGCTCCACCGCGGTCATCAAGTCAGGGAACACGGCGTTGCGACCGCGATTGGCGCAAAAACCAGCCTGCCACGCCTGCGGCGTTTGCAGCCAAATGATTGTGCCCTCGATCCGGCCTGTTGCAGAACCGGCCCATTGGCGCTTACCTTGCCGCGGGGACGTGCGAACAGGCCGCTCATGGGGGGAACGCCGGCATCGGGCTGCGCCCCGGGCCTTGATCTCGCTTCGCCGCGTGAAGGAACGTTTGCCAGTCGCCATGGCAGAGCAACCAAAGAAGGGTGCAACTCATGAGTGCCTCCACCGCTGACGGCCTGATTGGTTCCTCGACCTCCGGGCCTCCTCCCATTCGCCGCCGCCGCGGAGTCGGCGGTTTTCTGCTCGTCGATTCTCCATACATTCTCATGCTGCTGGCAGCGCTCGGCGGCGTTTCCTGGCGCGCGTTCTACGGGCAGCCGATCCTTGCCTACTGGAAAATCCTGCTCGTCGCCTTCGCCGCGCTGTCCATCTGGGCCGGCCTGGCGCGTGCCAGGACGTCAAACCAGGTCTACGCCCTGGTCTGGACGCAGGCCTTTCACTGGGCGGCCTTCTACGCGGCGTTGATGGTGCTGTCCGCGGGTTCGGTCCGCGCCGAGCTCGACGACAATGCCATTTCGGATCTCACTCTGACTGTGCTCGCGCTGGCCGTTTTCCTTGCCGGCGTGCATGGCCGAGCGTGGCGCCTGTGCGTCGTCGGGCTGGTGCTGGGCGCCGCCGTTCCGGCAGTGACCTGGATCCAGACGTCGTCAACGCTGATCAGCTTCTTCGGCGTGGTGTTCGTCGTGGTGGTGCTGGCGTTCTTCCTGTTGCGTGGCCGCACCGCGGTCCGCGGCGCGGCTTAGCGGATCGGGCGGCGGCCGGGTGCCCCCGGCCGCCGCCAGCTTTTCGTTTGGTGCGGCTCGAAGGCTTGCGCTAGAGCGGAACATCTCGTGATCTGAGGGTTCGATGCGCCGGCCGCTGTCGCCAATCTATCTGGATGCTGCCGAGGTTGCATCGCTTCCCAGGGCGTTGCTTCGAAGCGGGCGCAAGCGCATCGCGTTCGGATGGTACGGCGGGAAGTTCAACCACCTCGAATGGCTCCTGCCGCTGCTGCCGGAAGCGCATCACTATTGCGAGCCTTATGCCGGGTCGGGCGCTGTACTGCTCAATCGCGCTCCGGCGCCGGTCGAAACCTACAACGACGTTGACGGCGAGGTGGTTAATTTCTTCCGCGTTCTCAGGGACCAAGGCGACGAACTCCAACGCGCCATCGCGCTGACCCCGTTTTCCCGCGAAGAATTCCATCGTGCGATCACCGGAAGCAGGCTCGGCATCGACGATCTGGAACGGGCCCGGCGGTTCTTTGTGCTGGCACGGCAGACCCGGACCGGCCTGGCGCAGAGCGCCACGCTGGGCCGCTGGGCGAACTGCAAGGAAACCAGCCGGGCCGGGATGTCCGGCGTGGTGTCCCGCTGGCTCGGCGGCGTCGAGGGGCTGAGCGATATCGCCAGCAGGCTCATCCGCGTGCAGATCGAAAACCGGCCCGCGCTGGATATCATCCGTCTCTATGACGGAGATGGAACGCTATTTTACTGCGATCCGCCCTATCTGCACGACACCCGTGGCGACAGCGCGGCCTATGGCTATGAGATGATCGAGAGCGAACACATCGACCTCGCCGGGGCGCTGAACCGCTGCCGCGGGCAGGTGGCGATATCCGGGTACCGGAATGGCCTGATGGACCGCCTGTATAAGGATTGGCGCCGCTTCGACGCTCCGCTGAAGCAGTGTCACTCGATCAAGAAGACACGCCAGGAATGCGTCTGGATGAACTACTGAGGACGCGATGGCGAAGGCCGGACGACCGCTGCCGCGGCCCGATCGCGCGGCGGCGGCCCTGAAACTGGATGAACTGTGGGAGGCCGTTCTCAATCAGGAAGGCGGCGACTGCCCGCCCGAAATCGCCCGTCTGGTCAATAGCGGCCAAACCGCGATCCGCTTTTGTCTTCCAACACAACTGTTAGGTAAACTGGCCGATCCCGACTTGGATGCGATGTGTTTGCAGAAGGGCGACGGCGAGGCGGGACGGTGGGACCCTCGGGGTTTCGCAACGAAGGTCATCGTACCCTGGAACCGCGATAACCAATCTGTTCTCGGACCCAGCGGCGACCCGTATGTCAGCAACCCTTTGCGGCGGCCTCGGGTTGACGCCGGACTGGACCAGATGGACGACCGGGAACAGTGGGAGACCTTGTGCCGGCTATTACGCGAGGTCGAAGAAACTAACGATCCGGGGCATACCGAACAGGTTTTCACCCGGGTGCTGACGGCAATCCGTGATCGCCTGCGCGAACTGACATTCACCTATGTCGTGCCGTCGCGCGTTAGCCTGCGGCAGGCGATGGAGCTGGTGCGCATTTACGTCAGCCAACGCAGCGGCGGCGATCGCGGATTGGCCATCGCCGCGGCGTTGTTCGAAACCACTCGAAAGCACTTGGGTCTCTATCGGGAAATCCGCCGCAACGTCATCAACGCCGCCGATGCTGCGACCAATTCAGCGGCCGACTTGGAATGCATCAGCGCCGATGGAACCGTAAAACTCGCCGTCGAAGTCAAGGAGCGCCGCGTTGGCGGGGCGGATGTCCAGGATATGGTGGCCAAAGCGCGGCTTCACGGCATCACGGAGTTTCTGATTTGCGCCGACGGGATTTTGTCGGCCGAGCAGGAGGCTGTCGAAAGAATCTTCGCAGTCGCGTGGGCCTCAGGCACCAATCTGTATCACCTTACCATGGCTGACCTGATGCGGACCGCGCTGCCGCTGATGGGCGAGGAAAGCATTCGGGACTTTGTCGCCGAGGTTGGTCGGCAGCTCGACACGTTCGGCACCCAGCCGAGGCACCGGCAGGCATGGAAGACCTTGCTGGACCAGCTTTAGATTTGTTGCCAACACCATCAACCCACCGGCGGAAGGGCCCGAAATGCCATCGCTCTGGCCAGCCGAACTGAACGGGTTGCCGCGGGATGCGCTGGCGGGACTCCTCCTCGCCGCGATCGCCATTCCCGAGCAGCTCGCCACCGCCCGCCTCGCCGGCATGCCGCCGGAGGCCGGTTTGTTCACCTTCGCCGCCGGGGCCATCGGCTTTGCTCTGTTTGGCACCAACCGCTTTCTGTCCGCCGGCGCGGATTCCACCATCGCGCCGATATTCGCCGGCGGGTTGGCCGCGCTGGCAGCGGCGGGGTCGCCCCGTTACGCCGCGCTCGCCGGCCTGTTATCCATTATGGTCGGGGCCGTGCTGATCTGTTCGGCTGCGCTGCGCGCCGGGTGGGTCGCCGATTTGCTGTCGATCCCCGTTACGACCGGCTTCATGGCCGGGATCGCGATCCACATCATCATCGGCCAATTGCCATCCGTGCTCGGCGTCCCCGACGCGCACGGGACGCTGGCCTCGCAGTGTCTCCAGGTGTGGCGCCATCTGCCGGAGACGAACCTCTATGCCCTCGGTATCGGCTGCTTCGTCCTAGCCGTCACCCAGGCTACCGAGCGGGTGTCGAAGCGTCTGCCCGGAGCGTTGCTGGCGCTGGCCGTCGTGGCGGGGGCGACCGCCGCGCTGCATCTGGAAAAGCACGGCGTCGGCGTCCTCGGGGTTTTGCCGGCGACCGTGCCGCGCATCGCGCTGCCGGCGGCACCGCTCGATGATGTGCTGCGCATGTCGCCGCTGGCGCTGATCGTGGCGCTGGTCTGCATGATGCAGACGGCCGCGGTGCTGCGCGCCTATCCCTCGCACCCGGACGGCCCGCGCCACGTGTCGCGCGACTTCGGCGGCATCGGGGTGGGGTGCATCCTGTCCGGCCTGATTGGCGGCTTCGCGGTCAATGCCAGCCCGCCGCGCACCGCCGTGGTGGTCTCGGCCGGCGGAGGCTCCCGCGCGGTGTCGCTGGTTGCGGTGGTGCTCGCCGCGGCGCTGCTGTTCGGCGGCGGCGAGCTTCTGGCCGCCGTGCCGCACGCTGCACTGGGCGGTATCCTGATCGCCGTCGCCCTGCGCATTTTCCGGCTGAACGAGATGGTTGGTATCGCCCGCCGCGGCGGCTCCGAAATCTGGCTGGTGGCGGCCAGCACCCTGCTGGTGGTGGGCCTGCCGATAGAAACCGGCATGCTCGCCAGCATCGTGCTGTCGCTGCTGAACAGCTTCTATGCGGTCGCCCGGCCGCTTTGCGAGGAACTGGCCCGCGCCCCCGGCACCACCATCTGGTGGCCGCCGCAGGGCGAGCCCGGGGAGCATGAGCCCGGCCTTCTTGTGTTCGCCCCCGCCGCGCCGCTGAATTTCACCAATGCCTCGTTCGTGCGCGGACAGCTCGCCGCCACGATCGAGCGGGCCCGGACCCCGGTGCGGATGGTGGTGATCGAGGCCAGCGGGGTCACGGACATCGACTACACCGGGGCGGCCGTGCTCCGGCAGATGGTGGAGGCGCTGCGGGCGAAGGGCATTCAGGTCGCGCTGGCCCGCCTGTCGGCCGAGCGGGCCTACGAACAGGCGGTGCGGACGGGGGTGTTGGAGGCGTTCGGGCCGAAGCGGGTGTTCCGCTCGGTGGAGGATGCCGTGCGGTCGTTCAAGGCGTCGTCCGGCTGACCCGGGCGGATTGTCGCAATGGTCGCAATCCTGTCGCATACCGGACGTGTCGGTTTTTGGGATGCATTGTCTAGTACATTGAATTTGTTATATTCATGCGCTGGCACCGTTGTTGCTGCGCTTATCGTCAAACTGTCGCTCGGCACCAACCGGCCGCGCTTTGCGCTGGCCGCCGGGCAGCGTGAGAGGAGCCACCGGTCATGCAATCCGTTGAAGAATTTCTGGCCTACGCCGTCGCCCTGGAACGCGAGGCGGCGGATCGTTTCGCGCAACTCGCCGACGCCATGGCGTCCTACGGCAACCGGGAGGTCGGCTCCTTGTTCCGCCGCCTGTCCGATTACTCGCGGATGCACCTCGCCGATGCGCAGGCCCGCTCAGGCTTCCGCGAGATCCCCGACATTAAGCCCGGGGATTTCGAATGGCCGGACCTGGAAAGCCCGGAAACCGCGGCGATCTGGGCGGTCGATCCGTTCATCGGCCGCGAGCAGGCGCTGGAGATCGCGCTGGAGGCAGAAGCCGCCGGGCAGGCCTTCTATCAGAACGTGCACGACACCACGGATGATCCCGAGATCAAGGTGCTGGCGAAGGAATTCGCCGACGAGGAAAGCGGCCACGTCGCGGAGCTGCACAAATGGATCGCCGCGCACAAGGCCGGCCTCAAGCAGCCGGCCGACGCCTGAAGGCGGCGGCAATCACGGTAAAGCCGCCAGAGCCGTCCACGCGTCGGCTCCGGGCGGTGCACATGCGCCCTGTCCGCCCGGTGCCGGAGCGATCGCCAGAATCGGCATCACCCGGTCCCTCGGGCCGCCGAGCCGGGCGATGGCGGCGGCCAGGGTGACCCTCCATGCCTGCCGGCCAATGGGCGGGTCCTGATACAGTACCCCGGCCTCCAGCCAGCGCATGTCGCCGCCCAGTGCCAGACGCAGCATCGATGCCGCCTCCGGCGCGCGCGGGGCCAGCGCCACCGCCAGCGCACCGGGGCAGCCGGAGCGGGAGAAATATTGGATCATATTGGCGCCATCCAGCGTCAGTCCCTGCCGCCTCGCCGGCTGCCAGCCCCGATCCGCCAGGAATGCCAGGACCGCGACCTGTGCCTGCTTCTCCCGCGGCTGCATCGGCTGTTCGGCGATCCGCGCCGCTTTGATCCCCAGGCCGATGAGCAGCAGGCCGAGCAGCGCCGAGGCCCAAAGCCGTCCCGCCGGCACGGCGCGAACCGTCACCGGGTCCGGGATCGTCATGCCGTGTGTCAGGCGGCCCGCAATGACCAGGGGCATGGCGATGACCAGCGCATCGAAAACCATCTCCCCGTACGGGCCGTGGCCGATGCGGTAAAACTCGGCTGAAACGGCGAGGAAGCACAGGCGCAGCAGATTCGCCGCGGTGTACAGCACCGCCAGCCCCAGCGCGGCGCGCCCGAAGCGGGGCGGCAGTCGCCCGTCGCGCAGCGACAGCGCCGCCAATGCCAGCAGGACCAGCGGCAGGCCGTAGGCCGTCGAGCAACCCGCCAGGATGACGATCCGGTGGCCGCCGGGCACACCCAGCACGTTGCCAACCCGCTCGATTCCAGGAAGCACCGCGTGCAACAGGTTCTGCGTCAGGATGGCATCGGCCCGCAGCGGCCAATCGCCGGCAATCTGCTCGTCCAGCACGCCCCACAGGCCGTACGCGCCCAATCCCGCGAACAGCAGCGCTGATGAACGCATCTGTCCGCCGGTGCCGGCCGCGACCCACAGCGCGAACAGTACCAGTGAGCCGTGCGCGGCAAGGCTGCTCGGCACCAGCAACAGGAGGACGAAGCCGAGTGCGGGAAGGCCGAGCCGTTCCGTTGCCCCGCCTCGGTATAGGCCGATGGCGGCGATGCCGGCGATCATCAGCTCCATCGGGCTGACGCCGAAGGCCTGCGCCAGATCACTGTCCGCGCTGTCGCGCAACGACCACGCGAGGCCGGCGGCGATGCCATGCAGCCATCCGCCGATGAGCAGCAGCGCTGTGACGGTCAGGCGGCCGGGCAGCGGGGAACTGGCGCAGCCGGCCGCCATGCCGCCGCGAATGGCCGGTGGGGTGGCTGAGCGGAAAAACCGGGTGGTCATTATTTCAATGATCCGTTGCTGTTTGTCTTGCCGGATTGCCGGTGGCGGAGGGCAACCACCGCGATGCCGCGGTATTGCGGTTCAGACGCTACGACTGACCAGCAGATATCGTGCCATCAGCGTGTTGATCCGTTCGGGCCAATGGGACGCCCGTCAATGACCGCTTCACATGGATTGTTCCCCTGGCGATTTGCGACCCACGCAAGCCGGACCGCCAAGCCCCCGCGGAGTGCGTTGCAATTTAAGAATGTTATCATGAGTCGGGCCGCCAGAGCCGGAAATTACACCACAATAGCCTAATTATTCCGGCATACCTCTTGCAGCTTACCCGGCCGAAGCGAGCCCGCTCCCGGGCCGAATGACCGTCGCAATCCACATCCAGCGGAGGCCACCCAACGCCATGCGCACAAACCTGATCACCCTGACCGCCCTCGCCGCAGGTGCACTCGGCACCGGCACCGCTCAAGCGCAGGTGACGACCCTGCAAGGCCTGCTCGACGCCGGTTACAACACCTATGTTTCCGGCGACATCGGCAGCACGTCGTCGGCCTATACCTCCGACAGCCAAGGCGCGATCGCAGCGGGCGGCAACGTCTACCTGTCGAATTTCGGCGCCTCCACCAACGCCACCGCCGGCGGTGTCGGTGTTGCCGTCGGCGGCAACCTGACGATGACCAACGGCGCGATCAACGGCGCGGCGGATGTCGGCGGCAGCCTGGCGGCCACGTCAACCGGCTTGTCGAGCGTCAACGTCGGCGGCTCCATGAGCTATCTGTACGGGCAGGTGAACGGCTCGGTGAACGTCGATGGCAGCGCCAGTTTCACCGGCGCGGGCGTGAACGGGACCGTGGCCGTCGGCGGAGCGTCCAGCTTCGTCAACGCCGCTCAGCCAAAGGTCGCGGCGGCGGCGCCCTATGTCGCGCCAATCGATTTCGCCTCGGTCAGCGCCAACGCGGCGGCGGTGTCGACGGCACTGTCCGGCATGGCGACGACGGCGGGGGACACGTTCGGCAAGAACGCCCAGGGCGCCTATGTCTTCAACAGCACGGTGGCGGGCAGCAATGTCTTCAACGTCACCGCCGCGCAGATGGCGGCGATGTCCGGCAGCCAGGTGCTGTTCAACAGCACCGTTGCGGGGGCGACCGACATCATCAACGTGGTTGGCTCCGGCAACGTGGCGCTGCCGGGCAATCTCAGCTTCGGCTACACCGGCGGCATGACCGACAACAACGTGCTGCTGAACATGGGCACTGCCTCGACGGTCCAGTTGGCATCGAACGTCAGCTATGACCTGTCGATCCTGGCGCCGGATGCGACAGTCGTCACGACCGGCGGAAACGTTACCGGCTCGCTGATCGCAGCGAATTTGCTCGGCAATGCGCAACTTAACCTGTCCAACAGTGGCGGTGTCACTTTCAGCGGTGCCCTGCCGTCGGTGTCGGCCTCGGCGGGGACGCTGTCGCCGGCGCCGATGCTGCCCCCGGGCTCCAGCCCGCTCGGGCTGGCAGTGCTGGCGTGGTTCGGGCGGGGCCGGTTGCGCCGTCTGGCTGGCTCCGCCGGCAGCCGCCTTCGCATGACGGGACGATGACGTCTCGGGTCAACCCTTAAGCGAGCAGCCATCGTGGCCTCGTTCCAACCCGGGAAGCGCCTATATGCGGCTTAACGAGTCGTTTTGACTTGTCTGCAGGCCCGGCAACCCCGGGCCCGCGCCCGGCTCAGGAGGCCCCCAATGTCCGGTTTTTGCTACTATCTTCTCACGTTTGCCGAATCGCTGACCGCGGTCGTCGGCATCCGTTCGGTGTATGAACAGCCGCATTACGCCGTGATCCAGACCCTCGCCCCAAACACCGAAATCCGCCGCTACGACCCGCGCGTCGCCATCGAGGCGACCATCCAAGGCAAGAACCGCGACCGCGCCGCCAGCGAGGCGTTCGGCCTGCTGTTCCGCTACATCACCGGCGCCAACGCGGGCAGCGCCAAGATCGCCATGACGGCACCGGTGCAGACCGAGACGCAACGGATCGCCATGACCGCGCCGGTGCAGACCACCACGGACGCCTCCGGCACGCTGAACATGCGCTTCTTCCTGCCGCACTCGGTCGCCGCGGCCGGCGCCCCGGCGCCGACGGACCCGCGCCTGCATCTTGTCGATGTGCCGGCGGAAACCGTCGCCGCCCTGCGCTATTCGGGCGTGGACAATGCCGGCGCCCGGGCGGAAAAGCGGACCGAACTGCTGGACGTGCTGGCGAAGTCGCCCTGGAAGCCGGTGGGGGAAGTGTTCACGCTGAACTACGATCCACCGTTCACCATCCCCTTCCTGCGCCGGAACGAGGTCGTGGTGGATGTCACCAAGTAGAGCCAATCGCGGCCAGGGCTGACCCATAGGCCGGTTTGCCCCTCGTCATGGCGGGCGAAGGCCCGCCATCCACGCCTTTGTATGCCCAAGCACAAGGCGTGGAGGCCGGGCAATGCCGGCATGACGGGGTATCGTCGATGTGGGGTCGTTTGCATGGGATGGTGCTACAAGCCCGGCCATCCCCATCAGCAGCCGCATCGACAGGGCGGCGACGCCGACCACCGCCACGCTCGCCGCCCAGATCGCCACCAGCCACGCCACACGGCGCAGCATCAGTGATAGCCTTCGCTGCCCGTCACCTTGCCGCGGAACACCCAATACGCCCAGCCGGTATAGATCAGGATAACCGGGACGATCAGCACCACGCCCACCAGCCCGAAGGCCAGGCTCGACTCCGGCGCGGCGGCGTCGCGGAATGACACGCCCGGCGGGATGATGTTCGGCCACAGGCTGATGGCCAACCCGCTATAGCCCAGGAACAGCAGGAACAGCGTCAGCAGGAACGGCACCGCCCCCGGCTCCCCCTTCAGCCGCACAATCAACTGCCACGTCGTCAACACCACCAGGATCGGCACCGGGGCGAAATAATAGATGTTGGGGGTGGAGAACCACCGCGCGGCGATCGCCCCGTGCGCCAGTGGAGTCCACAGGCTGACGATGACGATCCCGGCCAGCAGCACCGGGGTGATCCAGCGCGCGGCGACGATCATGCGCGCCTGCAACTGGCCCACGGTCTTCATCGTCAGCCAGGTGCTGCCGAGCAGCGCGTAGGCGACGATCACCCCGAACCCGGTGCAGACGCTGAATGGCGACAGCCAGTCCAGCGCGCCGCCGCGGTACGACGGGCCGGTCACCTTGAAGCCGGTAATGAACGCCCCGAGCGCCGCGCCCTGGAAGAATGCCGCGGTATACGATCCGAAGGCGAAGGCCCGGCTCCAGAACGGGCGGTGCGCCTCGTCGGCCTTGAAGCGGAATTCGAACGCCACGCCGCGCAGGATCAGACCGGTCAGCATCAGCACGAGGGGGATGTAGAGCGCGCTCAGCAGCACCGAATACGCCAGCGGAAACCCCGCCAGCAGGCCGCCTCCGCCCAGCACCAGCCAGGTCTCGTTGCCGTCCCACACGGGGGCGACGGTGTTGACCATGATGTCGCGGTCCTGCTTGCCCGGCACGAACGGAAACAGGATGCCGATGCCCAGGTCGAACCCGTCCATCACCACGTACATCATCAGGCCGAAGGCGATGATCAGCACCCAGATCAGCGGCAGGTCGAGGGTCATGGATCAGCCTCCCGGAATGATGGGGGTGGGGTCGATGTCCGGTGCCGCCGACAGCGGCCGGGATGGGCGGCCTTCCAGACGCTCTTCCGCCGGGGCGGTGGCTCCGCTTTGCCGATCGGGGCCGCGCGCCATCAGCTTCAGCAGATAGGTGATGCCGATGCCGAACACCCCGACATACAACACGATGAAGACCAGCAGGCTGGCGCTCATGGCCAGGGCCGAGTGTTCGGACACCCCCTGCGCCGTCAGCATGACGTTGTAGACGACCCAGGGCTGGCGGCCGATTTCGGTGGTCATCCAGCCGGCGAGGATGGCGACGATGCCGGAGGGGCCCATCGCCGTAGCGAACCACAGGAACGGCCTCTGCCGGTACAGGTCGCCGCGCCAGCGCAGCCAGGCGCCGCCCGCGCCGAGCAGCAGCATCAGCATGCCGAGGCCGACCATGACGCGGAAGGTCCAGAAGACGATGGTGGAATTGGGCCGCTCGTCCGGGGGAAAGTCATCCAGGCCGCGGATCTGGCCGTCCCAGCTGTGGGTCAGGATCAGGCTCCCGAGATGCGGGATCTCCACGGAGGCCAGGGTCTTTTCGGCCTGCATGTCGGGCCAGCCGAACAGGATCAGCGGCACGCTCTCACCCGGCGTGTTGGACCAGTGGCCCTCGATCGCGGCGATTTTGGCGGGCTGGTATTGCAGGGTGTTCAGGCCGTGCTGGTCGCCGGCCAGGATCTGTATCGGCGCGGTGGCCAGCACCATCCACATCGCCATGGAGAACATCGTCCGCACCCGCGGGTTGTCGCGGCCGTGCAGCAGGTTCCAGGCGCCCGCGGCGGCGACATAAAGCGCGGTGGCGAGGTATGCGGCCAGGCCCATGTGCAGCAGGCGATACGGAAACGACGGGTTGAAGATGATCTGCCACCAGTTCACCGGCACCATGCGGCCGCCCTCGATGGCATACCCCTGGGGCGTCTGCATCCAACTGTTCGAGGCCAGGATCCAGGTCATGGAGATCAGCGTCCCGGCGGCGACCATCAGGGTGGCGAAGAAATGCAGCCCGGGGCCGACTTTCTTCCAGCCGAACAGCATCACGCCGAGGAAGCCTGCCTCCAGGAAGAAAGCGGTGAGCGCCTCATAGGCCAGCAGCGGCCCGGTGATGCCTCCGGCGTAGGTGGAGAAATAGCTCCAGTTGGTGCCGAACTGGTAGGCCATCACCAGGCCGGAGACGACGCCCATGGCGAAGTTGACGGCGAAGACCTTGGACCAGAAATGGTACAGATCGACGTAGACCGCGTCCTTGCGAACCAACCAGAGCGCTTCGAGCACGGCGAGGTAGCTGGCCATGCCGATGGTGACGGCGGGAAAAATAATATGGAAGGAAACGGTGAAGCCGAACTGGATGCGTGCCAAGGTGAGCGGATCAAGGTGCATCATTGGCGTCCCTCTGTTCTTGCGAAGGATGTCAGAACGGCCGCTATGTCCGCAATAGCGGAATGAGTTGATTGATGAACGTCCGGTGAGCGGGCGGCCCGGGGCTCGTAGTTTGTGTCATGGCCTTGTCCCGGCCATCCACGACTTACGGAGCTGGTCGAGGCAAAGTCGTGGATGGCCGGACCAAGTCCGGCCATGACACAACTACAACGGCCGCTGCCGGATCCGCTAAGGTAGCGCCTATGGGGCCAAGCCGGGCCATGACGAGAAGGTAGCGCCGTCCCCCGCCCCCAAAAGAAAGGGCGGGGAATGACCCCCGCCCTGCAACTTGCCCGCGTCCCGCGGATCAGTTGTTGTTTCTGTTGCCCATGAGCTGCAGCAGCATCATGAACAGGTTGATGAAGTTCAGATACAGGCTCAGCGCATCGTAGACGCTGCGCTTGGCCGCGCCGCCGAAGCCCTCGGCATAGGCGAACTGCTGGTAGTCCGACTTGATCCGCTGCGTGTCATACGCGGTCAGGCCGGTGAAGACGATCACGCCGATGATGCTGAGCGCGAACTGCAGCGCGCTGCTCTGGACAAACAGGTTGACCAGGCTGGCGATGATGATCCCGAACAGGCCCATGATCATGAAGCTGCCGAGCTTCGTCAGGTCGGACTTCGTCGTGTAGCCGTACAGGCTGGTCGCGGCGAAGGTCGCGGCGGTGATGAAGAACACCCGGACGATCGATTCACTGGTGTAGATCAGGAAGATGTTCGTCAGGCTGGCGCCCATCGCGGCGCAGAACACCCAGAACAGCGCCTGGGCGGCCGTCGTGGACAGCCGGTTCACGCCCAGCGACAGCACCAGCACGAAGGCCAGCGGCGCGAACATCGCGATCATCGCCAGCATCGTCGGGTGATGCGCGAAGCCGAACGGCGTCTGCACCAGCGGATAGAAGGCGTTGATCAGCGGCGTGTTGGCGATGCCGTAGGCGACCACACCGGTCAGCAACAGGCCTGACGCCATCCAATTGTAAACCCGCAGCATGTACGCGCGCAGGCCGGCATCGAACACCGCCGTCGTTGCGGCCGAGGACCTGGGATAGGCCTCGTATTGCGGACTGTAAGCCATCGTTCCCTGTTTCCTTTCGAGCATAAGCCCGCGTTGGTTATACCCAATCACCCGTCCGGCATAGAGACCAGCCGGAGACCAACCGGGACGGTTCAAACACTGTCCGTCAGCGGGGCCGGACGGAATACATTATCGGCGCTACTCGTTCCTTAGGAGTGGCGCCGGCCGGACCCGCAAGGCGGCTGCTGTTCCAGCATAACCGAAAATCAGCATCAGTGCGAGTGCTCCCGCGAGAGTGACAATAAGCGTGACCGGCATGAAAATCCACTCCGTGTGCAGAATGTAATGTGTGACCGCAAAGCTCGCGGCCGAGCCGACAACCGACGCGATCAGGCCGGCGGTCAGGCCGAGCAAGCCGAACTCGGTGAGCCAGGCGGCGCGGATCTGCGAGCGGGTCGCGCCGAGGGTTTTCAGGATCACTGCCTCCCGCACCCGCCGCCGCTGGCCGGCCGCCACCGCGCCAACCAGGACGAAGGTGCCGGCGAGCAAGGTCAGCGCCCCGGTCACCGTCAGCGCCGCCGCCACCTGGTTGAGCAACCCCGCGATGGCGGAGAGCACGTCCTCCACCCGGATGCCGGTCACGTTCGGCAACGCGTCCGTTACCGCCCGCAACAGGCCGCCCTGGGCCGCATCGGCGATCCTGACGGTCGCGATGTGGGTGTGCGGCGCGTGCGCCAGGAGCCCGGGGCTGGCGACCATGAAGAAATTGATGCCGAGCGACTGCCAGGCGATGTTGCGCAGGTTGGCGATCTTGAGGTCGATGTCGCGACCGAGCACGTTGACCCGGATGGTGTCGCCGATGCCGACATGCCAGCCCTTGGCCATGGCAGCATCGAACGACACCAGCGGCGGTCCGTCGTAGTCCGCCGCCCACCAGTCGCCCTGCACGAGGCGGGTGCCGTCGGGCGGTGTGGCGGCATAGGTCAGGCCGCGGTCGCCGCGCAGCGCCCAGGCCGTGTCGGGGGTTGCGTTGACGTCCTCGGCCGGAACCCCGTTCACCGAGACGACCCGGGCGCGCAGCGACGGCACCTGCTTCAGGTCCTGCATGCCGGGCTGAGCGCGGACGATCTGCTCGAAGCGGGGAAGCTGGTCGTTCTGGATATCGACAAAGAAGAAGCTGGGCGCGTTGGTTGGCAACTGCTCCTGGATCTGATGCTGCATATTGCCCTGGATGAGCGCCACCGACGCCAGGGTGGACAGCCCGAGGCCGGCGGACAGCAGCAGAAGCGGTGTCGGCGCGCCGGGGCGATAAAGGTTGCCGACGCCAAGCCGGACCGAGGGCCAGCCAGTACGAGGCGCCCGCCGCGCCAGCGCCATGACGGCGGAAGCTCCGGCCCGGAACAGCAGCAGGGTCAGCCCCGCCGCCACACAGAAATAGAGTGCGAACATCCGATCGGTTGCCGTGGCGACGGTCAGTCCGACAAGACCGAGCGCCAGCACGACATTGACGATGATCAGGGAGGTGGCCGGCCGCGTCGCCTCCGGGATCAGGCCGTCGCGGAACAGGGCGCCCCCGGGAATGCGGGATGCGCGACCGAGCGGCCAGAGTGAAAAGCACAGCGCAATAAGCAGCCCATAGGCAGCCGCGAGCGCCAGCGGTAACGGATATAGGCCAAGCACCGGCGGCACGGGCAATATCGGCGTCAGGAACCGCGCGCCGAGCAGCGGCAGCAGCGCGCCGATAGTCACGCCAATGACGATCCCGCCTGCCGCCAGCACCATCACCTGGATCAGGCAGACGACAAACACCAGCCCGGGCGAGGCGCCGAGGCAGCGCAGCGTCGCGATGGTCCGCGCCCTCGCGTCGAGCCAGGCGCGCACGCCGTTAGCGACGCCGATGCCTCCGACAAGAAGCGATGTGAGGCCGACCAGTGTCAGGAACAAAGCGGTTTGGTCGATGAAGCGGCGGACGCCGGGGGCGGCATCGCCGGGGTCGCGGATGCGCCAGCCCTGTTTTGCGAACTGGTCGTGGATCGCGGGTGCCAGGGCGGCCGCGTCGGGCGCGGTCAGGCGCATGGCGTATCGCACCATCGCACCGGGCGCGAGCAGGCCGGTGGCGGGCAGCGCGTCGGCGGAGATCAGCACGCGCGGGCCGAGGATCGCGGCGGTGGCGACCCGGTCCGGTTCATGCGTCAGTGCGCCGGAGACCCGGAAGCTGGCAGTGCCAAGGCGGACCATATCGCCAGGGTGAAGCTGCAGACGATCGAGCACGATCGGATCGGCCAACAGGCCGTAGTGGCCGTCTTGGGTGCGCAGGGCATCGGCAAGCGGCTGGTCCGGCGCCAGGGTTGCGGTGCCGACGAGCGGCCAGTTCGCATCGACGGCCTTCAGCTCGATCAGTTGCCGCTCGCCGGAGGGCGCCACCAGCATGGAACGCATCTGCGTCACGCCGCTGGTCGTCGCGCCGCGCGTATGCAGCCAGTCATCCAGCGTGGCGGGTAGTGGCTGCGAGCCGCTGTCGATCTCCAGGTCGCCGCCGAGCAGGGCGCGGCCGTCGGTTGCCAACCCGGCATCGACGGCGGAGCGGAGGGTGCCGACAGAGGCGATGACTCCGACGCCAAGAGCGAGGCAGAGCAAGACGATCCACAGGCCGCGCACGCCGCCGCGCAGCTCGCGGCGGGCGAGGGTGAGGGCGAGGATCATGGGGCGATCCTGGCGACGGCGGCCGCCCAAGTCCCTGTGTCATGGCCGGGCTTGGCCCGGCCATCCACGACTTTGCCGGAACCGGCACCGCAAGTCGTGGATGGCCGGGCCAAGCCCGGCCATGACACAATGTGGGACAAGCCCGGCCATGACACAATGTGGGACAATACCGGCCATGACACGGGGGAAGACGCGTGCCGCAACGGCCTCACGCCGCCACCGCCTCATCCACGCGCCCATCCGACAGATGCACCTGCCGATCGCAGCGCGAGGCCAGGTCGCGGTCGTGGGTGATCAGCAGCAGGGTGGTGCCGCTGTGTTGGCGCAGCGCGAACAACAGGTCGATCACCGACTGCCCGGTCGCATGGTCCAAATTCCCCGTCGGCTCATCCGCGAGCAGCAAGGCCGGTTCCGGGGCGAAGGCGCGGGCCAGCGCGACGCGCTGCTGCTCGCCGCCGGACAACTGGCCGGGCAAATGAGTCAGGCGGTGCGACAGGCCCACCGAGTCCAGCGCCGCGCGCGCCCGGGAACCGGCATCGCGGACGCCGGCCAGTTCCAGCGGCACCGCGACGTTCTCCAGCGCGGTCATGGTGGGGATCAGATGAAACGCCTGGAAGACGATGCCGACGCTCTCGCGGCGCAGCCGGGCCAGCGCGTCCTCGTCCAGGCCGGTGATCTCTCGCCCGTCCAGCGCCACGCTGCCGGAGGTGGCGCGTTCCAGCCCGGCCAGCACCATCAGCAGGCTGGTCTTGCCCGAACCGGAGGGGCCGACAAGCCCGACGGCCTCCCCCCGTGCGATGTCGAGCGCGACTCCGCGCAGGATGTTGACCGGTCCAGCGGCGGACGGCACGCTGAGGTGCAGGTCCCGGATCCGCACCAGCGGCATGATGGCGCCGGCGAGCGGCGGAGTGATCGGAATGGCATCCATAGGAAAACTATATTGGGACGCGGTCCCGGGGCGGAAGGGCTGGTGCGTGGTTGCAATAATGTTATCTGTTCTGAATTCGGCCGCTGCCGCGCCGCCGAGGCTGCTGGTACTGGGGGATTCGCTTTCGGCCGGGTACGGATTGCCGCACGACCAGGGGTTCGAGGTGCAGTTGCAGCGGGCGCTGCAGGCGCACGGCCACGAGGTCTCGATCATCGACGGCGCCGTGTCCGGCGACACCAGTGCCGGCGGGCGGGCGCGTCTGGACTGGGCGCTGGGCGACGGCGCGGACGCGGCGATCGTCGAGCTTGGCGCGAACGACGGGTTGCGGGGCCTCGATCCGAAGGACTTGGAGGCAAACCTGACCGCCATTCTCGACTCGCTGGCGGCGAAGCATATCCCGGTGCTCCTGACCGGCATGTATGCGCCGCCCAACCTGGGTCCGGACTACCAGGCGGCGTTCCGCGCGGTCTACGAGCGTCTCGGGAAGCGGCCGGGCGTGCTCTACGATGCGTTCTTTCTCCAAAGCGTGGCCACGGTGGACGACCTCAACCAGGCGGACCGGATGCATCCTAATCCGGAGGGCGTGCGGCGCATCGTTGCCCGTATCCTGCCGCTGGTGGAAAAGCTGTTGTCCGAGGCCAAGCCCGCTTAAGATGCCGCGATGAGACTGTTTGTCGCCCTCGACCTGCCATGGAGTCTGCGGGAGAGGCTGTCGGCCCTGGCGGCCGGCGGATTGCCGGGCGCACGCTGGGTGCCTCCCGCCAACTACCACATGACGTTGCGGTTCATCGGCGAGACGCCCGGCCACCGCGCCGAGGACATCGACCTTGCGCTGAGCGGGCTGCGTGCGCGCGGGTTTTCACTGACCCTGGCCGGGCTGGGCACCTTCGCCAAAGGCGGCCGCAGCACGGCGCTATGGGTCGGGGTGGAGCGCAACCCGCAACTGGACCATTTGCAGAACAAGATCGAGATCGCGTTACAGCGCTGCGGGCTGGAGCCGGAGCGGCGGCGGTTCCAGCCGCACGTCACCCTGGCGCGGCTGGACAACGTGGCGGAGGGCAAGCTGGTGTCCTACGTCCAGGCGCACAACCTGTTTCGCGCGGACCCGGTGCCGGTGGAGCATTTTACCTTGTTCAGTTCCCTGCTTGGCAAGGAGGCGTCCGTCTATACGCCGGAGGTTGAGTACGAGCTGGGGTAGAAGGCCGTTGCCGGCGGGCACGCCCGCTCCGGCGCCATGACGGCGACCCCACCGCCCGGCGGGAGGCCGAGCGGTATTGGCGTTACGCCGGGGACAATACGTGGATAACCCGGCTGGCGATCAAATCCTTCGTCTTGGCGGCATATGCCTTCATGTGCGCCGAGGCGCCATGCGCCTTGAGGTGGTCGAGGCTTTCCCATTTCTCCAGCACCACGAAAGTGTCCGCGCCGAACGGGGTCTGTAGCGGGCCGACACCGTCGGCGTCGGTCGCGGGGCCGTATTCGATGCAGCCCGCCTCGGCATGCACCGCCGGGACGTTGGCGTGGAACGCCTCCAGGATGGCGGCGCGGTTGCCTGGCTTGGCGGTGACGATGGCGACGACGTGGATCATGGTGCTCTCCTGTATGTCGAGGGTCGCGATGTTGCCCCGGGATCGTCTCCGCGCGAAGCGCGGCGCGTTCAGCCGCCGGACGGTACAGAAACAAGCGAGGCTGCCGCTTCCGCTGGCTCGAGTTCGGCAAATAGCGCGCCGAACGGCGGCAGTAATGCGCCGGGATCCGCGAATCCGCTGGCCTTCAGCACCTCAAGGCGCCCGAACGCGGTCCGGTCGAAGGCAACCGGCTGCCCGGACAGGTTGAACACTGCCAGCACCCGCTGTCCCTCATACTCGCGTATGCAGCCGATCAGTGGATCGGACAACGCGATCTGGTGCAGCGTGCCGCGAATTAAGGCTGGCATGCCACGCCGCCAGTGCAGGAAGCGCCGGTAGGCGTGCAGCAGCGAGTCCGGGTCCGCCTCCTGCGCGTCCGCCGCCAGCACACGGTGTGCCTCCGGCATCGGCAGCCAGGGGGTTTTGGACGTGGTGAACCCGCCATTGCGCTCGGCCGCGACCCACGGCATCGGAGTCCGGCTGCCGTCGCGCCCGCGGAACTCCGGCCAATAGGCAATGCCGAACGGGTCGCGCAGATCGGCTTCGGCCAGATGCGCTTCGGGCAATCCCAGTTCCTCGCCCTGATAGAGGCAGACACTGCCGCGCAACGACAGCAGCAGCGCCATCAACAGGCGCGCGAAGGCCGGATCGGGGGGGGCCTCGCCGCGGCGCGGGTTCCACCGGCTGACCGCGCGCTCGACGTCGTGGTTGCTGAACGACCAGCAGATCCAGCCGTCCTCTCCTCCGGAGGAGATGTTTCGCAGCAGTCCGGAGACGGAGGCAACGTCGAATTCACCGCGCAACGGCTGCAGAGTGTACGCCATGTGCAGGCGGTGCGAACCCTGCGTGCAGCGGGTCACGCGTTCGAACGCGCCCGGCTGGCTGCTGATTTCGCCAAGCGTCGCCGTCCCGGCATACAGGTCCATCAGCCCCCGGATTCGCGCCAGGATGCCCAATGCCTCCGGTTGCAGCATGTCATGCAGATGGAGCTGCATCGCGAACAACTTGGCCGGGATTGCCTCCCGCGCAGGCGCCGGCGGGTTGGACCGCAAAGCCTTGTCGTGCAGCAGGAAATCAACCGCATCGAGGCGGAACCCGTCCACCCCGCGATCCAACCAGAACCGGGCGGTCTCCAGCATGGCATCGGCCACCGCCGGATTGTGCAGGTTCAGCGCGGGCTGCTGGCTCAGGAAATGATGCAGATAATATTGCCGCCGCCGCGGCTCCCAGGTCCAGGCCGCGCCGCCGAACACCGACAGCCAGTTATTCGGCGGTGTCCCGTCCGCCGCCGGATCTGCCCAGACGTACCAGTCCGATTTTTGCTCCGTCCGGCTGGCGCGGCTGGTCAGGAACCAGGGATGACGTTCGGAGGTGTGGCTCCAGACCTGGTCGATCAGCACTTTCAGGCCGAGCGCGTGCGCCCGTGCCAGCAGCGCATCGAAGTCCGCCAGGCTGCCGAAGATCGGGTCAACCGCGCGGTGGTCCGCCACGTCGTAGCCGAAGTCGCGCTGCGGCGAGACGAAGAACGGGCAGAGCCAGATCGCGTCCACCCCAAGCCGGGCGACATGGTCCAGCCGCGCGGTCACGCCGCGCAGGTCGCCGATGCCATCGCCATTCGTGTCGAGGAAGCTGCGAGGATAAATCTGATAGATCACCGCGCCTTGCCACCAGTCCGACGCTGCCATGCCCGTTCTCCTCACGGGTGCGTGTACGAAATGGCAGCGACGGTGTTCAATACGAAATTACAAGGGGCCAGGCAGTATTCCCTGCCCTGTCGCTTTCCTGCCGCAAATCAAATCAATTCAGGAATAACCCAGAGCGGCTTTTCGCCGCGGATAACCCGCTGGCAATTGTCGAAGGCATTGCGGAAGCGGGTGTATTGGTTTTCCTGCGTCGGACCGGCGAAATGCGCGCTCAGCACGACGTTGGGCAACCCGAACAGCGGGTTGTCGGGTGGCGGCGGCTCCTCCTCGAACACGTCCAGACCCGCGCCGGCGATGGTGCCATTCGACAGGGCCTCGATCAGCGCCGACTCATCCACCACCGGACCGCGGCAGGTGTTCACGAGATAAGCGTCCGGCTGCATCAGCCGGAACTGCGCCGCGCCGATCATCTGCCTGGTGTCCTTGGTCAGCGGAACGTGCAGGGAGACGATGTCGGAGGTCCGCAGCACCTCCTCGAACAATGCGAACGTTACCCCCAGGTCGTCCGCCTGCTCCTCGCTCAGCCGGACGATGTCATAATACTGCACGGTCATCCCGAACGCGCGGGCGAGGCGGGCGGTCTTTTTCCCGATCGTGCCCAGGCCGATGATGCCCAGGGTGCGGCCTTTCAACTCGTACAGCTTCACGTCGTTGACAGCGTTGCCCCGCCAGCGGCCGGAGGCCACGTTGGCGTGCTGCCAGACCAGGCGCCGGCACACCGCCAGCATCAGCAGGATCGCGTGCTCCGCCACCGCGGTCGCGTTGGCGCCGCCATTGTTGCAAATCGGCACGCCCGCCCGCCGCGCGGCGTCGATGTCGCAGCGATCGTATCCGGCGGACAGCAGCTGTACCAACTTCAGCTTCGGCGCCGAGCGGTAGAATGCGTCGTCCATGAACGGTTCACCGAAGCCGACAATGCAGACCGCATCCGCCAGCGCCGCCTGGAACTCCGGCGTCCCCGGGCGCGCCACGACCGCCTCGAGGCTGGCAGGCAGGATTTCGCGGGCGACCGCGACGTCGTTCAATGGATTATCGGCGATAATGATCTTGGCCATTGGTCTCCCCCGGCATCGCAAGTTTCCGAAGATAAGCGGGTTTCGCCTGATGACCAAGATTGCCCGTTGCCAATTCGCACAAAAATTAGGCAGTTTGCGGATGATGCCCGCACGGGGATGTTGGTGATTTTCTAGGCAGTTTGGTGAAATGGAATGGAACCTGCGGCAAAGCGGTCTGCCGAATGCCTGATTTTCCGCCTGGCTTTCTTGGCATGTCAGTTGCATCAAATGACCCGCCTCCGCCCGGCGGGGAAACCAAACCAATCAACAGGCACAGGAACCGGCACGTATGTCTTTGGACGAACCTTCTCTTTCCCGGCGCGGACTGGCTCGGCTCGGCGTTGCCGCCGCGACCCTCGCGGCTATCGGCGCGGTCGAGACCACCACATCCAAGCCGGCCGCCGCCCAGGCCTCGGGCGGCACCATCAAGGTCGGCATCCTGCACTCACTCTCCGGCACCATGGCCATCAGCGAGACCACGCTGAAGGACGTCATGTTGATGCTGATCGAGCAGCAGAACGCGAAGGGTGGCCTGCTCGGCAAGAAGCTGGAAGCCGTGGTCGTCGATCCCGCCTCCAACTGGCCGCTGTTCGCCGAAAAGGCGCGGCAGCTGATCTCCGTCGACAAGGTCGCCGCGGTGTTCGGCTGCTGGACCTCGGTGTCGCGCAAGTCCGTGCTGCCGGTGTTCGAGGAACTCAACAGCATCCTGTTCTATCCGGTCCAGTATGAGGGCCAGGAGTGCAGCCGTAACGTCTTCTACACCGGCGCGGCGCCGAACCAGCAGGCGATCCCAGCGGTTGACTACCTGTGGAACGAAAACAAGGTGAAGCGCTGGGTTCTGGCCGGCACGGACTACGTCTATCCGCGCACCACCAACCAGATACTGGAAGCCTACCTGAAGTCGCGCGGCGTGGCGCAGGAAGACATCCTGATCAACTACACGCCGTTCGGCCACTCCGACTGGCAGAACATCGTCGCCTCGATCAAGAAGTTCGGCTCCGCCGGCAAGAAGACCGCCGTGGTGTCCACCATCAACGGCGACGCCAACGTGCCGTTCTACAAGGAACTCGGCAACCAGGGCATCAAGGCCACGGACATCCCGGTCGTTGCGTTCTCCGTCGGTGAGGAAGAACTCGCCGGCATCGACACCAAGCCGCTGGTCGGCCACCTCGCCGCCTGGAATTACTTTGAGAGCGTCGATACCGCGCAGAACAAGAAGTTCATCGATACGTGGAAAAAGTTCACCAAAAATCCGAAGCGCACCACTAACGATCCGATGGAGGCGCACTACATCGGTTTCAACCAGTGGATCAAAGGAGTCGAGAAGGCGGGCACAACCGATCCGGATGCGGTGATCGACGCGCTGATCGGGGTTTCGGTGCCGAACCTGTCAGGTGGCTATTCGACGATCATGTCCAACCACCACATCACCAAGCCGGTGCTGATCGGTGAAATCCAGGGCAATGGCCAGTTCAATATTGTTTCGCAGACACCGGGCCTGGTGGTGGCCCAGGAATGGTCGCCCTACGTTGCCGATACGAAGGACCTTATCGGCGACTGGCGGGCGCCTTTGAGATGCGGTGCGTTCAACGTGAAGACCGGCACGTGCACCGCTGGCAAGAAGGCCTGATAGCCTGACTTGCCAAAAAGGGGCGGCCGTTTCCTCCCGGCCGCCCCTTTCTCTTTTTTACAGGGGTCATCCCATGCCGCGTCTGATGGTTCTGCTGCTTCTCATGGGGCTGTGCTGGCCGTTTGCCGCACGTGCGGGCGATCCGCTGGCCGAGCTTGCGTCCGGCAATTTCAGCACCGTGCGGCAGGGCGTCGAGGACCTCGCGCTGTCCGGCAACCCGCATGCCGCGGCGATCATTTCCGCCCTGCAGAACAGCCAACTTTATTATATGCCGGACGGGATGCTGCTGCTTAAGGCGGACGATGACAGTTTTACGAATGCTGTAACCGGTGAGTCCTTCACCGATTCCGACGACGAGGCCAAGGCGGTCCGTGTCAACAACTCGGTCCGCGGCGCGATCGATGCCGCGTTGGGCAGTTTGCGCCTGTTCGACAAGGACCCGTCGGTTCGTCTCGATGCGGCGGAAGCGGTGTTCAACGCGCATGATCCGGCCGTCATTCCGGCGCTCGACCGCGCGCTGGCGCAGGAAGCCGATCCATCGGTGAAGCGCCGGATGCTGCAGGCGCGGGCGGCGGCGGTGATCTCCGATCCCGATGCCGCCGAAAAAGATCGTTTGGACGCGGTTGCGGAACTGCGCAGCAGAGGCGATCAGGCGTCGCGCAGTCTGCTTTCATCGCTCGCCGGCCAGACCGGACCCGTCGGCGACGCTGCTGCCGCGGCGGTCGTCTCGATCGATTGGGTGCTGCAACTCTGGAGCGTCGGCGAAAGCGTCTTTTACGGCGTCAGCCTGGGATCGGTGTTGCTGCTGGCCGCGGCCGGTCTGGCCATCACCTTCGGCGTCATGGGCGTCATCAACATGGCGCACGGCGAGATGGTGATGATCGGCGCCTACACGACCTTCGTCGTGCAGCAGTTCATGCATGCCCATCTGCCCGCGGTCTACGAATTCAGCCTGCTGATCGCCGTGCCGCTGGCCTTCCTGGTGTCCGGCGGAGTCGGCGTGGTGGTGGAGCGCAGCCTCATTCGCTGGCTGTACGGCCGCCCGCTGGAGACGTTGCTGGCGACCTGGGGCTTGTCGCTGGTGCTGCAGCAGGTCGTTCGCTCGCTCTTCGGCGCCAATAACCAGCAGGTCGATACGCCGGGCTGGATGAGCGGTGCGATCCAGTTGGGCGGCCTGACCCTGACCCTGAACCGGCTCTATATCATTCTGTTTGCGTTCCTCGTTGTCGGCGCGCTGATGGCGGCGTTGCGCTACACCCCGCTCGGTCTGCGCATGCGGGCGGTCACGCAGAATCGCCGGATGGCGGCCGCCATGGGGATACGAACCCCGTGGATCGATGCGCTGACGTTCGGGCTTGGCTCGGGCGTGGCCGGTATCGCCGGCGTGGCGCTGTCGCAGATCGACAACGTCTCGCCCAACCTGGGCCAGGGCTACATCATCGACAGCTTTATGGTCGTGGTGTTCGGCGGCGTTGGAAATCTGTGGGGCACCGTCGTGGGCGCTTTGACCCTCGGCATCGTCAACAAGTTTCTGGAGCCGATCGCCGGCGCGGTGCTGGGTAAGATCGTAGTGCTCGTCTTGCTGATTCTGTTCGTGCAGCGCAATCCGCGCGGCATGTTCCCGCTCAAGGGCCGGGCGGTGGAGGCATGAAGCTCGATCTCACAGGCTGGATCACTATCACCCTGGTGCTGGGCGTCGCGCTGGTTCTTGCGCTGCTGAACCAGATGACGGTGCCGGGTTCGGCGTTGCATGTCCCCACCTATGTCGTGGCGCTGGCTGGGAAGTATCTGTGCTTCGCTATGCTGGCCCTGGCGGTCGATTTGGTCTGGGGGTTCGCTGGAATCCTATCGTTGGGGCATGCCGCGTTTTTCGCCCTGGGCGGCTACGCAATGGGCATGTACCTGATGCGCCAAATCGGCGCGCGCGGCGTTTACGGCAATCCTCAGTTGCCCGACTTCATGGTGTTCCTCGGCTGGGACCATCTTCCCTGGTACTGGTACGGCTTCAGTTGGTTCGGCTTCGCCATCCTGATGGCGATCCTCGTCCCCGCCGTGCTGGCGGCCGTATTCGGCTGGCTGGCGTTTCGCTCGCGCGTCACCGGAGTCTATCTGTCGATCATCACCCAGGCGCTGACCTACGCGCTGTTGCTGGCGTTCTTCCGCAACGACATGGGGTTCGGCGGCAATAACGGCCTGACCGACTTCAAGGACATCCTCGGCTTTAACGTCCAGGCCGATGCGACCCGCTCCGCCCTGCTGGTGATTTCCGCCCTGCTGCTGTGCGGCCAGTTCCTGCTGGCCCGTTTCGTCGTCGATTCGCGCTTCGGCAAGATCCTGATCGCCGTGCGCGACACCGAAAGCCGCACCCGCTTCCTCGGCTACCGGCCGGAATCCTACAAGCTGGTCGTATGGGTGCTGTCCGCCATGATGGCCGGCATCGGCGGCGCCCTGTATGTCCCCCAGGTTGGCATCATAAACCCAAGCGAGTTCGCCCCCGGCAACTCCATCGAGGCCGTCATCTGGGTCGCCGTCGGCGGGCGGGGCACGCTTGTCGGCGCCATCCTCGGCGCCATCCTGGTGAACTTCGGCAAGACCTGGTTCACCGGCGCGCTGCCGGAGATCTGGCTTTATGCGCTGGGTGCGATGTTCATCTTCGTCACGCTGTTCCTGCCCCGCGGCGTCATGGGTCTTTTCCGCGCCCGCACACCCAAGGAACCCGAACCCGAGAGTCCCGGCGCCGCCGCGGCACAAGAGGTGACGGGATGACCGAGACCGAAACACTGCTTTACCTGGACGGCGTCACCGTCACCTTCGACGGTTTCCGCGCGTTGAACGCGTTGTCGCTCCGGTTGAACGAAGGCGAGATGCGCGCCGTCATTGGCCCGAACGGCGCCGGGAAGACCACAATGATGGACGTCATCACCGGCAAGACCCGCCCGGACAGCGGCAAGGTCGTGTTCGCGAAAGACACCGACCTGACCAGGTTGGACGAACCCGCCATCGCCTCCTTGGGGATTGGCCGGAAATTCCAGAAGCCGACGGTGTTCGAGCCGCACACTGTCTGGGACAATCTGCTGCTTGCCCTGGCCGGCAATCGCGGCCCGCGCTTCACACTGTTCGCCCGCCAGACCGCCGAGGAAAAGCGCCGCATCGAAGCGATCCTGGAGACCACACGCCTGACCGACTCGCGCCGCCGCATCGCCGCCGACCTGTCCCACGGCCAGAAGCAGTGGCTGGAGATCGGCATGCTGCTGGCGCAGGAACCCCAGTTGCTGCTGGTCGATGAACCGGTCGCCGGCATGACCGACGCTGAAACCGAACAGACCGCCGTGCTGCTGCGCGAGATCAACCGCACCCGAAGCGTCGTCGTGGTCGAGCACGACATGGCGTTCGTTCGCGCGCTGGACGTGAAGGTCACGGTGCTGCACGAGGGTTCCGTGCTGTCGGAAGGCTCGATCGACTTTGTCAGCGATGATCCGAAGGTCATCGAAGTGTATCTGGGGCGCTGATGCTGGACGTCGAAAAAGTGGATCTGTACTACGGCGCGGCGATTGCGCTGCGGAAGGTGTCGATCTCGGTGGAGGTCGGGGCGGTCACCTGCCTGCTCGGGCGCAACGGCGTCGGCAAAACGTCGATGCTGCGGGCGATCGTCGGCGCCCACCCGATCGCGTCAGGCTCCATCAAGTGGGAAGGCGAGGAGATTTCCCGCCTGCCGATGTACGAACGCGCCCGCCGCGGCATCGCCT
Organism: uncultured Rhodopila sp.; assembly: GCF_903915725.1. Lineage (GTDB taxonomy): Bacteria > Pseudomonadota > Alphaproteobacteria > Acetobacterales > Acetobacteraceae > Rhodopila. Next base: position 257,349 of record NZ_CAIWTY010000075.1, read on the forward strand.
GGGTGCCGCAGGGCCGCGATGTGTTCCCGCTGCTGACGGTGCGGGAAAACCTGGAAACCGGCTTCGCCGTCCTGCCGCGCGGGCAACGCAAGGTGCCGGACGAGATCTTCGACCTGTTCCCTGTGCTGAAGACGATGTTGCGGCGGCGCGGTGGCGACCTGTCCGGCGGCCAGCAGCAGCAACTGTCGATCGCCCGCGCTTTGGTGATGAAGCCTCGCCTGATCGTCCTGGATGAACCGACGGAGGGAATCCAGCCGAGCATCATCAAGGATATCGGCCGTGTCATCGCCCTGTTGCGCGCGCGCGGTGATATGGCCATCCTGCTGGTGGAACAGTATTTCGACTTCGCCCGGGAACTGGCTCAGACCATGGTGGTGATGGATCGCGGCGACATCGTTCTGGCGGGGCGGCGAGAGGACCTAGACGAGGCTGATGTACGACGCCGCCTGTCTGTCTGACCCGGTTCCGCTGCAACGCGCGGTCGGGGAGTTGCGTGTCGGCGTGAAGCGACATGAAGACCAGACGGTGCTGGACGACCTGCGCCAGGCGGGGTGCCTGAAGGCGCGGTTCCCGCGGCGTGTCGTGTCCGGATGGATGGATGTCGTCACGCTGAACACTGGCGGCGGGGTCGCGGCCGGCGATCGTCTGGATGTCGCAGTATCTGCCGCCGCGGGTTGTCAGGTCACGGTGTCGGCGCAGGCGGCGGAGCGGTTCTACCGCGCGCTGGACCGCGACGCGCCGTCGTGGGTGCGGACAACGTTGTCAATCGGGGCGGGTGCCGCCATGGAGTGGCTGCCCCAGGAAACCATCCTGTTCGACAACAGTGCGCTGGACCGGCGGCTGGAGATCGCCATGGCGCCCGATGGGCGGTTCCTCGGAGTCGAGACACTGGTGTTCGGACGCGCGGCGATGGGCGAGACGGTCCGCCAAGCCCGGTTCCGTGACCTGATCCAGGTGCGGCGAGGCGGGGCGTTGCTGCTGCACGACACGATCCGCCTCGACGGAGCGGTGGCTGATTTCCTGGCGCGAGCCGCGATCGGGAATGGCGCCCGTGCCCTGGCGACCCTGGTCTACGTGGCGCCGGATGCCGATCGTCTGCTGGACCCGCTGCGGCAAGCACTGGGAACCGGTGAAGCCGGAGCGAGCGCCTGGAACGGGATGTTGGTCGCCCGCATCCTCGGGCAGGACAGCGCCTGCGTTCGGCGCACCGTGGTCTCGGCGCTGGAGGTGTTACGGGAGTCTCGTCCGCTGCCGCGGGTTTGGCTATGTTGATCTTGTAGAGGAAAGACCGGCATGAACCTGACCCCGCGCGAGAAAGACAAACTGCTCATCAGCATGGCCGCCATCGTCGCCCGCCGCCGGCTGGAGCGTGGCGTGAAGCTGAACCATCCTGAGGCGGTGGCGCTGATCACCGATTTCGTCGTCGAGGGCGCCCGCGACGGACGCAGCGTGGCGGATTTGATGGAGGCCGGGGCAAAAGTGCTGACCCGCGATCAGGTGATGCCCGGGATTTCCGAGATGATCCACGACGTACAGGTGGAGGCGACCTTCCCGGACGGGACGAAGCTGGTCACGGTGCACGAGCCGATTCGGTGAGGGTGTCAGATGCTATCGAGTTTCTCCGCCAGCCAGGTCTTGATCAGCGACTGGTACGGCACATCGCGCTTGTTGGCGGCGATCTTAATCCGTTCCAGAAGCGGCACGGGCAGCCTGAGTGAGATTGCCGCGCTCGTGGGCTTCAGATTGGGCAGGCGGACGCGTTGCGCCTTGCTCCAATCGACATAGTCGGTTGAATCGTGCGTTTCCCAGAACCGGCGTTCGTCCACCTCGTTGGCAAACGCCGGAATCGGCTTAAGCGTCTTGTTCATAGCGCCTTCTTTCCTTTCGGTTCATGTCGCGGGCGGAGATGACGCGGATCACCCGGCCTTGGTCGCGTAGTGTGAAGGTGATGTGGAGGAAGCGGTTGTCATCGGTATGGCCAAGGCCATTGAAGCGCGCTTCGGTCTGGCTGTGCCGGTCGTCTTCCACGAGCAGGAGGGGTTCGTTGAAGAAGGCCTGCTCGACCTCGCTCTGTCTGACATTGTGCTTATCGGCGCTTTTGCGCTCGTTGCCTTCGTCCCACTGAAAGCCTTGAATGCCCGCCAGGTTGATCATGGTTTCTGTATATTATGGACATATACGCCCATCGGCAATACACTTCTGCAAGGTGACCGATCCCGGCGCCTCGCCTATAGCTTGTTCAACGAAACCGCCGCCCATAGGACCGCTGCATGATCCCCGGTGAACTCCTCCCCGAACCTGGCGATATCGAGTTGAACGCCGGCCTGCCGCGCACCGTCCTGACGGTCGCCAACACCGGCGACCGTCCCATCCAGGTCGGCAGCCACTATCATTTCGCCGAAACCAACGCCGCGCTGTCGTTCGACCGCACCGCCGCCAGCGGCCAGCGCCTCGATATCGCGGCCGGCACCGCAGTGCGCTTCGAACCCGGCCAGACCCGCGAGATCACCCTGGTCCCCTACCGCGGCACGCGCCACGTTTACGGCTTCCGCGGCGACGTCATGGGAGCACTCACCTGATGGCCCGCATCACCCGCGCCGCCTATGCTGACATGTTCGGGCCCACCACCGGGGATCGCGTGCGCCTGGCGGACACCGACCTGATCGTTGAGGTGGAGAAAGATTTCACCCTGTATGGTGAGGAAGTGAAGTTCGGCGGCGGCAAGGTCATCCGCGACGGGATGGGGCAGTCCCAGGCCTCTCAGGCGCAGGGCGCGGTGGATACCGTCATCACCAATGCGCTGATCATCGATCATTGGGGCATCGTCAAGGCCGACGTCGCCATCACCAATGGCCGCATCGCCGCCATCGGCAAGGCCGGCAACCCCGACGTTCAGCCCGGTGTCGACATCATCATCGGCCCCGGTACCGAGATTATTGCCGGTGAGGGCAAGATCCTCACCGCCGGCGGCATCGACTCGCATATTCATTTCATCTGTCCGCAACAGGTGGATGACGCCATCGCCGCCGGCATCACCACGCTTGTCGGCGGGGGCACCGGGCCGGCCACCGGCACAGCCGCCACCACCTGCACGCCAGGTCCCTGGCACCTCGCGCGCATGCTGCAAGCCGCCGAGGGGCTGCCGGTGAACCTCGCCTTTGCCGGCAAGGGCAACGCCTCGCAGCCACAGGCGCTAGAGGAAATGCTGCGCGCCGGCGCATCCTGCCTGAAGCTGCACGAGGACTGGGGCACTACTCCCGCCGCGATCGACAACTGCCTGTCGGTGGCGGATCGTTTCGATGTACAGGTGATGATCCACACCGACACGCTGAACGAATCCGGCTTCGTCGAGGATACCATCGCCGCCTTCAAGGGCCGCACCATCCACGCCTTCCACACCGAAGGCGCCGGTGGCGGCCATGCGCCGGACATTATCAAGGTCGCCGGGCTGGCGAATGTGCTGCCCAGTTCGACCAACCCGACGCGCCCCTACACGGCCAATACGCTGGACGAACATCTGGACATGCTGATGGTCTGCCATCATTTGGACAGTTCGATTCCGGAAGATGTCGCCTTCGCCGAGAGCCGCATCCGCAAGGAAACCATCGCGGCCGAGGACATCCTGCACGACCTCGGCGCACTGTCGATGATGTCGTCGGACAGCCAGGCGATGGGCCGTGTGGGTGAGGTGATCATCCGCACATGGCAGACCGCGCATAAGATGAAGACGCAGCGCGGCGCGTTGCCGGGTGATACCGAGCGGAACGACAATGCGCGGGTTAAGCGCTACATCTCGAAATACACCATCAACCCGGCCATTGCGCAGGGTTTTGCGAGCGAAATCGGTTCCGTCGCTGTCGGCAAACTGGCGGATCTGGTCTTGTGGTCGCCGGCGTTTTTCGGGGTTAAGCCGGATCTGGTGATCAAGGGGGGGGCCATCGCCTGCGCCCCGATGGGCGATCCGAACGCCTCCATCCCGACGCCCCAGCCGGTGCATTACCGGCCCATGTTCGGTGCCATCGGGCGTGCGCTGGCCGCCACCTGCGTCACCTTCGTTTCGGCTGCGGCGCTGGAGGCGGATATCGGCAAGGCGCTCGGCTTACAGCGACGGCTGGCCGCTGTGAGCAACACGCGTGGCGGCATCGGCAAGAAATCGATGATCCACAACGATGCCACGCCGGTGCTGGAGGTCGATGCCGAAACCTATGAGGTCCGCGCCGACGGGGTGCTGCTGACCTGCGAGCCGGCGACAGTGCTGCCGATGGCGCAGCGGTACTTCCTGTTTTGATGCGCGTCGAGGGAGTTCTTCCGGCGGGAGACTGGGATTCGGAGCGCGAAATCGACCGGGTCCTGATCGACTACGACCGCCGCTTCCGCCGCCGCATCGTTCTGGAGACGATCCTCGGCGCCGAGCTGCTGATCGATCTGCCCCAGGCCGTTCGTTTGCGCGATGGCGACGGTCTGGTTGTAGAAACCGGAATCGTGCGTGTCTGCGCCCAGCCGGAAGACCTGATGGAGATCCACGCGCATGACGACAGCGAGTTAATCCGCATCGCCTGGCACCTCGGCAACCGCCATCTGCCCGTGCAGTTGCTCGGTGACCGCATTCGCATCCGCGCTGATCATGTCATTGGGGACATGGTCGAGGGGCTGGGCGGCCACGTCGAGCGGATCATGGCCCCGTTCGATCCGGAGGCCGGCGCCTATGCCGGTGGTGGTCATCATCACCATCACGGCGACGATGACCATCATCACTGATCCAAGGCCGCTACTGCACCTGCTGGCCTGGCTGTCGCCGGCGTTCCCGACCGGCGGCTTTGCCTACTCGCACGGGCTGGAATGGGCTGTCGAAGCCGGGGACATAAAGGACGCCGATACGCTACGATTTTGGCTGGGAGATGTCGTCACGCACGGCTCGGTTCGTTCCGACACCATCCTGCTGCGGCACGCCCACCGCAACGCCTCCGACCCGAAGGCATTGAAGGAAATCGGTGCACTGGGACTGGCTGCGACCCCGTCGCGAGAACGCCGGGATGAGGCGCTCAATCAAGGACGCGCTTTTGTGCGTGCAGTCGCGCCCTGGACGCCGGTGCCGGACGATATGCCTTACGCCGTGGCGGTCGGCGCCGCGGCCGCAGGCAAGTGCATCCGCGAGGACGACGCCGCTTCCGCCTATATCCAGGCGTTCGTCAGCAACCTGATCTCCGCAGCCGTTCGTCTTGTCCCGCTCGGCCAGACCGCCGGATTGGGCGTGCTGGCGGCGCTGGAGCCGGTGATTTTGACGACTGCCGAAGAAACAAAAACCGCCACCCTTGACGACCTGGGCGGCTGCACATTCCGTTCCGATCTTGCCGCCATGCGCCACGAAACCCAATACACAAGGTTGTTCCGCTCATGACCAAATCCCCGCACGGTCCTTTGCGCGTCGGCGTCGGCGGCCCCGTCGGCTCGGGCAAGACCGCGTTGATGGACGCGCTGTGCAAGCACCTGCGGGACCGTTACGAAATTGCCGCGATCACCAACGACATCTACACCAAGGAGGACGCTGAGTTCCTGACGCGTGCCGGGTCGCTCCCGGTCGAGCGCATCATGGGCATCGAGACCGGCGGCTGCCCGCACACAGCAATCCGCGAGGACGCCTCGATCAACCTGGCCGGCGTGGCCGAACTCAGGCGGCGCTTTCCCGATCTGGATTTGATCCTGATCGAATCCGGCGGCGACAATCTCGCGGCAACCTTCAGCCCGGAACTGGCGGATCTGACGATTTATGTGATCGACGTTTCGGCAGGCGACAAAATCCCCCGCAAGGGCGGTCCCGGGATCATGCGCAGCGACCTGCTGGTCATTAACAAGATCGACCTCGCACCCTATGTCGGCGCCAACCTCGACATCATGGACCGCGACGCCCGCAAGATGCGCGCCGATCGGCCGTTTGTGTTCGCGAACATCCGGGCCGGCGCGGGGGTGCCGGAAATAGCGGCTTTTATCGAGACGCAGGGTGGTTTGGGTCGGGTCGCTTAGAAGATCGCGGTTTTTACTGGAACGGGGGGCGGATCGGCCATGCGGTGGCTCGGGGTGGATAGCTATGCCGCGCTGGTGGAGGTCGTGCATGCGAACGGGCGGCAGATGCCGGGGCACCGGGCGGGACCGGTATCGGCTGAGACGCGGGCGCTGCTGCGGTCGGTTGCGTGGCCGGTGGGCCGTCGGGCTAGGGTTTCGGCTTGCCGTAGCGTTCAAGCATCGCCCGGGTAATCTCCGGCGACGATGGCCAGAGGCCGCACGGCGCACCGGGGTTGCGCTGATACCTGTCGAGCGCGCCCGGGTCCGGTTGTACGGGCTTGTCACCGTCCAGGAAGATCACGCCGACGGCGTCGCTCGGCAGCCTGGCGATGAAGGTTTCGGCTTCCTCGATCATGGCGCGGATGCGGCGGTGCAGATCGCGCACGTCGATTGGCTGCTCGGTCGCCAAAGCCTGAAATTCTTCAGCGGTGAACCGGCTGTGGCGGGTGATCTCTGCCAGCATTTCCTCGGGCGTGGTGCCGGGGAATTTGCCGCACGCCGCCGTGACGACGGCCCCGAGCGGGAGGATAGTCTCGTGAATGGTGACCAGATCGACGACATCGCGCGGCACGCGCCGATCGGCCGCGGCCGACGCCTTGTTGGTCGCCAGATCGGCCGGGTGCAGCACGTAGCCGAACAACTCGTCCGGCTGGGTCGGGAAAAACCGGAAGGCGGAGTCGGTCACCCACTCGAGCAGCATCTGCTCGCCGTGTTTTCCGACGATCGCTTCGTGCTTGCCGGTGCGTTGGGTTGGAGGCCATGTGATCGTGTAGCCGGCGGCAGCCAGCGCTGCCTCGTCCGCAGTGACGGCGCTGTCCTGCCGGGCGATCGAGTCATGAAATATGTCGATATCGAAGGAGAAGCGCGGGCCTTGCCGGTTGATGGCGATGCCGCCCGCGATATAGCTGTCGGGGCTGCGCTGTGCGGCCAGCAGCCGCAATACATCCGATTGGAATTTACTGATCGGCATGGCACAGCCGTTCGATGCGCTCCGCGAGCCGCCGCCCGTCCATGCGTCCATGCGTGCGCAATGCCTTGGTGATGGCCAGGGCATCCGCCGGGGTCGGGTGGTCGACCGGGCGCATGTTCCATAGCGCGCGGGCGCCGTAATCGGCGAAGGCGCGACGATAGAGGCCTGCGAGGTCTTCCGGTTGGAGTGGCTGCTTTGTCATGGCTGGTCCGGCGGTGAGCATGATGGAAGCAGGTACCTGATCGTGTCGGTGAAACGGGCCGCGATGTCGATGACCTCCTCCGCCTCCGGCATCGTCACGACACTTTGGGTGCCAACGGCATAGTCGGCGATCTCTTTGTATTTGTAGGTATTGGCGAGACGGAAAGCGAATGCCGGGTCGATGCGGAGATCGTCCTTCGCGACGCGGGCGAACAGGGTCGGCATGAAGCTGTGGGTTTTGGCGGCTTTTCTAGTGGCCTCGAAGACGAAGGCCTGCGCCGCGTGGCAGGCGGCGAGATACGCTTCCTTTGCCGCTACCGCGGGTAACTGGATGGCGATGACCTTTCTGGCGGCATCGAGACATTCCTTGGCCTTGGCGAGATAGTCGGCGGTTCCGGGTTTCACAGGTCCAGCCCGTCCTGGCGGACTTCGTTCATGAATCCGGTCTGTTCCCGGTAGGCGGCGGCCGGGAACGGCAGCGCGTTGATGACGGCTTCCGTATCGAAGAGGATGCCGGTTTCGATGTCCGCGAGCCGGCGCATCTCGGTCGCCCGGTTGGGCAGGTCGTTCAGGAAGACGGCGATGTCGTAGTCGGAGTCCGGATGATGGTCGCCTCGGGCGCGTGATCCGTAGAGCACGATGCGGGCCAGCCGATCGCCGTAGAGGTCGCTGACGGCGGTGCGGAAGCGGGTCAGGACGGGATCGGCTGTCGCGGCGTGCGGCATGGTGTTTCTCTCGCGCTGCGTCGTTCTTACCGCGGCGGGGCGTTGGAGGCTACGGTATCGAGGTGGGCGGCTGCGATCCCCAATCAGGCTGTGACTGACACATCCTATGGGATGTGTGCTATCTGCACTCGGTTCTCCCGCTGGTGCCGGATCGTGCGCCCGATCCGGGTGATGAGAATAGCCAGACATTTGAGTAAGGAAGTTTTTCCGTGTTAACGTAGACTCGGTGCTTGGCCTCGGGTTCCGTTGCCCGCGTCAGGTCCGCGCCGGCGGCACGACGGCCTTGGCCGGCTTTGGGGAACATTGATGGATGGTGCTGTCGTTGCCGATCCTGTGCTCGCCCGCTTCCGCCGGGCGCTTGACGGGATATATGGCGATCGTCTCGACCGCGTGGTGCTGTTCGGATCCCGCGCGCGCGGCGATGCGCGTCCGGACTCCGACTTTGATGTGGCGGTGTTCCTGCGCGATATGGACGACCGGGGCGCGGAACTCAACCGGTTGGCTGACCTGAGCACCGATTTCATCAACGAGACGGGTGAGTTCGTCCATGCCATGGCTTACCGCGCCGGTGCCTACGATGAGCGCACGCCGCTGATGCGGGAAATCCGGCGGGAGGGGATCGACCTCTGACGCCGGAGACCGGATATTTTCTTGCCAAGGCTGGCCGCTTGCTCGGCGAGGCGGACGTCATGTTGGCGATGCAGTTGCATGACGCGGCGGGACGTACGGCGTATCTCGCCGGGTTTCATGCCGCTCAGGCATTGATCTCCGAAAGGACGGGCCGGGCGGTGAAAACCCATCGAGGGGTCGCGGCGGAACTGCATCGGCTGACCAAGGATGATCCAAGTCTTGATATCGGGCTGCGGGCGTTCCTTGGGCGCACCTACCAGCTCAAGGGGATTGCTGACTACGAAACCGGCCCGGGTGCCGAGGTGTCTCCCGAACAGGCGACCGAGGCTATCGAGGTCGGCAAGCGCTTTGTGGCGAAGATGGCCGAGATCATCGAACGCGGCTGAGTCTTGGCTTCGGGCCTGACGACTAACGGCTTCGTTCTTGCTGGCCGCCTTGCCGCACTCCCGGCGCGCCGCCAGGAAGGAATCTCCAAGATTGGTTGGCCGATCAGGCAGCCTGCTTCGGGCGTTTCGCGTGCAGTATCGTCCGTCTCCTTTTCGCCTTCGGAGCAGGGCGGTTGATGCGGAGGCAATTCAGGGCTGGCGTGGCGCCAAGGACGCGGTTTTGAGGCAGGTGGGAGGGGTGAGACATAACTAAGCCGCTGACGTCCGGGCAATTGCGGGGCACGCTGAACGGCCTCGGCTTTGTCGCCGACCCGGGCGGCGGCCATGTGATCTTCCGGCGTCCGGGGGCCGGGCTGGTGGTGTCGGTGCCAAACGTTGAAGGGGAGGTTCGCCCGATTTACGCCGTCACGGCCGCCCGCCAGATCGCCGATTTCGGCATCGCCACGGAAGCGGCGGTTGAGGCCAGGTTGGAGAAGGCCGCCAGGAACGACCATTTGCAGACGGTTTAGGCGGCGGGGCGGGGTGTTTTCCGCAGCCTCGCCGGTGCGGCGTCGTCCGCTATTCCGGGGTGTTCTGCCTTGTTGCGCTTTGGCACGAGAGCCGGTTGAGGCTTCGGCGTTGCGCCGGGCGGGGCGGGGCGGGGTCCGTGACGGTTAGCGACAGCCGGTGGCTGATGAGCAGGTTGAGGCTGACCTGCGCCTCCGCCGCTTCGATGACCAGGCGCCGGTGCAACTCGGGCGGGACGCGCACGATGAACTTGCCGGAGTAGGTTTTGGACGACAGCGGGTCCGGGGCGGGTTCGCCGGCCACGCCTATGTCGCGGACCACGTCCTCGATCAGGGCGCGGATGCCGGTCGCCGCGTCGGCGGGTTCGGCGGCCAAGTTGGACATCGCTCTTGCGCTTCGTGATAATCGGTGACATGATCACGAAAACGTCAATAGCTCGGAAAAACGTCAATAGCTCGGAACTAACTGAAATGCCCAAGTTCGCTTGTGAGGTGAGTTCGATACGCTCCCTGGCGGTTCCGTCGAGCCCGGCGACGCTGGCGCGCAAGCTCGCGGAGTTTGGCAATTTCGGCAACGCGGAGGGCGATTGGTGGGTGTGGGCTACGGCCGAAAGCAGTTTCGACATAGGGAGTTTCAAACCATGAACCCCGTCCGGAAGGCTGCGGTCATCGATTTCCTTGAGTGGTTACGGCGCAACAAGTCACACATTCGCTCGCTCGTGTCTTTGGATCGCGAAGCCTTCATGACACTAGTAACAGAATATGAACTGTCCAAGGGTGTGACCGCCATTAATAGCAGATCTTCAAACCTACGAGCTAAGTGGGAATCGACTCATTTTATTTTCGCAAATTACGCTTCAGACGGCGAAGCTTTGGCGAATTACCGAGGATGAGCTACAAACCAACCAGCTTAGATTTCGACCGGGTTTCTCAAAGCGAACTAGAGTCTGTCCAAGCTCACCCGAGAGACGGGTGTGCCCCCAAAGAGCGCGGTGTCGACCTACTAGAGCGGCACCTTCGGGTGCCAAACAGAATGCTGGCATTGTACACTACCGAGGATGATATATTATCGAAATATATACTAAACAATTGGGCTGCGTTAGATGGCTTATCGGGCGATGTTTGTGATATATACCCGTCACTGTTACAGCTCTCGGGTGGAGAGGACATATATTCCTTCATCAATGACTTACCCTACGTGCCCGGGTCAGGCTCGATCCGCCTAGATCGCCTACCCATGCTATTGCTTTGGTCTAATGATGCATCCGTTGCGATCTCGCTAAGCGATTTCTCTGATGATTTGAGCACAATGAAACGAGTAATGCGCTTGGTGTTTCAATATCTTCACGATATCAATCGTGGGATAGACGTAACTGATGAGGAGCGCTTCAAGTCGATTCTGGAGGAAGCTTACCGGTCCACAAGCAGCAACTTCTTCTCCTATACGGTCTCTGTAGACAGGAGTGTATGTATGACGACGAACAATGCAGATAGAGGTGGCGTTATCCTCAGCGACAACGCGCAGGCGAGAGACATATCAATCTCACAGTCGTGGAATACGTTATCTGTGGAGCTCCCACAATTGGCCGACGAATTAGCAAAACTGCGGATTGCGATGAAGGCGTACGCGGATGACAGCGATCCCGCACACGACATCGCAACTGGCCAGATAGCAACAGCAGAGCACGCAGCAAGGGTGGGAGACCGCCAAGGAACCGCTGCAGCACTAAAGGCCGCGGGCGCTTGGGCGCTGAAAATTGCGGAAGAGATTGGCGTAGGTGTCGCTGTAGCCTCGATCAAAGGGGCGATCGGGCTAAGCCCAAGCTAACCGGCTTCGATGCCCGACCGACGGACTTGTTCTGCCAGGCCACACAACCTCTGACCGCATAACGCCAGTCTTATTGGTCGCTTGGATGCTGACCAAAATTATATTGTCGCGCTCCCATTGCGCAATCGTGGAGATTCTGGAAACAGTCGATGAACGACCTGGTGGCGAGCTAATATACTACTATACGTGCAGTAACCCGTGGCTTGCCGACATGAGGTCGCGGCCTCATGCACCCTCGCAACGGTTGTCACCGCCCCTCTCTAAACCCCGCTATCCCCCCAACCCCACCCGCGCTATACCCCCGCCCATGGCCGCGGCGCGTTCCCTGATTCGCATCGCCGTCAATGTCGCCCTCGACGGCGGCATGGCGGCTCTCTCCGTGCCGGTGGCGAGGTTCCTCGCCGACCCGGCGGTGCCTCCGTACCACCCGCTCTGGACCATCCCCCTCGGCGCCGCCGCCCTGCTCACCGCCGGCATCCCGTTCCGCCTCTCCCTGCAATACTGGCGCTTCGCCGCCATCGGCGACCTGTTCACCGTCGCCGCCAGTGCCGCCCTCGGTGCCGCCCTGTTCGCCGGCGCCACCACGCTCGCCGGCATCAACCAGCCCAACCCGGCCTTCCCCGTCATCCTCGCCCTCACCCTGCTCGCCCTGCTAGGCGCCCCCCGCGTCTTCTACCGCTGGCGCCGCGGCCGCCCCGCCGCCCGGCCGGTGGAAACCAACGCCACCATCCTGCTCGCCGGCAGCATCGAGGACGCCGATCTCTTCATCCGCGCCCTGGCCCGCGATCGGCGGCAACTGTTCCGGGTGGAGGGCCTGCTCGCCTCCTCCGACCGTCAGACCGGCCGCCGCATCCAGGGCTACCGCATCCTCGGCTCGCTCGACGACGCCGCCGCCGTGCTGGAGCAACTCCGCAACGAGGACCGCCTGCCCGGCACTCTGGTCTTCGTCACCCCCGAACTGGCCGGCGCCCGCCTCGCCCGCGTGGTGGCCGAGGCTGACCGCTTCGGCCTCCAGGTCCGCCAGGCGCCGCGCCCCACCGCGCTGGCGGATCACAGCGACAAGCCGCGCCCCGTCGAACTCCGCCCCGTCGCGATCGAGGACCTGCTCAACCGCCCGCAGGTCCCGCTCGACCGCGACGGCATGGCGCGGCTGATCCAGGGGCGGCGCGTCATCGTCACCGGCGCGGGGGGCACCATCGGCAGCGAACTCGCCCGCCAGGTCGCCGCCTTCGGCCCCGGCACGTTGATCCTGCTCGACAACGGCGAATACGCGCTGTGGCAGATCGATTTGGAGCTGGCGGAGACCCACCCCGGCGTCAACCGCCGCGCCCTGATCGCCGACATCCGCGACGAATCCCGCATCCGCGCGGTGTTCGAGGAATACCGGCCGGAGCTGGTGTTCCACGCCGCCGCCCTGAAGCACGTGCCGATGGTGGAGGCCAACCCGCTGGAGGGCATGGCCACCAACGCCGCCGGCACTCGCCATGTGGCCGATGCCGCAAGGGCGGTGGGCGCGCTGGCGATGGTGCTGATCTCCACCGACAAGGCGGTGAACCCGACCAGCGTGATGGGCGCCTCCAAGCGGCTGGCGGAGATGTACTGCCAGGCGCTGGATATCTCGGCGCGCACGGCGCAGCAGGGGATGCGCTGCATCACCGTGCGGTTCGGCAATGTGCTTGGCAGCACCGGGTCGGTTGTGCCCCTGTTCCAGCGCCAGTTGGCGCGCGGCGGCCCGCTGACGGTGACGCATCCCGACATGCAGCGCTACTTCATGACGGTGCGGGAGGCGGTCGGGCTCGTGCTGCAAGCCAGCGTCCTCGGCGTCAACGGCGCGGCGCTGCCGTCCGGCGAGGATGGCGGCATCTTCGTGCTGGACATGGGGGAGCCGGTGAAGATCGTCGACCTCGCCCGCCAGATCATCCGCCTCGCCGGCCTGGTGCCGGAGCAGGACATCGAAATCCGCTTCACCGGCCTGCGCCCCGGCGAAAAGCTGTTCGAGGAACTGTTCCACGGCAAGGAGCCGCCCGAGCCGACGGGATATGCCGGGCTGCTCATGGCCTCCCCCCGCACCGCGGACCCCGCCATTGTCGGCCGCGCCATCGAGGAAATCGGCAGCGCGTGCCGCGGCGGCCAGGTCAAGCTGGCGCTGACCTTGCTCGGTCGCCTGATCCCCGAGTTCGAACACAACATCGACGGCTCCGCCGGCGAGGTTCGGGCGTGACGCCGAGACGCACCGTCATGGCGGGCGAAGGCCCGCCATCCACGCCTTTGACCGTCCCAACACCGCAAGGCGTGGATGGCGGCCCTTCGGCCACCATGACGATAGCGCCACCGACCCGATAAGCCACCCGCACCGAGGTCCCATGTCCGACTCCCCCCGCGCCATCCCCTTCCTCGACCTCAAAGCGCAGCAGGCCCGCATCGCGGCCGATCTGCGCCGCCGGATCGACACGGTGCTGGAACACTGCCAGTTCATCCTCGGCCCGGAAGTGCGCGAACTCGAAGCCGAACTGGCCAAATTCTGCGGTGCGGCGCACTGCGTCAGCGTCAGCTCCGGCACCGACGCCCTGCAAATCGCCCTGATGGCCGAGGAGATCGGCCGCGGCGACGCAGTCTTCCTCCCCGCCTTCACCTACACCGCAACCGCGGAGGTGCCCCTGTTGCTCGGCGCCACCCCGGTCTTCGTCGATGTCGATCCCCGCACCTTCCAGATCGACACCGCCCACCTGAAGCAGCGGATCGAGGAAACGCAGAACGCCGGCAAGCTGAAGCCCCGCGCCATCATCGGCGTGGACCTGTTCGGCCAGCCCGCCGACTGGCCCGCGCTGAGCGAGATCGCCCGCCGCAACCACCTGTTCCTGCTGGACGATCTGGCGCAAAGCTTCGGCTCCACCCTGCACGGGCGCCCCGTTGGCAGCCAGGCCGATGCCACCGCCACCAGCTTCTTCCCATCCAAGCCGCTCGGCGCCTACGGCGACGGCGGCGCGCTGTTCACTGAATCCGAGGAACGGGCCGATCTCTATCGCAGCCTGCGTACGCATGGGGAGGGCAAGACCCGCTATGAGGTGCTGCGCACCGGCATGAACGGCCGCCTGGACTCGATCCAGGCCGCGATCCTGCTGTCGAAACTGGCCGTCTTCCCCGAGGAACTACAGGCGCGCGAGCGCATCGCCCGGACCTATGACCAGCGGCTCGGCAACGCCGTCACCACGCCAAAGCGTGTCCCTGGCAGCACCAGCGCCTGGGCGATCTACGCCATCCTGCTGAAAGACGAGGCCGCCCGCGACCGCATTCAGGCCGCGTTGCGCGCCGATGGGGTGCCGACAGCGATCTACTACCCCCGCCCGCTGCACCACCAGCCCGCCTACAGCGGCCAGCACGACGGGTCGTCGCTGCCGGTCTCGGAGGATCTGGCGACCCGGATTCTCGCCTTGCCGATACACCCGGACCTGACGGAGGACGACGTCGCCCGGATCTGTTCTTCGGTCCTGGCGGCGGCGTAGCCGGCGTAGAGATCGGCCAATCGCCGGTTTCTCTATCCAGTCGGGGGAGAGGTGACGCCAAGCATAAGTCAAGAGCGGGCGGTGGCAAAAATAGCGGCTTATTAAGGCCATTTGCGAGGTGTTTCACGAACTTGGCCATAGGTGCCCGGATCGCATGCCGTTCGGCGCAGGGAACAGAACCGCGCCGCTGCAAAGCTCCGTAAGGATAGCCTCTTGTTCTTCCCCGACCGGGAAGCCGGCACCCGCATGACGCAGGATGATTGTCGGGTGCAGCGTCACTGATGCCATCGTGGCAAAGGGAAAAACCTGGATAGGGAATGCCCTGTGGCGCGCAATGCCTGGCACCATGCTTTTGCGCTTGATTTTGAGACGCGGTTGGTCATATAGTGAACAAACAAAGAACAACTCTCATCCCCCACCCGGACCGCCCTTTATGCCCGAACCCGAAGCCTCCCCATCCCAGCCCCCCATGACCACGGAGGAACGCGGCGAATTGGATCTGTTCCAGCAGGCCCTGTTCAACCTGATCCCGTTCTTCATGGACGGCGCCCGCGGCGATGCGGCCCGGGCGCGCACCGCGGCCGTGCAACTGCTGCGATCCTACCCGATCCGCTCGATGCTGGAGCTTCAGCTCGTCACCGAGGTCATCGCCTTCTCGCAATCGGCGCTGGACAACCTGCGCCGGGCCAAGGCGGAACCGCTGATGCCGGAGGTTC
>NZ_CAIWTY010000076.1 GCF_903915725.1 uncultured Rhodopila sp.
CCCCGTCATGCCGACGCAGGTCGGCATCCACGCCGTTGCCTAAACCCGCACCGCAAGGCGTGGATGGTGCGCCTCCGCGCACCATGACGGGGGACAAACGCAGCTGCTGCGGACTATTTTAACGCCTAGGGGGCGCAGCCCGCCATGACGGCGGGGCTCGCCTTGCGCCCGGAGGGGCCTAACTGCTGGCCTGCATCTGCTCGCGCATGCGGCGGGCGCGGGCGAGAACCTTGTTCTCGATATCCGCGACGGTGGTTTCCGACACCGTGGCGTCGACCCACTGGCCGTTCTGCAGCACCTGGCGGAAGATGTTCACCCGCACCCCGTCGCTGCGCAGGTCGCGGCTGAGGATATAGATTGTTGCTTTGAAGCGCTCTCCGCTGGTGCCCGGCGGCGTATACCAATCGGTGATGATCACCCCGCCGAAGGGATCTGCCGAAGCCAGCGGCATGAAGGAAATCGTATCCAGCGCCCCGCGCCACAGGAAGGCATTGACGCCGATACCGGATCCGCCACCCACGCCGCCGCCGCCCTGGTCCTTGCTGCCCTTGCCGACTCCGAAGATCACGCCGCTGTCCTCGCCGCCCATGCGGGTGGTGGAGACGTCGCCGGCGGAGCCGCTGCCCAGACCCTGATACCCCGGCGCCGTCGGATTCGGCTTTTCGGAGGAGCAGCCGGCGACTACCAACCCGGCGAACAGGGCCGCAGGGAGGAGACGGGCGGAAATGGAGGTCAGGCGCATCGCGATGGTTAGCCTTTTGTTGACTGTCAGTCGTAGCGCGCCGTCTTAGCCCCGTGCCGTCCCGCCAGCAATCGGCATTCTCCGCGGTCGTTCACGGCGCGGCCCGATCGTCATGGCCCGGCCCCCAATCGTCATGGCCCGGCCTCCAATCGTCATGGCCCGGCCTCCAATCGTCATGGCCCGGCCTCCAATCGTCATGGCCCGGCCTCCAATCGTCATGGCCCGGCTTGTCCGGGCCACCTATTCCAGCACGTGCCGCGATAGGTGCCCCGGACAAGCCGGGCCATGACGAATGGGGAGACGACGCCATGACAAGAAGGAGGGGGCGACGACACCGCAACCTCAAACGAAAAACGGCGGGGTGATGCCCCGCCGCTTCCGTCGTTCGTTCAGACCTAAGCTTACCAGGTAAGGACGGTAGAGAACAGAACCTGCTGGGTCTGCGCATCCACGGTCGCACCTTCGGCGCCAAGGCCACCGGTCGCGAAGTTGTAGCCACTCTGATGACGATAGGCGTACTGGTATTCGCCGACGAGCTGCACGCCCGGCGCGAGCTTGTAAGCGCCGCCGAGAGCGAACTCATACTCGTGACGTTGCGAGTAACCGGTCAACTGAGCCGCACCCTGGCTCCAGATGTCGCCGAACATCGCACCGGCGGTCAGCGGACCGTTGGCGTAGGTGATGCCTGGCAGCAACGCGTTCATGTTCGCGCCGCCCGCCGTCGTCATACCCAACTGACCGTTCACCGCGCCGCCGATATAATCGAGGGCGAGGGTAACGTTGGCGAAGGTAACTGCGGTGCCGGCCTTATAGAAGCCAAGGTTCTGGTAGCGCAGGTTCGTCGCGCTGGCGCCGATAACGCCCGCTCGGACCTGGGCCGGCGTGAAGTAAGATCCGACCGTCAGAGTTTCCTTCTGGGCGGTTTCGCCGAAGCCATACGCCTTGAAATCGACCGCGCCGAAGTTTTGCTGGAAGCGCAGTCCGCCGCCGACCTGGTTGAACCAGCGGGTGGCGTCGTTGCCGGAGGACACGTTGATGCAGTTCGCGCCGGCCTGGTTGCAGGTCGTGCTCTGCAGCGGGCTGCCGCCCGACGCGTTCGAGAAGGCGTTGCCCGCGCTCGGCGCATACTGCACGCCGAAGTCAACACCGAAGAACTGCGGCGACAGGTAGACGATCTTGTTGTTGGCGACGTCCGCGGCCGCCTGGTCGAGCCAGACGAACGGAATGGATGCGCCGCTCGGGCCGACATCCGCGATGCCGGCACCGTTCAGGTTGCCGAGACCAGCGTCCCAGCACTGGCTGGTGAAGATACAGTTGTCGAACAGGCTGAGCACGCCGCTGCCCTGACCGAGGCGGACGATACCGACCTTGTCTGAGGCCAGGTAGGTGAAGGCCGCACGGACGAACAGGGTCTCGGCCGAGATGTTGCCGCTCGGGCTGGCGACGGCGCCGGTCGAGCCGTCATTCGTGGTGCCCGTGGTGCCGGCATAGAAGTTTTCGCGGATTTCGACCGACGCGCCGTAGCGCAGGCCGTTCGCGGCGAGGCCGTCAAAGCCCGGATACAGGCGGACATAGCTGGCAACGCCGACCGGGTTCAGCTTGTAGCCGGTGCCGCTCGGGTTGGTGGTCGTGGGCGTGCCATGGCCGGTGTTGAGGTTGGAGAACGTGCCGGCGACTTCAACTTCCACGCGGCCGTTCAGGCGGATGACGATGGTGCCCGGAGCCGGGACCGCATCCACGTTCGGCGCGTAAATGGTGCTCAGCGGGCCGGCGGCGGCGCTGCCGGACGGGGTGTTGGCGACGCCCCAGGCGTTGTTGTTGTTCCAGTTGGCCGGGCCGGCGCCATAGGGCGCAGCCAACTGGCCTTGCGAGGGGTTGGCTGGCGTCTGGGCATAAGCCAGACCGCCTGACGCTCCCATGATGGCCGCTGTGGCCAATAGAAGTTTACGCATGAAGACCCTCCTTACTACGCCGGTTAGCCGGCGGATTTCCTCAGGCCCCGCCCGTCGTTTCCCGCGAACCGGCGGGGGGCAGCCAGACCTCCCGTAGACTAATGACCGCCAGTTCATATCCCCGCAAGCCGGTTTGGGAGGGTGGCATGGCATTTCCGAAACACTGTGGCGGGAGAGTCACAAAGCCGCGCGCCCGGGACGGGATTTAGCCAAATCTGCAACACGGTCGGGTAAGGTATGGGCAAATCCGTGCAGGGGCATATCCAAAACCGGTCAGGGTGCCAGCGCGCCGATCGCCCCCGCCGCGTGGCAGGCGTCGCGTGGCAAGCGCCGGATGGAGGTTCCGTCTACGCCGCCGAGCGCGGCGAGACGGATCGCCGGCACGCGGCGGGCCATGGCGCCCCAGCGTGCAGGTCCGAGCCCCGGCGCGCCCGGATGGCTGGCCGTCGCAAAAACCGGCGACAGGAACACCAGACCGGCTCCGGCGCGCGCGGCCCGCCGGATATCGGGCACCGAGTGGGCGGAACTGGTGACGATGCGGCCCGGCCGGGAGAAGCCGGACCAGCGCCCGCCGCGCAGATGGGCCCCGGCCCGCAGCACCGCCGCCAGCCGGACGTCGCCGGCAATGACCAGCACCAACCGCCGTTCGCGGCAGATCCGCGCGAGGTCCCGCCCGAGGGCCGCGCGTGCGGGATCGTGATCGTGCCGCAGGACGACTCCCGCCCGCCCGCGCGGCAGGGCGGCAACGGCGGGGCGGGGGTCGGGTAGGCGGTTGGCGTCGGTGAAGAGCCAGAGGCGGGGGAGTAGGGGGACGCCGCTATCCGTCATGGCGGGCGTAGGCCCGCCATCCACGCCTTGGCCGCAACCGGCACCGCAAGGCGTGGATGGTGCGCCTCCGCGCACCATGACGGGGAGGGGGCGGTGCCCCGCCACGTCCGCTCTGCTGGCGTCCCATCCGCGACGCCGCGGCCTTAACCCCCACTCCAGCAGCTTCCGGTCCAAGCTACGTCTTCAGGTAATGGTCCTTGTACCGCGTCCGCAAACTGGTCTTCAGCAGCTTGCCCGTGGCCGTGTGCGGCAGTTCGGCGACCACCACCACCTCGTCCGGCAGCCACCACTTCGCCACCTTGCCCTCCAGCAGCGCCAGCACCGAGGCCGGATCGACCGTGTGCCCCGGCCGCGGCACCACCAGCAGCAGCGGGCGCTCGTCCCATTTCGGGTGGACCGCGGCGATCACCGCGGCCTCCGCCACGTCGGGGTGGGAGACGGCTAGGTTCTCCAGCGTGATCGAGCTGATCCACTCGCCGCCGGACTTGATCACGTCCTTCGACCGGTCGGTGATCTCCATGAAGCCGTCCGGATCGATCGTCGCCACGTCGCCGGTGGCGAACCAGCCGTCCTGGTCCAGCGCGGCGCCGGCTTCCTCGCCGAAATAGGCGCTGGCGACCCAGGGGCCACGCACCTTCAGGTCGCCGAACGCGACGCCGTCCCACGGCAGCTCCTTGCCGTCGCCATCGACGATCTTCATGTCGAGGCCAGGCAGGATGCGGCCCTGCTTGAGCATGTGGCGCGTGGCCTCGTCCCGGCTCAGCCCGGCCTGCGCCGGCTTGGGTGCGTTGAAGGTGCCGACGGGGCTGAGTTCGGTCATGCCCCAGCCCTGCTCGAACGAGATGCCATACTCGTCGCGGAAGGCGTCGATCAGCAGCGGGGGCGCCGCCGAACCGCCGGTCATGATGCGCTTGACCGTCTCCAACCGCTGGCCGCTGGAGCGCAGATGCTGCAGCAACCCGAGCCAGACCGTCGGCACCCCCGACGTAAACGTCACCCGCTCCGCGTTCAGCAGATCGGCCATGCTGGCGCCGTCCAGGTGCCGCCCGGGCAGGATCAGCGCGGCACCGGCCAGCGCCGTGGCGTAGGGCGTGCCCCAGGCGTTGACGTGGAACATCGGCACCACCGGCAGGACGCGGCTGGTGGCGCGGATGTCGAGCACGTCGGGCATCGTCACCGCATAGGCGTGCAGGCAGGTTGAGCGGTGGCTGTACAGCACGCCCTTTGGCCGCCCGGTGGTGCCGGAGGTATAGCACAGCGAGGCGGCGGTGTTCTCGTCGAACCCGGGCCAGACGTAGTCGTCATCCACCGCGTCCATCAACTGTTCGTAGCAGGCCAGGGTCATGCCCGGGGCCAGGGTCACCTCCGGCATGTTGGCGGCATCGGTCAGCATGACGACGGTCTTGACGGTATCGGCGATCTTCGCCGCGATCAGGCTGATCAGCGGGGCGAAGCTGAGATCGACAAACAGGATTTTGTCGGCCGCATGGTTGATGATGTAGGCGATGTCGTCCGGATGCAGGCGGGGATTGATGGTGTGGACGATCGCTTCCATCCCGGAGCTTGCGTAGTACACTTCCAGATGGCGGTAGCCGTTCCAGGCCAGGGTGCCGACGCGGTCCTGCCGCCCGATGCCCTGCGCCTGCAGCACCTTGACCAGCCGGCGGGAGCGGCGTTCGACATCCGCCCAGGTATATCGGTGGGTGGTGTTCTCATGCGTGCGCGAGACGACCTCGGCGGCGCCGTGATGCCGCGCGGCGTGGGTGAGTATCGAGGAAATCATCAGCCCTTGCGATTGCATCAGTCCAAGCACGGTTGCCGCCTCCGCTTTGTTGTTCGCTTCCTGCCGCAAGGTTTATTCCCTTTCGGCGCAGGATGATACGGGGCGGCGGCCGGGGGTTCGGCCTGCCGCGCCCCGGGGGATGGGATTGCGTGTGATGCTCGGCCAACGATTAACACAGAGAAAAAGTTGAGGGCCACAGAGCGCACAGAGAAGGCAAGAATAGGGCTGCGCGCGCTTGCCCCGCGATAGTTGGGGGGGGCGCCTCGGCCTTAGAGCCGGCCAGGAAGCAACCCGATCGCACGTCGTGGGGCACCGGCCTCTGATCGTCATGGTCCGCGCAGGCGGACCATCCACGCCTTGCGGTGCGGGCCTCGGAACAGGCGTGGATGGCGGCCCTCCGGCCGCCATGACGGGAACGCGCGAAATGCGGTGGCAAACACCCCTTCGTCCCCGAAAGCCCGCCCCCGGGGGTCGCAAACAAACCGCTCGCCGGATACCGTCCGTCATCGGCCAGCCTCGTGGCACGGGGCCAAATACAGCAGGGAGGACAACCGGAATGCGGAAAATCATGCTCGTCACCGGCGGCAGCCAGGGTATCGGCCGCGCCGTGGCGCGTCTGGCGGCGGCGCGCGGCTATGCCGTCGCGTTGACCTGGCAGTCGAACCAGGCGCTGGCCGACGCGGTCGTCGCGGAGATTGCCGCCGCCGGTGGCACCGCAATAGCGGTCCAGGCCGAGATGGCGGACGAGGCGTCGATCCTGTCGTTATATCGTACTGTCGACGCAACGCTGGGTCCGGTGACCGCGCTGGTCAATAATGCCGGCACGCCGGGGCCGATGCGGACGATCGACCAGGTGACGTCGGAGATCCTGGACACTGTGCTGGCGGTCAACGTCCGTGCGCCGTTCCTGATGATCCGCGAGGCGGTCGCGCGGATGGCAACCGATCGCGGCGGGGCGGGGGGAGCGATCGTCAACGTCTCCTCCCGTGCCGCCGAACTGGGCGGGGCGGGGGAGTGGGTTCACTACGCGGCGTCGAAGGGTGCACTGGACAGCCTGACAGTCGGCGCGGCGAAGGAACTGGCGTCGCGCGGCATCCGCGTTAACGCCGTCAGCCCCGGCCTGATCGAAACCGATCTGCACGCCCGCGCTGGATTGCCGGACCGCGTGACCCGGCTTGCCGGCGGCGTGCCGATGGGGCGGCCGGGCACGGCGGAGGAGGTCGCCGACGGCGTGCTCTGGCTGCTCTCGCCGGAAGCGGCCTATATCACCGGAGCAATACTGCCGATCTCCGGAGGGCGTTGAAATGGATTTCAAGACCGCATTGATCGTGGGGGTTGGCCCCGGACTGAGCGCCTCGTTGGCGCGGCTGTTCGCGAAGCATGGTCTGCAGGTGGCGATGGCGTCGCGTGAGCCGGACAAGCTGGCGAAGCTGGCGGAGGAAACGGCCGGCGTCACCTTCGCCTGCGAGACGACCGAACCGGAGGAGGTCGCGGCGCTGTTCGAGGTGGTGGTGGCGACGCAGGGGGTGCCGGATATTGTCGTCTACAACGCCAGCGCCCGGGCGCGCGGGCCGGTGACGGAGCTGATCCCCGAGGAGGTGGCGCGGTCGCTCGCGGTCAGCGCCTATGGCGGGTTCCTGGTGGCGCAGCAGGCGGCGCGCCATATGGTGGCGCGGGGCTCGGGGGCGATTTTGCTGACCGGGGCTTCGACGAGCGTGAAGGGCTATCCGAACTCGTCGGCATTCGCGATGGGCAAGTTCGCGCTGCGCGGGCTGGCGTCGAGCCTGGCGCGGGAACTGGCGCCGAAGGGCGTGCATGTGGCGCATTTCGTCATCGACGGCGGGATCCGCGGCGCTGGCCGGGCGGATCCGGAGGGGAGTGCCGATAGCACGCTCGATCCGGACGCGATTGCGGAGACTTACTGGCAGGTTGCGAACCAGCCTCGGAGCGCCTGGACGTGGGAGGTGGAGCTGCGGCCGTGGGTGGAGAAATTCTGATTTTGGGCGGCGCGTCGCTACCCGAAAGAGGCGGGGGCCGCGAACGGCCACCGGGCGAGCAGGTGCGGCCGGGGAATAGTTGGCAGCGAAAGCCAGTCTGATCCGGGTGGCGGGTTTCCCTGATTCGCATCGCCACCTTGAGCCGAACTCGCTCTTGGCCCCCGATGCCGCGCTGTTACGCGGCCCGGTGAACACGCTGATCCTGCGTCCGAGCTTATTGCCGGGGCAAGTTGCCCGTTCAGACCCAGCGCCTGCCAGATACGGTCCGAACGCGGTCCAACCAGCACGAGGTGGACGCACGGATTCCTATTATACCAATCGGCATTGAGAACGACTTTTCGGCAGAGTGGCCCGTCATGCCGACGAAGGTCGGCATCCACGCCTTTTCCCGGTGCGAGCACAGGCGTGGATGGCGGGCCTGCGCCCGCCATGACGATTCAGCCGCCCGTGCCCATCGGTCATTCTCTACGGCGGCTGGTATTACATACTCAGAACAAAAACATGAGTGCAAATCGCTATTAATTCGATTAGCTAGCGATTCTGAGTGCCGGCCGCCGGAACCTCACGTTTGCGTGACGTTCGAGCAAAATTTCTGGCGTTGGCGACCCTAATGCGAATAAATAAAGGTGTGAAAGATATTGCTCTGATGATCCGCCGTTTTCCTCTAAATTGGCTGTGCCGGCGCAACTGAAGTGAGAACCTGGGTCGTGTACGCACGAGACTACGTTAACGCCTACCGTGACAAAATGATGGGATCGTCCGTTGGTGCCGCACTTGGTAGCAGCCGGAAGCTTGGCAGCCGGCTATGGGTAGAAGCCGCTGCCGGTGAGTTTCGTTGCGAACTGGTGGCTTTTCGTCGAAGTAGCGATCAGCTTTACTTGGCGATGGCCCTCTAACGTGGTATCGGAACATCCTTCTGGTGTGGTCCCTTCGGAAGCTGAATCGAACGGACCAAACCAACATCCAAGCCAGATATTCGTTGCAAATGAGGCTCGCTACCGCGCTTTTTTTGATCACGCGGAAGACAGTCTCTGCGATATCGAGGTGACGCCTGACGGCCGGTTCGTTTGTCTCGACATCAATCCGCACGCCGCGGCGGTTATGGGGACGACCGCCGGGGCTATCAGGGGATTGACACCAGAGGAGATCCTGGGGCCGGAAGCAGGCGGCCGGCTGACGGCGGCGCTGACGCGCTGCCTGGCGCAGAACGGGTTACGATACGAGGAAACCTGGGCCACGGTCCGGGGATCAAGACTAACGGACACGATTATGGTTCCGTTGCGCGACCCGCAAGCGGCTTCCGGGCCATATGTGCGCGTTCTTTGCAGCATTCGCGATATTACTGATCGGCGGCAATTGGAAACACAGCTTGCTCAGGGACAAAAGCTGCAGGCGCTTGGTCAACTCGCCGGCGGCGTCGCGCACGATTTCAACAATGTGCTGCAGGCCGTTGAAGGCGGTGCATCCTTGATCATCCGGCGCGCCGGCGATCGAGACGCGGTCGAGAGGCTTGCGCGCATCGTTCTCGATGCGACTCGCCGAGGCTCGTCGATTACGCGCCGCCTGCTGACCCTGGCTCGCCGCGATGAATTGCGGTCTGAAGCATTCGACGCGGGCGCCTTGCTCGTTGATCTCCGCGAAGTGCTGGCCCCGACCCTTGGGGCAAACATCTCGGTTCGCACCGATGTCCCGGCGGACCTGCCAAACGTTCAGGCCGACAAAGGTCTCATCGAAACCGCTTTGGTAAACCTGGCCACCAACGCCCGAGACGCGATGCCGCGGGGCGGTACACTCGCGCTCGGTGCCCGCGCCGAAGTCGTCGTCGACAATGGGACAGCACCGCCGCCCCTGCGGCCCGGCGCCTATGTTCGCTTCGAGGTCACCGATACCGGAGACGGAATGGATGCAGCGACCTTGGCCCGTGCTGCCGAGCCGTTCTTCACAACCAAGCCGCGCGGGCACGGTACAGGTCTCGGACTGTCGATGGCCCGCGGGATCGCTGAGCAATCAGGTGGTGCATTGGCGCTTTCAAGCTTACAAGGCGCTGGCACAAAAATTTCGTTCTGGTTACCTCAAGCAGCGCCCGTCGTCGCGGTCACCAAAACCGACGAAGCCGGCGAAATCGCAGTCCGGTTGGCCGCGAATGCTCCCCGGGTGCTCGTTGTCGACGACGATCCCCTGATTCTTGAGACCGTGTGCGAAATTCTGCAACTCGCGGGTTATAAAGTGCTCAGCGCATCCAACGCGGCAGCCGCCCTGCCGATCATCGAGCAGGGGGGCAACATCGATGTGCTTCTCACGGACTTCTCGATGCCCGGGCTCAATGGCGTTGGCCTTATTAGAGAAGCACAGCGACATCGACCGACGCTGCCCGCTATTCTCGTGACCGGCTACGCAGGCGACCTGGAAGGTCTTTCAAGCGAAAAGACCGCGGGCACACGCTTTGTATTGCTGCGCAAGCCGGTGTCGTCACATGAATTGTTGGCAAAAATCGGCTTACTCCTTTCAGGCGCTGCAGCGCTTGAGGCAACGCCCCATCAGTTGGTCGATTCACGGTAGGTGTACCAGACATGGCCTTGAAACCGGCGACCGAAACCCGGATTTCCTACCCCGTCGGGCGACATCACCGTTCCACGGGTTTACAAGTCAGACCTCGTCGTGTCCGTGTCCTGTTGGCGCTCGCTCCCGGCCGGGAAAACGGCTGGTTTGCAAGTCTTCGATCATCTCGGTACGATACCGTCGTCGTATACGATCTGAATGCAGCCCTCGACGCTCTTGAAGACGATGCCTTCGACGTGCTGCTCTTGGATCTGACTGTGCCCGGGGCTCTAGAGGCGGCCAAGCTCTATCAATTCCTCTCGCTCGACCGGCGATCGGTTCCTATCGTCGGTCTAACAGCACAAGCGTCCGAGCTGGATGATCGGCATCGAGGGGCGCTTAGCAAGTGCTTGCCCGTAAATCCTGGATCAGATGCGTTAGCAGTGTTCGACTCGATGTTCGCTGACCGCTCCTGCACTTGTCCGGCCGGAGCGGAGCCATCCCGGGTCATCCGCATCGACGCCTACCGTGAATCGCGAACCAAACGCGCTTGATCATGCGGCGCCACTTTGTTGCACAATGGCTTCCGGCGCAACCGACTGCCGCCCGCTGCGACGTTCCTGAGCCGCGGCCAGGCGTTCCATTTTGCGCAAATCCGCTTCGTTCACGTTGAGCGCGGCGTCGACCCAGATATCCACAACATCCCGCAATTCGTCGTAACTGACTGCATTGACGCGACGGCGGGCGCGGTAGAAAGCGACGTGGGCATTGTGCTTGCGTCGCTGCTGAGCAATGAGTTCGCGCACCGCCGCCTCGCCACATTCGGCGTCGGTCAGAACGTCGACTACGCCAAGCCGATGCAGATCCTCTGCTGAATAGATGTCGCCGGATAGGATCATACGCTCGGCTTCGACCGGGCCGATCCGCCTGGAAAGTAGACTGTAAGCGCCCATTCCGGGAAATAAGTTGAACAGTATTTCCGGGAAACCGAAGCGTGCGCCCCGCTCTGCCACAATGACGTCGAAGGACAGCGCGCACTCAAACCCGCCGCCGAGCGCGTCGCCCTGCACCAGTGCTATCGAAACGATAGGCGCTTCGTAAGCTTGAAGATTGGCATAAAGAGCCCGGACGGTGGCGTAGGCATAGTGCTGCAGGCTCGCGCGGTCTTTTATTCGGATGCGATTGGCGAAGAGCGCGAGGTCGCCTCCCAAATTGAAGACGCCCGGCGTGCGCGACGCCATGATAAAAAACTTGAACGGCGGCATATTAGGTTCGTCCGTAGCAGTGAAAGCTTGACGGAAACTGTCCTGCATCTCCCCCAGATCATGCAACATTTCCGGGGTAAAACTTGGCCGGCCCTTTGGCTGCATGAAGCACCAGCATGCTTCGCTATTGGCGTCGGGAACAACGTCGATGGTGCCATAGCGTTTCTCTTGCCAATCGAGCGGCGAACGTAAGTCGGAGATCGGGTTGCCGCGCAGGTGTGATACCAAGGTGCGAAACTGTACAGATTGTGCGGCAGACGACCGGCGAAGTGTCAGCGGATTCGCAATAACAGTCACGTAAACCTCCGTTGCTGCGCGATGCGGTGGTCCGGCGACGTGCGCTCCGATGGAGCGCCGCGCGACACCGAATGGCTCAGACAGAAACAATGGCGTCACGATGAACACCGACGACAGGTTAGGCGGCCGGCTGATCACAAACAAGTGAAATCAGTGCCGTAAAGATTACTTCTGATTTTGTATCAAAACGTTCCGAAAACAGACAATACATTGCAGTCGCGGACTAAAAATTTCGCAGCCGGTCCTGCAAGCGATACCGCGTGGATGCTGCGATGCGGGTCAGCAGACGGCGCATCACGGTGATTATCTCTGGGGGCCGAGACGGCCTTAGGCAGAACGCATCGCATGGTCACGCCGCGTTGGTGAGTTTTTCGGGCTAGGCGCGCATTCCTGCCCTAGCAGGCGGTGAACGGCGGATCAGTCAGCCATTCCAGATCACCGGCAACTCCGTCACACCCCGCAGGGCAAAACTCGACCGCCATTGCACACGATCCGGCTCCGCCAGCCGCAGATCGGGGAGCCGGCGCAGCACCGCGCCAAACACCTCCGCCGCCTCGATCCGCGCCAATTGCGCGCCCAGACAGAAATGAATGCCGCCCCCGAATGACAGCGGATTCGGATTTGCCCGTGTGACATCCAGCCGATTGGCGTCATCGAACACGCCCGGGTCGCGATTGCCGGCACCGAGCATGGCAACCACCAGCTCCCCCGGCTCGATCGCAACGCCGCCGATCTCCACCGGTTCGGCCAGCACGCGGGACACCGCCTGCACCGGGCTTTCGAACCGCAGGATTTCCTCAATCGCATTCGGGATCAGCGACGGGTCGTCGCGCAGGATTTGCCACTGGTCCGGCCGCAGCAGCAGCGACAGCAGCCCGTTGCCAATCAGGTTGACGGTCGTTTCATGCCCGGCGGCAAACAGCAGGTTCACGTTGGCCCGCAATTCGGCGGTCGTCAGCCGATCGGCGGCTTCCTCGGCCTGCACGAGCTGGCTGATCAGGTCGTCCGCGGGCTCACGCCGGCGCTGCTCGAACAGCGTCTCGAAATACGCCCCGCTGACCCGTACGTTGGCATTCGCGGCATCCATATCCGCCCGCGTCGGCGGTGCCGGGTCCAGCAGCCGCCCGCCGCTGACCGATCCTTTGACGAAGCGATCCCGGTCCGCATCCGGAATGCCCATCAGCTCGCAGATCACCATCATCGGCAGCGGAAACGCCAGGTCGCGGATCGCATCCATGCGTCCCGCCGGCATCGCCGCCTCGATCAGCCGCTCGGCCATCTGCCGCACGCGGGGACGGAGGGCCTCGATGCGGCGGGCGGTGAAGGCCTTGGCGACGAGGCCGCGCAGCCGCGTGTGGTCCGGCGGGTCGCGCATCAGCATCATGTAGGACAGTTCCACGACCGCTGGTTCCTCCAGCGCGGTCGGACCGAAGCGGCGCTTGAGGGCTTCGGGATCGGTGTAGTCCTTGCCGAAGCGGCGGTCGCGCAGCAGCAGGTTGCAGTCGTCGTAGCGGGTCAGCAGCCACCGCCCGAACGGCGCCTTCCAGACCGGCGCCATCGCCCGCAACCGGTCGTACACCGGATACGGATCGGCCAGAAATGCCGGGTCACGCAGGTCAAAGGCGGGGGAGGCGGTTGCCGGCATGCAGGGATTCCCGTTTCCGATTGCTATCAATCTGATGTGGCTGCGCTTGATTTCCAGACCATCTGAGATTGGGTTGGTCTGGTCTAGCTAAGGACCGCACGCCGTGAACGCCATCAACATGCTGGACGCCAAATCCAGCCTCTCACGCCTCGTCGAAGCCGTCGAATCCGGCGCCGAGGCGGAGATTATCATCGCCCGCAACGGCCGCCCCGCCGCCCGCCTCGTCGCGCTGGCGCCATCCCCGACCGGCAAGCGCATCGGCGTTGCCAAGGGCAAGTTCAAAGTGCCCGACAGCATCGACGCGGACGAAGCCGCAATCGCCGCGCTGTTCGCCGGTTCCGCCGCGTGAGGCTGCTGCTCGACACGCATATCGTCCTGTGGGCCATCGCCGATGACGATCGGCTTTCCGCCAATGCCCGCGCGCTGATCGACGACCCGGACAACGAGGTCGTCGTCAGCGCCGCGACTGTGTGGGAGATCGCCATCAAACATGCTCCGGCGCGCGGCGGTCCGAACGACATGCCGATTTCCGGGCAGCAGGCGCTCGGCTATTTCAAGGCCGCGGGCTTCGAATTGCTGAGCATTTCACCCGCCCACATCGTGGCCACCGAGGCGCTCGCCCCCCTGCATGCGGACCCGTTCGACCGCATCCTGGTTGCCCAGACGATGGCGATCCCGCTGCGGCTGTTGACACACGATCAGCGGGTCGTCGCCTACAGCGATTCAATCATCGCCGTCTGATTTGGCTTCCGCGTCCGCGGGGGCGTCGCGGAAATACGGCTCCACCGGGCCTTGCGCCTTCAAGGTCAGCGGATTGCCGCGGCGGTCGAGCGTCTTGCCGACAGCCATGCGGACCCAACCCTCGCTGACGCAGTATTCCTCGACATTGGTTTTCTCGACGCCCTTGAACCGGATGCCGACGCCACGGCGCAGCACGGCCTCATCGTAGAACGGGCTGGCGGGGTTGTTGGACAGGCGGTCGGGCGGCACGTCGGACATCGGGTCTTCTCCAGGCAGTCAGGCGCTGCCCGATACCGGTCCGGCGCGTCCGTGTCCATGGCGCGACGCAGACGCCGATCATGCGCCGGGGACCTGATCACGATTGCGGGAGCGCGCGCTTGGCGTCATACCTGCGGCGCAACCAACCCGCGCGACCCGAAGGGCGGATCAGCATGTGGAACGAGGTCATTTCTTCACCCGCCGGACGCTGCGGTCTCGTCCGGCGCCTGGCGATCGCAGCGATGCTGGCCGGGCTTGCCCCGATGGGCGTTCGGGCGGCGGAACCGGCCCAGGCGACGCAGGCGGAGTCGGCGGCCGATGTGCTGGCATCGGTCCGCAAGCTCAGCGACGAGTTTGTCAAGGACCCCAACACCGTCGTCGCCGAAATCGGCGGTCAGGCCATTACCCGCGGCGATGTAGGCGATGCGCTGCGCACTGTACCGGCAACCAATGGGGGAACCACCATTGATGTTATCTACCATACGACTGTGCAGGGCCTGATGGCCCAGCAGGCGATGGTGTTTCGGGCCAAGGCGATGGGGATCGACAAGGACCCTGCGGTGCGGCGGCGGATTGCCGAGTCCGGCGACACGATTCTGGCGAACGAGTATCTGCGGCGAACCGCCGGTCCGGCGGTGACCGAGCAGGTGCTGCACGACGCCTACGACCGGGAGATCGCCGGCAAGCCGGGGCCCGAGGAGGTGCAGGCCCGGGTGATCATGACCAACACGCAGCAGGAAGCCATGGACGTCCTGTCGTCGCTCGCCAAGGGCGGCGACTTCGCGGCGTTGGCGCGCAGCACCAGTAAGGATACCTCGGCCAAGGCCGGCGGCGAAATCGGCTTTGTCCGGCTCGATGCGGTCTCGCCCGGGATCGGCGCGGTGCTGTTCGCCCTGTCCCCCGGGCAGACGACCGCGTTCCCGGTCCGCGTGGCGCCCAACGCCTGGTTCATCGTCAGGGTTGAGGCCAGACGCCAGCAGGGGACCCCGAGTTTCGAGTCGGTACGCGATCGGCTGGCGCAGCAGGCGATGCTGGCAAGTGCGCCCGCGGCGATCCAGAAGGCGGTGGCCGGATTGACGGCGCACGACTATGGCGCCAGCGGCAAGCCGCCCGCCGCGGTCCGCTGATGTGCCGGTTCGCGGCTGCCGTGTGCGCGGCAGGATACGGCCATCCCATAATGCCCACAAACGTGCCAATAAAAATACAAATAATAATATTTTAGATGTTTCACGGCTAATATTGTATTTCATGCAGGTTGCGGTTGTGCTATTACGCTCCACATCAGAGCAGGCAATGATGCGCCTCACCGGCAGGGAACTGGGAATGGTAAGGTTCGGACGTCGCTTCGCAGGACTAAGCGGCCCGCTGGCAGCGGCGGCGCTTTTGCTTGGTGCTGCGCCCGCCTACGCGGATACGGTGGACGTTACTTATTCGGCCGCCGGACAGACCGCGCCGGATTTCACCTCGATTTGCGCCAATACATCGGTCTGCGATTTCGGGACGGAGAACTTTACCGGCTGGACCGGTGCCAGCCCGTTCACCTCGACTTTCACGGATGCGGGTGCGGGCACCTATTCGCAGCCGGCGGGCGTGTCTTTTACCGGCATCTATACGGCCGGGGCTGGAACCTCGACGGGAACCGGCGGCGCGTGGGTCAGTGTCCTGCAGAACCAGTACGGCGGCGTATCCGGCCAAAACTACCCGGAGCTGTATGGGGGGCCCGCCATCGGTCAAGCCAATGTATCCACCTACACACTGAACCTGTCGGCGACCGGTGTGCCCGGGGTGAACTATTTCGGCATCTGGATCAGTGCGCTGGATCCATACAACAACCTGACGCTGTATGATGGCAGCACGGTGGTCGCGCAGTTCAACTCCGCCAACCTGCTCGCCGATTTGGGTACGTGCTCGTATGGCAATGGCAATCCGTATTGCGGCAACCCGACACCGCAGTTCGCCGGCCAGGACTGGCAGGAGCTGTTCGCTTACGTGAACGTCTTCGACCTGACCGGGTTCATCACCAGCGTGGTATTTTCCGACTCCGGCGCGACCGGGTTCGAGTCGTCGAACGACGCGGTCGCCTATGTGAACCCGATCCACACCACCGGCACCTCGGTCGTCGCAGCCCCCGAGCCTGGCTCGGCGGCGCTGCTTGGCACCGGTTTGCTCGGCCTTGCGCTGCTGAGCCGGCGGCGGTTCCGCCCCGTCCGCCTTTCAGTCCAGCGGCGTCCATAGCGCGGCCGCGAAGCCGCGCCGGTCGAGGCTGAACAACGTGCCGTCGATCCGGGGACGGCCGGCCACGCAGCTATAGCGGTATATCGTGTCGTGGCCGGTGGCGTAGGCCGGCACGCCGCCCGCATCCGGATTGTCCCGGCAGAATGCCGCCGCCCCGGGGTTATCGCGGTTCCGGTTGATTTTCCCGCACGGCAAATTGGCACCCGTAAAGCAGGCGAGCAGCCGCCCGTCCATGCAGCGGATATGGGCGCCGGTTTCGACCGCCCGCTGGTCCGGGGGTGCCGGGGCTGATGGAAACAGCTTTGCGAAGGCGTTGACCAATCCGGCCTGAAGCGACGGCTCGTAGCGGTGGATCGTGTCGTCGTCGCGCATTCGGGCGCACTGGGCGGCCAGTCCGTCATCCGCCGCCCGCGCGGCCCCGGCGGCCAGCAGCATGACGATGAGCAGCTTTCGCACGACGCGAATCCTTCCCGGTGAGCGGGCAGGTATCCTGCCCCATCGCCTTGGCCGCCTCAATCCGCTACACTTCGGGAAAATAGTGGTCGCAGGAGGAACCGCATGACCGATGCCTGTATCGTTGGCTGGTCGCACTCGCCGTTCGGCAGGCTGGACGATCCGGACATCGAGACGCTGATCGGGCGCGTCGCCGGTGCCGCCATCGCCGATGCCGGGATCGAGGCGCATGAGGTCGATGCCGCCTTCGTCAGCCTGTTCAACGGCGGGTTTTCCGCGCAGGACTTTCCCGCGTCGCTGGTGTTGCAGCACGTGCCGGAATTGCGCTTCAAGCCGATCACCCGGTTTGAAAATGCGTGCGCGTCGGGTTCGGCCGCGGTGTATGGCGCGCGGGATTTCCTGCTGTCCGGACGCGGGCGGATCGCGCTGGTCGTCGGTGTCGAGAAGATGACCGCCACGCCGGGTGGCGAAATCGGCGACATCCTGCTGAAGGCGAGCTACCGGCGCGAGGAAGCCGGCATTCCGGCCGGTTTCGCCGGCGTGTTCGGGCGCATCGCCGACACCTATTTCCAGCGTTATGGCGACCAGTCGGATGCGCTGGCGGCGATTGCCGCGAAGAACCACCGGAACGGGGTGGACAATCCATTCGCGCAGATGCGCAAGGACCTTGGGTTCGATTTCTGCCGCACCGTCAGCGAGAAGAACCCCTATGTCGCGGCACCGCTGAAACGAACCGACTGTTCCCTGGTGTCGGACGGCGCCGTAGCGCTGATCATGACGGATGAGGACACCGCGCGCGCGATGGGCAAGGCGGTGCGCTTCAAGGCGGCGGTCCAGGTCAATGATTTCCTGCCTATCAGCAAGCGGGATATCACCGGGTTCGAGGGCGCGGCGGTGGCGTGGGCGCGGGCGCTGGAGGCGGCGGATATTTCGTTATCAGACCTGTCCTTCGTCGAATCGCATGATTGTTTCACCATTGCCGAACTGTTGGAATACGAAGCCATGGGACTCACCCCGCGGGGGCAGGGCGCGCGTGCGGTGCTGGATGGCTGGACGGCGAAGGATGGGCGACTGCCGATCAATCCGTCCGGCGGGTTGAAGGCCAAGGGCCATCCGATCGGGGCGACGGGCGTGTCGATGCATACGCTGGCAGCGATGCAACTCACCGGCCAGGCCCCGGCGGGGATGCAGTTGCCGAGGGCGGATAGCGGCGGGGTATTCAACATGGGCGGGGCGGCGGTGGCGAATTACGTTTCGATTCTGGAGCCGCTGCACTGATCCCGACCAGCAACCTGGCGTCGCTGCTTTTGCAGACCGCGAGGCGGTTTCCCGACCGTCCGGCGATCATCTGGCGCGGCTCCACCTGGACCTGGGCGTCGTTTCGCGACCGGGTGCAGTGCGCCGCGGGGGCATTGGCGGCGCACGGCGTGCGGCACGGCGACCGGGTTTTGGTGCACGCCCGCAATTCCAATTCGGTCCTCGAGACCATGTTCGCCACCTGGATGATCGGCGGTGTCTGGGTGCCGACGAATTTCCGGCTGACTCCGCCGGAGGTTGCGTATCTGGCGGCGTCCTCGGGCGCGGCGGTGCACATCTTCGAGGCGGCTTTTCCGGAGCATGCGGCGGCGGCGACAGCGGAAAACCCGGCGTGCCGGCTGGAGATTTCCATCGGCGAGGGCTGGGAGGCGTTCGCGACGGGGGGCGATCCGGTGCTGCGTCCGGCAGACGTGGACCGGGATCATCCGGCATGGTTTTTCTATACTTCAGGGACAACCGGACGGCCGAAGGCGGGTGTGCTGACGCACGGGCAGATGGATTATGTTGTCTGCAACCATTTGTGCGACCTGATGCCCGGCACGACGGAGGATGACGCGTCGCTGGTCGTTGCCCCGCTGTCGCACGGCGCCGGGGTGCATGCGCTGCCGCAGATCGCGCGCGGCGCGCCGACGATCCTGCTGTCGGGCGAGAAGCTGGATTGCGAGGAGGCGTGGCGGCTGGTGGAACAGCACCGCGTGACCAACATGTTCACCGTGCCGACCATCCTGACGATGCTGACCCGGCATGACTCGGTGGACCGTTACGACCACAGTTCCCTGCGGCATGTGATCTATGCGGGTGCGCCGATGTACCGGGCGGACCAGGTGCATGCGCTGCAAAAGCTGGGCAAGGTGCTGGTGCAGTATTTCGGCATGGGCGAGGTGACCGGCAACATCACCGTCCTGCCGGCCTCGCTGCATAGCGAGGACGACGCCGAGATGCCGGTCGGAAGCTGCGGATTTCCGCGCGTCGGCATGGAGATCGCGATCCTGGATGACTCGGGTGAGCATCTGGCGGCGGGCGTCACGGGCGAAATCTGCGTGCGCGGGCCAGGGGTGTTTGCCGGCTACCACGACAATCCCGAGGCAACGGCGAAGGCGACGTTGTTCGGCTGGTTCCATACCGGCGACCTGGGGCACGTGGATGAACGCGGGTTCGTCTACATCACCGGCCGGGCGTCCGACATGTATATCTCCGGCGGATCGAACGTGTATCCGCGGGAGATCGAGGAGGCGCTGCTGCTGCATCCGGCGGTCGTCGAAGCCTGCGTCGTCGGCATGCCGCACGAGAAATGGGGTGAGGCGGGTGTTGCGGTGCTGGTGCTGGAGGCCGATGCGGCGGCGACCTCGGAGGAGCTGCTGGCGCATCTGGAGGGCCGGGTGGCGAAGTATAAATGGCCGGCGCGGTTCGCCTTCTGGCCGGAGCTGCCGAAATCCGGTTACGGCAAAGTGACGAAGCGCGAGGTGAGACGGTTGTTGCAGGAGGACGCGTGATGGCGGCGGAGGCGATTGATCCCGGGCGGATTACCGAATACCACATCCATGTTTACTATGACCCGGACAGCCGCGACCGGGCGGCACTGCTGCGGGAGCGGGTGGAGGCGCGATTTGCGGTGAAGATGGGCCGGTGGCGGGATGAGCCTGTGGGGCCGCATGTGCGCTCGATGTATCTGTTTACGTTTCCGCCGGAGTTGTTCGCCTCGGTGGTGCCGTTCGTGATGTTGAACCGGCAAGGGCTGACGGTGCTGCTGCATCCGGAGTCCGGGCGTCCGCGCGACGATCATACGATCAATGCGGTGTGGATGGGCGAGGTGCTGGCGGTGAAGACGGATATTTTGCCTGAGGAGGACTAGGGGGTTGGACTGCGAAACCGGCGCCGCAGTTGTTTGGTGCAACTCCGCATTTTAACACAGAGGAAGAAACGAGGGCCACAAAGGACACGGAGATGAGGTATCGGCGCCCGGATTCCGGACTTTTCCGCCCGGGCCGGTTTGCCGGCGTGCTTCGGGGGCGATCGCACTGGCTTTCTCCGTGTCCTCTGTGGTCCTCATTTCGTCCTCTGTGTTAAAGAGCGGTGGTTCGTAACCCGATGCACCCTCCGGATCTCTCAGGAACCCCTAGTCCCCCTCAAGCCAAGGTTGCAATTCAGCACTCGCTTGCGCATCATCAACCGAAGCGGCGGGAGTTGACCATGCAAATCTCCACAAGGAAAGTCTATGACGTTCAGGTGATCGATGTAGAAGGCCGTCTCGATAGCCGAACGTCCGGGGACATCGCGGATCGCTTGACGGCCATCGCGCAGGGACCCGACAAGCATGTGCTGCTGAATATCGCGAAGCTCGAATACTTGAGCAGCGCGGGAGTGCGGATCATACTGCGGACCGCCAAGCTGCTGCAAGGCAATCGGGGCGAATTGAAGATTTGCAGTCCGAATGCCGAGGTGAACAGCGTTCTGACGACGGCCGGCTTCGACAGCCTGCTGAAAGTATACGGGACGGAAAAGGACGCCTTCGCGGCCTTTTCGTCCTAGCCGACGCGGGAAACGGCCGCTCTTGCCGATATCGCCACTTCCAGCCTTCACTGTCCCGGGCAGGAAGGAGGCAGCCATGACGCAGCTTTTCGCAGGACGCACAGGAATCGTCACCGGCGGCGTATCCGGCATCGGCCGCGGTGTCGCCAGCCGCCTTGCCGCCGAGGGCGCCACGGTCAGCATCTGGGACATGGACGAGTCCGGGCTGGCGGCATCCGGCGCCGCGCACACGGTCGCGTTGGACGTGACTGACGCCGAAGCCGTCCACCGCGCCGCCGAATCCACTGCCGCGGCGCTGGGCAAGATCGACATCCTGGTGACCTCCGCCGGCATCACCGGGCCGAACCACCCGGCCTGGGAGTATCCGATCGCCGCCTGGGACAAGGTGATCGATATCAACCTCAAGGGTGTCTTCTACTGCTGCCGCGCGGTTGTGCCGTTCATGCAGGCCAACGGCTATGGCCGCATCGTCAACATCGCCTCGATCGCCGGCAAGGAGGGCAATCCGAACGCCTCCGCCTATTCCGCGTCCAAGGCCGGCGTCATCGGCCTGACCAAGTCGCTCGGCAAGGAGCTGGCGGACAGCGAGATCCGCGTCAACTGCGTCACCCCCGCCGCGGTGAAGACGCCGATATTCGACCAGATGACGCCGCAGCAGATCGACTGGATGCTGTCGAAGATCCCCATCGGCCGGTTCGGCGAAATCGATGAGGTCGCGTCACTGATCCTGTGGCTCGCCGGCGAGGCGTGCAGCTTTTCCACCGGTGCGGTATTCGATGTCTCCGGCGGCCGCGCGACGTATTGATCCGAAAGAAGGCAAACGATGGATTCCGAGGACCTTGGCTTCCTGCCCGCCACCGAACTGACCGAACTCATCCGCACCAAGAAACTGTCCCCGGTCGAATACATGCAGGCGCTGCTGGCACGGATCGAAGCGCTGGACCCGAAGGTCAACGCGTTTGCGCACCTGGCCGCGGACCGGGCGATGGATGCCGCCCGCGCGGCCGAGGCGAAGCTGATGTCCGGTGAGCGCATCGGCCGCCTGCACGGCGTGCCGGTGACGATCAAGGACCTCGCCATCACCCGGGACATGCCGACGCAGTTCGGCAGCGTCAGCATGAGGGGCAACCAGCCCGCCGAGGACACGCCGATCGTGCCGCGGTTGAGGGATGAGGGCGCGATCATTCTCGGCAAGACGACGACGTCGGAATTCGGCTGGACCGGCGTGTCGCATTCGCCGCTGACCGGGATCACCCACAACCCGTGGCGCTTCGGCCTGAATGCGGGCGCGTCCTCGGCGGGGGCGGGTGCCGCGGCGGCCGCCGGGTTTGGGCCGCTCCACCAGGGCAGCGACGGCGCCGGCTCGATCCGCATGCCGGCGCATTTCTGCGGCGTGTTCGGGTTGAAGCCGAGCTTCGGGCGGCTGCCGGCCTATCCGGTCTCGACGGCCGACATGACCACGCATCTCGGGCCGCTGACCCGCACGGTGGCGGACAGCGCGTTGTTCCTGGAAGTGGCGGCCGGCCCGCATCCGCTGGACTACTCCAGCCTGGAAGCCGGCCCGGCGGCGTATCTGGCCCGGCTGCACGAGGGGGTAAAGGGCAAGCGAATCGCCTATAACCCGGACCTCGGGCATGCCCGGGTCGATCCCGATGTCGCGGCGCTGGTCAAGGCCGCGGCGCATCGGTTCAGCGAACTGGGCGCGACGGTGGAGGAGGTGCCGACGCCTTGGGCTGGCGCCGGTCCGGACCTCATTCGCTTCTTCTGGTCGGCGCATATGACCCGGCTGAAGCCGTTGCTGGAACGGTGGGAAGCCCAAATGGACCCCGGTCTGGTGGCCTGCATCCGGGCGTCGGACGATGTCTCGATCGCCGATTACCAGGCCGGGCGGGAGCGCAAGATGCCGTATGTGGCGGCCATTCATCGCTGGTTTGAGGACTGGGATTTCCTGCTGACTCCCGCTGTCTCGGTCGCCGCCTTCCCGGCGGAGAAGCTGATGCCG
The DNA here is from genome assembly GCF_903915725.1 of uncultured Rhodopila sp. Classification (GTDB taxonomy): domain Bacteria; phylum Pseudomonadota; class Alphaproteobacteria; order Acetobacterales; family Acetobacteraceae; genus Rhodopila. The sequence continues at coordinate 22,583 of NZ_CAIWTY010000076.1, forward strand.
GACCACTGGCCGCAGCACGACTGGGACTGGGTGAGCTGGGCGGAGTTCTCCTACCCGTTCAACATGTCCTGGAACCCCGCCGCCAGCGTGCCGTGCGGCTTCACCGCCGAGGGTCTGCCCGTCGGCCTGCAGATTGTCGGCAAGCGGTTCGACGATCTGGGCGTGCTGCAGGCCGCCGCCGCGTTCGAGCAAATCCAGCCCTGGGCGCAGGAGCGCCCCGCACTTGCCTGATTGGCCAATCCAGGAGGCGGTCAACGCTTTCCTGCTGGGCTTCCCGGCGCTGTTCTCGATCGTCAACCCGATCAGCGGTGCCTTCATCTTCCGCGGCGTCACCGCCAGCCGTTCGGCCAGGGAGCGGGGGGTGATCGCGCGGAAGGTGGCGATGAACTCGCTGGTGGTGATGATGGGGGCGCTGTGGGCGGGGTCCTATATCCTGGCATTCTTCGGCATTTCCCTGGCGGCGCTGCGGGTCGCCGGCGGGGTGGTGGTGGCGCTGAGCGGCTGGCATCTGCTGAATGCGCCGGAACAGCATGAGGAGCGCAAGCAGGGAGAGGCCGCCTCGGCCGAGGGGGCGGAGGATATCGCATTGTTCCCGCTGACGATCCCGTTCACCACCGGCCCGGGGACGATCGCGGTCGCGGTGGCGCTGGGGGCCGGGCATCCGAAGCTGTTCGAGGGGCTGGGATGGTTCTTCCTCGGCATGACCGCGGCAGCGCTGGTGATGACCGCCGTCATCTGGATCTTCTACCACTACGCCGATCGGCTGGCGGAGATGACAGGGCCGAGCGGGTCGCGGACGATCTCGCGGATCGCGGCGTTCCTGCTGCTGTGCATCGGGGTGCAGATCCTGATCAAGGGGGTGCAGGACGTGCTCGGACCGATGCTGGCGGGACGCTAGATCGGTGACCGCGGCACATGACGGGCTGGATTTCCCGTCAGTATGCGCCTGTTATTCTGATATGGACGACACGACGATTCCCGGTCCGGCGCCTGCCGGATGGCTTGAAGCCCTCGCCCGTAGCGAAGCGCAGCTTGCTGCCGGTCAGCTTGCGCCGGGCGAGAAGATCATGCGCGAACTGCGCGAGAGCATCGCCCGGCTTGTGGCCAAACAGGCGGTCAAGTCAGAGCGTGGAGCCGTGCCGGGCCGTTGATTGCCGCCTCACTCGAGCGTCCTTCTCTCCCCGTCATGGCCCGGCTTGTCCGGGCCACCTATACCAGCACGCTGCCGCGAGAGGTGGCCCGGACAAGCCGGGCCATGACGGATCAAAGTCAGCCACCCGATTCGCTTATTCTTGGGCGTCGCCTTAGAGATCTCCGCAGACATTCCCGGCCGCCTCGGGCCTCGGTAGTCGCGCTCCCGGGTTGAATCTGTTGCAAGACTTCCGGCTTTCACCAATATTGGCTTCGGGAGTACTTTGATGAACGGCGTTCCGTTCGACCCGCTTAAGCTCACGGATTGTCTCCAGACCGGTGGCTTTGCCACTGAGCAGGCGCGGTTCATTGGCTGAGGTCGCCGGTGCCCCCGAATTGCCGAGCAGGCATTCCCTGGACGACAGGTTGGCCGAGCTCGAACAGCGCCTGACGATCCGTTTTGCCGCGATGCTGGTGGTGGCCGTCGGGGTCCTTTTGGCGGCTATCCGGTACCTGCCGGTTCACTGACCGAAGCCGCGGCCGGAGATTGCCCGCAACCGCATGACGGTCCTTGGCGGAATCCCTCCCGAATTGCTACACTGAGGACCGCGAATCGCTCGCTTTCCCGCCGGGCGGGGTGCAAAAGCAGCGGCCGGACCTGGTAGGAACCTGACCATGAAGCTAAAGGCCGACCGCGCCACGTTGATCAAGGCGCTGGCCCATGTCCAGAGCGTGGTGGAACGGCGCAACACCATCCCCATCCTGGCGAACGTGATGATCGCCGTGCGGGACGGCGCGCTGACCCTGACCGCCACCGACATGGAGATCGCCATCGTCGAGGACGTCGCCGCCACATCCGTCCGCAACGGCGCCTGCACCGCCCCGGCCGCGACGTTGTATGAGATCGTGCGCAAGCTGCCGGACGGGGCGGAGGTCGAGCTGGACCACCCCGGCGGCGATGCCCAGTTGTCGCTGCGGGCGGGGCGGTATGACACCAAGCTGGTGGTGCTGCCGGTGGAGGATTTCCCCTCCATGACCGCGGGCAGCCTGCCGCACAAGTTCAGCCTGCCGGCGCAGACGCTGCGCGCGCTGATCGACCGGACCAAGTTCGCGATCAGCACGGAGGAGACGCGGTACTACCTGAACGGCATCTACCTGCATCACGCCGACAGCGACGGCACCCCGGTGCTGCGCGCGGTCGCGACGGACGGGCACCGGCTGGCCCGGGTGGAGGAGCCGCTGCCGGAAGGGGCCGCCTCGATGCCCGGGGTGATCATCCCGCGCAAGACGGTCAATGAACTGCGCAAGCTGCTGGACGAGGTGACGGGGAATGTGGAGGTCGCGCTGTCCGACACCCGCATCCAGTTCCGGGCAGACCAGATGCTGCTGACCAGCAAGCTGATCGACGGGACGTTCCCGGAGTATGAGCGGGTGATCCCGCGCGGCAACGACAAGGTGCTGCGGGTGGGGAAGAAGGATTTTGCCGACGCGGTGGCGCGGGTCGCGGCGATCTCGTCGGAGCGGTCGCGGCCGGTGAAGCTGTCGCTGGCGCGGGATCTTCTAACTCTGTCGGCGTCCAGCCCGGAGCAGGGGACGGCGAGCGAGGAACTCGACGCCGATCATGTGAAGTATGACGCGGGTCCGTTGGAGATCGGGTTCCAGGCGCGGTATCTGAACGACATTACGGACCAGATTCCGGAGCAGGTGGAGTTCCGGTTCTCCGACGGTTCGGCTCCGACGGTGGTGCAGGATGCGGGGGATGCGAGCGCGCTGTATGTGCTGATGCCGATGCGGGTGTAGGGGCGGGGGCAGCAGGATCTTTCCCGCTGCTTGTGTATCCCAAATTGTCACCCGGTTCGCCGCGTCTTAACGCCGCCCCGCCGAAGCATTACAAGTAACGGATGGACGCTCGCACATCCTCTCGCGATCGAATTGCGCGCCACCGCGCCGCCCAGCGCAAGCGCGGTTTGCGGCAGGTCGTGCTGAGGCTCCCGGACACCAACGATCCCGGCTATCAGACGCGCCTCGCGGAGGAATGCAAGCAGCTTGGCCAACTCACGCCGGACGAAGACACCATGATGACTGGTTTCGCCCGACTCGCGGAGCGGACGGAGGGATGGCAGTAGCGCCGGCCGCCATCGGCCGGGCACCGTCGTTCTGGTAAGGCTCCGGAAAGACAATGGCCGGAAGGCTCAGACCTTCCGCGCCGAGAAAGCGTAGCCGCAGCCGACGCCGCTGATCTTGCCGCTGATCTGCGACCCGCTGACGCTGCCAGTCATCTCGGCTGTATTGTTCTGGGTATACGCATCAAACGACCCGTCCGGCCCGATACTGGCCGTAAACGACGGCGAACTGGAGAAGCCGGACCCCGGCGGAACGTTCGGGTGCGACAGGACATAGGCGAAGGCATTGTTCTGCACCACCAGCGTGATCGCCGGCGGCGTGTCGCACCAGTTGCTGTTCGCCCCTGCCACCGCGGAAACGGTGACCTGGATCGTCCCCTGATAGGTCCCGTCGAACGAGACCGCCGGTGCCGGCGGCGGAGGAACCGCGGGCGGCGCGGACGGCGCGCAGCCGCTGACAGCAGCTACCAGAACGACGGTGGCGAACGCGACTCCAGCACGCATGTCAAATCTCCGAGGCCAGGGAACCGCAAGACATCACGAACCGAAGCGCCTCGCAAGCACGCAACAATGTCAGCCCGCCGGAGGCTGCGTCCCATAGAACGCGGCGATCACGCGCGGCAGCAGCAGCCCCTGCACGACGACCGTAAAAATCACCACGCCGAAGCAGATCGTCAGCAGCAGGCTGCGATACGGCGTCTCCGGCAGCAACAGCGCCAGTGCGATCGAGACTCCGCCACGCAGCCCCGCCCAGGTCAGCACGCCGATGGCGCGCGCCGTGCCCGGCACCCGCAGGTCGAGCAGCAGCATCGGACCGCCGACGCTCGCGAGGCGCGCCAGCAGCGCCAGCGGCACCGCCAGCGCGACGGCGGCCAGGCCCTGCCAGTTCAGGTCGATCGCCAGGATCAGGAAGCCGATGAGCAGATACAGGAAGGTGTTCAGCAGGTCGTCCACCAGCGCCCAGAAGGTGAACAGCGTGCTGCGCCACCGTTCCTCCGCCGGCTTCCCGGCCAGCGCCCAGGCCAGCACCACACCCGCGGTGACCACGGCAATCGGCCCGGAAACCCCCAGCGCGACCGCCCCGCGGTAGGTCGACAGCGCCAGCGCCAGGGAGATCGTCACCGCCAGGCTGCTGTCCCGGGTGAACCGGGAGACGCGGTAAGTGAGATATCCCGCCGCCGCGCCGAGCGCCGCACCGCCCGCGCCTTCGATCAGGATCGCCTCGGCCAGGCGTCCATGGCCGACGACGTCGGTCCGCCCGGCCGTCAGCGCCAGGGCGGCGGTAAACAGCACAACCGCGGCGCCGTCATTGAACAGGCTCTCGCCGGTGATGGTCGCCCGCAGCCCGGGCGGCAGATGCAGCCGCGCCAGCAGCCCCTCGACCGCGACCGCGTCCGTCGGCGCCAGGATCGCGCCGAGCACGAGGCACCACCCGGGCGGAACCGGGGTGCCGATCAGGTGCAGCACGGCCCAGATGCCGGCGCCGAACAGCCCGGCGGCGAGCACCACGCCCACCGTTGCCAGCGCCCCCACGGTCCAGGCCCGCCGCCTCAGGTCGCGCAGATCGACATGCAGGCTGCCGGCGAACAGCAGCAGGGCCAGGAAGCCGTCGAGCAGGATCTGCGGCAGATGCGCGTCAAGAATCCGGTCGCGCATGCGCTCGCGCATGTCGGCGTCGCCGAAGGCGGCATCGCCCGCGATGATCAGCGAGGCCACCAGCAGCGAGCCGAGCAGCAGCGCCACCGGCCGCGGCAGACGCAAGGTGCGGTCGTTGACCACGCCGATAACCGCGGCAATCAGCAACAGCAGGGAGCCGAGATCGAAGGTCGTCATAGCTGATCCGTGGCGGGCGGGGGCGAAGTCTCCGTCGTCATGGTGTCCGCAGGGCTACCATCCACGCTTCGTTTGCAGATGCAAAGGGTGCAGACAAACCGGACGGACACGAAGCGGAATTTATACCAACCGGCATTCAGAACGACTCTGCGGCGCTGCCACCCGTCATACCGACCAAGGTCGACATCACGCATTTGCCTAAGGCGACGACCAAGAATTGCCGCTTCAGTTGGGCGTCCTTCCCTCCCCGTCATGGCCCGGCTTGTCCGGGCCAGCTATGCCAGCACCCTGCCGCGATAGGTGGCCCGGACAAGCCGGGCCATGACGGACTAAAGTCAGGCGCCCGATTCGCTTATTCTTGGGCGTCGCCTAAAACTAAGGGCCCCCGTCCAGACCCCAGTCTTCAATCAGCCGATCCCGCCTGACTTCCAGCGCGGCACGGCGCGCGCGCACGCGGTAATCCGACAGCAACTTCAGCGCGATGGGCAACGTTTGCGTCAGCACCCACGCCACAGCCGCCATCAGCCAGACGGTCAACACGGTGCGCGGCTGCACCAGCGTGTCCATGCAGGACTCGATCCCCTCGCAGCGGGACCAGGCATCGGACAGCGGCTGAAAGCCGGCGGCCGTCTGGAACAGCAGCATCGCCCGCGCCACCGCGCGGCGCGGGGTCGGATCGAAGGTGAACGCAATCAGGCCCGGCGCCAGCAGCACCGCGGCCGGCAGGGCGATGTCCGGCGCCACGGCGATCAGCCCGCCCGCGGCCAGACCGAGCAGCAGCACCATGATCCCGGCCGCCGCGCCGCCGAGCTTCGCAGCGATGCTCATCGCAGCACCGCCGCCAAGGCCGCGACGATCAGGGCCGTCAGGCCGACGGCGCCGGTGACCGCCTGGCCGAATCGCTCGGCCTCCCGCACCCGCGGCGCATCGCCGGAATCGATCGCCGCCAGTTCCGCCTCGATCGCCGCCCGTTCCCGCGCCGCGTTCCCGGCGCCTACGCGATCCGCTAGCCGGCCGGCGTTATCGTCGACAAGCACCAGCAACCGCAGCAGAAAGCCCTCCCGCGACACGGCTTCAAGCTGCGCTGCCAGCGCCTCGCGCCGGGGCTTGTATCGCCATTGCTCCAATGCCGGCTGCAGCCGGGCCACCGCCCATTTTGCCAGGTGCGGCATCGGCTCGGGGTGGTAGCGGAGCTGCATATCCTTCAGCAGCGACAGCTCGGCGCCCCGCGCCGCCTCGCCCGCCAGCCGGGCCAGGATCCCGTTGACCTGCATTTCGATCCGCCGCTCGGCCCGCGCCGCGACGAAGGTCGCGATCTCCAGGGTCAGCAGGCTGCCGCTGCCGGCGTCGGCAGTGCGCTCGAAAAACGCCATCAGATCCATGTTGGAGGCGATCCAGTCAGCCGCCATGCCCGGGGCGCGGCAGGGCAGCAGCGGGTTCAGCGTGTAGAACATCCGCAGCAGGCCGCCCGCGCCGCCCGCCTGGAGGAATTGCCGCGACGCCGACACCTCCAGGCTGGCCAGGACGCCGTCCGACGGCCGGGTGCGGTCGGCCGCCAGGATCCAGTCGGGTATGATGTCGTGGACCAGCATCTCCTCGACGACCGCCATCAGATTGCTCTGGGTGGCAATCGCGTCCCCGACCAGCGCGGCGATGCCGTCGGGAAACATCGCCACACCGCGCCAGCACAGCGGCATCTGCGAATTGATCGTCCCGATGGTGTGCATCAGCAGCAGCGCCTCGGTCCGCGCGCCGTATCTGGGGTCTCCCAGGCGGGTGCGGACGACCTCTTCGATCGCCGAGGCGAGAGTCGCGTCGCCCATGCCGCGGCGCAGCCATTGCGTCACGGTCCCGGCCCGCAGCGCCTGGACCGCCTTCTTTTCGTCCTTGAGCAGGGCGAACCCGAGCGTGCGGGCATCGAACACGGCGATGTCGCCCAGCATCAGCGGCCGCTGGCTGCGCCGCGCGGGGCGGGCGGCGACGCGCCGGGCGCGGGCGTTGGCGGGGTCGAGCAACAGCCCGGGCTGTGGCCGGTGATCCGGGTCCTCGGCCAGCATGCCCCTGACCAGATCGGCCGTGAAGCCGGACATCGGCGTGTCGCGCGACAACGCGGCGAAGCTGCCGAGATCGAGCTTCCAGCGGATCAGCGCGGTATCGTCCAGATTGGCCAGCGGCACCCTTCCGCCGGCCAGCACCAACAGCAGCACGCCGAGCGCATAGACGTCCTCGGCGATCGAGCCGTCGCCGCGCCCGGCCGGATGGCACATCGCGGAATAGGGCGATTCGAACAGCGCCGGCTGGTGCATGGCCGGGGGCGCCGCCCAGGCCGCGCCGAGCGTCACCGGCTGCCCCGCCACCGCCTGGAACACATTGTTCAGCCGTATCGCGCGGTGGGTCAGCCCGCGGCTTTGCAGATTGTCCAGCACCCGCGCGGCCGGCCGCAGCACCAGATCGAGCAGCGCCGTCTCATTCCACGGGATCAGCGAGGCCGACAGCGGCGGCCCGGGCGGCGCCGTGCAGATGACATAGTAAGCCCCGCCTTTGCCTCCGGCGCCCGGGGCGACGCCGTGACCGAGCGGCACCATCAGGTTGTCGATCGGATCGCCCAGCGCCATCAGCGCCTTGAGGCGCGGGGAAGCGTGCCGCGACACCTCCAGCGCCACCCGCCTCGCGTTCGGCGCCAGCCGATCGGCTGCGGTATAGGCGGGGAGGCCGCCGCCGGAGTCCGGCAGCGGATGGGCAGTATCGACGGTGAACCGGCCATCGATCAGCCGGGCGGTGGTATCATGCGACATCTGGGGCGAACCGTTTTGGCCGGACCGCCCCAGTTTAGCCGCGAAAAGGTTGACCGAAGGTTAACGCGGGCGGCTTTAGTACGCCCGCCGCCGTCCAAACTTGTGGTACAGCCAGAGCACGACGACCGAGCCGATGACGGCGACCAGCAGGCTCCAGATATTCAGGCCGGTGACGCCGGAGGCGCCGATCAGGCTGAACAGCGTGCCGCCGACAATGGCGCCGACGATGCCGAGGACGATGTCCAGGACCACGCCCTGGCCGGTCTTGTTGACGATTTTGCTGCCGATGAAGCCGGCGATCAGGCCGAGTATGATCCAGCCGAGGACGGACATGGTTTTCAATCCTTTTGAAGAACGAACCTCCAGCGCACCGTAGCAGCGTCGCGGACACTATAGTTGCGTCCAAACTTCATTTTACGGTGATGATGTTTCTATCCGGAACCTGAAAGTCTAAGGAACAGCGCACAACGAAGGAGGATGCGATGGGCCTGTTCGACGACGCCGTTCCGGGCGGCAATATCACCAAGCCGTTGATGGTCGCTTTGGGCGCCTTGCTTGTCGGCAAGATGCTGAGCGGCGGCAGTGCGCCTGCCGAGGCCCCGGCTCCGGTGCCGCAACCGAGCGCGGGGCCGCAGGGTGGCGGCTTCATGGGCGGTCTTGGCGGCCTGCTCGATAAGCTGAGCAATGCCGGTCACGGCTCGACCGTGAGTTCCTGGCTCGGTAACGGGCAGAATGAGCCGATCCAGCCGACGCAATTGCAGACGGCGCTGGGGCAGACGACGATTGCGGATCTGGCGCGGCAGGCCGGGATCAGCGAGCAGGAATTGCTGGCGCAGTTGGCGCAGTCGTTGCCGGGGGTGGTGGACAAGCTGACGCCGAATGGAAGGGTGCCGAGCCAGCCTGAGATCCAGTCGGTGTGGAACCGGGCGTAACAATAGGCGCCGCAGCAAAAGACTTCGGGGGAAACAGCATCTGCATGGCGTGCGTGGCCGGGTACGCGGATCGGCCACGCACGTCGATGTACCCGATAGCTAAAAAGAGCGAAGAATCCTGGCTTCGGTGTTCAACCGCCACGGCAGAAAATTTGCTTTCGCAACAAACAGTCGCCGGTCTCAACACTACCTACAATACCAGCCCGCGATGAGATTGACACATCGGCACTCGTCGCCATTGCCGTCATGGCGGGCGGGGGCACGCCATCCACGCCTGCGTTTACACAAGGAAAAGGCGTGGATGCCGACCTCCGTCGGCATGACGAGGTGGCGCAGCCGAAGAGTCGCTGACATGGCGGACCGGTATAAGCACTGGACGCCGATCAGTTTTGTTCAGAAAAAAATTTCGACAATATCAATGCGCGTGATCCGGTTTGAATGCCGAAGGCAACAAACCGTCTCTGCGATCTCAACATCTCCACGTTCTACCATGCAAATGCCCGGCGCGGCACGTGCCGCTGGACGTCATGGCGGGCGCAGGCCCCATAGGCGTTAAAATAGCGGCCGGCGGTTGCTGCTTCCCCCCGTCATGCCGACGCAGGTCGGCATCCACGCCGTTGCCTAAACCCGCACCGCAAGGCGTGGATGGTGCGCCTCCGCGCAC
>NZ_CAIWTY010000077.1 GCF_903915725.1 uncultured Rhodopila sp.
GAACCTCCGGCATCAGCGGTTCCGCCTTGGCCCGGCGCAGGTTGTCCAGCGCCGATTGCGAGAAGGCGATGACCTCGGTGACGAGCTGAAGCTCCAGCATCGAGCGGATCGGGTAGGATCGCAGCAGTTGCACGGCCGCGGCGCGCGCCCGGGCCGCATCGCCGCGGGCGCCGTCCATAAAGAACGGGATCAGGTTGAACAGGGCCTGCTGGAACAGATCCAATTCGCCGCGCTCCTCCGTGGTCATGGGGGGCTGGGATGGGGAGGCTTCGGGTTCGGGCATGAAGGGCGGTCCGGATGTGTGGTGGAGATGTCGTTCTCTGTTTGTTCACTATATGACCAACCGCGTCTCAAAATCAAGCATAAAAGACGGGTGCCGTACCTTCAGAGACTGCCTCGCGCCGGGTCGTAACTGCGCGAGCGCTTTGCGCCGATCCGAGGTGACTGGCGGCGATCATTGATTTGCCCGCGCGACCCGAAACCTCACGGGCTGAGCGGGTTGCAAGCACAGCAAGTGGCAGCACAGATTTAGAGGAATGAGGTCACGGATTTCACCGAAAGATCGGATGCTCCTTCGGTCGGACGGCCCCGCCGGGCCGTCGGGCGCTTCATGCCGACGGGTTGCTTCTGTGCAAATCCGCAGCTTAATCCCTCTCAATCCTTGTTGCATCTTGTTTTCCGGTGCCCGAAACCGGACCGTCGGGTTCCGGCCGAGCACCTCTTTACCGCATCGGAACCGATAATCCGCTGTTCCGGTGGCCGGGGAACATGCGAGCGTAAGCCCTGATATAAGCAGGCTTGCATCGCCATGGCTGGCCATGCCCGGCCGATGCCCGTATATGCTCCGCCCCGTCTGCCATTTCCGGGCCCGCCGATTTCATGATCTCCATGTTCCGCCGCTTCTCCGAGTCCTGGATCGCACGCATCTTCTTCGTGGTGATGGCGCTCTCCTTCGTCGGCTGGGGCATCAGCAGCGACCTGTTCCGGCTGATGGGGCCGCCGAGCTGGGTTGCCAAAGTCGGCGGCCAGAGCATCGAGATCCCGCAGTTTCAGTCCGAGTTCCAGCGCGCCATGACGCAGGCGACCCGCGACCAGCCGCCCGGCCAGGAAGCCTCCGCCGCGGTCCGGCGCCAGGTGGGCCAGCAGACGCTGGAGCGGATGATCGCGCAGTCGGCCCTCGGCGTGGAGCTGGCCAACCTGCGCATCGTCACCCCGGACGATGCCGTCGCGGCCGTGGCCCGCTCGATGCCCGCCTTCCAGGGCCGCGACGGCCAGTTCAGCAAGGCCCAGTTCGACTCCGTGCTGCGCAACAACGGCTATACCGAGGCCCGCTTCCTGAACCAGCTTCGCGCCGATATCGCGCAACGCCAGCTGCTGAATTCGGTCAGCGCCGGAGTGCAGGCGCCCGCCACGGAAGTGACCCCACTGTATGACACCGAATTCGAGAAGCGCTCCGCCGACACCGCCTTCTTCCCGCTGTCCGCGGCACGCGACCCGGCAACACCGGACCAGGCGACGCTGCAGCGCTGGTACGACAACCATCCGGACAGCTACGCCACCCCCGAATTCCGCCGCATCAAGGCGATCGAGCTGTCGCCGCAATCCGTCGCCTCCGATGTCGCCATCACCGATGCCGAGCTGCACGCCGCCTATGACGAGCACAAATCCGAATACGTGACGCCGGGCAAGCGCTCGGCCCAGATCCTGTCCGTTCCCGATGAGGCGAAGGCGCGCGACCTGGCCGACAGGTGGCGGGCCGGGGCGGACTGGGCGGCGATGCAGGAGGCGGCAAAGGCGGCCGGCGCCGTGGCGATCACCCAGGATGACGGCACGGAAGTGCAGTTCCCCGACCCGGACCTGGCGCGAGCGGTGTTCTCCGGGCCGGAGGGCAGCGTGTCAGCCCCGGTCAAGGGCGCGCTTGGCTGGTTCGTGGTCAAGGTGACGCATATCGTCCCGGGCGGGGAGACCACGTTCGAGCAGGCGAAGGACTCGCTGCGGGCGCAGGTGCTCGCCGCCAAGGCGGCCGACGTGATCTATGACCGCGCCAACAAGATCGACCAATTGCTGGGCAACGGGACCGGCCTGGACGATATGCCCGGCGACCTCGGGCTGATTGGTGTCGCCGGCACGATGGACGCCAGGGGCGAGACCCAGGAGGGCACGCCGGCGCCGATACCCGGCCCGCCGGAGCTGAAGGCGGCCATCGTCGCGGCGGCGTTCCTGGCGCGCCAGGGCGATGCGCCGCGCCTGACCGAGGTGCAGACGCCGGGCAATGGCGGCTCCGCCTATTACGCGCTGACGCTGGAAGGCGTGATTCCGCCGGGCGAGAAGCCGTTCGACGCGGTGAAGGACAAGGTCGCGGACGACTGGAAGCAGGACCAGCGGCGGCGGGCGGCGGAAAAGGCCGCAACGGCAATGATGACCGCGGTGCAGGGCGGCAAGGCGTTCTCCGACGCCGCGACGGCCGCCGGGGTGACGCCGAAGCTCAGTCCGCTGGTGACGCGCAACCAGGGCAATCCGGCGATCTCGGCCGATTTGCAGCGCATCATGTTCGGCCTGAAGAAGGGCGACGCCACGATGGTGGAGACACCTGAAGGTTTCATGGTCGCGCAACTGACGGAAATCGTGAAGCCGGATGCAGGCGCCGACAAGACCGGCTACGATGAGGCCCGCACCGCGGTGACCCGCTCGATCGCAACGGATTTGGAAACGGTATTCATCGACGCGGTGCGGCAACGCGCCAAGCCGCAATTCAACAAGCAGGCCTTCGACAGCGTCGTGCAAGCACAGCAATAGAGAGAGTCATGAACGTGTCCGTAACACCCGGTTTCGCCGCTTTCCGCCTGGCCTATGAAGCAGGGCGCGGCAGCCTGGTGTGGCGCAAGACCGTGGCGGATCTGGAAACCCCGGTGGCGGCGTTCCTCAAGCTGGCGAACGGCCTGCCGAACTCCTTCCTGCTGGAAAGCGTCGAGGGCGGCGCGGCGCGCGGGCGCTATTCCGTCATCGGCATGAACCCCGACCTGATCTGGCGCTGCCGCAACGGCGTCGCCGCGGTCAACCGGCACGCTTTGTCGGCGCCGCACGCGTTCGTCGAGGAGGCGCGCTCCCCCCTGGAAAGCCTCCGGGCGCTGGTCGAGGAGACGCAACTGGAGGTGCCGCCGCACCTGCCGCCGATGTCCGGCGGGCTCGTCGGCTACCTGGGCTACGACATGGTCCGGCAGATGGAGGCGCTGCCGGAGAAGAATGTCGATACCATCGGCGTGCCGGAAGGCATCATGGTGCGCCCCACGCTGTTCGCCATCTTCGACAACGTCAACGACGAGCTGACCCTGGTGACCCCGGCCTACCCGGCGGGCGATGTCTCGGTGGAGCGGGCCTGGCTGCGGGCGGACCAGCGGCTGACCGCGGCGGAGGCGGCGCTGGAGCGCCCCCTGCCCTTCCAGCCGCCGCCGGTGATGCTGCCCGACCCGCCGGCGCCGGGATCGAACATGACGAAAGAGCAGTTCGTCGCCGGCGTGGCGCGGTGCAAGGAGTACATCGCCGCCGGGGACGCCTTCCAGATCGTCTTGTCGCAACGTTTCTCGGTGCCGTTCGCGCTGCCGCCGCTGTCGCTGTACCGCGCGCTGCGGCGGATCAATCCGGCGCCGTTCCTGTTTTTCCTCGATTTCGGCGGGTTCTCGATCGTCGGGTCCTCGCCGGAGGTGCTGGTGCGGCTGCGCGACGGCACGGTGACGATCCGGCCTCTGGCGGGAACCCGCAAGCGCGGGGCGACGCGGGAGGAAGACCAGGCGCTGGAGGTGGAGCTGCTGGCGGACCCGAAGGAGCGGGCGGAGCACCTGATGCTGATCGACCTGGGCCGCAACGATGTCGGCCGGGTCTCCGAGGTCGGCTCGGTGAAGGTGACGGAGAGCTTCGTCGTCGAGCGGTTCAGCCACGTGATGCATATTTCCTCCAATGTGGAGGGGCGGCTGCGCGACGGGCTGGATGCGCTGGATGCGCTGGCGGCGGGGTTCCCGGCCGGGACGCTGTCGGGCGCGCCGAAGGTCCGCGCCATGGAGATCATCGAGGAGCTGGAACCCGATCGGCGCGGCATCTACGCCGGCTGTATCGGCTATTTCGCGGCGAACGGGACGATGGATACCTGCATCGGGCTGCGCACCGCGCTGGTCAAGGACGGCGTGATGTATGTCCAGGCCGGCGCGGGGATCGTCGCGGATTCGGTGGCGGAGTCGGAATACGAGGAGACGCGGCAGAAGGCGCGGGCGCTGGTGCGCGCGGCGGAGGAGGCGGTGCGGTTCGCGGCCGGGAAGGCCGGGGGGAATAGCGCGGGGTAAGATCCGGTCCGCCCCGTCCTGGCCCTCCCCCGGCTCGCTGGTCAGTCGGCTCCGGGCCGGAAATGTTCGTCCGTCGCCTGATCGAACGGCCACGGGCACCCGGCCGGAAAGACGGATTGGGCCTTGGTTGTTTCCGCCGCCGCCGTGCGTCTGGCGGCACGGCAGGCATTGGTGATCGCCCCCGGCAGCTTCGCTTGGGCTGGGTTTGTCTGCCACGTGCCGGGCAAGGGCATTGCGTGTGTTACCGATGGATGCCTTCCGAGGTACCTCGGCACTCCGGCTGGTACTGCCACTTCAGAAGGTGCGTGACCAGCACTTCCAGGCGGTTTACCAACTCGCGCTTTTCGTTGCGGCCCATGCTCTCGATCGATCTTGAACGTCGGGTTGTCTCGGGCCGGGTGCGGCGGTGATCGTAGATTTGCGTGGTGCTGACGTGGCATCGCCGAGTCATGCCTGCACCTTGTCGACGTCGGCCTGATGATCGGGGCGGACCAGCGGCTGACCTGCGGAACCAGATGGACACCGGCAAACGCCGGGCCGACTTCGTCGCCGGGTCTTGTGTGCTGAACGAAACCGCCCTTTGCAATGATTGCAATAGCCGATTCGAATCACGGCGCGTTTGATGATGCCGGAGCGCCGCCAGCGACTGGCTTGGCAGCAAAACTGTTCCAGAAACGCAAATTGCAAGCTAAGGTGAAATCTGATATCGGAATGGACTTCGACGGGGACGAGGGCAACAGAATGACGGTCGAAAAAAGCGACATCGCCGCCGTGGAGACGGCGACGCCGATAAGCAGCGCGATTTCCCCGTCGGTGCGATCCTGTTCGGTTATCGGTCAATCCAATTCGATCTATTCATCCGGCTATTTTGGCAACCTGATGCGGCGCGGCGGAATCCGGCTCGCGGTTTCTGGACGGCTTGGCGGCAGCCCGTCCGTGATAGGGCCGTTTTTCGGCGCCGACGGCAGGATATTCGATGCCGAATACGTTTTCGTTGACTGCTCGGTTATCGATTCGAACGCCACGACCTGGCATGGCTGGGATCACTGCGACGTCTTATCCTGGATTGACTGGATCGGTCATTCCGCCCGACTGCGCCATTGCGAGCCTATATTCATCGTCATTCCGAACGCGTTGTCGGTTTCGGCACCCAACTCGATACTCTCCATATATGAAGAAATAATATACCGGAATAAATACTACTACCTGGATGCGAGGGAAATTTTTAAAAAGATCTCCGAGTCGGATGGAATTGCCATGGACGCCCTGTTCAGGGATCCGGTGCATCCCGGTGACAGAGTGTCCAACGAGATTGCGAACTGTCTGACGAGTTTTCTTGCGAATCACCGTCGCGAAGATGATGTTCTTGTCAGAGTACAAGCCGCGATCAGAAATTTCTCTCGCATCAATTTGTGGAACTGCGCCGGCCACGGGACCACGCAGGTGAATCGCTCGACATCATTGATTGATTTTGAAGGAATAAGCTTCGATGAACAAGCGAAGCTAACGGTCCCGACCGGGACGTGCCGGAGGCTGCACGCAATCATGGTCAATGCCTGCAAGTCTCGCGCCAATCTGGTCATCAGGGGCAAACAACAGATTACCAAAGGTTTGGTATTGCAGCCGAACAACGATAGCGCACGCTGTGAAAACCGCCTGATACCGGTACGGTCGAACATTTCCGACCATGACGGAGTCATCGAGCTGGCGATAGGCGCTACGGATGCGACTCTTTCCGAGCCGACATACGGCCTGAGGCCGTTCGCACGGGACGAACGAGCGATCCTTGAGGTGTCGGATCTGCTCATTGAAACCGGGACAACGGTCCACGATTATGACGCGTTCGTAGCCAAAGGCTCGAATAATATTATGGATATTATCAAATAGGCTATCCTTCGTACTGATCTCTCGATTCAAGGATTGCTGCCGACCGCCCGGAAGATCGACGGTCGGCACGGCTGTTTCAGTGCTTCTTCCGCTTCGCCGGCGGCACGTCGGTGCAGACCCCCTCGAACACCTCCGCCGTCATCCCGATCGACTCGCCCAGCGTCGGGTGCGGGTGGATCGTCTTGCCGATATCCGCCGCGTCGCAGCCCATCTCCACCGCGAGGCACACCTCGCTGATCAGATCGCCCGCATGGGTTCCGACGATGCCGCCGCCGATGCAGCGATGCGTTGTCGCGTCGAACAGCAATTTCGTGAATCCCTCGTCGCGCCCGTTGGCAATCGCCCGGCCGGACGCCGCCCAGGGGAACACTGCCTTCTCGTATTTCACCCCCTGCGCCTTGCACTGCTCCTCGGTCAGCCCGGCCCAGGCGACTTCCGGATCGGTGTAGGCAACCGAGGGAATCTGCCGCGCATCGAAGTAACTGTTCCGCCCGGCCGCCGCCTCGGCCGCGACATGCGCCTCGTGCACCGCCTTATGCGCCAGCATCGGCTGCCCGATGATGTCCCCGATCGCATAGATATGCCCGACATTCGTCCGCATCTGCCCATCGGCTCGGATCAGGCCGCGGTCGGTTACGGCGACGCCGGCCTTGTCGGCATCGATCGCCCGGCCATTGGCGCTGCGCCCGACCGCCACCAGCACCAGGTCGTAAAGCTGAGGCTCCGCCGACGCATTCACGCCCTCGAACCCGACCTCGATGCCGGCCTCGGTCGCTTTGGCGGAGACGGTCTTGGTGTTCAGCATCATCCGGTCGAAGCGCGGCGCATTCCGCTTCTCCCACACTTTCACTAAATCGCGATCCGCGCCCGCCATAACGGAATCGAGCATCTCCACCACGTCGATCCGCGCGCCTAGCGTCGAGTAGACCGTCGCCATCTCCAGCCCGATGATCCCGCCGCCAATAACCAGCATCCGTTTCGGGATCGCTGTCAGCGCCAGCGCCCCCGTGGAATCAATCACCCGGGGATCGTCCGGCATGAACGGCAGCTTCACCGCCTGGCTGCCGGCGGCGATGATCGCCTTCTGGAAGCGGATCGTCCTGCTCTCGCCCGTCTTGTCCTGCCCGTCGCCGCCGGTGAGCTCGACCTGCAGGTGATACGGATCGAGGAACCGGCCGATGCCGCGCACCACCTCCACCTGCCGCGCCTTCGCCATCCCCGCCAGGCCGCCGGTCAGCTTCCTGACCACGCCGTCCTTGAACCCGCGCAGCTTGTCCAAATCGATCTCCGGCGTCCCGAAGCTGACGCCGTGATGCTCCAGCGACCGCGCCTCGTCGATCACCGAGGCGACGTGCAACAGCGCCTTCGACGGAATGCACCCGACATTCAGGCAGACGCCGCCGAGCGCCGCGTACCGCTCCACCAGCACCGTCTTCATGCCGAGGTCCGCCGAACGGAACGCCGCCGAATAGCCCCCCGGCCCGGCGCCGAGCACCAGCATCTCGCACTCGATATCCGCGCCGCCTGCGTAAGCCGCCGCGTTCGGGACGGCCACCGAAGCCGAAGGGGCCGCTGCCGCAGGCGCCGTCGAAGCGCCGGTGGACAGCGTCAGGATCAGGCTGCCCTCCGAAACCTTGTCGCCAACCTTGACCGACACCGAACCGATAGTGCCGCCGACAGGGGCCGGCACGTCCATCGTGGCCTTGTCGGATTCCAGCATTATCAGCGGGTCCTCCGCCTTGACCGTGTCGCCCGCCTTGACCAGCACCTCGATCACCGGAATGTCTTTGAAGTCGCCGATATCCGGCACCCGCACGTCGATCGTCTCGTAGACACCCGCCGTGCCGTAGTCGGCCGGCGGCGCCCCGCTGGCCGTGGTGCGCGCATCGCCGGAAACCTTCTGCGCCGGAGCAACACCCGCCGGCGCGACATCCGCCTCAACGTCCATCAGGAACGTTCCCTCGGAGACCTTGTCGCCAACGTTCACCCCAATAGCCGTCACCACGCCATCCACCGGCGAGGGCACGTCCAGCGTCGCCTTGTCCGACTCCAGCGTGACCAGAGCCTGTTCCGACCGGATGCTATCGCCCGGCTTCACCAGCACCTCGATGACCGGGACATCCGCGAAATCCCCGATGTCGGGAACCGCGACTTTGATGATCGCCATGCCAGTTCCCTCCTAGATCAGCACGCGGCGCATGTCGGACAGCAGCGCGGCGAAGTGGCTGTTGAAGCGGGCCGCCGCCGCGCCGTCGATGACCCGGTGGTCCCAGGACAGCGACAGCGGCAGGATGAACCGCCACGCCGAGGTCTTCCCGTCCGCCGACACCTGCCGCCACGCCGATCGGCAGACCCCCAGAATCGCCACCTCGGGCGCATTGATGATCGGCGTGAAATACGTCCCGCCAATCCCGCCCAGGCTGGAGATCGTGAACGTCCCGCCCTGCATCTGGTCCGGCTTCAGCTTGCCGTCGCGCGCCAGCTTCGCCAGTTCACCCATTTCCTTGGCGATGGCGATAACGCCCTTCGTATCGGCGTCACGAATGACCGGCACCACCAGCCCCGCCGGCGTGTCGGCGGCAAAACCGATATGGTAGTAATTCTTCAGCACCAGGTTGTCGCCATCCAGCGAGGCGTTGAACTCGGGGAATTTCTTCAGCGTCGCACAGGCCGCCTTGATCATGAACGCCAGCATCGAAACGCGCGCGCCGCTTTTCTCGTTCTCCTTGTTCAGTTGCACCCGGAACGTTTCCAGCTCGGTGATGTCGGCATCGTCGTGGTTGGTGACATGCGGGATCATCACCCAGTTGCGGTGCAGGTTCGCCGCCGAGATCTTCTTGATCCGCGACAGCGGCTTGACCTCTATCGGCCCGAATTTGGCGAAATCCACCTTCGGCCAGGGCAGCAAATCCACCCCCACGCCACCACCGGCGGGCGCCGCGGCGGCAGCAGGCGGAGGCGGCGCCTTAGCGAACGCCGCCACGTCCTCCTTGAGGATACGCCCCTTGGTGCCGCTGCCTTTGACCCGCCCGAGATCGACCCCAAGCTCCCGCGCCAAAGCCCGCGCCCCCGGACCGGCATAGGCCAGCCGGAACGCCGCCTCATCAATGCCGCCAACGGCAGCCGGCGCGGCCGCGGCGGGCGTCACCGGCGGCGGCGCGTTCGGCGGCGCGGCCGTTGTCGCCAGCCCAACCGGCGCCCCCGTCGTCAACAGCAGGATAACCGACCCCTCCGAGACCTTGTCGCCAACCTTGATCCGAATGTCCTGCACCACTCCGCCGAGCGGCGCAGGCACGTCCATTGTCGCCTTGTCGGATTCCAGCATGATCAGCGGGTCTTCCGGCTTCACCGTATCGCCCGGCTTCACCAGGATCTCGATCACCGGCACGCCCTTGAAGTCGCCGATATCCGGCACCCGCACCTCCGCCACCCCGGCCGGCGCGCTGGCCGGGGCGGGTGGGGCGGAGACATTGGTCTTCGGCGGCGTCGGCGCCGGGGCAGCCGAGGCAGCATCAAGCAGCAGGATGACGCTGCCCTCGCTGACCTTGTCGCCGACAGCAACGCTGACCGACGCCACGGTGCCGGCCGCGGGCGATGGCACGTCGAGCGTCGCCTTGTCGGATTCCAAGGTCAGCAGCACGTCTTCCGGCTTCACCGCATCACCCGGCTTGACCATGATTTCGACGATCGGCACGTCCGAGAAATCACCGATGTCGGGGATTTTTACTTCGATTGTCATTGGACTACCCCCGGTCTCTGAGTTTGTTGTTCCCTTAGTGTCATGGCCGGACTTGGTCCGGCCATCCACGACTTACGGTGTTTGCTGCGGCAAAGTCGTGGATGGCCGGACCAAGCCCGGCCATGACACGGGGACGGCAACCGTCCCGCCCGCCTCTTTTCGGTAGCGCCCACGCGGCTCCCGCGAGCCAGGTTTCGCGACATTGCGCAAAACAGAGTTCCATGTATCGATCCCAACGCCGATCGGCATTATACTGTCCACGGATCAGGACGCTCGGCATCAATCCCGTATTTCTTGATCGCCTCAGCAACGATCGAGCGGTCGACCTTACCCTCATCCGCCAGCGCCTTCAACGCGGCTACCGTCACATAGTGCCGGTTGACCTCGAAGAACGCCCGCAGCTTCACCCGGTAATCGCTGCGCCCAAACCCATCCGTCCCAAGCGTCACATACCGCCCGGGCACCCACTCACGAATCTGATCCGCATACACCCGCATGTAGTCGGTCGCGGCAATCGCCGGCCCGGTTCGTTTCTCAAGCAGAGTCTCCACGTAGCTCTTGCGCGGCGTCTCCCCGGGATGCAGCAAATTCCACCGCTCCACGCTCATCCCGTCACGGCGGAGTTCCGTGAAGCTCGGCACGCTCCAGATATCGCTCGCCACGTTCCAGTCGTCCCGCAGCAGATCCGCCGCGGCAATCACCTCGCGCAGGATGGTGCCGGAACCAAGCAGTTGCACCCGCGGTCCGCCGGCAACACCCGCGTCCGTCAAAAGGTACATCCCCCTGACGATCCCCTCCTCAGCCCCCTCCGGGATGCCGGGATGCTGGTAGTTTTCGTTCATCAGGGTGATATAGTAATAAACATCCTCTTGCTCCTGATACATCCGCCGGATGCCGTCGCGGATGATCACCACCACCTCATACGCGAAGGTCGGATCGTAGGAAACGCAGTTCGGGATCGTAGACGACAGCACATGGCTGTGCCCATCCTCATGCTGCAACCCCTCACCGTTCAGCGTGGTGCGCCCCGCCGTGCCCCCCAACAGGAATCCGCGGCAGCGCATGTCGCCAGCCGCCCACGCCAAATCACCGACACGCTGCAGGCCGAACATCGAGTAGTAGATGTAGAACGGGATCATCGGCACGTCGTTGGTGCTGTACGACGTCGCCGCGGCGATCCAGGACGACATCGCCCCAGCCTCGTTGATCCCCTCCTGCAACACCTGCCCCGACTTGTCCTCCCGGTAATACATCAGTTGATCGGCGTCCTGCGGCCGGTACAACTGTCCGACTGCCGAGTAAATCCCGAGCTGCCGGAACATCCCCTCCATCCCGAATGTCCGTGACTCGTCCGGAACAATCGGCACGACGAACTTTCCAATGGTCTTGTCGCGCACCAGCGTGCCAAGCATCTGCACGAACGCCATGGTCGTGGAAATCTCGCGCTCGCCCGAACTGTCCAGCAAGCGTTGGAAATTCGTCAGCGGCGGGGCCTGCAACGCCGACGATTTCCGCCGGCGGTGCGGCAGGTAGCCGCCCAGCGCCGCGCGGCGTTCGCGCAAGTACTTCATCTCCGCGCTGTCGTCGGCGAAGCGGACGAATTCGATGCCCTCGAACTGCTGGTCGGTGATCGGGATCGAGAAGCGTTCACGGAACTGCTTCAGCGCATCAGCCGTCATCTTCTTGGCCTGGTGGCTGATCATCTGGCCTTCACCGGACTCGCCCATGCCGTAGCCCTTCACCGTCTTGGCGAGGATCACCGTCGGCTGGCCCTTGTGCTTCACCGCCGCGGCATAGGCGGCAAACACCTTCGTTGAATCATGACCGCCGCGGCTGAGCTTCCAGATCTGCTCGTCGGACAGGTCAGCAACCAGGGCCTTCAGCTCGGGCGAGTTGAAGAAGTGCTCGCGGACATACGCACCGTTCTTGCTCTTGAAGTCCTGGTACTCGCCATCGACGCATTCCTCCATGCGCTTGAGCAGGATGCCGTCCCTGTCCTTGGCGAACAGCGCATCCCAGCCGCGGCCCCAGACGACCTTGATGACGTTCCAGCCGGCGCCGCGGAACACGCCCTCAAGCTCCTGCATGATCTTGCCGTTGCCGCGCACCGGGCCGTCCAGTCGCTGCAAGTTGCAGTTGATCACGAAGATAAGATTGTCCAACCCCTCGCGCCCGGCCAGCGAGATCGCGCCCAGTGACTCGGGCTCGTCGCACTCGCCGTCGCCCAGGAAGCCCCAGACCTTGCGGTCGCGCGTGTTCGCCAGGCCGCGCCCTTCCAGATACTTCAGGAATTTCGCCTGATAGATCGCCATCAGCGGGCCGAGACCCATCGACACGGTGGGGAACTGCCAGAAATCCGGCATCAGCCAGGGATGCGGGTAGGATGGAATGCCCTTGCCGTCGCTCTCCTGGCGGAAGTGCAGCAGTTGCTGCTCGGACAGCCGGCCTTCGACGTAGGCGCGGGCATAGATGCCGGGCGAGACGTGGCCCTGGATGTACAGCAGGTCGCCGCCATGGTCCGCCGTCGCTGCATGCCAGAAATGTCCGAAACCGATGTCGTACAGCAATGCCGACGACTGGAAGCTGGCGATGTGGCCGCCAAGTTCCGAGGACTCCTTGTTGGCGCGCAGAATGATGGCGACCGCATTCCAGCGGATCAGCGCGCGGATGCGCGATTCGATCTCGCGGTTGGCGGTGGATTTCGCCTCCTGTTCCAGCGGAATGGTGTTCCGGTAGGCCGTGGTCAGCGCGTGCGGCACGAACAGCCCGTCGCGGCGCGCCTCGGTGACGACGGCATTGATCAGGAAATTGGCCCGCTCCGGCCCGCGGTGCTGCCAAACCGCGTTCAGTGCGTCCACCCATTCGGTGGTTTCGGCGAAATCGACATCGTTGGGTGCGGTCATTGTGATGTTTCCTCCCCGGGACATTGCCCGAATCAAAGCCTGTTCATTGTGTCCCGGGCGGCCTCGGGCCAATGACCCACGCGGACGTAGCAGCCCGGCCCGGACGGCGACAGTGGCCCCGTGGTGACGAACAGATCAACACCATCTCACGATGGCACGGACGCCCCGGCAATGCAGCCCCGACATGCCGGCGAAGGTCGGCATCCACGCCTTGCGTCCGGACGACAAGACCGCCGGCCTCATCACCGAGCGCCTGTTCGCCGATCGGCTGGGGATTATTGTTCGGTCGGGCCATCCGCTGCGGGGCGCGGCGGTGTCATTGCGCGATCCCGTCGGCGAATGCTGGATTCTGCCGCAGCCCGGCGCGCCCGGCCGCGGGCTGATCGACCTGGCGTTCCGGCAGATGTCGCTGCCGCCGCCGGTGCCCGCGGTGGAGACCTGCGACCTCGCGGTGCTGCGCAGCCTGCTGCTGAACGCCGACATGCTGACGGCGATTTCGCCGCGGCAGTTGCGGCATGAGATCGCGGCCGGATATCTGGCGCAATTGGCGGTCAACCTGCCTGGCACCGAGCGGCCGATTGGCCTGACCTTGCGAGGCAAGGCCATGCTCTCGTCGCCGGCGCTGGCAATCATCCCCGAAATTCGTCACGTGGCGGGGACGATGACGCTGTTGAATGCGACATAATGTCCCGCGACGGCGGTGCTGGTCCGCGCTTCCCTAGGGAAGGATGATCGGCATCACCCCGTACGGCGTGCGCGCCGGCGGTTCAGTTGCAACCCTCTCCCGAATGGAGGTTTTCGCCATGGACGACACACCAAAGACCACCGTGACCCCGCCACGCATGCTGGATGGCGGTCCGCTGCTGATCGCCGGCCTGCAGGAGCATTTCCGGTTTGAAAACCTCGCCGTACTGCCAACGCTATGGCAGCGTTTCCGCCCGTATCTCGGGTCGGTTCCCGGCCAGATTGGCAACGTCGCCTACGGCGTCTGCTTCAACACCGATGAGGCCGACGGCTTCGACTATATCGCCGGGGTGGAGGTCGCGGATGCCGCCGCCGTGCCGAAGGACTTCGCGTCGCTTCGGCTCGCCCCGCAACGCTACGCAGTGTTCACGCACGCCGGGCATATCTCAGCGGTGCGCGGCACGTTCCTGGCGATCTTCAACGACTGGCTGCCACGGTCAGGTCTGCACAGCGCCGACGCCGCGGTGTTCGAGCGGTATGATGAACGCTTCGACAGCCGGACCGGCCTCGGCGGGTTCGAGATCTGGGTTCCGGTCAAGCCTTGACCATCGCCGCGGGGCGGATCAGCGAAGCGGCCCCAGGGCGGCTTCGATGCCGAAATCGCCCGGCAGCGAGCCGCGCGGAAACAACCGCGTGACATGCCCCATCTTGCGCCCGGGCAGGGCCTCCGCCTTCCCGTATAGATGCGGGATCAGGCTTGGCTCTGCCAGCGCGGCGGGCCAGAGCGCCATGCCCTCCGGGCCGATGAGGTTCTTCATCACCGCGTCCGAATGCCGCCTCGCCGCCGGCAAGGGCAGCCCGGCAATCGAGCGGATATGCAGTTCGAACTGGCTCGCCGGGCAGGCATCGATCGTCCAGTGGCCGGAGTTGTGCGGCCGCGGCGCGATTTCGTTCACCAGGACATTGCCGCCGCTGTCGAGGAACATCTCCACCGCCAGCAGGCCGACAAGATCCAGCGCCTCCGCGACGCGACACGCGATCGCCTGCGCGGCCTCATCCACCGCCGGGGCAATCCGCGCCGGCGCCAGTGTCAGATCGAGGATATGGTTGCGATGGCGGTTTTCGACCGTGTCGAACGACGCCACCGCGCCATCCAGGCCGCGCGCCGCGACCACGCTGATCTCGGAGGCAAAATCGACGAAACCCTCCAGCACCAGCGGCTTCGGTTCCAGCCGATCCCACGCGGCATCGAGGTCTTCCGGCGCACGCAGCATCGCCTGGCCCTTGCCGTCGTAACCCAGCCGGGTGGTCTTCAGCACCGCCGGCAACCCGAGCCGCTGGACCGCCGCCTCCAGCTCCTGACGGGAGCCGACCGCCGCCCAAGGCGCGGTGGCGACGCCGGCCTGATTGAGAAAAGTCTTTTCCGCGATGCGGTCCTGGCTAATGCGCAGCACCGGCGGCGCCGGGCGGACCGGACGCAGCGACGCCAGCAGGTCCAGCCCCTCGGCGCTGATGTTCTCGAATTCGAAGCTGATCACGTCCACCGCCGCGGCGAACGCCCGCAGCGAGACCGGGTCGCGGTAGTCGCTGATGGTGACGGCATGCGACACCTGCGCCGCCGGGCTGTCCACCTCCCGCGTCAGGATGTGGCAGCGGTAGCCCAGCCTCGCCGCGGCCATCGCCGACATGCGGCCGAGTTGTCCTCCGCCCACCAGCCCGATCGTCGCGTTGGGCGGCAGCGGCCGGGCGGTCATGACGGGTCTGCGGGCGTGTCCGCCACCGCCTCGGTCTGTTCCGCCCGCAGCGCGTCCAGCCGCCCGGCCAGGTCCGCGTCCTGAGTCGCCAGCATCGCCGCCGCCAGCAGCGCCGCGTTCACCGCGCCGGCCCGGCCGATGGCCAGGGTGCCGACGGGAATGCCCGCCGGCATCTGCACAATGGACAACAGGCTATCCATCCCCTTCAGCGCATGCGTCTCGATCGGCACGCCCAGCACCGGCAGCGGCGTCCAGGCGGCGCACATGCCGGGCAGATGCGCGGCCCCTCCGGCGCCGGCGATGATCGCCTTCAGGCCGCGATCCCGCGCGGTCAGCGCATACTCGCGCAGTCGATCGGGGGTGCGGTGGGCGGAGACGATGTGGACCTCATGCGGGATAGCGAGGCGAACCAGGATCTCAGCCGCGTGCGTGAGAGTGGGCCAATCCGACTGGCTGCCCATGATGATACCGACCAGCGGAGCGGAGACGATCATCTCAGGCGATGCTGTCCGGGATCAGCCGGCTTTCCAGCCAGGCGATTTCGTCGCGCAGCATCAGCTTGCGCTTTTTCAGGCGCTGCAGGTGCAGTTGGTCCGACGCGCCCTGGTCCGCCAGCCGCGCGATGACCGTGTCGAGGTCCCGATGCTCGCTGCGCAG
Organism: uncultured Rhodopila sp.; assembly: GCF_903915725.1. Lineage (GTDB taxonomy): Bacteria > Pseudomonadota > Alphaproteobacteria > Acetobacterales > Acetobacteraceae > Rhodopila. The sequence continues at coordinate 15,959 of NZ_CAIWTY010000077.1, forward strand.
CCCGTGCAATTTGCGAAGCAGGGAGTCCCTATCGCTCAGCATGTTCACAACCCAAGCTAGAAATGATCAACTGACGCTCGCCCCTCATGTTCGATCTGGCCAAATTGATCGCAACGGCGTTACAGTCCCGCGTCACGGTCGCCGGGGCGGCCGCTGACAGGCAACTGCTTCTTAACGGAGGTATCAAGTTCATGAGCCTGAATACGCGACTCGACGCTTTAAAGGAACGGCATGCGTCGCTTGAAACGCGGATTTTCGATGAGGACCATCGACCGTCCCCCGACACACAGGCACTTACCAAGCTGAAGCTCGAGAAGTTGCGTTTGAAGGAGGAAATGGAGAGGTTGCGAGCCACCGGCACCTGATCGGACACTGTTCGATCGCCCCGTCACGCCGGTCAGGCGGCTTCGTCCGCCTCCGGCGGCGGCGGCAGCGGGACGGTCCGTCCCTCACGCTCCAGGCGCTCATTCGCCTGCGACACCGCCGCATTCAGGTCGGTTTGGCTGCATAGGCCGAGGATCACCGGATCCCGTGGCTTGATATTGGCGCTGTTCCAGTGCGTCCGCTCCCGCACCTTCTGGATCGTATCCTTGGTGGTGCCGAGCAGCTTGCCGACCTGGGCTTCCGAAAGCTGGGGGAAGTTGCGCAACAGGAAGGCGATGGCGTCGGGGCGGTCATTGCGCTTGGCCACGGGTGTGTAGCGGGACCCGCGCAGGCGCTTCGGCGCCGGCAGCATGGTGGCGAGCAGCTTCAGCCGGCCGTTCGGGTCACCCTCGCACCGGCGGATATCCGCCAGCGTGACCTGCTGGTTGGCGACCGGGTCGTAGCCGACAATGCCCTGGGCGACTTCCCCGTCGGCGATCGCCTGCACTTCCAACGGATGCATGCCGCAGAAATCCGCGATCTGCGTGAAGGTCAGAGCGGTCTTCTCAATCAGCCACACGGCGGTGGCCTTTGGCATCAGCGGAAGGGTCATGGCGTTTCATTCTCTCAGGGTCGCCGGCGGGTGCTTTCACCCGACGCTGTTTCCTGCGCGGAATCCAGCGCAGGTGACGGGTCATAGGCGCGGCAAGGCGGTGGATATGACAAGCCGGCGAAGGTGGGTCAAGCGACATTGGCGGGATTGTGCGGTATTATCCGCGCTTGGCTGCCGTGTGGCGGCATTGCGCCGCGTGGCAATGCCGGAAAGCGGTGATTGGCTCCCTTCCGGCGCCGCGCCGCGCTATTGTCCCGTCGCACGAAGGAGAATGCGCATGGCACTGGAAGAAGACGCGCCACCCCTGAAACGGCGACGGCTTGACCCGCTGCTGCTGGACAGCCTGGGGATCGAGGAACTGCACGCCTACATTGGGGAGTTAAAGGCGGAGATCGCCCGGGTCGAGTTTGATATAACGCGCAAGAGCAGCCACCGCAGCGCCGCTGACGCGTTTTTTAAACGCCCCTGAATTGCCGCCGGGGCAAACGAAAGGCGGAGGCCGCGCCGCGGCCTCCGCCCGGTAGTTCCGGGAAAAGTCGAGGCCCGGTCAGGCCGCCTGAGCCGCGGCCTGCAGATCGTTGGCGATGACGGTTTGCGCGGCGCCGCCGATAGCGATCTTGCGCGGCTTCAGCGACTCGGGAACGACGCGCTTCAGGCCGACATGCAGCAGCCCAAGGTTGACGTCGGCACCTTCGACCACAATGTGGTCCGCCAACACGAAGCGGCGTTCAAACGCGCGGCCGGCGATGCCGCGATAGAGAACCTCGGTCTTCGGGGTCTCAGGCGCGATCCGACCGGACACGATCAGGGTGTTGTCCTTGACGGTGAGGTCAAGCTCTTCCGGACGGAAACCGGCCACCGCCATGGTCAGGCGATAGGTGTCGTCGCCGGTCTTCTCGATGTTGTAGGGCGGATAGCTCTGCACATCCTGTCCGGCGGACGCGGTATCGACCAGTCGGGCGAGCCGATCAAAGCCGATGGCAGTGCGGAAGAGCGGAGCGAAATCAACAGTAGTCATGGATAAACCTCCTGCAAAGCAAGGTCTGTGGTTGCGAACTTCCCGATACGGGCAAGTCCTCGATCGTCCAGTCCCGGGAACCCCGTATGGGCATTCCCGACAGCACGAGAGATAGTAACAGCTTCCTGCCGTTCAAGAGGTTTGCGCCGCCGGAGCCATCTCTCGACGGAGGCATCCACACCTTTGCCACGCACCGCAAGGCGCGGATTGTGACGGTCGGGAAGTCATACCAGTGCATGTTGAGATTGAAACATCGGCACGCTCGCCATTGCCGTCATGGCGGGCGAAGGCCCGCCATCCACGCCTTTGTTTACACAAGGAAAAGGCGTGGATGCCGACCTCCGTCGGCATGACGATGCGGCGCAGCCGGACAGTCGCTGTCACGGCGGACTGGTATTACTTCAGCAACGCCTGGCGTTCCCGGACCTGTCCCTGGATCAGCCGAAGCGCCTCGCGGATCGTCGCACGGTTGGCTAGCATCCAGTCATGATCGCGACCGTCGAGAGTGGCACGCAACGCTTCGGCCAGGCCAATCAGCCGCTGATCGCAGGCCGCCAGCAGCGACAGCGTCCCGGCCTCCTGCCGATAGCGCTGCGTCATGCGATCGTTTTCCGGCACCGGCAGCGCGCGGATCGTGCCTTCCAGCGCGCCGACTGCATTGGACAGTTCCTCCAGGGCGCGGGCCGCTTCGATGGCCTCCGGCGGCGGCAGCGGATGCGCCCGGGATGGCGGCGGCAGGTGTCCCCGCCGGTAGGCGCTTTGCCCGGCTTCCAGCATGGCGCGCGACTGCCCCAGCAGAAATCCGGCCTTCTCGCGGATCAGCAGGTCGTCGGCGCGGAGCTGGTTCTCCTGCCGGTAGAAGTTGTAGCCCCAACCGTAGAACAGATTGATGGCAACCCGGTCCAGCCCGGCCGCATCGTAGAAAACCGATCCGGACATGCTCAGGCGTTCGGCTTGGCGGGCGCCAGATCCAGCGGGAATGTCCCGAGCGACTGGCCACCGATGTTGAACGGAACCCCCGCCGCGGCGTTGGGGGCCGAGATCAGCCCGCGCTCCGCCATGCGCAGCGCCAGATAATAGCGCACCGCTTCTATCGGCGACAGGCCGATGGCCTGCAGCGAGATCAGTTCCCGCATGCGCTGATCCTTCGGCAGGACCAGGATCTTCAGGTCGTTCAGCATGATGCCGTAGATCGCCAGGAAGCTGGACAGGTGATCCTTCACCACCTCCCGCAATTCGTTGATATGCTCGTTGATGGCCTCCAGCTTTGTCACCTGGACCACCTGGTTGATGGCCTGCTCGATGGCGGGGCCGGCATAGGCGGCGATTTCCTTGGTGTCGATGACCACGCCGCTGAACGGCATGTGGGTGATCAGCTTCAGCGCCGCCTCCGCCGTATCGACATGGATGTAGTAATCGACCTGATAGGAGACCTCGGCCATTTCGCTGCTGGTGGCGACACCTTCGCTGCGCACCAGCAGCTTGGCGCGGTTAATGTAGATGACTTCGTATTGCCACGGCGAACTGCCGCCCCAGAAGCCCTGGACGAACGATCCGATCAGCGGCTTGTCCGGCGTGATCAGGGTGTATTGTCCGGTTTCATAGACCTGCAGCACGGCGCCGCGCGATTTAAGAATACAGAAATGATTGCTTTCGACGGTCAGCAGTGAACCCGATACGATACTATCGTCGGCCTGCTTCAGCGCGACATTGGTCATGCCGAGCATGTCGGTGCCATCGCGATTCAGCGCGGTGATGATCTGGCGGTTCAAAGCCATGGCGATGTCCTTCGGTCACGCGGCGCGCTTCATCCGGCACCGGCGATGTGGCTCCCCCGCGGCACAGCAATCGCCGCGGCTTCTTGCTAACGCAAAACATTTCTCCGCGATCGTCACGCCTGCCGGCTGTCCCGCTCCCGCTCCAGCAGCGCCTGCTTGCGCGGCACGCCCCAGCGGTAGCCGGTCAGATTGCCGTCGCTGCCGATGATCCGATGGCACGGCACCGCCAGCGACACCGGATTGACCGCGCAGGACCGCGCCACCGCCCGGATCGCCTTCGGATTGCCCGCCATGGCGGCGAGTTGCGCGTAGGTGCGGGTCTCACCGGCGGGAATGGTGCACAGCGTGCGCCACACCCGAAGCTGGAACGCCGTGCCGCGCAGGTCGAGCGGCAGGTCGAGCGCCTGTTTCGGTTCGTGCAGAAACGCCACCACCGTGCGAACCGTATCCGCCAGGGCGGCATCGTCCGTGGTTACGCGGGCACGCGGGAACCGCCGCCGCAGATCGCCCATCAGCGCCTCATCCGGTTCGGCGAAGCCGATGAAACAGACGCCTTTGTCCGTGGCGCCGACGAGCAGCCGCCCAAACGGACAATCGGCGAAAGCGGTGCGGATCTGCTCGCCCTGCCCGCCGCGGCGGACCGAACCGGGAGTCATGCCCAGCAGCGCTCCGGTCTTTTCATACACCCGGCTCTCGGACCCGAACCCCGCGCCGGCAACCGCATCCGCCACACGCTCGCCATTGGCCAAGGCGGCATGCAGGCGCCGCGCCCGCACCCCCTCGGCATAGCTGCGCGGCGTCAGGCCGGTGTGGTCACGGAACATCCGCAGGAAGTGGAACTTCGAGAACCCCGAGCGTTTCGCCAGCGCGTCCAGTGACGGCACGTCCTCGCTGGCCTCCATGAAAGCGCAAGCGTCGCGCACCACATCCTGCGCCAGCCGCGCCCGCTCCCCCTTGGGGTCGCAGCGCTTGCAGGCGCGGAAGCCCGCGGCTTCGGCCTCGGGCGGCGAGGGGAAAAAGCGCACGTTCTGGCGCAACGGACGCGGCGAGGGACAGGACGGGCGGCAATACACCCCCATCGTGGTCACCGCGTAGAGGAAGTCGGCGCTCGCCTGACGGCCGAGAACCTGCTCCCAGAGAGTGTCGATGTTGTTCATGCCGCAGACCATCGCCGGAAGCGCAGCATACGGCCATCCGGCGATTGCGCCCAGTCACACGATGGCTCCCCCGTTTTCATGGTGCGCGGAGGAGCATCACCCACGCCCCGCCGTGCGTGCCGCGACGGGAAACGTGGATGCCGATCGGCGCCGCCATGACGCGGCGCGACCGGGGCTGTGGGGGGAACCGCCCTTAGCTTAGTCCGCCGAGCGCCGGCGGCGGCGGACAGCCGCGATGCCAATCACGGACACGCCGAGCAGCGAGATGCTGAGCGGCTCCGGGACCGGGTCGGGACCCGGAGGCGTGGGCGGGGTCAGGCTGATGCCGTCGAGCAGCGACACCGGCGGCAGTCCGTTCGGGGTGCCCACGGCGAGAAACGATAGGACCTGGGTGGCGCTGACCGCCGTGAAGCTCAGTGTCTGCTGTTCCCAGGCGACTGCACCTTGGTCGGCGTTGTTCATAGTCGCCGAGGTCTGGGTCACGCCCCCGAACGTCACCTGCCAGGCTTCGGTGGTGGCCCCATTGAACCCGGCCTGCTGCGCCGCCGCCTGATAGAAGACAAGGCTGTAGACGTCGCCCACTGTCAGACCGGTGATGGTCTGGGAGATCGGCTTGGCGAAAGCCGAGTCGCCGTCCGCCGCGACGAAGTTGCCGCCATCGGGGCTCGATCCCGGGTCGGTCCAGAAATAGGACGGCGAATAGCCGGCGGGACCCTGCGCACTCGGGCCACCGAAAGAATCGGTGGCGGTGCCACTCACCAGGGCGTTGTAGTTATTGAATGTTCCCGACGACGTCACGTCCCAGCCGGGCAAGCTGCCGGTGACGATCGTGAAGCCCTGGCTGGACGAGGTGCCGATGTCCTCGAACGAGCCGTTGGTGACAAGGTTTGTTGCTTGGGCAGTCAGAGCGGTAGCGGTGAGCGCTACCGACAGGAGCGCTCCGCCGGCAAGCGATGTGAGTCTCATCGTGGCAAATCCCCAACATGGTTCATACGCTCGCAACGGTACGATATCATTTATATAAGTGCAATATAGGAATTAATTTTCCGTTAAAAAGACATTTTGGTTGATAATAAGCAATATATAGAGTGCGGAGTCGCCTGTTTGGCTGGCGGTAAGGAGAGCCTGGAACACCCCCAAAGAGACAAGCGCAGATCGCATCCGGAGTGGATACCGTCGACCTCCCGTTCGGGCTGCGACAGGCCCATGTTTGGGCGTCGCCTTACTGCAACGCTTCCCGGCAGGTCTCCACCAGATGCGAGGCCAGCGCGCGGTAATCCGCGGTGCGCGGCGCGTTGGGCCGCCACGCCAGCCCGAGCGTACGCCACGCCCCGGCCCCGGCCAGCGGCCGCAGCACCAGTCCGGTTCCCTGCGCGATGCCGGCCGCCACCGCCAGGCGCGGCAGCAAGGTCACCCCCAGCCCGCTCGCCACCATCTGCACCAGCGTATGCAGGCTGGTGGCCGCGAACCCGTCCTGGTCACCGCGGTCACCGGCCAGCAACCCGCACACCGCCAGCGCCTGATCGCGCAGGCAATGCCCGTCCTCCAGCAGCAGCAGGCGTTCCGTCGCCAGGGCGGAGGCCGGAATCTGCTCCTCGCCCGCCAGGCGGTGCCCGGGCGGCAGCGCCACGATGAAGCCGTCGCGCGCCACCGGCATCGCCTCCGCCCCGGAGCAATCGCACGGCAGTGCCAGCAGCAGCAGATCCAGCCGGTTCGTGCTCAGCCGATCGGCCAGTTGCGCGGTGGTGTCTTCGCGGAGGTAGAGTTTCAGGCGGGGGAAGGCATCGCGCAACGCCGGCATCAGCCGCGGCAACAGAAACGGGCCGATGGTCGGGATGACGCCCATGCGCAGCGGACCGCCCATCGGCTCGCGCGCCGCCATCGCCGCCTCGGTCACCGCTTCCAGCGAGGCCAGCGCGGTGCGCCCGCGGTCCACCAGATCCAGCCCCAGCGGCGTGAATACAACGTGCCGCCCGGCGGCGCGATCAAGGATATGCGTATCCAGTTGCCGCTCCAGTGCCAGCAGGCCGGCCGAGAGGGTGGACTGGGTCACCGAGCAGGCCTGCGCCGCGCGGCCGAAATGGCGGCTTTCGGCGAGAGCGACCAGGTAGCGTAGCTGTTGCGGGCTGGGAAGCAGCGTCATCGGTTTTCTCGATCAAAATCTCCAATTTCAATCATTGGCACAAAAATACACGCCGTGCCACATTTGTCTGGCAAGCAATGATCCCACTGGAGAAACCTCGAATGCTGACTGTTGGCGATACCTTTCCGTCTTTTGCCGTCAAGGCCGTCAAGGGCGGGCCGGCCGGCCTTAAGCTCGACACCGCGTTCACCGAGATCACGTCCGCGACCGATGCCGGCAAGTGGAAGCTGGTGTTCTTCTGGCCGAAAGATTTCACTTTCGTCTGCCCGACCGAAATCGTCGCTTTCGGCAAGCTGGCGGCGGACTTCGCCGATCGCGACACGGTGGTGTACGGGGTCTCGATCGACAGCGAGTTCGTGCATCTGAACTGGCGCCTGCACCACGACGACCTGCGGAGCCTGCCGATACCGATGCTGGCGGACGTGCGGCGCGAACTGTCCACGGCAACCGGCGTGCTGGACAAGACCGAAGGCGTGGCGCTGCGCGCGACCTTCCTGGTCGATCCCGAGGGCATCATCCGCTACGCCGCGGTGAACGACCTGTCCGTCGGCCGCAACCCGGCCGAGGTGCTGCGCGTGCTCGATGCGTTGCAGACGGACGAACTCTGCCCGTGCAACTGGAAGCAGGGCGAGGAAGTCCTCCGCCCGGCGGCGTAATTTCGTGCCGAGCCGGGCACGCTGCCGCGTCGGCGTGCCCGGTTCGGCGGTTCGTCGTCATGGCCCTTTACCAGCACCCCGCCGCGACAGCCGAACCGGACACGCCGGGCCCTGCCGCGGTGGAGTCTAAGAAAGATCCGACATGTCCCTGGAAAACCTGAAAGCCGCCCTGCCCGACTACGCGAAGGACATCCGCCTGAATCTCGGCTCCCTCGCCACCGAACCGGCGCTGTCGGAGGAGCAGCGCGCGGGCGCGTTCGTCGTCTCCGCCCTGGCCTCGCGCAACGCCGCCGTCACCGAGGCGATCATCGCGGAGTTCGCACCCCGGCTGTCGCCCGAGGCGCTGAATGCCGCCAAGGCCGCCGCCTCGATCATGGCAATGAACAACGTCTACTACCGCTTCACCCACCTCGTCGGCGGCGACTACCCGGCGATGCCGGCGAAGCTGCGGATGAATGTCATGGCCAAGCCGGGAGTGGACAAGGCGACGTTCGAGCTATGGTCGCTTGCCGTCTCCGCTATCAACGGTTGCGGTATGTGCATGGAAAGCCATGAACGCGCCGTCCGCCAGCACGGCATGACAGCGGAACAGGTCCAGGCCGCGGTCCGTATCGCCGCCGTGGTGCATGCCGTGGCCGCTACGCTGGATGCCGAACGCACGGCTGCGCCGATGTTGGCGGCCGCCTGATCCGCGCGGTCGAGGTCCGGCCGGCTATCGGACCTTGACCGCCGGCTTCGCCTCGGTTGCCACCCAGACGTCCATGCACCCGGACCGATTGCGCCGGTACACCACCAAACCATCGAACGACGCAATCGGCTTATAGCGGGTCCATGCCCTGGCGAACGCCGCATCCGACTTGCTCAGGACAGTTATGTACTTGGTCGTCTCACGCGTATCGACCACCGCGATATCCGGGCACCCCGCGATAAAGTCATGCGCCACCCAGCGCGCGATCGGCCATTCCTTGTCGGCCGCCGGATCGAACCGGGCGCGCCAGATCTCCCCCTTCAGCGCCCACATCGAATCGAACCGCGACGCCCAGCCGACGCCGGTGTTGTTCACCACCGGAAAGCCGAGGGCGATCCATTCGGAGAACGCGATATAGGTCCGCGCATGCTCATCGCGGATGATCTGCTCCAGCCGATCGACCGTCGTCTTCTGCGGTTCGACCGCGTCGATGGCCTCGGGCTTGAGGCGCTGGATAGAGGACGCGCAGAAGACCGCGACCGCGAGGCAAGCCGCCGCCAGCGGCAGCCGCCCGAGCGCGGGACGCCGCTGCATGAGGTCGTCAGCACTCCACAGCACCAGGGCGAGTGCGGTGGCGACGGTGGCCGGCAGACGATGGTAGTACCAGTCCTTGCCGTCGATGAAACAGATCACCGTGCTGACCGCGGCGAACACCACCAGGGTCAACACCAGGCTGTAGTCGCGCAGGTTGCGGCGCCGCAGCACCAACAGGGCGATCACGACTGCCTGGCCCGCAATCAGCAGCGCGCTGTCCGACAGCAGTTTCGCGAATGGCACATCGGTCGCCTTGTACAACGCCAAAGCGAGCGGCACCGCACGTCCCAGATAGGCGGGACAGACAATCGCCACCAACGCTGCATAGCCCAGCAGAGTGCCGCCGGCCGCCAGCGGCAAAGCTCGCCACGGCCGTAATCCGCGGGTCAGTGCCAGACACTCCAGTACCGCAAATACCCCGGCATAGCGGGGCTTGAGCGCGCATCCCAGCCCGGCCAACACCCCGGCCGCCAGCGTCGCGGCCACGGCCGAACGCTTGCCGTCCAGCGAGCGGGCAAAAATCGCGAGGTAGGGCAGGAAGGCGGCAACCAGAAGGTGCTCGCGCTGTCCGAGATCGCCGGCCGGCAACAGCAGCAGCGACGTGCCGATGACGGCGAACACCGGGAGTCGGGCGGCGAAGAGGCCGCCCTCGGCCCGCAACAGGTGGGCTGTCCACCACGCGCAACCCAGCACGGCGGCGACGAACACCGGCACGGCGGTGAACTGAGGCGCCACATTCAGCCAGCGGGCGATTTCCAGCGGCACCGCGGAAATCCAGACGATCAGCGGCGGGTTGACTTCGACGACATCGACGTAAAGCTCCCGCCCCGCCATCCAGCGCCGCGCGACATACAACAGCCAGGCGATGTCGTCCTTCAACGGTGATCGCAGCGCGATGAACATCACCACGCCAAGCACCACCGTCAGTACGATGAGACTGATAACGGACGCTAACGACCCGCGAGCAGGGCTGGACTGACCGGTAGCCCGGCCGCGATCGGACATCATCAAGGGCTGATTCTGGGGCTAATGATTAAAAAACGTGCGAACGCCGCCCGCTTTGTTGCCACACCGTTAGAGCTGCGCCAAGTGTTTTAATCGTGTCCGATCTTGGCCAAATTGATGAAAGTCCATCGAACGCCGCCAGGAAGGCCCTCAAAGAGCCGTGATCGGCCCTCTGATAAGGCGGCGCGGTGTGGCTCTCATGAAGTTCGGTGACGCCCGCGGGCGATCGATTCGGATGTCGCCCTGCGTCTACCGCTCCAGCAGGGCAGCGATCCGCCGGGCTACCTGGAGTTGTGAATACGGCTTATCGATCAGCTTCACGCCGGGCAGCTTGATCGCCACGCCGCGACTGGCGCTATATCCCGAGGTCAACAAAACCGGGACGTCCGGATAGTGCGCCCGGAACCATTCCGCCAGGCCGAAACCGTCCATGCGGCCCGGCATGCGCACGTCGCTGAACACCACGTTGACCGGGCCGGCTTCGCTCACCGCGGTGATCGCCTCGGCGGCGTCTCCCGCCTCCAGGACATTGTAGCCGCAATCACGCAGATACTCGGCGATCGGCATCCGCACCATCATCTCGTCCTCGACGACAAGGACGGTTGGCATGGATTGGTTTATCGGATTGCTGTGGTTGGGCATGGTCATCATATTCATAGCCGCAGATGTAAGCGCGTCCCCCCCAGAATGCGGCGACGCGAGCGGCAACTTGTCGTGATGCCAACTATTTTCGCCGCAACCTCGCCGCATCGTCCAGTTCATGTTGCGCCCGCCGATCGGCTTCGGCGCGTGTGGCGGCGGCGCGTTCCGCGATGAGGCGGTCCACGGCTTCGGCCGCCAGCCGAGACTCGGCAAGGCGCCGGCACACCGTCTCCGACCGCGCTTCGGCTTCGGCCAGCGCTGCCTCGGCGCGCTGCCGATTGTCCTGCAGATGCTGCCGGGTTGCGAGGAACAGGTCGCGGAACTGCAGATGGTCCGGGAAGCTTTCCGCTCCGTCCCGGTCCTGCGCTATCGCCGCGTGGATGGACCGGACCGTCGCGGACGCCTGCATCTCCGCCGCCGTGCGGTCCGCCAAATCCTGGCGCTGCCGATCGACCTCGCGCCGGCGCAACGCCAGCAAGACTTTCAGGGGGTCGCGCGGCATGCCTTATGCCGCCGGCGGTTGTGGCGGCGTGCCCAGCGCCCGGGTCAAACGCTGGAAGGACTCCTCGAACCCGGCGGTTTCGTCGCGGGCCTGCCGCAGCATATCCTCGATCAGCGGCGTCAGGCGCAGCGCTTCGTCCACCGCCGCGTCGGTGCCGGCACGGTAGGCGCCGAGCCGCACCATGTCCGCCATTTCCGCCTGCAGCGAAAGGATCGCCCGCGCCCGGCGCACCCAATTGGCTTGCTCCGGATCCAGTATCGAGGCGGCCGTGCGTGAGAGGCTGCGCAGCACGTCGATGGCCGGATAGCGGCCGCCTTCGGCAATGCGGCGATCCATCACGACGTGCCCGTCCAGGATGCCGCGGACGGCGTCGGCCACCGGCTCGTTATGGTCGTCGCCCTCGACCAGCACGGTGAACAGGCCGGTGATGTGGCCGGCGCTGCCGTCAGGCTGTTGCAGACCGGGGCCGGCGCGCTCCAGCAGGCGCGGCAGTTCGGCGAACACGCCGGGCGGATAGCCTCGGGTCGCCGGGGGTTCGCCAAGCGACAGGCCGATCTCCCGCAGGGCGAGGCAGAATCGGGTGACGGAGTCCATAAGGAGGAGGACGGATTTGCCCTCGTCGCGGAAATGCTCGGCAATGGTCATGGCGGTGTAGGCGCATTGCCGGCGCATCAGCGGCGGCGCGTCGGAGGTGGCGACCACGACCACGGCACGCATCAGGCCCTGCTCGCCCAGGTCATCCTCGATGAACTCGCGCACCTCCCGCCCGCGCTCGCCAACCAGGGCGAGCACCACGACGTCGCAGGCCGTGCCGCGCGTCAGCATCGCCAGCAGCGTGGACTTGCCGACGCCGGAGCCGGCGAACAGGCCGAGCCGTTGGCCTTCGCAGCAGGTGGCAAAGCAGTTCAGCGCCCGCACACCGAGGTCGATGCGCGGGCCGAGCCGGGCGCGCAGGGTGGCGTCCGGCGGAGCCGCGCGTGTCGGCCGCAAGTTCGGACCCCCGAGCAGAATGCCTTTGCCGTCGAGCGGCGCGCCGAGCGGGTCGATCACCCGGCCGAGCCAGGACGGCGCGACGTCGAGCATGCCGCTGTACTGATTGACCAGTCTCGCCCGCGCACCGTGGGCGAGGCCGTCCAGCGGCCCGAACGCCATGGCCTGCAACGCGCCGCCGGAGAAGCCGATGACCTCCGCCGGGATGCGGCGCCCGTCGCGCGCCTCCAGCACCAGCCGATCGGCGATGGCGGCGGTGCCGTTGAGGCCTTCGATGTCCACGCGGAGGCCGAGCAGGTGGGTGACGGTGCCCTCGTGGTTGGAGGTTTCCCTGCGGCGCAGGCGCGCCCGCGCGGCGACAACTCTTTCATCGAGACTCGGACTCATTAATAATACGTCCATGTGTCATTAACAGGTCTTATGGACATGATTTGTATCTAAAAGCGTGAATACGCTTGCATTCCGAGAAAAATACCCTTTCAGGATGAAAAATCAATAGCCAAAGACACGCTATAGTGGTATTCATCCATTCATTATTTATTAAGGAGGAGCTATGCGCATCCTGCTGGTTGAAGACGATCCCGTCGCCGCTCGCAGCATCATGCTCATGCTGAAAGCCGCCGGCGCGGTCGCGGACCTGACGGAGGGCGGCGAGGACGCACTTGAGCTGCTGCGCCATTATGAGTACGACATTGTGGTCCTTGATCTCGCGTTGCAGGACATTGAGGGGCTGGAGGTGGTGCGGCGGATGCGGATTTCCCGCAACGACACGCCGGTGCTGGTGCTGTCGGGCCTGACCATGCCGCAGGCTCGGGTCAAGGCGTTGAGCCTCGGCGCGGACGATTTCATCATCAAGCCGTATGACAAGGCGGAGCTGCTGGCCCGCATGCAGGCCATCGTCCGGCGCAGCAAGGGCTTCAGCCAGCCGACGGTGCGGATGGGGCGGCTGGCGCTGAACCTCGACAGCCGGGAGGTCTCGGTCGATGGCCGCGACGTGCACCTGACCGGGAAGGAGTATGCGATCCTGGAGCTGCTGGTTCTGCGCAAGGGGATGGTCCTGACCAAGGAGGCGTTCCTGAACCATCTTTACGGCGGGATGGATGAACCGGAGGTTAAGATCATCGACGTTTTTGTATGCAAACTGCGAAAAAAGCTCGCTCGCGCCGGGGCGGACGGGATCATCGGCACGATCTGGGGACGCGGCTACATGCTGCGCGAGCAGGCGATGCCGGACCTGTTCGCGCCGGCCTATGAGCAGATCCGCCTCGGGCCGGAGTTGGCGCCGATGCTGTGAGGGTGATGGCGCGGGCGCGGCTGGTGCGGACAGGCCGCGTTCGGCCGCCGGGACGTTGCTATCGGCCGATCGCCGACGCCAGGCTTTGGGGTTCCTCGAACTCCGCAGCGGGCTGGTAACGCGACGGACGCGATGCCGTCTTCCGCGATTCCCAATTGACCAGGTAAAAATCCGCCACCACCGGCGCATCGATGAACGTCACGTTCTCGGCGTTCCGGCGCTCGGCCGAGGCGGTGTAGTTGTAAGAGCCGCCGATAACCAGGTGGCCGTCGATGATGATGACCTTGTTATGAGCAATGGAGACGCTGTCGTCGATCCAGGTCGGGATGTTCGCCTCCGCCGTGAAACGCGCGCCGCTGAGGTGTCGTTTCCTTGCCGTCTGACCCTCGCGCTCCGGCTTGTCGTCGGACTTGTCGAGGATCGCCTGGACATCTACGCCGCGCGCCCGGGCGTCGGCCAGCGCCTCTAGAATGGTCTGCGATGTGAAGCCGTACGCCTGCACGCGGATGAATGTTCTCGCCCCGGCGATGGCCTGAACGACCGGCGTATCGCATTCCTGCGCGGGCACGAAGCAGACCCCGACCAAGGCGGCCGCCGGCCCGTGCACCGCCGTATCCGTTTGTGCGTCGGCCGGCTGGGCTGACACCTGCGCCGCGGGGCCGGCAAGTCCAACCGTGAAAGCCAGCAGAAAGTTCAGGCCACGCATTTTGCGCTCCCGCCGGGATATTCGGCGATGAAGCAACAATTACAGGACCGCGGGTGGTTGTCCAGCCCGGGGGAACCCTGCCGGAACGGCACGGGAACACGTGTTTCGGCAGCAAGCAGCGAAACCCGCTGTTCACGGCGGCGAGCCAGTCGGTCTATACTTGTATGTGAAGGCCCCGGAAGTGGTCCGGGATAGGCGCTGGTCGCAAGACGGCGCGAACTGTGCCAGGATTTCGTCCATGGATGCTGCTCTAAAGGTTCCGGAGTTCCTGACGGTTGACGAGTTCCTGGATTGGGATGCGCCGCCGGGCTATTTGTGGCAATTGCGTGGCGGCGTTCCGCAGGCGATGTCGCCACCGAGCCCGACGCATGGCGTGATCCAAATCCGCATTGGCCAATTAGTCGGCGCGTTCCTGGACAGTCGGTCAAGCCCTTGCCGCATCGTCGCCACCCCCGGCGTCATCCCGGCCTCTCGCTCCGACATCAACATGCTTATCCCCGATCTGGCGGTCACCTGCTCGCCGATTAAGCCGGAGGATCGGGCGCTGCCAAATCCGGTCCTGCTGATCGAGGTCTTGTCCTCCGGCAACCAGTCCGAAACCTGGATGAATGTCTGGGCCTACACCACCATTCCCAGCGTGCAGGAGATCGTTGTGTTCCACAGCGAAAAGACCGGCGCCCTGGTGGTGCGGCGGGCAGCGGACGGCACGTGGCCGGACCAACCGGCCGCCATCGCCGAAGGTGAACTGACGCTGGAAAGCATCGGCTTTAAGACGTCGATCGAAGATATCTATCGCACGACATGGCTCGCCGACAGCGCTTAACGCACCTACCCGCTACTCCGCCGCCTGCCGATCGCCCTCCACCACGTAGGGGAAACGCTTTACCTTCGCCATGTTCAGCCCCTCGATCCGCAGCAGCCGCGTATCGCCCGTCCGCTCCGGCGAGTGCACCACCCCGACGTCGTACAGATACGCATCGCCCGGCTTCATCACGTAGTCCCGCACGAACGCCACCTTGCCGGGCGCGCCATCCGCCGGCCGCGCCAGGCATTTCCAGTCCGTCATGATCGTCTCGCCCGCCGCCTGGCCGTAGATCGCCCAGGCCGGGCCGTGATCATGCGGCGCGCTGCTTTTCGGCCCGACATAGCCATGCGCCAGAATCGCGAAGCCGAGTTCCGCGTCTTCATACAGCAGATGCCGCTCCGGCGTGCCCGGCGGGATATAGCGCGCGACAAACGCCTCATCCGCCAGCGCCTCCGCCACCAGATCCCGCGCCCGTTCCCGCCCAGGAGTCCCCGGCTGCGCCTTCAGCGCCGCGTGTAAATCGGCGGCGAACTGCTCCAACGTGATGGCCATGGCTGAAATCCTTCTGCGAACCTTACCGACGATACGGGTAGCAACTGCTGCGGTCGAGCGTGATGCGATAATGATCCGCGAGCGCCTTGATCGCGTCGCCATGCTCCGGATACGGATCGGCGTTGCCCGGCCCGACGATGATGCAGCCGCCGCCGCTGCCGCGCCCGCGCGGAGGCAGCATCGCCGTCACCAGGGCGGTGCCCTCCTCATCCCGCAGGGTCAGGAACAGCGGCATCGAGCGGCGGATATGATCTTCCTTGTTGATGTCCTGCTCGATGAACACCGAGGTATTCGGGTGGAAGGCTTCGGCGGCGCGTTCACGCTCCCGCCGGTAGTGCTTTTCCACCGCGTGCCGCATTTCCATCGACTCGGCAATCGCTTCGCCCTCTGTAACGAGGCGAAACCAGGTCCGACTGTGCGGTGCGTCGCAGACATACTCCATGCACGAACCTCGCTCAGCTTGGATTGGTCTGAAACCCGATAGTAGGCTGGAATGCCGCGGGGATCAAACGTCCGCGGCGCATGGGGGGATTGAATGGCGGAGACGGGGGACAGCTTCGACTATGTCATCGTCGGCAGCGGTGCGGCCGGCAGCGTGCTGTGCAGCCGCCTGACCGAGGACCCCGGCGTCACCGTCTGCGTGCTGGAATGCGGGCCACCGGACCGCCACCCCTACATTCACATCCCGGCCGGCTTCATCAAGATGCTGTTCAACCCGGCCTATACGTTCCAGTTCCACACCGCGCCCGGCGAGGGCATCAACGGCCGCCGCATTCCCACCACGCAGGGACGGACTTTAGGCGGCTCCAGTTCCATCAACGGCATGATCTACAACCGCGGCCAGCGCGAGGATTTCGACAGTTGGGCGCAGCGCGGCAACCGTGGCTGGGGCTATGTCGATGTGCTGCCCTACTTCAAGCGCGGCGAGCGGCGGTTGGGCGTGGCGGACGACCGCATCCATGGCCGCTCGGGCGTGCTGCCGGTGACCGACAACGACTGGATTCATCCGGCGATGGAGGCGTTCCTGGAAGGCGCGCAGGAACTCGGGATGCCGCGCTGCAAGGACTACAACAGCGGCGACGACCAGATGGGCGTCGGCTATTTTCAGCGGCTGATTCAGGGCGGCTACCGGCGTTCGGCAGCGCGGGTGTTCCTGTATCCGGCGCGGGCGACCGGGCGGCTGGAGGTGCGGACGCAAGCCCGGGCGTCCGCTGTCCTGTTTGACGGCACGCGGGCGACCGGCGTGCGCTACGTCCACGACCGCGACCGGTCGGTGCGGCGGGAGGTATTTGCTCGCAAGGAAGTGATCATTTCGTCCGGCACCGCGAATACCGCGAAGCTGCTGCAAATCTCCGGCGTCGGTCCGGCCTGGCTGCTGGGCGAGCTCGGCGTTCCGGTGGTGGCGGACTTGCCGGTGGGCGAGAATTTCCGCGACCACTATTCAACACGGATCGTTGCCCGGGTGAAGAACCTGCGGACGATCAATGAAATGGCGCGCGGCTTCGGCCTCGTGGAGCAGATGGCGCGCTGGGCGATCGGCCAGCCGAGCATCCTGGCGGTGGCACCCTCGATCGCGCACTGGTTCTGGAAGACCGAGGAGACAATGCGGCAGCCGGATTTGCAGGGCGTGTTCAGTCCGGCGAGCTACAAGCAGGGGTTTGTCGGTTTGCTGGACGACTATCCGGGAATGACCTGCGGCGTCTGGCAGCATCGGCCGGAGAGTGTCGGTTACGTTCGCGCCGTCAATACGGATGTATTCGCCGATCCGGTTATACAGCCGAATTACTTGCGGGATGCAATGGATCAGCGGGTGCTGGTGAAGGGCATGCACTGGGCGCGCAAGCTGCTGCACACCAAGGCTTTGGCAGCCTATTTTGAATCCGACGTGCTGCCCGGCCCGGATGTGCGAACGGATGAAGAATGGCTACACTACGCCCGTCAATACGGTTCTACAGCGTATCATTTGATCGGCACTGCCCGGATGGGGCCGGAGACGGACAAGACTTCGGTGGTGGACGATCAGTTGCGGGTGCACGGGCTGCGGGGGCTGCGGGTGGTGGACGCCTCGGTCATGCCGAGCATGCCGTCGGCGAATACCTATAGCGCGACGATGATGATCGCGGAGAAAGCGTCGGACATGATCCGCGAGCGGCCGCCGTTGGACCCGGTGGAAGGCGTGCCGCCCTAGGCGACGGCCGGACACGGTTTAAAACCGGATCGAAATCGCCGCCGAACCGAACTGGTGCATGCCGCCGATCTGGCCATGGAACTCCGGCGTTTGCGCGACATAGGAGAACGACAAGCGCATCCCGTGCGCCATGATGGCGAAACCGCCCTGAAACTCGGCCACATCCCAGATCGTCGAGACATGCGGACCACCGCGGAACGGGCTGTTTTCCAATAGGATATCGTAGGCAACGGCCTGGCCGTCCACACCGGCGAACACGTACCACGCCAACGGGCGTGTCGGCGTGAACGCGTCGTTGCCGCTGAGTCCGGGGCGCACGCGGGGCACGCCGAAATCCGACTCCAGCCCCTGGCCGAACCGCAGGGCGGCGCCGGTTTGCAGATACACGCGCACATCCCCCACGCCGGCGGTCAGGGACGGCAGGACATCGGTTTCGAACCGGCCGATGGTGGTCAGCGGCAGGCGCCAGGTCCGCTCGTGCAGGACCTCGAAGGCCGGAACGTTCTGGATCTGGCTGTTCCAGCCCTTCGGGTGGCCCTGGCCAATCAGGTCGTGAAAGCCGTTCTGCACTTGCTCCGCGCCCGAGGCCGGGCCGACGACGCCGAGGCTGAGCGTCAGCACGCTCCGGCTATCCGCGGTGTCGCTCAGCAGCGAGAAATTGCCCAGTAACAGCCCGGCATAGGGACGATCACGCGGGTTGGGAATAACGAGTGATGTATCGGCGGGTGTATAGATTTGTTGCGAAAGATTGAACCCGATGCGGCGCTGGCCATCGCCCCAGAGCGAGCCCGCCACGGTATCGAGAAAATCCGGAACCTTGGTTGTCGGCGACATCCAGCCCAGCCGCAAACCGTTGACGTAAAACCGGTCGGTTGGATTTGTTGCGCCGATGGAGGAGTTTTCGTCCTGCAACGTCCAGATCGCGGCTGTATCCGCGGCCGGCTGCGCCTGAGCAGCGGCGCCCGGCAGCATCAGCGCCGCGAGAAGCGCCATCCACCTTCGGGAGTTCATTCAGCGGGGCTTTGGGAGTCGGGAAGCCGGGGAGAAGAGAGTGCCATCGGTCTCGTCAACGCTTGAGCAAGGTAGGTTGACGGGGCTAACGGATGGGTAGGCGAGCGGTTGAGGGCGAAGGTCCCGGGACCGCCGCACGTGTCAGCGTACCGTGCGTTGGAATCGCACCGCATCCGCCATGGCAACTATTATAAACCATTGACGCAACATAGATTTTCGCCGTTGGCGCGGGCTCGCCCGGACGCGCTCACACAAATGCTTGACCGTGATGTTTCGGGTCGGATTGCCGAGCCAATCGAGCTGTTCCGGTCCGCATCCCAACCCTTGTCAAACGACAGCAGGCGCGCGCGCGCGTGGGCGAAAACACCTCCGCCTTATTCTATCAGCGATGACGTGCCGTCCACCTGACCCCGCCGCCCCACCACCTCCCCGCTTGCCCAACGCCCCCAATCCCCCGACAATCGCCCCAACAACACGAGGACCCAAGGCGTGGCCGGATTCAAGAGCACCGAAGCCTACATCGCGACCCGCGATCTCGAAGTCGCGGTCAACGCCGCCGTCACCCTCCAGCGCCCCCTGCTGGTCAAGGGCGAGCCCGGCACCGGCAAGACCGTCCTCGCGCACGAGGTCGCCCAATCCCTCGGCTGCCCGCTGATCGAGTGGCACATCAAGTCCACCACCAAGGCGCAGCAGGGCCTGTATGAATACGACGCCGTCTCCCGCCTGCGCGACGGCCAGCTCGGCGACCCGCGGGTGCATGACATCGGCAACTATATCGTCCGCGGCAAGCTGTGGGACGCCTTCGAGGCCGACGAGCAGACCGTCGTGCTGATCGACGAGGTCGACAAGGCCGACATCGAGTTCCCCAACGATCTGCTGCTCGAACTCGACCGCATGCAGTTCTTCGTCTACGAAACCCGCAAAACCGTTGCCGCCAAGCACCGGCCGGTGGTGATCATCACCTCGAATAATGAGAAGGAACTGCCCGACGCCTTCCTGCGCCGCTGCTTCTTCCATTATATTCGCTTCCCGGATCGTCCCACCATGGAACGGATCGTCGATGCCCACTACCCCGACATCCGCAAGGACCTCGCGCGCGAGGCGCTGAACGTGTTCTTCCAGGTGCGCGAGGTCCCCGGCCTGAAGAAGAAGCCCGCCACCTCCGAACTGCTCGACTGGCTGAAGCTGCTGATGGTGGAAGACCTCCCCGTCGAGGCGCTGCGCAGCAACGAAAAGCAGGTCGTCATTCCGCCGCTGTACGGGGCGCTGCTGAAGAACGAGCAGGATGTCCACCTGTTCGAGCGCCTCGCCTTCCTGTCGCGCCGGGGCGGCTGATGTTCGCGCACCTCGTCCTGGGATTGCGCTCCGCCGGCCTGCCGGCCTCGATCACCGAGTATCTGACCCTGCTCGGCGCGATGAAGGCCGGCGTGGCGGAGTACAGCGTCGATGATTTCTACTATCTGGCCCGCGCCACGCTGGTAAAAGACGAGCGTCACCTCGACAAATTCGACCGCGTCTTCGCCCAGTGCTTCAAGGGCCTGGAACCGCCCGACGGCGTCAAGGTCGAGGACCTGCCGGAGGAATGGCTGAAGAAACTGGCCGAAAAACTCCTGTCCCCGGAAGAAATGGCGAAAATCCAGTCACTCGGCGGCTTCGATGCGATCATGAACCGCCTGAAGGAACTCCTGGCGGAACAGAAAGGCCGTCACCAGGGCGGATCGAAATGGATTGGCACCGCCGGAACCTCGCCGTTCGGCGCCTATGGCTACAACCCGGAAGGCGTGCGTATCGGCCAGGACGAATCCCGCCACCGCCGCGCGGTGAAAGTCTGGGACAAGCGGGATTTCAAAGACCTCGACGACACCGTCGAACTCGGCACCCGCGGCATGAAGCTGGCATTGCGCCGCCTGCGCCGCTTCGCCCGCCAGGGTGCGGCGACAGAACTGGACCTTCCGGACACGATCCGTTCCACCGCCAACAACGCCGGCAGCCTGGACCTGAAAATGGTGCCGGAGCGGCACAATACGGTGAAGGTGCTGCTTTTCCTCGACGTCGGCGGCTCGATGGACGACCACATCCGCCAGACCGAAGAACTGTTCTCCGCCGTGCGCAGCGAGTTCAAGCACCTGGAACATTACTACTTCCACAACTTCCCCTATGAAAGAGTCTGGAAGCACAACCGCCGCCGCCACGACGAAACCATCCCCACCTGGCAGGTCCTGCGCACCTACGGCCCCGACTACAAGCTGATCATCGTCGGCGACGCGTCGATGAGTCCTTACGAGATCACCATGCCCGGCGGCTCGGTCGAGCATTACAACGAAGAAGCCGGCACCGTCTGGCTCGACCGCCTCGCCTCCCACTACCGCCGATCGGCGTGGCTGAACCCGATGCCGCGGCCAACCTGGGGGCACACGCGATCGATCAGCATGGTCAACGACCTGATGGCCGGACGGATGTATCCGCTGACGGTGCATGGGATTGACGACATGACGCGGGAGTTGAGCCGGTAGGCGCACACGGTCGAGACGGGTGACGTCCGCGGCACCATTGACCGCCCGAGCCGCTGTATCATGGCCGGCTCGGCCGATACTTATGTGTCATGGCCGGGCTTGTCCCGGCCATCCACGACTAGCGGTGCGGGTTGACGCAAAGTCGTGGATGGCCGGACCAAGTCCGGCCATGACACAAGATGGAATGAACAAGCCCGTATCCATGACACGGGAGCCGAGGCAACGTCCGCGCCACCACTCAATCCGCCGCATCGGCGACATCCTCAACCGGCTTCTTCTCCGCCCGGATGCGCTTGACCGCAGTCTCCACATGCCGGCTGAACACGTATTCCGCCGGCCGCTGCTTCTCCAGCGACACATCCGGCGCCATCGGCCCCTCCGTGCGGATACCCAGCATCACCTGAGCCGCCGCCCGCCACGGCTTGCGCACCGTCTCCACCACCGCGCTCGCCTCATAGCCGGAATGCACCATGCAATCGGCGCACTTCTCATAGTTCCCGGTGCCATACCGATCCCAGTCGGTCGTCTCCATCAGCTCCTTGAACGTCTTGGCGTACCCCTCGCCCAGCAGGTAGCAGGGCCGCTGCCAGCCGAAATATGTCCGCGTCGGGTTGCCCCACGGCGTGCAATGGAACGTCTGGTTGCCGGCGAGAAAATCCAGGAACATGGAAGACTGGTTGAACGCCCACTTGCCCTTCCAGGTCCCCTTCCCTTGCCGGCTGAAAATCCCCCGGAACAGCTCCTTCGTCTTCGACCGATTGAGAAAATGCTGCTGGTCCGGCGCCCGCTCATACGCATAGCCCGGCGACACCGAAATCCCGTCCACCCCCAGCGCCATTACGTCGTCGAAGAACGTCGCGACCTTCTCCGGCTCCGCCGTATTGAACAGCGTCGTGTTGATGATCGTCCGGAACCCGAGCCGCTTCGACTCGGCAATCGCCGCCACCGCGCGGTCGTAGACACCGTCCTGGCAGACCGAGACATCATGCTCCGCCCGCCCGCCATCCAGGTGAACCGACCAGGAGAACCATTTGCTCGGCTTGAACAAATGCATCTTCTTCTCAAGCAGCAGCGCATTGGTGCAGACGATGACGAACTTCTTGCGCGCGATCGCACCCTCGACCACCTGGTCGATCTCCTTGTGCAGCAGCGGCTCCCCGCCGGCGATCACCACCACCGGAGCGTCGCACTCGTCCACCGCCTCCAGGCACTCGGCGACGGACAATCGCTGGTTCAGGATCTCAGGCGGATAGTCGATCTTGCCGCAGCCGGCGCAGGCCAGGTTGCAGCGAAACAGCGGCTCCAGCATCAGCACCAGCGGGTAGCGCTTGCGGCCAATCAGATGCTGTTTGACGACATAGGCACCGACGCGGAGCGCCTGGTTCAACGGGACGGACATGCTGGACTGAGTTCCTTAAACGTCGGCGACCTGGGCGGGGAAGCGGAAGCGAACATCCTCCGCCACGCCGTCCTGCAAAGCTATATGGGTCTCGCCGAAGCGTTGCAGCCCGTCCAGCACGCCCTGCACCAGAGTCTCCGGTGCCGATGCTCCGGCGGTGACGCCGACGGAGCTGATCCCGACGAACCATTCGGCCTGCAGCGCGTCGGCATCATCGATCAGATAGGACGGCTTGCCGAGTTCGGCGCCGATTTCCCGCAACCGGTTGGAGTTGGACGAATTGCGGGAACCAACGACGAGAAGCATGTCGACGTTGTGCGCCAGGTCGCGCACCGCCTGCTGGCGGTTCTGCGTCGCATAGCAGATGTCGCGCACATCCGGCCCGATGGTGGCGGGAAAGCGCTCCATCAGCGCCTGGATAATGCCGCGGGTATCGTCCACCGACAGCGTGGTCTGGGTAATGTAGGCCAGCTTCTCCGGGTCCGCGACCTGCAGCCGCCCGACATCCGCGACCGTTTGCACCAAGTGCACCTTGCCCTGGATCTGGCCGATGACGCCTTCCACCTCCGCATGGCCGGCATGACCGATCAGGACGATTTCGCGGCCCTGCCTTGCGTACCGGCGACCCTCGTTATGGACCTTGGCGACCAGGGGGCAGGTCGCGTCGATTACCGGCAGGCCGCGTTCGGCGGCCGCCTGCTCCACCGACTTCGGCACCCCGTGGGCGGAGAACACCGTCATCGAGCCGGGAGGAATCTCATCCAACTCATCAACAAAAACGGCGCCGCGGGTGCGCAAATCCTCCACCACGTGCCGGTTATGCACAATCTCGTGACGAACATAGATCGGCGGCCCGAATTTCCGCAGTGCACGCTCGACGATTTCGATGGCTCTTTCCACGCCGGCGCAAAAACCGCGGGGTTGGGCGAGGACGACACGCAGCATCACAGACAGTCTCCGAACTAATACCGGACCGCTACGGTCCCGATTAAAACCGCACAGATATCGCAGATCGACCCCCGCGCCGCAATGACGAAGCGCCGCGTTGCACGGCAACATAGGGACGCGGTCGGCGGATCGCCAAGGCGGATACGATACCGGATACGCGGTTTCGCGGCAGGCTCGATCTTAGGGGCTTGCAATGCGTGGCTTTTCAGCAACAAGTGCCGCTTTCCGCGCGCGGGTTTGGATGCACAATCTCCGCAAGCGTGTTATCGGCGTGAAACTTGGCTCCCGTTTGGGGGAGTCGCTGATCTCGGGGCTGGCTGTGGCTTTAATGAAAATCGTACCGCCGAACGATCTGGCCGCCGAGATGGCGCGGGTGGCAGCGCTTGTGGAACAGGCCCTCGATGTGCTGCTGCCGCCGATCGAAGGCGCTGAGGGCAGGCTCGCCGAGGCGATGCGCTATGCAACGCTGAACGGCGGCAAGCGGATGCGCGGCTTCCTGGTGATGCAGACTGCCTCCTTGTTCGCCGTCTCGCAGACCTGCGCCGCGCGGGTCGCCGCCTCGGTCGAGATGCTGCACGCCTATTCGCTGGTGCATGACGACCTGCCGGCGATGGATAACGACGATCTGCGCCGCGGCAAGCCGAGCACGCACAAGGCGTTCGATGAGGCGACCGCGATCCTGGCCGGCGACGCGCTGCAAACCCGCGCCTTCGAAATCCTGGCCGAACCGGACACCCACTCCGATCCGCAGGCAAGATGTGAATTGGTCGCTGCGCTAGGCGCTGCATCCGGCGCGCGCGGCATGGCGGGCGGCCAGATGATCGACATGCTGGCCGAGGGCCAGACCCTGGACGCCCCGGCGGTGACCCGCCTGCAGGCACTCAAGACCGGCCGGCTGATCCAATACAGCGTCGAAGCCGGCGCCATGCTCGGCCGCGCCTCGCCACAGGATCGCCATGTTCTGGCGGCCTACGGGCGCGATATCGGTGCGGCGTTCCAGATCGCCGACGACCTGCTGGATGTCGAGGGCAGCGATGCGGACCTCGGCAAGACCGCGGGCAAGGACGAGGCGGCCGGAAAAGCGACCATGGTGGCGGTGCTGGGTGTGGAGATGGCGCGGGCGCATGCGGACATGCTGGCCAGGCAGGCCGCGGCCCACCTGGAAGGATTCGGAGATCGTGCGGCTTACCTTCGCGAACTGGCGGCCTTTGTCGTCGCCAGGCGCAATTGAACAGGAGTTTTGATGAGCCCGATTACTACCCCGCTGCTCGACCGCGTTTCCACGCCGGCCGACATGCGCAATTTCTCCATCGAGCAGCTCAAGCAGCTCGCGGATGAAGTTCGGGCCGAGACCGTTGACGCGGTATCGGTAACCGGTGGTCATTTGGGCGCATCTTTGGGCGTGGTTGAGCTGACGGTCGCGATCCACGCGGTGTTCGACACGCCAACCGACCGGGTGATCTGGGACGTCGGGCATCAGGCCTATCCGCACAAGATCCTGACCGGACGGCGCAGCGGTATCCGCACCTTGCGCCAGGGCGGCGGGCTGTCCGGCTTCACCCGCCGGGCGGAGAGCGACTACGACCCGTTCGGCGCAGCGCATTCCTCCACCTC
This sequence comes from uncultured Rhodopila sp., assembly GCF_903915725.1. Lineage (GTDB taxonomy): Bacteria > Pseudomonadota > Alphaproteobacteria > Acetobacterales > Acetobacteraceae > Rhodopila. The sequence continues at coordinate 41,138 of NZ_CAIWTY010000077.1, forward strand.
GATTTCCGCCGGTCTCGGCATGGCCGTGGCGCGCGACCTGAAGGCGGAACGCTACCTCGCCGCCTCCGAGGAGGAGCGGGAGGCGCAGGGTCTGGAGAACGACCAGCGCAACGTGATCTGTATTATCGGCGATGGCTCGATGAGCGCCGGCATGGCCTACGAGGCCATGAATAATGCCGGGGCGCTGAAATCGCGGCTCATCGTCATCCTGAACGACAACGACATGTCGATCGCCCCGCCCGTCGGCGCCATGAGCGCCTACCTGTCGCGGCTGATGTCGTCCCGCAGCTTCCTTTCGCTGCGCGACCTCGCGGTCAAAATGGTGAAACGCTTCCCGCGCGGCATCGAACGCACCGCCCGCCGCGCCGAGGAATACGCCCGCGGCATCCTGACCGGCGGCACGCTGTTCGAGGAACTCGGCTTCTATTACCTGGGCCCGATCGACGGCCATAACCTGGATCACCTGCTGCCGGTGCTGCGCAACATGCGCGAGGCCGAGGAGGCAGGGCCGATCCTGCTGCACGCGATCACCCAGAAGGGCAAGGGCTACGGCCCGGCGGAACGCGCGCCCGACAAGTATCATGGCGTGTCGAAGTTCAACGTCATCACCGGTGAGCAGGCCAAGGCGCCGCCCGGTCCGCCAAGCTACACCAAGGTGTTTGGCGATGCGCTGTGTTCGGAAGCACGGCGCGACCCGGCCGTGGTGGCGATCACCGCGGCGATGCCGACCGGCACCGGCCTCGACAAATTTGCCGCCGAGTTCCCGGATCGCATGTTCGATGTCGGCATAGCCGAACAGCACGCCGTCACCTTCGCCGCCGGCATGGCGACCGAGGGGATGAAGCCGTTCTGCGCGATCTACTCGACGTTCCTGCAGCGCGGCTACGACCAGGTCGTGCACGACGTGGCGTTGCAATCGCTGCCGGTGCGCTTCGCCATGGACCGCGCAGGGTTCGTCGGCGCCGACGGTTCCACGCACGCCGGCAGCTTCGACCTGTCCTTCCTCGGCTGCCTGCCGAACATGGTCATCATGGCGCCGGCGGACGAAGCCGAGCTGGTCCACATGGTCGCCACCTCCGTTGCGATCGACGATCGTCCCAGCGCCTTCCGCTACCCGCGTGGCGAGGGCACCGGCGTGGTGCTGCCGACGGTGGGCGAAGTGCTGACCCTGGGCAAAGGCCGCGTGCTGCGCGAAGGCACCAACATCGCCATCCTGTCGCTGGGCACGCGGCTGGCCGACGCGCTCAAGGCGGCCGACGAACTGGCGGCGCGCGGTTTCCCGACCACCGTCGCCGACGCCCGCTTCGCCAAGCCGATCGATACGGCGCTGGTGGAGCAACTGGCGAAGCACCATGAGGTGCTGATCACGATCGAAGAGGCTGCCATCGGCGGCTTCAGCGCCCAGGTGATGCAGCATCTGGCCTGGAAGGGCCTGCTGGATCACGGCCTGAAGATCCGCCCGATGATCATGCCCGACCTGTTCCTGGATCACGATTCCCAGGCGAAGCAAATGAGTGCGGCCGGACTGTCGGCGCGTGACATCGTCAACGTGGCGCTCGCCGCCGTCGGCATCGAAGTCCCGAGCACAGGCGCCACGAAAGTCCTGACATCCAGATGAGCCGTCTGACCAGGCGCGCGCTGCTGCCTGCCGCCGTGGCGGCAGCGCTGATTTCTATCCGGGCTTCGCGCGCGCAACCGGGCGGCGATATTGGCGAGCCGCTGACCGCACTGTATGCCGCGTTGGAGTCGGCGATGCGGGCGGGTCACTCGGTGCCGTTCGTGCAGCGCTTCGACGCGCTGGCGCCGGTGGTGGACCGGGCCTTCGACCTGGATACCGTGCTCCGGGTATCGATCGGCATGCGCTGGGATGCGATGGATCCCGCGGTGCAGGCAAAGCTGCTGAAGGCCTTCCGCCGTTTCACCGTCGCCACCTATGTCGCCAATTTCGACAAGTATGACGGCGAGCGCTTTCAGGTGCTGCCCGGGTCGCGGGCCTCCGGCGCTGACAGGATCGTGCGCACCGAGATGGTCTCCGGCAACGGCGACCGCATGCGGCTGGATTACCTGATGCGGGACGACAGCGGCACGTGGCGCATCGTCGATGTGCTGCTCGACGGGTCGATCAGCCGGGTGGCGGTGCAGCGCTCCGACTTCCGCAAGATCCTCGCCGGTGGGGACACCGATGCCCTGATCGCCAGCCTTCACCGGAAGGTCTCGGATTTGTCGGAAGGTGCGTTGAGTTCGTGATGACTGTTCTGGCGAGTCTCGCCGCGGCGGTGTCCGTCATCGGGCTGCTGCAGGTTTTGGTTGCGTCCCAACTGGTGGCGCGGTTCGCGCATGCCCGCCGGGCGGAGGCGTCCTGGCGCCCGCCGGTGACGGTGCTGAAGCCGCTGCACGGCGATGAGCCGCTGCTGGAGGACGCGCTGGCGACGATCTGCCGGCAGGGCTATCCGCAGTGGCAGGTGGTGTTTGGCGTGCAGGAACCGAGCGATCCGGCCGTGGCCGTGGTTCGGCGCCTGCAGTCGCGGTTCCCGGCCTGCGACATCGTCCTGGTCATCGACCCCGCACTGCATGGCCGCAACCGCAAGGTCGGCAATCTCATCAACATGCTGCCGGCGGCGCGGCACGACGTGCTGGTGATCGCCGATTCCGATGTGCATGTGCAGCCGGACTACCTCGATCGCCTGGTCTGCGCGCTGGCCGAACCGGGCGTCGGGCTGGTAACGACGATCTACGCCGGACTACCCGCCACCAAGGCGTTGCCGGCGATGAACGGCGCCGTCCAGATCACTCAGGGCTTCCTGCCCGGCGCGATCATGGCCCGCGCCATCGGGCGGCAGGACTGCCTCGGCGCGACGATGTGCCTGCGGCGGCGCGACCTGGTGCGGTGCGGCGGTTTCCGCGGCCTGGTCGATCATCTGGCCGACGACAACGTGCTGGGCCGCAAGATCATGGGCCTCGGGTTGCGGGTCGGGCTGGCCGATACGGTGCCGCTGACCACGGTGCCGGAGGACAATTACCCCGCGCTGTTCCGCCATGAACTGCGCTGGGCGCGCACCATCCGGGCGCTGGAACCGGCGGGGTTCGCGGCCTCGGCGATGCAATATCCGCTGGCCTGGGCGCTGCTGACGATCCTGCTGTCGGGCGGCGAACTCTGGGCCTTCGGGCTGCTTGCGGCCGCATGGCTATTGCGCGCCGTCGCGGCGATCCGGGTGGACCGTGCTCTGGCGACACGGTGGAAGGGCGAAGACAGCGCGGCGCTGGCATTTCGCTGCCCGGTCTGGCTGCTGCCGGCGCGCGACCTCTTGTCCGTGGCCGTCATGGTTGCCAGCTATGGCGGACGCCAGGTGGACTGGCGGGGATACGGCCTGCATGCGGATACTCCGGACGCCGTCGGCTCGGCTGTCCGCTTCCATCCGATCGAGGAAATCAACGCGCGATGATGAAGACCCTGTTCCTGCACCCGCCCTCATTCGATGGCTTCGACGGAGGTGCGGGGTCCCGCTACCAGGCCAGGCGCGAGATCAAGTCGTTCTGGTTTCCCACCTGGCTGGCGCAGCCGGCCGCGCTGGTGCCGGGCAGCAAGCTGATCGACGCGCCGCCGGCGCGCATCAGCCTGGAGACAGTGGTGGCTCAGGCGAAGGATTTCGAGCTGTGCGTGATGCACACCTCGACCCCGTCCTTCGCGTCGGACGTCAAGGTCGCCGAAGCGCTCAAAGCCGCCAATCCGTCCCTGAAGATCGGCTTTGTCGGCGCCAAGGTGGCGGTGCAGCCGGAGGAAAGCCTGACTCAGGGCGCGGTGATCGACTTCGTGGCGCGCAACGAATTCGACTTCACCATTAAGGAAATCGCCGAGGGGCGCGACTGGGCGCAGGTGGACGGGATTTCCTACCGGGCCAGTGCAGGCGTGATCATTCACAACAAGGATCGCGCGACGCTGGAGGACATGGACTCGCTGCCGTTCGTGACCGATGTCTACAAGCGCGACTTGCGCATCGAGGACTACTTCATCGGCTACCTGCTGCATCCGTATATCTCTTTGTATACCGGGCGCGGCTGCAAGTCGCATTGCACCTTCTGTCTGTGGCCGCAGACCGTAGGCGGCCACCGCTACCGCGTGCGCTCGCCCGAGCACGTCGCAGCGGAAATCCGCCACGCCAAGGCGATGTTCCCGCAGGTGAAGGAATTCTTTTTCGACGACGACACCTTCACCGACAACCTTCCCCGCGCCGAGGCGATCGCGCGTGAACTTGGCAAGATGGGTGTGACGTGGTCGTGCAACGCCAAGGCGAACGTGCCGCGTGAGACGCTGAAGGTGCTGAAGGATAACGGGCTGCGGCTGCTGCTGGTGGGATACGAAAGCGGCAACCAGCAGATCCTGCACAATATCAAGAAGGGCATGCGGATCGAGGTCGCCCGGCAGTTCACCAGCGACTGCCACGAGTTGGGGATCAAGATCCACGGCACGTTCATTCTCGGGCTGCCGGGTGAGACTCGGGAGACGATTGAGGAAACCATCCGCTTCGCCACCGACATCAACCCGCACACCATCCAGGTTTCTCTTGCGGCGCCGTATCCGGGCACGTTCCTGTACAAGCAGGCTGTGGAGAACGGCTGGCTCGACGCCGAACACGCGGAATTGGTGGATGACAGCGGCGTGCAGATCGCTCCGCTGCACTATCCGCATCTGTCGCACACGGAGATTTTCGACAACGTGGAGACGTTCTACAAGCGCTTCTACTTCCGAGCGCCGAAGATCGCCGCGATCGTGAATGAAATGGTGCGCAGTCCGCAGATGATGAAGCGGCGGCTGCGGGAGGGTGTGGAGTTCTTCCAGTTCCTGAAGGAGCGTCACAAGGCGGCCTGACGGCCGTTTCGGCATACTATCGTCTGCCCGAAAGTTATTGAAAAGTCTTGCGGTTTCGCTTAGCTTCCAGTCGTCTACACCTGGAGGCGTTTATGGCTGACAGCAATACGCACTATCGCTCCGGCGGTATCGACTATCCGGCCGCCGAAGACGCGGATTCGGGTCTACCTCGGCTGGGCGAAAGCGCATCGACGTTTGTCCATCGTTCGTCCTCGGACGCCGAAGCCGATATGCTGCGCGAAATCGACGCCATCCAGGAACGGCTACGCGTCGGCATTCCTCAGCTTCACCGGGAAATGGACGCGTTGCTCGCACGGGTACGCACGCCGGGCACTTTGTAATGGGGCTTGGCGCGATCGGGTGGATTTTCACTTTCGCGCGGGACACCCAGGATCTTTACGCGCTTCAGGGCAAGCTCAAGGACGGTCTCGTCGCGTTGGATGAGCGTCTGCGCCAGGTCGAAGATCGGCTGACCCGGCTGGAGGCGGGACAGGGACACATTGTCGTCGAAGCGAAGGCTGCGGCCACGGGCGCGGCGACGCTGATCGCCTCGGCGGTGATCGCCGATGCCGTGACCCGGGTGACGCGTCTGGAGGAGGGAGTCAGGCGGCTGTCTCCAGCAACGATCCCGGTTGTCAGCGACGCGGCGCTGACAGGGGTGCTGTCTCACCAGGGCGCGCGCTGAGGCAGGCGCTACCTCCTCCCTCTCGACTTCGGCGCTTTTGCAGTCACAATCGTCGCCTTCCCAGCCGGCCGCGCCGGCGCGTGCCGATCGGCCGCCCGCGTTCCCAAAGCGGGCAAACCCTGCCGCGAGCGGGCAAAACCCTCCCACGGATCGGCCTTCAACCGCTGCAACCGCTCCGGCACCGTCCGCAGCGTAAACGCCCGCAGGTCCAGCTTCGGCGTCACCTCGTTCCACGCCAGCGGAGTGGCCACCCCCGCCACCGGCCGCGCCCGCGGGCAGAACGACGCCACTGCCGTGGACCCCAACCCGTTCCTCAACCAATCAATCAATATCCGCCCCCGCCGATCGGCGATTTTCACATGGGCGAGGTATTTGTCGGGATGGGCGTCGCTGGCTTGTTCCGCGAAACTCTTGCACCACGCCCGCACCGGGTCCCATGGCTGCTCCGGCATCAGTGGCACCACGACATGCAGCCCCTTGCCGCCGCTGGTGCGGCAGAAGGAAGCCAGTCCGACCGCCCTCAGCCTCTCCCGCATGTCCAGCGCCGCGGCAACGATCTCCGGCGTCTGCACGCCCTCCCCCGGGTCGAGGTCGAACACAAGCTGATCCGGATGCAGCGGATCGTCCTCCGCCGCCCCCCAGACATGCAGCTCGACCGCCGACATCTGCGCCATCGCGACCAGCCCCTGCAACCCGTCGATCGCCAGGAACGGCGCCTTGTCCGCGGTGCCCTCGCGAATGCCGGGGGGCAGCGTCCCGTGCCCGTGCTTCTGGAAGAAGTGCTCGCCATCGACGCCTTCGGGGCAGCGGACGATCGCCAGCGGCCGGTGCGCCAGTCCCGGCAAAGCCCACTCCGCCACCGCCTGCCAATACTCCGCCAGGTCGCGCTTGGTGATCCCCGGCCACAGCGCCCGGTCGGGGTGGGTCAGCGTCACCCCCTCGATCGTCTCGGTCCGCGCCCGAGGCGCCTTCGCCGTCACGATCGCGCTGCTGCTTCGAGCCGCGGCGGCCCGGATCGGCTGGCGCTTCGGTGGCACGGCGATGACCGGCCCCTTCCGCCTCGCCGAACCGGCGAAGTCCCTCGGATCGATCGTCCGCCGCTCTGCCTCCGGGTCAGCCACATCCCGCACCACCTCCTGCGCCGCCTTGTCCTCCCGCAATCCCAGGAACACGCCGTGCCGCACCCGGCCGGCGCCCGACCACGCGGTGAAGGAGAGCTCGGCGATCAGCTCCGGCCGGACCCAGTGGATCACACGCTCCAGATCGTCCCCCGCCACCATCAGTCCGCGCGGCGGCGGCCCGCCCAGCCCGTCCAGCCGGTCCCGCAGGGTTTCCAGCGTCTCGTCCGAGAAGCCGCTTCCGACGGCACCGGCGTAATGCAGGCGCCCATCAGCATCGTAGTATCCGAGATGCAGCGCCCCCAACCCGGTCCGGCTGCCCGCCGGTTCGGTCCAGCCGAGGACCAGCAGCTCCTCGCGCCCCTGGCACTTGACCTTCAGCCAGTCATGCCCGCGCCCGGAGCGATACTTGCCGTCCGCCTTCTTGCAGATGATCCCTTCCAGTTTCATCCGGCACGCGGCCTGCCGCATGCGCGCCGCGTCGCCCTCGTGATGGTCGCTGTAGCGCAGCATGCCGTGCCAGGTGTCGATCCCCTTCAGCCGCTGCTTGCGGTCGCGCAGCGCGCAGGGCCGCAGGTCCCAGCCGTCCAGGTGCAGCAGATCGAACAGATAGAACACCAGCGTCTCGTCACGACCGCCCGAGAGCGCCGCCTGCAAGGCCGGGAACGACGACACCCCGTCCTTGTCCAGCGCCACCAGCTCGCCGTCCAGCAGCGCGGAGTCCACGTAAAGCTGCCCGACCGCCTTGGCGACGGCCGGCAGCCTGTCGGTCCAGTCGTTGCCGTTGCGCGTCAGCAGCCGGACCTTGCCGTGATCGAGCGACGCCAGGATGCGGTAGCCGTCGAACTTGATCTCGGTCAGCCACCCCTCGGCTTTCGGCGGGTCATCCGCCACCGACGCCAATTGCGGCGCCAGCTTGTGCGGCAATTTACCACGCACCGCGCCGGGAATGCTCAGCGCCTTGGTGCGACGCTTCTTCCCGGGCGGCGGCACGGCGGCTTCCAGCGCCTCGGCATCGGCGCCGGGCTGTTCGTCCGCATCGCGCCCCTTGATCAGCAGCCAGTTGTTCTGCCGGCCGCGCTGTCCAGTTTTCGGCTTCAGCCGCACCAGCGTGAACTTGCCGTGCAGCCGCTGGCCGGACAGCACGAATTTGATCTCGCCGTCGCGCAGGCCCTCGTCCGGATCGATCAGCGCCTCCCACGTGCCGCGATCCCAGGTTTCCACCGAGCCGGCGCCGTAATGCCCGTCCGGGATCGTGCCCTGGAAGTCGGCATAATCCAGAGGGTGGTCCTCGACATGCACGGCGATTCGCTTGTCGGCCGGGTCCATCGACGGCCCTTTGCGCACCGCCCAGCTCCAGAGCACGTCGTTGTGTTCGAGACGGAAGTCCCAGTGCAGGCCGGCGCGGTGCGCCTGATGCTTCTGCACGACGAATATCGGCGCCCCGGCCTTGCCCTTGCGAGGCCCGGGCGCGGGTTCTGATGATGCGGTGAAGTCGCGCTTGGACTGGTAGGTCTGGATCGAGGTGTCCCGTTGCGACGATGCCGCGCGCGCCATGGCACTCTCCTGACCTCCTCGGGAACACGGCATTTTCTGCATTCGTCATGGCCCGGCTTGTCCGGGCCACCTATTCCACCACGTGCGGCGACAGGTGGCCCGGACAAGCCGGGCCATGACGACGGGTGAGCGACAAGTCTGGCCCCCATCCTCCTCGCCAGACCACCCGACCGCAACGCCACCCAACCGTCATAAGTTCCGGACCCTTCGCGTATAGCGATTGCATGGCAGAAAATGTGTCGCTAGATTGCCCAAATCATGGGCAACTGTCGTTCACACATCACACCTACTGCCCTCGGATCAATCGATCTGGGACTTGGGGTCGAAATCGAGACGCCCGTCATCCTCGCCCCAATGTCGGGCGTCACCGATCTGCCCTTCCGCCGCACAGCCAAACAACTCGGCGCCGGGATGGTAGTCTCGGAAATGATCGCCTCCTGGGCGATGATCCGCGAAAACCGCAAGACCCTCGACATGGCCGAAATCGACGGCCAGGGAGGCGTCTCCGCCGTGCAACTCGCCGGCTGCGACCCGGCCGCGATGGCAGATGCCGCACGCCTCGCGGTCGACAAGGGCGCCCACCTGATCGACATCAACTTCGGCTGCCCGGTGAAGAAAGTGGCAGTCGGGCAGGCTGCCGGCTCCGCGCTGATGCGCGACGAAACCGCCGCCGCGGCAATCCTCGAGGCGACCGTCAAGGCGGTCGCGGTCCCGGTCACCCTGAAGATGCGCATGGGCTGGGATCACACCAGCCTGAACGCCCCGCGACTCGCCCGCATCGCGCAGGAATCCGGCATCCGCATGGTCACGGTGCACGGCCGCACCCGCCAGCAATTCTATACCGGCACCGCCGACTGGGCCTTCGTGCGCCAGGTCAAGCAAGCCGTGAATATCCCCGTCATCGTCAACGGCGACATCCTGACCGAATCCGATGCCGCCACCGCGCTCGCCCAATCCGCCGCAGACGGCATCATGATCGGCCGGGGCTGCTACGGCCGCCCCTGGTTCCTCGCCCAGGCTGCGCATTTCCTGCGCACCGGCGTGCACCTGCCCGATCCGTCGCTGGCGGAACAGAAAGATATCCTGCTCGGCCATTACACGCTGATGCTCAGCCAGTTCGGCACTGGTCCCGGCGTCCGCCTCGCCCGCAAGCACCTATCCTGGTATTCGCGCGGCCTGCCCGGGTCCGCCGAGTTCCGCGCCACCATGAACCGCCTGCCGGACGCCGACACCGTGCTGCGCCTGATCGACAGCTTCTACGACCCGCTGATCGCCCGCGGCGCGACCCGCGCGCACGCCGCCATCAACGACGACGCCGACTCCCGGGAGGCGGCATGATCGGAGCGGTGACCCGCGCAACAAGACTGCTTTCCCGCGCCAAGGCGGGCGACGCCGCCTCGATTCTCGGCGCGCTGCCGGTCCCAGTCATGCTGCTCGATTGCGACAACCGTTTCCGCCACGTCAATCAGGCGGCGGAGCAGTTTCTCGGCACGTCGGCCGCCAGCCTGGGTCAGATGACGCTGCAAGACCTGATCCCGCTGGATAATCCGATCTTTCTGCTGATCGAGCAGGTGCGCAACACCGAAGCCACCATCTCCGACCACGACCTAGACCTCGACAGCCCGCGCCTGCAGAAGCGCGGCATCACCGTGCAGGGATCGCCGCTGCCGGACGAGCCGGGCTATGTCCTGCTGGTCATGCAGGACGCCTCCGCCGCCCGCGCGCTGGATCGCCAGTTGGCGTTCCGCGGCGCCGCCCGCAGCGTTTCCGGCATGGCGGCGATCCTGGCGCATGAGGTGAAGAACCCGCTATCCGGCATCCGCGGCGCTGCACAGCTTCTGGAGGCCAGCGTCGGCCCGGCCGACCGGGAACTGGCGGAACTGATCCGCGAGGAGGCGGACCGCATCCGCGCTTTGGTGGACCGGATGGAGGCATTCGGCGAAAAGCCGATCGCCAGGACGGCGGTGAACATTCATCGGGTGCTGGAGCATGTAAGGAAGCTCGCGCAGACCGGTTTCGCCGCGCATGTCCGCTTCCACGAACTGTATGACCCATCCCTGCCGCCGGTCTGGGCCAACCGCGACCAACTGATCCAGGTGATCCTGAACCTGGTGAAAAACGCGGCCGAGGCGGCGTCCCAGGACGGCGCAACCCACCCCGAGATCACCCTGTCCACCGGCTTCCAGCACGGCGTGCGTGTCGCCATTCCCGGCAGCACCGCGCGCATGGATTTGCCGCTGTTCGTCGCCGTCCGCGACAACGGCTCGGGCATCCCGGACGACATCAGACCCCATCTGTTCGAGCCCTTCGTGACCTCGAAATCGACCGGCAGCGGCCTCGGGCTGTCGCTGGTCGCCAAGATCGTCGGTGACCATGGCGGCCTCATCGAGGTCGACAGCCGTCCCGGCCGCACGGAATTCCGCCTCCACCTGCCGGTGGTGACCGAGAAAGACGCCGATCAATGACTTTGCCCACGGTTTTGATTGCCGACGACGACCGTTCGATCCGGACGGTTCTCACTCAGGCGCTCGGGCGATCCGGCTACCAGGTGCGCAGCACCGGCAATGCCGCGACCCTGTGGCGCTGGGTGGAGGACGGGGAAGGCGACCTGGTCATCACCGACGTGGTGATGCCGGATGAAAACGGCCTGGACCTGATCCCGCGCATCAAGCGCATCCGCCCCGACCTGCGGGTAGTGGTCATGAGCGCGCAATCCACCCTGATCACCGCCGTGAAGGCCACCCAGCGCGGCGCGTTCGAATATCTGCCCAAGCCGTTCGACCTGCGCGAATTGCTGTCCGTTGTCGGCCGCGCCCTGGCCGCGCCGTCGGAGCCGGCGATCACCGTCACCGAAGCCAAGGACAGCGAGGAACGCCTGCCGCTGATCGGACGCAGCGCCTCCATGCAGGAGATCTACCGCACCATCGCACGGCTCACGACGGCTGACCTGACGGTGATGATCAATGGCGAATCGGGCACAGGCAAGGAACTGGTTGCCCGGGCGCTGCACGACTACGGGAAACGCCGCGCCGGTTCGTTCGTTGCCATCAATATGGCTGCCATCCCGCGCGAACTAATCGAAAGCGAGCTGTTCGGGCATGAGCGGGGCGCGTTCACCGGCGCCACCAACCGCACCCAAGGGCGGTTCGAGCAGGCCAACGGCGGCACTCTGTTCCTGGATGAAATCGGCGACATGCCGCCCGAGGCGCAGACAAGGCTGCTGCGCGTCCTGCAGGAAGGCGAGTTCACCAGTGTCGGCGGGCGCCAGCCAATCAAGGCCAATGTCCGCATCATCGCCGCGACCCACCGCGACCTGCGCAATGCGATCCGCCAGGGCCTGTTCCGCGAGGATCTGTTCTACCGCCTGAACGTCGTGCCGATCCGCCTCCCGCCGTTGCGCGAACGGGCGGAGGACATCCCCTCGCTGGCCAGTCATTTTCTCGAACGCGCGCGGGAGGACGGGCTGCCCTTCAAAAGCCTCGACCAGGGGGCGATCGATCGCCTGAAGCAGCACAGTTGGCCGGGCAATGTGCGCGAACTGGAGAACCTGATGCGGCGGCTCGCGGCCCTGTGTCCGGATGAGGTGATCAGCGCCGACACGGTCGCCGTAGAACTCACGGATCCTGTCCCCATGGCCGGGCCGGCCGACGCTTCGCCGGGACCGAACGGGCCGGAGTCGCTCTCCACCGCGGTGGAACGCCACATCAAGGAGTTTCTCGCCGCGCATAACGACGGGCTGGGCATCACCGACGTCTACGACAAAATCATCGCTGAGGTGGAACGGCCGCTGATCCGGCTCACTTTGGCCGCGACGCGAGGCAACCAGATCAAGGCGGCATCGATGCTCGGGCTGAACCGGAACACCTTGCGCAAGAAGATCCGCGATCTCGAAATTCCGGTGGTTCGAGGGTTGATGTGATGCTGGCAGGTCCCCGATGCCCGACGATATGAACGTCACAACACCGCGGACCACTTTCAAGCGCCGCGCCACGCCGAATATCATTTCGGAACCGCGATCTTCCCGCTTTGGACAGTTCGGCGATTTCGTTCTCGGCAAGGGTTTCACACTCGCCCTGACCGCGCTTGCCTTCATGGTGGGTCTGGCGACGTTCATCATCCTGGCGCGCGGCTCGCCGTTGGGGTGGAAACCGGGCGTCACCGTCGGCCTGGTGCTGGCGAACATGTCCATGCTGCTGATGCTCGGCGCGGTCCTGGCTGGACGGCTGACGCGGGTGTGGGTGGAGCGGCGGCGCGGCTCCGCCGGATCGCGTTTGCATGTGCGCCTGGTGTTCCTGTTCAGCGGCATCGCCGTCGCCCCCACCATCGTCGTCGCCTGCTTCGCCGTGGCGTTTTTCCATTTCGGCATCCAGTCCTGGTTCAACGACCCGGTGCGCGCCTCCCTGGCGGAATCGCTGCAGGTGTCGCGCGGCTACCTGGAGGAGCATCGCAACAATATCCGCTCCGTCGCGCTGGAGATGGCCAACGACCTGGCCCGCGCCGGGCGTTTTCTATCAGCGGATCCGACGGTGTTCGCGGAGGTGCTGGAGACTCAAACCACGCTGCGCGGCCTGACCGAGGCGGTGATCTTCGAGCCGACGACCGGGCAGGTGCTGGCCGCGGCCGGCATCTTCGTCGGCATGGGGGTCGAGGCGCCGCCGCAGGACGCCATCCAGCAGGCGCTGCGCGGCGACGTCGCGGTGCTGAATGCCGGCGACAGCACGCGGGTCAAGGCGGTGGTGCGGCTGGAATCGACTCCGCCGCTGATCCTGCTGATTGGCCGCCCGATCGATCCGGCGATTTTGGGGTATATGCAAAGGACCGAGCAGGCGGTCGCGGAATACCAGCGGCTCGACCAGAACCGGTCCTGGCTGCAGATCGCCTTCGCCTGGATCTTCGCCATCGTTGCACTGCTGGTGCTGCTGGCGGCCGGGCTTATCGGCCTGATCATGGCCAACCAGATCGCCCGCCCCGTCGGCATGCTGATCAACGCCGCCGAACGCGTGCGCTCCGGCGACCTTGCCGTCCGGGTGGAGGAGGCCGCCACCGGCGACGAACTGGCCGGGCTGTCGCGGGCGTTCAACCGCATGACCGGCCAGCTTGCCGCCCAGCGCACCGAACTGATGGATGCCTACAGCCAGATCGACGAACGCCGCCGCTTCACCGAGACGGTGCTGTCGGGTGTTTCGGCGGGCGTCATCGGGCTGGATCAGCAGGGCCGCGTCGAACTGCCGAACCGCGCCGCAGATGAGTTGCTCGGGCTCGACCTTTTAGCCGCCATCGGCCATCCGCTGGCGGAAATTGTCCCTGAATTCGCGCCGCTGTTCAACGAGGCCGCGGCCTCGCCGGACAAGGCGCGGACGGCGGAGATCCAGACCGGGCCGCTCAACCACCGCCGCATCCTGCTGGTGCGCATCGGTGCGGAACTGTCCGGCGGCCGCACGGATGGCTTCGTCGTCACCTTCGACGACATCACCGAACTGCAATCGGCGCAGCGCAAGGCCGCCTGGGCCGACGTCGCCCGCCGCATCGCGCACGAGATCAAGAACCCGCTGACCCCGATCCAGCTCTCGGCGGAGCGGCTGAAGCGGCGCTTCGCCAAGGAAATCCAGTCCGATCCGGAGACGTTCGCGCAGTGCGCCGACACGATCATCAAGCATGTCGGCGATATCGGCCGGATGGTGGACGAATTCTCCGCCTTCGCCCGCATGCCGCATCCGGTGATCAAGCCGGAGGACGTGGGACGGGTCGCGCGCGAGGCGCTGGTGCTGCAAAAGACCGCGTGGCCGGGCATCCAATGGATGACGAACATCCCCGAGCGCGGCCCGGTCGTGCCCTGCGACAAGCGCATGCTGCGGCAGGCGCTGACCAACCTGTTGCAGAACGCAGCAGATGCGGTGGCCATGCGCGATGGCGCCTCGCACATAGCGCTGACAGTAGAAGACCTTGATGATGAGGTGCGGATTTCGGTGGCCGACGATGGAGTCGGCCTGCCCGAGGAAGACCGTGCCCGGCTGACCGAGCCCTATGTGACTCATAAGCCGAAGGGAACCGGATTGGGATTGGCGATCGTGAAAAAGATCATGGAAGACCACGGCGGCGCGGTGAACCTGGCCGATGCGCCTGAGGGACCGGGCGCCGTGGCGAGCCTTATTTTGCCGCGGACCCCGGCCATGGCCGCCCCGGAAACAACGGCGAATGCCGAGCTGAAGCAGGTGCCCCATGGCGCATGACATTCTGATCATCGACGACGAACCGGACATCCGCCTGCTGATCGAGGGGATCCTGCGCGACGAAGGCTACGACACGCGCGGCGCCGGCGATGCCGAGTCGGCGATCGCGTCGTTCCGCAACCGGCGGCCCTCGCTGGTGGTGCTGGACGTGTGGCTGCAGGGCAGCCGCATGGACGGGCTTGGCATCCTGGAGGCGTTCCAGTCGGAGGAACCGGCAGTGCCGGTGGTGATGATCTCCGGCCACGGCACGATCGAGATGGCCGTCGGTGCGATCCAGCAGGGCGCCTACGACTTCATCGAAAAGCCGTTCCAGTCCGATCGCCTGCTGCTGGTGGTGCGCCGCGCCCTGGAAGCCGCCGCGCTGGAGCGGGAGAACGCCGAACTGCGGCTGCGCGCCGGGCCGGAAGCGACGCTGACGGGGGACTCGTCGCTGATCGCCCAGGTGCGGTCCCAGGTGGAGCGGGTGGCGCCGACAGGGTCGCGGGTGATGATCTCCGGTCCCGCCGGGTCGGGCAAGGAGGTCGTGGCACGGATGATCCACACGCGGTCGCGCCGCAACACCGGGCCGTTCGTGGTGATGAACTGCGCCACGCTCAACCCCGGCCGGTTCGAGGAGGAATTGTTCGGGCTGGAGGCCGGCAGCGACCCGCAAACTCATCCGCGCCGCGCCGGTGTGCTGGAGCGGGCGCATGGCGGCACACTGTTGCTCGACGAGGTCTCCGACATGCCGCTGGAGACGCAGGGCAAGATCGTGCGGGCGTTGCAGGACCAGACCTTCGAGCGGCTGGGCGGGTCGTCCCGGGTGAAGGTGGACGTGCGGGTGCTGTCCACCACCAACCGGGACTTGCAGGCGGAGATCGCGGCAGGCCGATTCCGGGAAGATCTGTACTACCGCCTGGCGGTGGTGCCGGTGAAGATTCCGGCGCTGCGTGAGCGGCGGGAGGACGTGCCCAGCCTGGCGCTGCATTTCATCAATCGCTCGGCCGAAAGTTCGGGGATACCGGTGCGGGCGCTGTCGGCGGACACGCTGGCGGCTCTCCAAGCCTACGACTGGCCGGGCAATGTGCGGCAGTTGCGCAACCTGATGGACTGGCTGCTGATCATGGCGCCCGGCCAGGCCGGAGACCCGATTCGCGCCGACATGCTGCCGCCCGAGATCGGCTCACGCGCGCCGGCACTGCTGAATATCGACCCGACGGCCGACATCATGTCGCTGCCGTTGCGCGAGGCGCGGGATCTGTTCGAGACGCAATACCTGCATGCGCAGTTGCTGCGGTTCGGCGGAAACATCTCCCGGACGGCGCAGTTCGTCGGGATGGAGCGGTCGGCGCTGCACCGCAAGCTGAAGCAGTTGGGGGTCAATTCGGATGAGCGCGTCGGGGGGTAGAGCGACGCTCAGCCGCCGGTGAGTTTGAGGCACGGGTACGGTCGCCGTAATGGCGGGCGCAGGCCTCAGGGGCATTATTTCCACCGCGGCGGCTGCGTTTTTCCCTGTCATGGCGCGCACAGGCGCGCCATCCACGCCTTGCGTGCCGGTTTGCGCAAAGGCGCGGATGACCTTCACCGGCATGACAAGGCGGCACGGAGTCGGTCTGACGCGATCCAGCTTATCCCGCCCTTCTTCGCAAAGAACCCGCGAGCGATTTCAGTGTCGATTTTCCGGATTTCCCGGGCTGCGTGACGGCCGGCAAAACCCGCGAGGAAGCAAGGCTCATGGCGGCCGAAGCACTTGCGCTGCATGTCGGGGGAATCTTGGAGGATCATGAGCCGACATAATGCTGAACTAAACGTAATCCAAACAATTGTTGACATAGATCGATTGTCCGGTCATTTGCCGCCTACTGGCCGGTCTGTCGCACCGGACCCGGAAGCGGCGGCCAGATGGCAGATGGAGACGGCAATCGAATTTTCGCTGTTCAGCTGTGCGTTGCTGCGTCCTGGCCCGGATTGGCACATCGGGTGCCGGGCATGTCATCACACCATCATCATTGATGCCAAAGACCAGCCGGATACCGTCCGGCCTGGTGCGGTCGCCGCAGCCTGATGTCGCGGCCGATCTGGTGCCGGGCCGGGCTGTGGCTGTTGCCGTTGACGCCCAATCGCAAGTCTGACCGTGTCGCGCCGCCGGCGGTGCTTCGCCAAAGCGTAACTTCTAACCCGGCCTCGACGCCCATCGAAGCGGAAGTGGCCGCGATCTGGCGCGACGTGCTGAAGCACGACTGTATTCCCGCCGACACCGGCTTTTTCCGGCTCGGCGGCGATTCCATCCTCGAGATCGGCATGTTCGTGCTGATCGAGCAAAAGTTTCGCGTCAGCGTCAGGCCCGAGTTTCAAAGCGGTGACATTACCGTGGCCGGGCTCGCTGCGCACATCGCGGCCCTGCTCGCCGCCGGCGCGAGGCCGGTGCAGCCGCCCGGCACGTTGCGGCCGTTTTTTTGTGTGCCCGGTATCGGCGGCGACACGCTGCACCTGGCCGCCCTTGCCCGGCATTTGGATCCCCGGCATCCACTCGCCGCTTTGCGCCATCAAGCCATGCCGGAGGCTGGACGCCCCGATCACGTAGAGGCCATCGCGGCCCGTCTCGTCGCCGAGTTGCTGGAGCAACAGCCGGAAGGGCCGTTCCTGCTTGGCGGCTATTCCGCAGGAGCGACGATCGCGTTCGAGATGGCACAGCAATTGACCGCTCTGGGTCATGCTATCGCGCTGCTCGTGCTGATAGATGCGCGGCGGCCGGGCTGGCGACTGAGGATTTCCGGTCTGGCGGCCATCTCGCTCAACTTCGCCAGGAACCTGGGTCCATGGGTCCGGGAGGATCTGGCGCGTTCCAGCGCGCGTCAGGTGCTCCGGGACACGCAGCGAAAGCTTCGCCGCCTTGTGGGCGCCGGTTCGTCGGTCGAGAATGTGGTCGAGCTATCGCGTTATCCTGCGGAGATGCAGGTCGCGATGCAAAATACTTACGACGCCCTCAGGCTCTATCGGGCACAGCCCTGGAGCGGCCGCGTGACGCTGCTTCGGGCGCGGGCTCAGCCTGTGCTGCGGCTGTACGAAGACCCCTCGCTGGGGTGGGGGGCCGTAGCGCGCGGCGGGATCGACCTGCATTGTGTGCCCGGCAACCACAAAACCGCAATGGAGGAACCGCACGTGAGGTCGCTGGCAGCCGCGCTGAATAGCTGTATCGCGCGCGTGTCGGAACAGGCCGCGCGGACGTCGTGATGGCCCCGAATAAGACGTGCTCATCAGCGCGCACTGATATGACCGCCTGCTGCCGAAGCGACGACTGCCGAGGCCCGGGGACTGTTCAGTTCAGGTGACGGACATGATTTCCGGTCACGGTGCGGTGGCAGCAAGCCCCATCATTCAGTTTGCCGGCGCCTTCTCGTAATCCTCCACCAACCAACCCTCCGGCTCCGCCGCAGCCTCGTGGTACCAGTCCGCGACCAACGGATGTGCCCGCACCGCCGCGCAATACGTTGCCGTCTCCGCGGACCCATGCACCCCCCAGCCCAGGAACCGGGCCACCACCGGGGCGAACATCGCATCCGCCGCACCGAACACCGCGCCGAACAGGAACGGCCCCCCTGCCCCGAACCGCGCCCGCGTCTCCGCCCACAGCGCCTCGATCCGGGCGATATCCCGCAACGCCCCCGGCGTGCGCCCGAGTCCGGAGAAATCGCGCCCCAAATTCATCCACATCGCGGAACGCAGCTCCCGAAACCCGGCATGCATCTCCGCCGAGATCGACCGCGCATGCGCCCGGGCGACACGATCCGCCGGCCACAGCCCGGGCCGAAGCTCGGCGCAGTAATCGCAGATCGCCAGCGACTCCCACACCCTGGCACCGTTATGCTCAAGAAACGGCACCAGCCCGTTCGGCGACACCGCGGTGATCGCCGCGGTCGGCCCCGGGCGCTCGAACGGAATCACCCTGATCTCCACATCGAGTTCGGCCAGCCGGACCGCCAGCCAGCCGCGCATCGACCACGATGAATACCGTTTGTTGCCGATGTAGAGCACGCCCTCAGTCATCTTGCTCTCCAAACAGGCCCGCCGGCGCCGGCTCGGCCCGCGAATACTCCGCCGAGCAATAGCCGCCGCCCATATACCGTTCCTCCACCGGATCGCCGCTGACCACGCCCGCCAACTGAGCGGTAAATCCGTCCGCGCTATCGACCGGCTCCCAGCCCAAGGCCTGCCGCGCATCGTCGCGCCACCACGTCATCCCCGCATTCTTCGATGCGCCCCACAGCACCGAGCAGCCGACGGACTTCGCCAGCACGCTGCGCTCCATCATCCGGGCGAAATCCCCGTACGACAGCCAGGACGCCAGCATCCGCGCATTCACCGGTTCCGGCGTGGCGGAGCCGATGCGCACGAACACGCTCTCCACCCCGTGCTTGAACCAGTACAGCCGCCCCATCAGCTCGCCATACGCCTTCGACAGCCCGTAATACGTGTCCGGCAGGAACTGCGTGTCGGCGCCGATGCTTTCCGCCCGCTCATGAAAACCGATCGAATGGTTCGACGAAGCAAACACCACGCGCGCCTTCTCGCGCCGCGCCGCCTCGTAGATATGGTACACGCCGCGGATGTTCGGGCCGATGACCGTCTCGAACGGCTGGTCGGTCGAGGCGCCGCCGAGGTGCAGGATCGCCCCGCAGCCCTCCGCCAGCCGCAGGACAGCCACCCCATCCTCCAGATCGACCCGGGTAAACGCCGCACCCGGCGGCAGCGCCTCGGGGAACGGCGCAATGTCGGTCAGCACCAGCTTCCACCCCAATCCGCCGAGGTGGCGCACCAGCACCCGGCCCAGCGCGCCGGAGGCCCCGGTCAGAAGAACCGGTTTGGCAGGCGTCTCAGTCATGGCATGCTCCTTTCGCTCGCACGGGAGGCATCATGCGCAGGATTGACGAACTCGCCCAGGCCCTGGCCGAAGGAACCACCACCAGCCGGGACCTGATCGAAGAGTCCCTGGCGCGAATCGCAGATCCGGATGGCGAGGGTGCGAGGGCGTTCATCAAGGTTCATGCGCAGCAGGCCCGCGGCATGGCCGATGCCGCCGACAGCCTGCGCAAGATCAATCGCGCGCCGGGGCCGTATGCCGGGATTCCGATCGCGCTGAAAGACCTGTTCGATATCGCCGGCGAACCGACTTCCGCGGGTTCGGCTGTCCTGGCGGACGCGCCGGCAGCCGCGGCGCACGCCCCGGTCGTCGCGCGGATGCTGGCCGCCGGCTTCATCCCCATCGGGCGCGCCAACATGACCGAGTTCGCCTTCTCCGGCCTCGGCATCAACCCGCATTACGGCACGCCGGCGAGCCCGTGGGACCGCAAATCTCAACGCATACCCGGCGGCAGTTCGTCAGGCACCGCCGTCGCGGTCGCGGATGGCATGGCGGCGGCCGGGCTGGGGACGGATACCGGAGGCTCCTGCCGCATCCCGGCGGCCTTCTGCGGCATCGTGGGGTACAAGCCGACGGCACGGCGCATCCCGATTGCCGGCGTGCTCCCGCTCGCTCCGTCGCTCGATTCCGTCGGCCCGCTGGCCCCGAGCGTCGCCTGCTGCGCCACGATCGACGCCATCGTGGCGGGCGAGGCCCCGCGTGCACCCGTCGCGGCCCGCCTGAACGGCCTGCGTCTGGCGGTGCCGGACAGCCTGGTGCTGGAGGGCATGGACGACGTCGTCGCCGCCGCGTTCGAACAGGCGCTGTCGGTCCTGTCTGCGGCCGGTGCGCGGATCGAAAAGGCCCGCTTCGCGCCGTTCGACGAATTGCCGGAGTTGAACGCCAAGGGCGGGTTCGCCGCATCCGAGGCCTATGCCTGGCACCGCTCGCTGCTGGCGTCGAAAGGCAGCTTGTATGACCCGCGAATCCGCCTCCGCATCGCGCGCGGCGAGTCGATCAGCGCAGCCGACTATCTGGATCTCGTGGCCGCCCGCACCCGGCTGATCGCCGCGTTCGACCGCGCCACCGCGCCCTATGATTGCGTGGTGATGCCGACGGTCCCGGTCGTAGCACCTCCCATCGCCACGCTGGACGACGAGCGGCGATACAACAGCGTGAATATGCTGATCCTGCGCAACACCGCACTCGGCAACTTTTTTGATCGTTGCGCGATCTCGGTGCCCTGCCACCGCCGGGGCGAAGCGCCCGTAGGCCTGATGCTGATGGGCGAGACCATGGGGGATGCGAGGTTGTTCGGCATCGCCGCGAGCGTGGCGGCTGCGTTCGATCGGGGATAGGCGGGTCCGATGCGGATCCGATTCGCGTCGGCGGGACGTAAATTACACCTGTCAGCTTATACTATGACGTAGAGTTTCGGGTTCCCGCAGCCCGGTTCAAAGCGACCGGCCATGAAGAGCGAGACCAACCCATGACCGGCATCCATATCCTGCCGGACCGAGCTTCGGTGAGCGAGGCGAACCATGAAAAGCCTTACAAGAAGCCGGCGCGGGTGCATAATGATGGTTCGCGGCCGATACGGCTGATCATCTCCGGCAGCATCATGGCCGATGGCGACCGCCGGCTTGTCGATCTGAACGAGGCAAGCGGTGAACCGGCCGAACGTCGCCGGCGATCCCACGCGCGTTGCGCAGCTGCAATCGTTTTTCATCGGCGATATCAAGCGCGTTTCGCTTTGTACACGCTGTCGGGCCTGTCCGCCTATGTCGACAAGCCCGATGCCGGCGAAGACATTCTCGACGCGCTGATCGAGGAATTCCTGCCGGAATTCGGCGCCCGGGGCATCCTGGTCTACGGCTATGTCGGATGCTCCTTCGGCAGCGTGCATCGCGAGATCCAGGCCGAGTATTTCCCCACCGCCAGGGCGTTCCCGGTATCTTCCTGGAGGGATCGTTTCAGGTCGGACCGGCCAGCGGCCAGATCCTGACCCCGGTGCGGGCGTTCATCGAAATGCTGACGAGATAACATGCTGCCCGGATGACGCAGCCGGCCGGATCGCCTAGACTCCGGCCGATGCGATTGAAGAGCGATTTTGTCCCGCCAAGCCCGTCCGAACGGATCGCGGACGGCGTTGTGCAGGGCATCAACGTGCTGTTGGCGGCGGCGGGGTGTGTGGCTCTGGGCGTGCTGGTTGAACCCTACACGACCGCGCCGCGCGCCGCAGCCCTGGCGGCGTACGGCGCGGGTCTGCTGGCGATGGTCGGGTGCTCCGCGCTGTATGCCTGGGGGCGTCTCGGCCGCCGGCGGGAGCTGTTTCGCCATCTCGACCAGGCGGCGATCTTCGTCATGATCGCCGGGACCTATACCCCGCTCATTCTGGCCGCGCCCACCGGGTCCCACAGGCTCGGGCTGCTGGCTGTGATCTGGGCCATCGCCGTCGCCGGCGCCCTGCTGAAGCTGCTCGCACCACGCCGCTTCGAGCCGTTCGTGGTGCCGCTGTATCTGATCATGGGCTGGGCGATACTATCCGATCCCGGATTGATCCTGAGTCTGCCTGCGGCGGTGGCAGCACTGCTGGTCGCCGGCGGGGTGCTCTACAGCGTCGGCGTCATCTTTCACCTGGCCCGGATGCGCTACCAGGAGGCGATCTGGCACGGCTTCGTGCTCGCCGCTGCCGCCTGTCATTACGCCGCGATCGTGCGCGCCGTGGCCTGAACTCGCGTCAGGGAGAACTCCGCTACCAGTCTTCCCGGCTGCCGATGGTCATGATCGCCCCGCCGATGGCAATCGATCCGAACGTCACCACCAGCCCAAAGGTCAGCAGCGCGAATGCGATCCACCCACCCTGCGTGTTCAGCACCAGATCCCGCAAGGAACCGATATTGGTCGCGACCATCCCGACCGAGGCAACCACCCCGGCGAGGCAGCCTGCCAGCACATGCGGCAGAACGTAGCGGAGCACTTCCATATCGTGCTAACGTATAAGCGGGTGCCGGTTCCCCGGCACCCGCTTTGTTTCACTCATTTAACGCGATCGTGTTGGCGGACGGCGGGTGCCCCCATCCGGCCCTCTGATCCCGCTCAGACCACGGTCAGCTTGACCGCCACGTTGTTGCGGGTCGCGTTGGAATACGGGCACACCTGATGCGCCTTCTCCACCAGCTCCTCCGCGGCCTTGTGCTCCACACCCGGCAAAGCGATCTTCAAGGCGACATCGATGCCGAACCCGCCCTCGCTGCGCGGGCCGATGCCGACGGTGGCGGTGACGCTGGCATTGTCGGGGACCTTCGGGCCGCCCTGCGACGCCACGAACTTCATGGCGCCGAGGAAGCAGGCCGAATACCCGGCGGCGAACAACTGCTCCGGATTGTTCCCCGTCCCACCGCCGCCGCCCAATTCCTTCGGCGTGCTGAGCTTGACGTCCAGGCTGCCATCCTCGGTGGCGGCATGGCCGTCGCGGCCCCCGGTCGCGGTGGCGGTGGTGCGATACAGAACCTCAACAGGCATGGATATCCTCCTCTGCAAACGGCGCGACCCTAGCGCGCGCCGCTCCATTCAACCAGATCACTCCGCCGGGCGAATCCCGCGCGGTGCGGCTTCCAGCGTGGTGTCGTGCCGCAGCAGCAGCACGATGATCATCCCCATAACCGCACAGGCCGCGATCGCCCACAGGCCGCTGGCGAAATTGCCCGTCAGGTCCTTCAACCAGCCCATGATGAACGGCCCGAAGAACCCCGCCAGGTTGCCGACGGAGTTGATCACTGCGATCCCCGCCGCCGCCGCCGCACCCGACAGGAACGAGGTCGGGAAGGTCCAGAACACCGGCAGCACCGAGAACACGCCGAACGCGCCGATGGACAGCGACACCATCTTCAGCGTCGGGCTGTCCACCAGAGTCGATCCGGCGATCCCCACCGCCGCGATCAGGAACGGCACCGCCGCGTGCAGCTTGCGCTCCAGCTTCTCGTCCGAGCGGCGGCTCCAGAGCACCATGCCGACGGTCCCGACGATAAACGGGATGGCGGAGACGAACCCGGTCTGCACATTCGAAAGTCCGAAGCCCTTGACGATCTGCGGCAGCCAGAAGGCAATGCCGTAATTGGTCGCCACTGCGCCGAAATACACCAGCGCCAGCGCCAGCACCTTCGGGTTCAGCAGCACCTGCCGAACGCTCAGTCCGTGCACATCCTCTTTCTGTTGCGCCTCGGCGGCGAGCCGTTGCGCCAGCCAGGCGCGCTCATCCGGTTCCAGCCATTTCGCATCGGCCGGGCGGTCGGTCAGGTAGAAGAACACCACGCCCGCCAGGATCAGCGCCGGGGCGGCCTCGATGATGAACAGCCACTGCCAGCCGGCCAGGCCGTAGCCGCCATCCAGGTTCAGAATGAGGCCGGAAACCGGGAAGCCGAGCACCGAGGACAGCGGGATCGCCGCCATGAACCAGCCGATGATGCGGGCGCGATACGTGCCGGGGAACCACAGGGTCAGGTAGAAGATGATGCCGGGGAAGAAACCCGCCTCCGCCGCGCCGAGCAGCACGCGCACCAGGTAGAAACTGTATTCGCCGGTCACCAGCGCCATCGAACCGGACAGGATGCCCCAGGACAGCATGATTCGGGCGATCCATTTGCGCGCGCCGAACCGCTCCAGCATCAGGTTCGACGGCACTTCGAAGATGAAATAGCTGAAGAAGAAGATGCCGGCGCCGAAGCCGAAGGCGGTGGCGGAGATGCCCAGCGCCTTGTTCATGGTCAGCGCGGCGAAGCCAACATTGACCCGGTCGAGATAGGCGACGAAGTAGCAGAGCATCAGAAACGGCACGAGTCGCCGCGAGACCTTGGCGATTGTGCGTTTTTCAATCGATTCCATTTTATCGTTCCCCCGCGGTGCTTGGGCGCCGTTTTATGTCGCTACACGGCAATAGACAGGCTTGCCGCGCCGCGGTCAATCGCAGCGGGAACCGCGCTCAGTCCGGGCTGCCGTGCGGCGCGGACGGCACCAGCGTGCGCCAGCGCGCCACCGCGGTCTCGTGCGCCTCGTAGCTGCGGGAGAACACATGCCCGCCGCTGCCGTCGGCGACGAAATAAAGGTCCTCGGTGATTGCCGGGTGCAGCACCGCCTTCAGGCTGTCCAAACCGGGAGAGCATATCGGCGCCGGCGGCAGCCCGGGGCTGCGATAGGTGTTGAACGGATTGTCGCGGTCCAGCTCCGCGCGGGTCAGCCGGTGATCCAGCACCCCGGCCCCGCCGCTCGCGGCGTAGACCACCGTCGGGTCCGCCTGCAGCTTCATGCCCAGCCGCAGCCGGTTCAGGTAGACCGCCGCGACATGCGGCCGTTCCTCCGGCTTCGCCGTCTCCCGTTCCACGATGCTGGCCAGGATCAGGGCGTCCCGGGGACTGGCCAGCGGCAGCCCCGGCGCGCGGTCAGCCCACGCCGCCGCCAGATCCCGGTCCATCGCCGCCTTCGCCCGCTCGACGATCTGGGCACGCTCGGCGCCACGCTGGTAATCGTAGGTCTGCGGTAGCACGCTGCCTTCGGCGATCACCGGCACGTCGCCGATCATGGCGTCGGCATGCGCCAGCACGGCCCGGGTCTGCTGGGCGGTCAGTCCTTCGGCGATGGTCAAATGATGCTCGACCGGATGGCCGAACCGCAGGATCGCCAGTACCTGCCGCACCGAGGCATGCGCCGGAAACGCGAATTCCCCGGCGCGCAGCGGCCCGTCCCCGCGCGTCAGCAGCGCGGCAGCGCGGAATACCCGAGTCTGAAGGATCGCCCCGTCCGACGCCAGCACATCGGCGATCTGCGCGCCGCTGCCTCGCGGCACGACGATTGCGCGCGCTTCTGGCAACGGCCCGGGCGCGTCAACCGCATTGGCGCCCCAACGCCAGGCGCCGTACCCACCTGCGACCAGAACCGCAACGACAACCGCCGCGGCCAGCCCGAACCGGAATGCCCGCCGAAGCGGGCCCGGATCAGTGGACAGCGCGGAAGATGACAGAGGCGTTGGTGCCCCCGAAGCCGAAGCTGTTCGACAGGACGACGCGAATCGGGCGCCGCTGCGCCTCATGCGCCACCCGGTCGATGACGCTCTCGCGGCTCGGCGAATCCAGGTTCAATGTAGGCGGCGCGACCCCGTCGCGGATCGCCAGGATGGAGAAAATCGCCTCGATCGCCCCGGCCGCACCCAGCAGATGCCCGGTCGCCGATTTGGTGGAGGACATCGCCAGGCCGCGCGCATCGGCGCCGAACAGGCGTTCGACCGCCTCAAGCTCCAGGTCGTCGCCCATCGGCGTGGAGGTGCCGTGCGCGTTGACGTACTGGATGTCGCCGGGGCTGATCCCGCCGCTGCGCAGCGCCGCCCGCATGGCGCGGAAGGCGCCGTCATGGCCCTCGGCCGGCGCGGTGATGTGGTAGGCGTCACCCGACATGCCGTAACCGGACACCTCGGCGTAGATCTTCGCGCCGCGCTTCTTGGCGTGCTCGTATTCTTCCAGCACGACGCAGCCGGAGCCTTCGCCCATAACGAACCCGTCGCGATCCTTGTCCCAGGGGCGCGAGGCGGCCTGCGGATTATCGTTGAAGGCGGTGGACAGCGCGCGGGAGGCGCAGAACCCGGCAATGCCGATGGCGCACACTGTGGCTTCCGAGCCGCCGGCAACCATGACATCGGCATCGCCCAGCGCGATCAGCCGCGATGCGTCGCCGATGGCATGCACGCCGGTCGCGCAGGCGGTCACCACCGAGTGGTTCGGCCCCTTGAAGCCGAACTTGATCGAAACGTGTCCCGAGGCGAGGTTGCCGAGGGCGGACGGAATGAAGAACGGCGACAACCGCTTGGCCTTGCCTTCGTAGACAAGGATCGACGCATTGTAGACGGTTTCAAGCCCGCCGATGCCCGAGCCGATCATCACGCCGGTGGCGCAGTGATCGTCCTCGGTTTGCGGCACCCAGCCGGAATCCTCGACGGCTTCCGTGGCGGCGACCATGGCGAGATGGATGAAGCGATCCATCTTCTTCTGGTCCTTCACCGGAACCCATTCGTTGATGTCCAGCGTGCCCTCGGCCTTGGTCCCGAGGGGTATCTGCCCCGCCACTTTGCAGGGCGAATCCTTGGCATCGAACGCCGTGATGGCGCCGATACCGGATTCAGCATTGATCAAGCGGCGCCAGACATGCTCGACACCCACTCCAAGGGGACAGGCGATCCCCATGCCCGTCACCACTACTCGCCGCATGGCAGGACGCCCTTTCGGTTGGATCAGGCGCTCTTGCCATGCGTGGTGATGTAGTCGATCGCATCCTTGACGGTGGCGATCTTCTCGGCGGCGTCTTCGGGGATTTCGACGTTGAATTCCTCTTCGAAGGCCATCACCAGTTCGACCGTGTCCAGGCTGTCGGCGCCCAGGTCGTCGATGAAGGACGCTTCGGGCGTCACCTTGGCCTCATCCACCCCGAGGTGTTCCACCACGATCTTCTTGATCTTGTCCTCAATTGTGTCGGTCATCGGCTCGGCAACTCCTGAACTTGATATATCGAAAAAGGTCTTCATCCGGTTCCTGTCCGCGACCGGAGCCTTGTCCCGGTTCACGAAGCGAGCCCGCGCCAGACGTAGCAGCGGGCGCTTAGCACGGTTTCCCGGAAACGGGAAAGGTCAGCGATTCGTGCTCCCTAGATCATCGCCATCCCGCCATTGACGTGCAGTGTGGCGCCCGTGACCCACCCGGCCTCATCCGAAGCGAGATAGGTGACAGCCGCGGCGATGTCAGCCGGTTGGCCCAGCCGCTTCAGCGGGATGGACTCCGACAATTTGGTGCGTTGCGCCTCGCCCAGGGCATCCGTCATCGCGGTCACCACGAAGCCGGGGGCGACGACGTTGAGGGTGATCCCGCGCGAGGCGACTTCCTGAGCCAGCGCCTTGGTCATGCCCACCAGACCGGCCTTCGCGGCGGCATAATTGGCTTGGCCGGCATTGCCGGTAGCGCCGACGATGGACGAAATATTAATGATCCGGCCGGCGCGGCGGCGCACCATGCCGCGCAGCACGGCGCGGGTCAGGCGGAACGGCGCCGACAGATCGACATCCACCACCGCCTGCCAATCGGCATCCGACATCCGCAGTGCCAGCATGTCGCGGGTCATGCCGGCGTTGTTGACCAGGATGTGCAGCGGACCGACGGCTTTTTCCGCCGCCTCGATCAGCGCATCGGGTTCCGACGCGTCGCGCAAATCGGCCGGGCAGACATGCGCACGCTCCCCCAGTTCGACCGCCAGCGCTTCCAGCGCCGGCAGGCGGGTGCCGGACAGGGCGACGATCGCGCCCTGGCGGTGCAGGGCGCGTGCGATTTCGGCGCCGATACCGCCAGAGGCGCCGGTGACCAGTGCGGCCTTGCCGTCCAAACGAAACATAGCCACTCCTTCAGAGACTTTTCAGCACCGCTTCGATCTCCGCCGGGGTGCCGGCGGCGATCCCGGAGGCATCCGGCGCGATCCGCTTGATCAGTCCCGTCAGCACCTTGCCGGCGCCGAGTTCGATAAACCTGTCCACGCCCATGTCCGTCATGGTGCGTACGCATTCCTGCCAGCGGACGGTCGCCGTCACCTGCTGTATCAGCAGTTCGCGTATCCGCACAGGATGCGATTCGCGCTTGGCCGAAACATTCGCCACCAGCGGCACGGATGGCACGGTCGGCGCCGTCTTTTCCAGCGCCTCGGCCATGGCGTCGGCCGCGGGCGCCATCAGCGCGCAATGGAACGGAGCCGAAACCGGCAGCAGCATGGCGCGCTTGATGCCCTTGGTCTTGGCGATCTCGATCGCCCGCTCGATCGCGCCGCGATGGCCGGAGATCACCACCTGGCCGCCGCCGTTGTCGTTGGCCGGCTGCACCACCTCTGTTTGATCCGTATCGGGGACCGGCGCGGCCTCGGCGCAGATCGCCCGCGCCTGGTCCATGTCCGCACCCAGCAGAGCGGCCATCGCCCCCTGCCCGGCCGGCACCGCCTGCTGCATCGACTGGCCGCGCAGCTTCAGCAGGCGCGCGGCATCGGGGACGGAGAACGCGCCGGCGGCGGCCAGCGCCGTATACTCGCCCAGCGAGTGCCCAGCGACCACAAGCGCCTTGGTCGGCACCGTGATCCCGGCTTCGCGCTCCAGCACGCGCAGCACGGCCAGCGAATGGGCCATCAGCGCGGGCTGGGTGTTCTCGGTGAGGGTGAGTTCCTCGCCCGGGCCCTCGAACATGAGCTTGGACAGCTTCTGGTTGAGGGTGTCGTCGACTTCCTGGAACACCTCGCGCGCGGCGGCGAAGGCGGCGGCGAGGTCGCGGCCCATGCCGACGGCCTGGCTGCCCTGGCCCGGGAAGATGAACGCGTAAACCGGCATGCCTGGTGACTCTCGGTGACGTTGGCGCGGGGGCGTAGCGGCGGGTCACGGGACTGTCAAGGAAGTGACTGCGGGGATCGAGGCTCGGCTGCGCTTGGCGGGCCATGATCCCGACGATTCGGGACCGGAACGCCTGTCCTGGCGCGCCGGGGCGGGATACGCCGCTCCCGGCCGCATGGCGGTGCCGCGCCACTTGCAGCCTGCGCCGGTTCCGACAAAGCGTCGATGCAGGCCCTCGCCGCGACGACAGTCGGAGGCGGCCGCGTCCGTGGTTTATCCGGAACGCCCCCGGCGGCCGCCCAACCGCTCCGCGTCGGGCGTCGGTCACCGCTCCGCGTCGGGCATCGGTCACCGCTCCGCGCCGGGCGCGGGTCACCGCTCCGCGCCGGGCGCGGGTCAGCATTGAAGCGATCATCCGTCCGGAGTGGAACGACCCGGCCTTCCCGCCCGGGGAGCTTTGATTGCGGAAACATAAAGAGATGGCGACGATTGCGGCCACCGGTTGCGGCCGGATAGCCAAAAGCTACCAATTTTGCGGGGGGCCGCGACAAATCCGGGTGCTAGTGGATAGAATCTGACACATGGTGCCCGCCTCGATTCTTCCCGAGGCGCGGAAGTCCGCCAATTCAGACGGACTCATCCGTCTGAATTTATCCACTGGCGGGCAAAGACCGGATGCGGAGCGCGCGGTCCGGACGACTCAGACGAGGAATCGACTTCGGACGCGAATTTTGCAATCGAGCTGAAACCCGGCGGGGTGTGTCCCCGGCGAAGATCGGATGCGCCGCCGTTAAGACGCCGGGATAGCGGCGGTAACGGCGCCCGCACTCATTTCTTGAACGTCTGGTTCAACCGCGACTGCGCTTGGCGATATCCTCATTCAACTTCGCCGGATCATGTTCCGATGATGCATCTTCATCCAGCATCTCCTGCACGTCCAATACCGCGTTTTCATCTACGCTCTTGGCCTCGTCGATGAGCTCGCCGGCTTTCGCATCATCGTTCTCTTTCAGAGCGTCGAGCGCCTTCTCCGTGATCTCGCGGGCTTTTTCGTAGGCGGTGGTTTCCGATTCGTCATTCGCCATCATGCGTTCTCCGTTGGGCAGCCTCCACCGAACGCCTGCCGCCAACAATGGTTCCCCGCATTTTCGTTCCGTTAGCGTATAACTAATCGGCTGGCTGTCCATCGATCGGCGCTTGCTGCGCTTCATGCGCAAAGGACGCGGCGATCATGGGAATTGCAGAGATCATGATGCATGGACCCGGCGCTTTGGCCCGGGGACCCGCAACCGCTTCCGGGTTGGCGCCGTCGCGCGGTTGAAACGACATTACGGATTAGGAATACTACGGCAATCCGGATCGGTTGTTTGGCTATCGTCACGGTCCGGCGAAGCGCGGGCCTGACCCGGCGCGGGACCGCCAGGGGCGAGTCCCAACTCACATTCTGCGGTTGCTGCGCGCTCACGGTTCAATGCCAACAGCCGCATCAACAGGTCATCGGCGGAGATCGTCGCCGGCCAACCGTAGGCCGCTGCTACAGCTTCGTCCAAGGCCCGGTGCAGCGAATCGAGCCATGCACCTTCGGGCTTGCCGCGCTGGTTGTAGAGGGCGGTCAGCGTCCGCCCGCGCAAGGTAGCTGCCGCCGCCGCATCCTTCGGCAAAAGACGATCCGGGAACCCGGGCACAACCTCGGGCGTGGAGACCACCAACTCGGGCGGGTTCAGCCACCGATCCCGAGCCGCAACCAACTTCTGCGCCGCCAGCGCGACAGCCTGAGCATGGGGATCGGCGGCGTATGATGCGGCAGGACGATCGGGAGTTAGCCCGGCGGGAAACGCGAAGGTTCCGAAGCAGGTGCCGACTGTATATCGCGGATCGTTACCTACGCCGTGCCAGGAGCCGACGGCCAACGCCCATACCTCGTGAAAACGGCTTTGCAATATTCCGAAAGCGGTGTCGTCATCACGAGATATCACTTGCAGCTTGTGGTCGGGCAGCATTGGCGGCCTCATCCAA
This sequence comes from uncultured Rhodopila sp., assembly GCF_903915725.1. Lineage (GTDB taxonomy): Bacteria > Pseudomonadota > Alphaproteobacteria > Acetobacterales > Acetobacteraceae > Rhodopila. Next base: position 71,887 of record NZ_CAIWTY010000077.1, read on the forward strand.
GCGAAAACCCGGTGCTTCGCCACCTCCGGGGTTACAATAAACCGGGACAAGCCAGCCAGAGCCTTGTGCATCCCCGGTCGCGGTTCGACGTGCCGCCACCATTCACGCGCATAAGCCTCGCGCTTGTTCGTTGCCCGAACGGGTCGGACATGCTCGGCGACGTGGGCATACGGCATGGCATAGTACGCGGCCTCCGCTTCCGGCATGGTCCAGCCAAAATCTACGATCCAGGTGTCGGACGGGCGGCGGGTGACATCCATGCCGTTCGACCACGGGCGCAGCACGTCGGCGTTGGGCCTGCCATTGGCGTTGCTCGGCAGCGCCAGCCATTTGCGCGCCAACTCTCCCGGCACATCGAAGGCACCGCCCTTGGTGTCACCCATGAAGGCCACGCCCGCATTTTCCCGCATCCGCCGCGCCGTTGTCAGGTCCGCGCCGCCGGCCGTCAGGTCCGCGTGGATCGCCGGCACAGCCACGCCGTCCAGTTCGGGGGCCGCTGCCTGCTCACGCCCCCAGCACACCAGCGACACGCGCACAGCCGCGCCGTCCAACGTCCACGGCTCATCTGATCAGGCAGTCGAGATCGCGCCCGCCTGTGCGATCGGCTCCAACACGCGCCTGTTTGCGCCGCCCCGGATGCTGTTCGTCGCCACCAAGCCGGCGTGCAGAAGCCGGCCGTCGGCAAACTCCTTCTGCGCCTTCGCAAACCAGTAGCAAACCAAGTCCGCCTCTGCGGAAACCTGATCCGCATAGGCAGTGAATAGCCGGCCGCAGTATTCATCCCCGAGCACGGTGCGCAGTCGTTTTCCGCCGAGGAATGGCGGATTGCCCACGATCGCGTCCGCCGCCGGCCACGCTGCCTGCGTGCCATCATCCGCCAGCAGGGCATCCCGGCAGTCAATCGTGTCCAGGGTGCGCAACACCGGGTCGGACGGCGGCGGGAAGCCATGCCGGCGCGCCCATTGGATATGGCCGATCCAGACCGACACGCGGGCCAGTTCGGCGGCGTAGGGGTTCACTTCCAGCCCCAGCACGGCCTCCGGTCCCACCTGCGGGAACTCGCGCTGCAAACCGAGGGCCTCGGCCTCCACCATCGCCTGATGCTCCAGGTCCTTGAGCGCCAGCAACGCGAGGTAGAGGAAGTTGCCGGAACCGCAGGCGGGGTCCAGCACCCGGAAGGCACGCAGCCGGTCAAGGAAGCCGCGCAGCAACGTCTCGGCCTGCGCGGGCGAGTCGCGCCTGGCCTTGCTGGCCGGCTTGGCGGCGGCGCCGGCCGCCAGATTCGCCGCGATCCGCGTATGCACCCCGCGCCACTCGGCCAGCAGCGGACGGCGGACAACCGGCTCGATCAGCCGCTCGATCATGTCGCGCGAGGTGTAGTGCGCGCCAAGCTGGCTGCGCTTGTCGGGGTCCAGGCCGCGTTCGAACAGCGTGCCGAGGATGGAGGGGTCAACCTCCGCCCAATCCAGCGCCGCCGCCTTCTGCAACAGCACGATGTCGTCCGCCTCCAGCGCCAGCGCGGCGTCATCTTCGAACAGACCGCCGTTGAACCAGGCGACCGGCGTGAAATCCACCTCGCCGCCGCGCTTTGCCATCGCGGTGAACAACCGGCTTGCATAGGCTTCGAACTGCGCCGGCCGCATGCGCGATGCGGCCAGCATCCGCTCGAACAGCCCGGCGGGAAGCAGCCCCACGTCGTCGGCGAACAGGCAGAACACCAGACGGTTGACGAAGTGGGCCACCGTCTGCGGGTCATTGCCCCGGTGGCGCAGCCGTCCCGCCAGTTCGGCGAATTCCGCGGCGGCTTCGGCGGTCAGTGCGGCCCGAGTCTTGTTGGGCAGCAGGCGTTCGGGGTCGGAGAACACCGACTTGAGCACGCCGAGGCGTTCGGGGTTGGCCAGATCGTCCAGCAGCAACTCGTGCCGCTCGGAGACGCAGTTGGTCCAGTTGGTGCGGACGATGATGCGCGAGATGTCGGAGGTGACCAGCAGCGGCGGGTTTTCCAGCGCGCCGGCATATTGCAGCAGTTGCCGGTGCGCGGCTTCCAGGTCCTTGTGCTTGCCCTTGTATTCCCAGGCGAAGCGCCCGCGCCGCCAGACATCGGCCCAGCCCTCGCCGCCGCTGGCCTTGGTCGCGCCTTTTTCGAAGGCATAGGCCGCGCCGGTCGGGTCGGAGTTGGGGGTCGGCTCGTTCAGCACCCCGCACAGGTCCAGAAAGTGCTCCTGCGAGGCAGCACGTTCGTTGCGGGTGTTTGCATGCCATTTAGAAATTAGTTCGATCGGCGTCATAAGCGGCTATTAGCCGCCATTCTCGAAACGACAAAGCCCCGTGATGGGTGCGATATGCTGATTTCGTCACATGACGGAAGCGCGGCGGAGCGTCCGTGGCATCCGCAAGGAGCGGCGACCGGCGTGGGGCGCTTTGAAGCTCAACGATTTGTTTTATTGGCGTCCCGTACGAGATTCGAACTCGTGTTACCGCCGTGAAAGGGCGGTGTCCTGGGCCTCTAGACGAACGGGACAAGGCCGAACCCAAACGCTATCAACATCGGGCCGGCGGTGGGTAGCGGACCCGCCCCCGCCGGTCAAGCGCCATTGTCCGCTCACGCCACCGCGCCGTCCGAGACAATGAAACACGGCGTCACCGAACCGTTCCACTCCTCCGCCCGCAGGTGCCCGGCCAGATGCAGCGGCACCCCATCAGCCCGCGCCAGCAGCGCATCCGCCAGCGCGCCCTCCCGCGCCCGGAACATCATCGCCTTCAACCGCGGGCCGCCGCCCTCGCCTTCCAAGAACGCCCGGATCGACCCCGCCTCACGCCCCACCCGATCGGCCCGCACGACGCGAGCGCGGTTCAGCACCAAAGTCGGCTCCTCGTTGCCGGCGCCAAACGGGGCCAGCCGCTCCAGATGCCGCGCCACCTCCGTTGTGGCGCCGCCGACGGCCAACGCGCCCTCGATCACCAGATCGGCCGCACTCGGCAATGCCCCCGCCCCGGCCAGCCGCTCGTCCAGGAACGCGTGGAAATCCTCCAGCCGATCGGCCCCCAGCGAGAACCCCGCCGCCATCGGGTGACCGCCGCCGGTCACCAGGATGCCCGCCTGCCGTGCAGCGATCACCGCCGCACCCAGATCGACACCCGGCACCGAGCGTCCCGATCCCTTGCCGACTCCGTCCGCGAACCCGGCGACACAGGCCGGGCGGTTGAAGCGCTCCTTGATCCGGCCGGCGACGATGCCGACGACGCCCGGATGCCACCCCTCCCCCGAAACCAGCACCGCCGCGCGGCCGGCGCCAACCTGCAACTCCGCCGCATGCATCGCGGCATCCATGATGGAGGCTTCGACGTCCTGGCGCTGCCGGTTCACCGCCTCCAGCTTCTCAGCCAGGGCGAGCGCTTCAACGCGGTCCTCGCAAAGCAGCAGGCGCAGCCCGAGATCCGCCTCGCTGATCCGCCCGCCGGCATTGATGCGCGGCCCCAGGGCGAAGCCGCAGGTGGCGGCGTTCAGCTTGTCCCGCGCCTGGGTCACGTCCAGCAGCGCGGCGATGCCGGGCCGGGCGCGGCGGGCCATCACTTTCAGGCCCTGGCAGACGAAGGCGCGGTTGACGCCGGTCAGCGGCATCACGTCGCAGACGGTGGCCAGGGCCACCAGGTCGAGCAATCCGATCAGGTCAGGTTCCGGCCGCGTGGAGAAAAACCCGAGGCGGCGCAGCGCGCGCACCGTGGCAATCGTGGTCAGGAAGGCCACACCGGCGGCGCACAGCGCCCCCAGGCCGGAGGTGTCGTCCAGCCGATTCGGGTTCACCGTGGCCAGCACCGGCGGCGGCGCGCCCTCGGATTTGTGGTGATCCAGCACGATCACCGCCGCCTTGCCCGCCACGGCGGACAAAGCCAATGCGGCGGCGGTGCCGCAATCGACGCAGACGATCAGGCTGGCGCCGCGTTCGGCCAGCGCGATCAGGGCGGCGGGGTTCGGGCCGTAGCCCTCCAGGATGCGGTCGGGCACGTGATGGTGCACCGGGCAGCCCATCCCGCGCAGAAAGCTGACCATCAGGGCGGCGCTACAGGCCCCGTCCACGTCGTAGTCGCCGAACACGGCGACGGTTTCAGCAGCGCGGACGGCCGCGGCGAGGCGGTCCGCCGCGACCTCCATATCCATCAGCAGCGACGGGTCCGGCAACAGGGCCCGCAGCGTCGGTTCCAGGAAATCGGCGGCGGCGTCGATCCCGACGCCACGCGCCGCCAGCAGCCGGCTGACGATCTCCGGCACCACCAGTTTCTGGGCGATGCCGGCCGCCACCCGGTCTTCCGCGGGCCGCCACAGCCAGCGGCGGCCCGACAGGCTGCGGCTGACCCCGAGGACGAGGTCCGCCGTCAATCCGCTAAGCCCTAACCCCGATCCTTCTCCAGGTTGTGGTGGGCTTCGATGAAGCGGACGGTGCCGGAGCGGCTGCGCATGACGATCGAATGCGTCACCGCCCCGCCATGGCTCCATTTCACACCGCGCAGCATCGGGCCGGTGGTCACGCCGGTGGCCGCGAACATCACATCGCCCGCCGCCAGCTCGTGCGCCGCGAAGCACCGTTTCGGATCTGCGTGGCCCATGGAGCGGACACGCGCGATCTGCTCTTCATTCTCATACAGCAGGCGGCCCTGCATCTGGCCGCCAACGCAGCGCAGCGCGGCAGCGGAGAGCACGCCCTCGGGTGCGCCACCGGCCCCCATGTAAAGGTCGATCTGCGACTCGGGCAGGGCGGTGGCGATGGCGGCGGCGACGTCGCCGTCGCTGATCAGCATGACGCGCGCGCCGGCCTCGCGGCTATGGGCGATCAGTTGCTCGTGCCGATCACGGTCGAGCAGGCAAACCATCAGGTCCTCGATATCGACCTTCTTGGCTTTCGCCAGGTTGCGCAGGTTGTTCGCCACGCTGTCGTCGAGGCTCACCACGCCGTCCGGCAGCCCGCCGCCGACGGCGATCTTGTCCATGTAGATGTCGGGGGCGTGCAGGAACTTGCCGCGCTCGGCCAGCGCCAGGGTGGTCATGGCGTTCGGCCCGGCCTTGGCGCACAGGCTGGTGCCTTCGAGCGGATCGACGGCGATGTCCATCGCCGGGCCGCCGGCACCGACACGCTCGCCGATGAACAGCATCGGCGCTTCGTCCATCTCGCCTTCGCCGATGACCACGGTGCCATCGATCGCGACCGCGTCGAACGCCTTGCGCATGGCCTCCACGGCGGCGCCGTCGGCCTCGTTCTTGTCGCCATGGCCGATCCAATGGGAGGCGGCGATGGCCGCGGCCTCGGTGACCCGGACAAGTTCGAGGGCGAGGTTACGGTCGGTTTGGCGGACGGGATACTGCTTATGTTCTGTTGTCATGGGCTTCCTCCTGAATTGCGACGGATTCGAGTTGGTGTTGGTGTAGCACGGAGCGGGCTGTCGGGTAGGGGGTAGTTGCGCATCGGCCGGCCGCGTGACCGTTGCGCTTGTGTCATGGCCGGGCTTGGCCCGGCCACCCGCGACTTGCGGAGTTGGCGGCGGCAAAGCCGTGGATGGCCGGACCAGGTCCGGCCACGACACAATGGAGACGCCGGTGCCTGGAAGGAAGCGTCCATCTCACCCGCCCGACGACGACAGCCACGGGTCGGTTTCCCATAGCTTGGCCAGCGCCGCCTGTTCGGTATCGATCTGGGTGCGCCAGGCGGTGGCGTCCGCCCAGGCGGCGTAGTAGCCATTGTCCTCAGCCTGTCGCGAGAACGCCTCGTCCTCGGCCACGGCACGGACGGCTTCCGCCAGCGTGGCGACGATGTCCCCCGGGGTAGCGGCCGGGACGGCGATGCCGCGGCGTATGAACGCCGCGAGCGGAATCCCCGCCTCATCCAGGATCGGCGCGTCCGGCAGCAGGCCGAAGCGGCGTTTGGCGGCGATGCCGATGGCGGTCAGCGTGCCCTCGCGGATATCGCCGATAATGGTCGAAAGACCCAGCGCCGCGGCGGAGACATTACCGGCCAGCACCGCCTGCCGCGCCGCGGCGGCCGAGGGAAACGTCACGATGTTCAGCCGGGTCTGCGCCAGAACCTGTAGCCGCAGCGCCGCGAGATGCGGCGGGCTGCCCGCCGCGGGCGTTCCCAGCGGGACCGCACCCGCATCTTGCCCTGCCCTGCGGATGATGTCCTGAACCGAGTTCGCCGGGTCGCTTGCAGGCGACACAAACGCTATGGGCTCGCGTTCCACCTGACCGATAAGCTGGATTCGCTGGATCAGGCCCGGGTCTTCATGGTCGATCATGCGTGCCGCCAAGGCCGGCGCGACCACCCAGCCGATGGTGGCGCCGCTGGGGAAAGCGTCGCCGAGAGCCGTCAGCATCGTGCGTCCGGATTCCCCCGGCAGGCAGCGCACATCGACCTGCACGCCGCCGGGCATGGGCGCGCCGAGACGCGGACCGAGGAACCCGGCGAATACCCGCGCCACCCGGGCGGTCTCCGATACCTCCAAGCCGCCGACGAGCATCGAAATCGACCGCCGTAAGTGGACTGACGGACCGTCGGCCGCCGAGGCGGCACCCGAAAGCGCGCCCCAGGCCGGCAAACCGGCCAGCAGAGTGCGGCGGCGAACGATCACGTCCGCGGCGCCGTGGTCGCTTTTGCAGGCGTCGACTTGGCGGGCACGGCAGGGGCGGCATCGCGGCGCAGCCGGTGCTCGCCCAGGAACAGCAGTATGGGCGCGGCGATGAAGATCGATGACGAGGTGCCGACGACGATGCCGAACAGCATGACCCAGGCGAAGCCGGAGATCGACTCGCCGCCGAACAGCGCCAGCGGCAGGCTGGCCAGGAACACCGTCATCGAGGTGCCGAGGGTCCGGTTCAGCGTCTCGTTGATCGACAGGTCGATCAGTTCGCGCAGCGGCATCGACTTGTATTTGCGCAGGTTCTCGCGCACCCGGTCGTAGACCACCACCTTGTCGTTGGTGGAGTAGCCGAGGATGGTCAGGATCGCGGCGACCATCACCAGGTCGAACTCGATCCGGGTCAGCGCCAGGAAGCCGATGGCCTTGGTGATATCCAGGATCAGCGTCACGACGGCGCCGACGGCGAACTGCCATTCAAACCGGAACCAGATATAGATCAGGATCATTACCAGGCTGATGCCCAGCGCCAGCAGCCCGTTGCGGAACAGTTCCGCAGAGACGCTGGCGCCCACGGCGTCGGTGCGCTGGATCTTGACGCCGGGCACGCCCTGTTCCAGCGCGGTCCGCACCTGGGCGACGGCCGCCTGGGTGGCCGCCTCCGTCGGCTGGGCGCCGAGCCGGATCAGCACGTCCGACGCATCGCCGAAGCGCTGCAAGCCCTGGTCCGGGACGTGCGCGGCTGCCAGCGCGGCATGGATCTGGGCGAAGTCGGCCGGCCCGTCGGTGCGCACCTGCATCACCACGCCGCCGGAAAAATCGATCCCCAGGTTCAGGCCCGGGTAGAAGAACATGATCACCGAAGCGGTGGACAGGATCGCCGAGACAATCAGGCCAAGGTAGCGGCCCCGCATGAACTTGATGCGGGTGCCGTCGGGAACCAGTCGGAAACGGGGCTTGATGAACATCGGTTACACCCTCAGACCGGCAGCAGCTTCGGCCGGTTCGCGACATACCAGCGCGACACCAGAAGCCGGGTCAGCATCCAGGCGGTGAACAGGGAGGTGGCGATGCCGACGGTGATGGTCACCGCGAAGCCGCGCACCGGACCGGAGCCGAATACGAACAGCATCACATGCGCCAGGAAGGCGGTGGCGTTGCTGTCGAAAATCGTGCTGTAGGCGCGGCTGAAGCCGTGCTCCAGCGCCTGTAGGGGCGGACGGCCGAGCTTCTGCTCCTCGCGGATGCGCTCGTTGATCAGGATGTTGGCGTCCACCGCCATGCCCAGCGTCAGCAGGATCCCCGCCATGCCCGGCAGGGTCAGCGTCGCCTGCAGCAGCGACATGATGCCGAGCATCAGGAACAGGTTGACCACCAGCGCGAGGTTCGCGAGCCAGCCGAACAGGCCGTAGAAAATCCCCATGAAGGCGATGACGAAGACGAACCCGGCCGCCAGCGACAGCGCCCCCGCCCGGATGCTGGCGGCGCCGAGCTCGGGACCGACGCTGCGCTGCTCCACCACGGTCAGCGGCGCCGGCAAGGCGCCGGCACGCAGCAGGACCGCCAGGTCGTTGGCGGAATCGGGACTGAACGAGCCACTGATCTGGCCGCGCCCGCCGGTGATCGCCTCGCGAATGACAGGCGCGGAAATCACCTTGTCATCCAGCACGATGGCGAAGCGGTGGTTGACGTTGGCGCGGCTGATATCGGCGAAGCGGCGGGCGCCGACGGAGTTGAAGGTGAAGTTCACCACCCAGTCCCCCGTCTCCGGACTCGTCCCCGCCCGCGCGTCCGTCAGATCGGCGCCATCGACGTCGATCCGCTTGCGCACGGCGATCTTCTCGCCGGGGCGGTCCTGCAACGGCAGGTAGTCGTCGCCGGGCGGCGGCACGCCGCCGCCGTTCGGGTTGGCGGTCTCATCGACCAGCCGGAAGGTCATGTGCGCCGTCTTGCCGATAAGCTGCTTGATCCGGTCGGGGTCGCCGACGCCGGGAAGCTGCACGACGATGCGGCTTTCGCCCTGGCGGGTGATCTGCGGGTCCACCACGCCGGTCTGGTCGATGCGGCGGCGGATGATCTCGATCGACTGCTCGACCGCGCCGCTGGCCCGCCGGCTGAGCGCCGCGGGCGACAGGGTCAGGGTGATCGTGCCGTCGGGGTTCGAGCCGATGGCCAGGTCGGGCTGGCCGGTGCTGGCATCCGGGCTGATCAGCGGGCGCAGCGCCGCCACGGCGTCATCGGTCTTCGCCGGATCGCGCAGGCGCAGCACGATGCGGTTCTGGTCGGGCTGGGCGTCCAGCGACTGGTAGAAGATCTGTGCGGTGCGCAGGTCCTGGCGGACGCCGTCCATCAGGCTGTCGAGACGCTCCTTGATCACCGCCTTCATATCGACCTCGAGCAGCAGGTAGCTGCCGCCGCGCAGGTCGAGGCCGAGATGGACCGTCCGCCACGGCATCCAGGATGCCGGCGCGGGGAACAGATTTGGTACGCCGAGCAACACCCCCAGCAGGCAGACGGCCAGGATGATGGTCGTCTTCATGCGACTGAAATACATCATGGTCTTACGCGCAGACTCCCGGACAGGCCGCCCATCGGCGGGCGACGGTGCTATGCGCTGCGGATTGCGGAATTGTCCAGTGCCGGGATCGTCCGCCGATGCTGCTGCCCGGCCGCCGTGAACGGGCCGGCTCGCGGTGTTTGCCCCGGCGTTTCAACGCGGTTATTGGTTCCCCGCCGCCGTTGAGCCAGCAAAGGGTCCGCGCATGTCCGACCACACGCCACTGCATTTTGTCACATTGCTCGGCAGCCTGCGCCATGGCTCCTTCAACGCCGCGATCGCGCGCGCCTTGCCGGGCCTCGCCCCGGAGGGCGTCACCATCGCGCCATTGGGATCGATTGGCGATTTGCCGCTATACAATGCGGATCTGCAGGCTGGAGGATTTCCCGCCGCCGTGCTGGCGATGGCGGAAACGATCGCCAAGGCCGACGGCGTAATCATTGTAACGCCCGAGTATAACTACTCGGTTCCGGGCGCGCTGAAGAACGCGCTGGACTGGCTGTCGCGGCTTCCGGCGCCGCCGTTGGCGGCCAAGCCGGTGGCGATCCAGTCCGGTTCGCCCGGCCTCATCGGCGGCGCGCGGGCGCAGTATCACCTCCGGCAGATCCTGGTGTTCCTCGACGCCTTCGTGCTGAACAAGCCGGAGGTCATGGTCGGCCAGATCACCAACAAGGTGGACCCCACCAGTCTTGAGCTGACCGATCAGGCGACGCGCGACTTCATCGCGGCCCAGTTGCGCGCCTTTGCGGCTTTCGCCCGGCGCCGGTAGGGCAAACCTCACGGCGTGTGCCGCCGCAGGTTCGGCGGTTTCCGCGCTCCCGAGCCCGCCGGCCGCCGTGTTCCCGTGTAACGAAGCAAAAATTAGCGTAACAGGCGCGGGCTTTCGCTTGTTGCCGCCGGTGGCCGTGCTTAATCCGAGTGCGCAGTCTTCAGCCGGGCGGCGACCGATAAAGGACCCGACCTTTCATGGACGAACGTGTTGATCAGACGGAAGCGAGGCCAGCGGCTGAGACCGTGTCCCGCGCAACCCCGGCCGTGCGCCGAACGAGCACCGGGTATTGGGTCCTGACCGGCCTGATCGCCGCCGGACTCGCCGGCGGCGGCTGGTATCTATGGACGCAGCACGCAACCCAAACCGCATCGCGCGCCGCCCCGGCGGCTCGCTCCGCCCTGGGCGCGCCACAGCCGGTGGGCTTCGCCACGGTCGATACCGGCGATATCCGCATCATGCTGAACGAGCTTGGAACGGTCACCTCGCTCGACACAGTGACGGTTTATACGCAGATCAACGGTCAGTTGCAGGAGGTTGGCTTCAAGGAAGGCCAGGTCGTGAAGAAGGGCGACTTCCTCGCCCAGATCGACCCGAGGCCCTACCAGGCGGCGCTGGAGCAGGCGCAAGGCACGCTGGCCAAGGACCAGGGATTGCTGGCGCAGGCGCAGGCGGATCTGAAGCGCTACCAGACGCTCGGGCGGCAGGATTCGATCGCGCAGCAGCAACTGGATGACCAGCGCTACCTGGTGCAGCAATACACCGGCACGGTGCAAACCGATCAGGGAGCGGTGGATACGGCAAAGCTCAACCTGGCGTATTGCCACATCATCTCGCCGATAGACGGGCAGGTCGGGCTGCGGCAGGTCGATCAGGGAAATTACGTCCAGACCTCCGGCACCACCGGCCTGGTCGTCATCACCCAGATGCAGCCGATTTCGGTGCTGTTCTCGGTGCCGGAGGACAATCTGCCGGACATCATCCAGCGTGTGCGCGCCGGGGCCACGCTGTCCATCGAGGCTTATGACCGCGCCAACACGCGGCTGCTGGCGACCGGGCAGCTCGGGACCATCGACAACCTCATCGACACCACCACGGGCACATTGAAACTGCGGGGGATTTTCGCCAATCCCGACGAGTTGCTGTATCCGAACCAGTTTGTCAACGCGCGGCTGCTGGTGAACACAATGCCCAACGCGGTGCGCGTGCCGGTGCCGGCGGTGCAGCGCGGCGAGCCCGGGACGTTCGTTTACCTGATCAAGCCGGACAACACGGTGTCCGTGCGGCCGATCAAGGTCGGGCCGGTGGATGGGAATTATCAGGCGGTGCTGTCAGGCCTCAACCCCGGAGACCGTGTCGTCACGGATGGCACCGATCGGCTGCGTGACGGTGCGGCGGTGAGTTTGCCGGCACAGCAGGCGGGCGGGCGAGCGGCGGGCGGGGCGCCACCCTCGGCCACGCCGGACTCGACATCGCCGGCAAACCCGGCCGGCGTGCACGAGCACCGCCGCCAGCCGCAGGGACAGTGATGGGGTTGCCGGACCGGCACAACCGAACCGCATCGCCGGGTGCGAGGCACAGGCCCCTCCCCGTCATGGTCCGCGCAGGCGGACCATGACGGGTTTGCCGCTGCATGAGCCCGTCCCGCCCCTTCATCCTGCGGCCGGTCGCGACGACACTGCTGATGGCGGCGATCATGCTGGTGGGCCTCGTCGCCTACCGCTTCCTGCCGATATCGGCGCTGCCGGAGGTCGATTACCCGACCATCCAGGTGCAGACCTTCTACCCCGGTGCCAGCCCGGAGGTAATGACATCGTCCGTTACCTCCCCGCTGGAGGTGCAGTTCGGCCAGATGCCCAGCCTGAACCAGATGTTCTCCACCAGCTCGGCTGGAGCGTCTCTTATCACCTTGCAGTTCAGCCTGGATGTCAGCCTCGACGTGGCCGAGCAGGAGGTGCAGGCGGCGATCAACGCGGCGGGCAACCTGCTGCCGTCCGACCTGCCGGCACCGCCGATTTACGCCAAGGTCAACCCGGCGGATGCACCGATACTGACCCTGGCGCTGACCTCGAAGACCCTGCCGCTGACGCAGGTGCAGGATATGGCGAACACGCGCCTGGCGCAGAAGATCTCGCAGCAGCCGGGGGTCGGCCTGGTCAGCATCAGCGGCGGCCAGCGGCCGGCGGTGCGGGTGCAGATCAATCCACGGGCACTGGCGGCGTACGGGCTGAATATCGACGACCTTCGCACCACGCTGGGCAACGCCAACGTCAATACGCCGAAGGGCAATTTCGACGGCCCGGCGCAGGCGACGACGATCAACGCCAACGACCAGATCTCCGATCCGCAGCAATACCTTGATCTGGTGATCGCCTACCGCAACGGGGCGCCGGTTCACCTGAAGGACGTCGCCACCGTGGTGAACGGCGCCGAGAACACCAAACTGGGCGCCTGGGCGAACACCACTCCGGCAGTCATCCTGAACGTGCAGCGCCAGCCGGGTGCGAACGTCATCCAGGTGGTCGATACCATCAAGCGCCTGCTGCCGCAGTTGCAGGCCACCCTGCCCTCCGCCGTCGATGTCGCCGTGCTGACCGACCGGACGGTAACGATCCGGGCTTCGGTGTCGGATGTGGAGTTCGAGCTCGGGTTGGCCGTGGCGCTGGTGGTGGCGGTGATCTTCCTGTTCCTGCGCAACCTGCCGGCGACGATCATTCCCAGCCTGTCGGTGCCGCTGTCGCTTGTCGGCACGCTGGCGGCGATGTACCTGCTCGGCTTCAGCCTGGACAACCTGTCGCTGATGGCGCTGACGATTTCCACGGGGTTCGTCGTGGACGATGCGATCGTGATGATCGAGAACATCGCCCGCTACGTCGAAGCCGGCGAAGCCCCGCTTGCCGCCGCGCTGAAAGGCAGCGAGCAGATCGGCTTCACCATCATCTCGCTGACCGTGTCGCTCATCGCCGTGCTGATTCCGCTGCTGTTCATGGGCGACGTGGTCGGGCGGCTGTTCCATGAGTTCGCCATCACTTTGGCCGTCACGATCGTTATTTCGGCGATCGTGTCCCTGACCCTGGTGCCGATGATGTGCGCCAAGCTGTTGCGCCACCGGCCCGACGCGCAGCGGACCAGGTTCGACCTGAAGGCGGAGCGTGGCTTCAACTGGATCATCGGCCGCTACGACCGCGCCCTGAACGTCGTGCTGGATCACCAGCCACTGACCTTGCTGGTGGCCGTCGCCACGATGGCGGTCACCGTCCTGCTGTACACCGTGGTGCCAAAGGGATTCTTCCCGGTGCAGGACACCGGCGTTTTGCAGGGCATCTCGGTCGCGGCGCAAAGCGCATCCTACGAGGCGATGGCCGAACACCAGCAGGCGCTGGCGGCGGCGATCCTGAAAGACCCCGATGTCGCCAGCCTGAGCTCCTTCATCGGCGTGGACGGCAGCAACGCGACGCTGAACAGCGGGCGGTTCCTGATCAACCTGAAGCCGAAGAATGAGCGCAGCCTGGATGCCACCGATATCGGCCGCCGCCTGCAGCAGGAGACCTCGGGCGTGCCCGGCGTGTCGCTGTATTTGCAGCCGGTCCAGGACCTGACCATCGACGCCTCGGTCAGCCGCACGCAATACCAGTTCGTGCTGGAAAACCCGAACCTGTCGGCGTTCAACGAATGGGTACCGAAGCTGCTGACGGAATTGGGCAAATCGCCCGATCTGATGAACGTCGCGAGCGACCTCCAGCAACAGGGGCTGACGGTCAACCTGATGATCGACCGGGCGACGGCGGCGCGGTTCGGCATTACCCCGGCAACCGTCGATAACGCGTTGTACGACCTGTTCGGGCAGCGGATCATCTCCACGATCTATACTCAATCGAACCAATACCGCGTGATCATGGAAGCCGATCCGAAGTTGCAGACATCGCTGGAGGCGCTGTCGGCGATCTACCTGCCGTCATCGGCATCAACCACCGGGCAGGTGCCGCTGAGTTCGATCGTGACGATTGTGCAGAAGCCGGGGCCGTTGCAGATCAGCCATCTGGCGCAGTTTCCGGCGACGACGATTTCGTTCGATACCGCCCCCGGGGCATCTTTGGGCGCAGCCGTCGCGGCGATTCGTCAGGCGGAGACCGATATCGGGCTGCCGGAGAGTTTCGTCACCGCGTTCCAGGGCGCCGCGTCGGCGCTGGAGGCGTCGCTGTCCAACGAATTGCTGCTTGTGCTGGCGGCGATCGTGACGATGTACATCGTGCTGGGGGTTTTGTACGAAAGCTTCATCCATCCCATCACCATTCTGTCGACACTGCCCTCGGCCGGAGCCGGCGCTTTGGTGGCGCTGCTGATTGCCGGCGACAATATCGATGTCATCTCGATCATCGGCATAATCCTGCTGATCGGCATTGTGAAAAAGAACGCGATCATGATGATCGACTTCGCCCTGGTGGCGGAGCGGGACGAGGGCAAGCCTCCGCGCGAGGCGATCCATCAGGCGTGCCTGCTGCGGTTCCGGCCGATACTGATGACGACGATGGCGGCACTGCTGGGGGCTCTGCCGCTGATGCTGGGGAACGGCACCGGGTCGGAACTGCGCCGCCCGCTTGGGGTGGCGATTGTTGGGGGACTGATCGTCAGCCAGGTGCTGACGCTGTTCACCACGCCGGTGATCTACCTGATGTTCGACAGGCTGGCGTGGCGGCTGCGGGGGAAGCAGCCCGGGGCGAAGCTGGCGGGTGATGAGGCGGGGTCGTGAGGCAGCAGGCCCCCTCCCCCGTCATGGCGGGCGCAGGCCCGCCATCCACGCCTTGCGGCGCCGGCGGAGGCAAAGGCGTGGATGGCGGGCCTTCGCCCGCCATGACGGGGAGGGGGCAGTGCTCCCGCTTCGGTCATGCTGCTATCTCGCCCCGGCCGTTAGACCACCGTGCAAGCCGATGAACCTCTCCGCCCCCTTCATCGCCCGCCCCGTGGCAACCACGCTGCTGACCATCGGCATCGCCCTGGCCGGCATCTTCGCGTTCTTCAAGCTTCCCGTCTCCCCACTCCCGCAGGTGGACTTCCCGACCATCTCGGTCCAGGCCCAGCTCCCGGGTGCCAGTCCGGACACCGTCGCCACCAGCGTCGCCAGCCCATTGGAGCGGCATCTCGGGCAGATCGCCGACGTGACCGAGATGACCTCGACCAGTTCCGTCGGGCAGGCGCGCATCGTGTTGCAATTCGGGCTGAACCGCGACATCAACGGCGCGGCGCGCGACGTGCAGGCGGCGATCAACGCGGCGCGGGCCGATTTGCCGACAAGCCTGCGCAGCAACCCGACCTACCGCAAGGTTAACCCGGCCGAGGCGCCGGTGCTGATCCTGGCACTGACCTCGGCCACCCTGACGCGCGGGCAGATGTACGATGCCGCGACCAACGTGCTGTCACAACGGCTGTCGCAAATCAACGGCATCGGCCAGGTGATCATCGGCGGCGCCGCCCTGCCTGCCGTGCGGGTGGAGCTGAACCCGACCGCCTTGTTCAAATACGGCATCGGGCTGGAGGACGTGCGGGCGGCGCTGGCCTCGGCGAACGCCAACAGCCCGAAGGGGTCGATCGAGTCCGCGAACCTGCATTACCAGCTCTACACAAACGACCAGGCGACGCACGCGGACGACTACAAGCCGCTGGTGATCGCCTACCGCAACGGTGCCGCGGTGCGGCTGTCCGACATGGCGGACGTGCAGGATTCGGTCGAGAATTTGCGCAACCTCGGCCTGTCGCAAGGCAAGCCGGCGGTGCTGGTGATTCTGTTCCGCCAGCCCGGCGCCAACATCATCGAGACCGTGGACTCGGTCAAAGCGGCGATCCCGCAACTGATGGCGGCGATGCCCGCCGACATGAACCTGCTGATCGCCAATGACCGCACCACGACGATCCGGGCGAGCCTGCGCGATACGGAACGAACCCTGCTGATCGCGGTGGGGCTGGTGACGCTGGTGGTGTTTCTGTTCCTGCGCAGCGTCCGCGCCACGCTGATCCCGGCCATCGCGGTGCCGGTGTCCATCATCGGCACGTTCGGGACGATGTATCTGCTCGGCTACAGTCTCGATAACCTCTCGCTGATGGCGCTGACCGTCGCCACCGGCTTCGTCGTCGATGACGCAATCGTCGTGCTGGAGAACATCTCCCGCCATCTGGAAGACGGCATGCCGCGCGTCCAGGCCGCCTTGCGAGGCGCCCGGGAAGTCGGGTTTACCGTTATTTCGATCAGTGTATCGCTGATCGCGGTGTTCCTGCCGATATTGCTGATGGGCGGGATCGTCGGGCGGCTGTTCCGGGAATTTGCGGTGACGCTGTCGATGGCGATCATGGTGTCGCTGGCTATCTCCCTGACCACCACGCCGATGCTGTGCGCCCTTTTCCTCAAGCCCGCCGATCGGCGGCTGCCGAAGAAACGGACGCTGTTCGATCGGGTGCAGGGGTTTTACGGCCGGACGCTGGCGTGGTCGCTGCGGCATCCGTTGTTTGTCGTGCTTGTGCTGCTGGTCACCGTGGGGCTGAACGTTGCGCTGTACGTCATCGTCCCCAAAGGCTTCTTCCCCCAGCAGGACACCGGCCGGATGATCGGCAGTCTGCAAGCCGATCAGAGCATCTCATTCCAGGCGATGCAGGGCAAGCTGACGGAACTGTCGCGCATCGTGCAAGAGGACCCGGGCGTCCAGAGCGTCGTCGGGTTCACCGGCGCGGGCGGCGGAGGCGGCGCCGGGCAGACCAATACCGGGTCGGTGTACGTGGCGCTGAAGCCGCTGGCGCAGCGTGACGGGATCGATGCAATCATGACGCGGCTGCGACGCAAGCTGGCGATCGTGCCGGGTGCCAGGCTGATTCTGATCCCGCTGCAGGATATCTCCACCGGCGGGCGGCAAAGCAGTGCGGCGTATCAATACACGTTGCAAGCCGACAGCGCCGCGGAGCTGTACGAGTGGTCGCCGAAGCTGGTGACGGCGCTGGAGCATAATCCGGTGCTGCGCGACGTCATTTCGGACCAGCAGCAGAAGGGCCTGGAGACGGATCTGGTGATCGACCGCGCCACCGCCGGACGGCTGGGCATCAATGCGTCGCAGATCGACAACACATTGTATGACGCGTTCGGCCAGCGGCAGGTTTCGACGATCTACAGTGCGCAGAACCAGTACCACGTGGTGATGGAGGTGGCGCCGCGGTATTGGCAAAGCCCGCAGACGTTGCGGGATGTGTATGTCAGCACGGCGGGCGGCAGTGCGTCGGGCACGCAGACCTCCAACGCGGTGATCGGAACGGTTGGCACGTCCGCATCTGTCACCGCGACGACGGCGGCGAGCATTGCGTCCAGTTCGGCGCGGAATGCGGCGACCAATGCGCTGGCGAATGTCGGGAAGGGCACGGCATCGTCCGGCGCGGCGGTCAGCACGAGCAAAGAAACGATGATTCCGCTGGCGTCGTTCACGTCGTTCGGGCCGGGCAACACGGCGCTGGCGGTGAACCATCAGGGGCCGTTCGTGGCGAGCACGATTTCCTTCAATCTGGCTGCCGGGAAATCGCTGAGCGATGCAACATTGGCAGTCGATCAGGCGATGCGCGCCATCGGCATGCCAGCATCGATCCATGGATCGTTCCAGGGCACCGCGCGGACGTTCCAGGAATCGCTGAGCACAATGCCGATCTTGCTGGTTTCGGCGCTGGCGGCGATTTATATTGTGCTCGGGGTGCTGTATGAGAGTTATATTCACCCGATCACGATCATTTCTACATTGCCCTCTGCGGGCATTGGCGCCATCCTGGCGCTGATGCTGTTCAATACGGAATTCAGCCTGATCGCCGCCATCGGCGTCATCCTGCTGATCGGCATTGTCAAGAAGAACGCAATCCTGATGATCGATTTTGCTCTGGAGGCGGAACGCAAGGACGGGCTGGCGCCACGGGAGGCGATTTTCGAGGCGTGCCTGATGCGGTTCCGGCCGATCATGATGACGACGAGTGCTGCGATGCTGGGGGCGCTGCCGTTGGCGCTGAGTTTTGGCGATGGCGGAGAGCTGCGGCGTCCGCTGGGACTTTCTATTGTGGGCGGGTTGATGGTGAGTCAGGTGCTGACGCTGTATACGACGCCGGTGGTGTATTTGTATTTGGATCGCTTCAGGTTGTTTGCCAGACGGCTCTGGCATCGGGCGTTTCCCGGCCTGGCGGCTCCGGAGGCGGCTGAGTGATGGATTTCTTCGGGTGGGCGGATTGTCCCCCGTGTCATGGCCGGGCTTGGCCCGGCCATCCACGACTTGCAAACCGTCGCCGCGGAAAAGCCGATCCTGCCGACGCTTGCAGCGTTGCGCGCGATGGTGGCGGGACGCAACACGTCGCTGGACGAAGCGACCGCCGCGCCGTTGCGCGACC
>NZ_CAIWTY010000078.1 GCF_903915725.1 uncultured Rhodopila sp.
CGCCGATGCAGACCTTCATTGACACGCTACCGGTAGCGAGGGAGAAATTGCTGCAAGCGGCGTGATCAGCGACACGAGATATTCGTCGGACACCCACCACGGCGGAGACCCGACCGTCAGATCAAGTCCATACTTTTACAAATGATACCGGCACTGTGCAATCTGCAGCCCCTCCTCCGACGGCCGATACACCAGCCGGTGCTCGCGGTTGATCCGCCGAGACCACCACCCGGCCAATTTACCCCGCAGAGGTTCCGGTTTGCCGATGCCCGCGAACGGGGTGCGCGAGCATTCCTTGATCAACACGTTCACCCGCTCCAGCAGCACCCGGTCGGTTGCCTGCCAAAACAGGTAATCCTCCCACGCCCGTTCGCTGAAGATCAGCTTCATTCGGACAGCGTGCGCTCCGTCCCTTTGCCCTGATCCAGTTCGTCGATCGACGCAATCAGACGCTCGGCGTTCGCCGGGCTACGCAGCAGGTAACGCGTCTCCTCCAGGGAGGCATAATCCTCCAGCGACATCAGCACCGCCGCCGGTTTGCCGCGGTCGCGCGTGATGATCAGCGGCGTGTGGTCATCGATCACGCTATCCAGGGTGGCTGCCAAGTTCCGCCGGAACTCGCTGTAAGATGTGGTGCGCATAGGTGAATTGTACCCGAACGCGTACGCCAAAGCAACCCTCGCGCGACTATCAGGCAACTCGTGGATCGAGGAGACAGTCCCCCGCTCCGGCAGCCTGCGGGGTTATGCGTCCAGTTCCCTACCGCTCGTCTCCGGCAGCGCAATAGCGGCACAGAAGGCCACGGCGTAGGCGCACAGCGCGCACACACCCATCGCGGTGCCGAGTGGCAGCGCTGTCGCCAGAAGCCCCACCGTCGCCGGAACAACGGACCCGAAGCCGCGGCCACCACCGATGCAGAAGCCCTGGCCGCCGGCCCGGATGCTGGTCGGGAACAGTTCCGAAAAGGTCGGGATCATGCCGGACGCCAGTCCGCCCTGGAACGCGCCGAGAAAGAAGCTGAGCGCGATGGTCAGCCCGGCGCCGATCGGCGCCAAAAGGTAGACCGAGACATTGCACGCCTGTAGCAGCAGAAACACCATGAATGCCGATCGGCGGCCGATCCGATCGGATAACCAGCCGTAGCCGATGGGCCCGACAAGGGAACCGAAAATGTTGAGCGCAAGATAGCCGGCGCTCGTCGTCACTGACAGGTTCAGCGCCATTTGCAGATAAGCCGGCAACCATGTGATCATTACGTACGCACCGCCGAAGATGCCGGTCGCCATGACCAGCGCGGCCGCGGTGCGGCGCAGGTGAAGGCGGGCAAAGATCTCCCAGAATGGCGGCGCGATCGTTCCGCTGGCGCGCGCCGCCTTTGCATCGGTGTAGACACCGGACTCGGGAACCAGACGGCGAATGAAGAAAACCAGAAATGCCGGCACGATGCCGATGGCAAAGAACACGCGCCAGCCGACGGACTCCGGAAACAAGGCGGCGATAACCGGCGAGAGCGCGACCGAGATCGCGTAGCCGACGGCGTAGCCGCTCTGGACCGAAGCGGCCACGCGGCCGCGCAACGCAGGCCGGATGACTTCGCTGATCAGCACGCCGCCCACCGCCGCCTCGCCGCCGTAGCCCAGGCCTTGCAGGAACCGGATGCCGAATAGCTGGGAGAAGGAGTTGCAGAAAGCCGCTACGAAGGTGAAGACAGCCACCCAAAGGATGGTGAGCTGCAGCACCCGCAACCGCCCGATCCTATCGGCCAGAATGCCCGCACCCCAGCCGCCGATGCCCGTCCCCAACAGAGCCGCGGTGGCCAGGTAGCCTGCCTCCGGGCGGGTCAGCCCGAGCACCGCGATCAGCGACGGGATCACCAGCGCATAGATCGTGCTGTCCATCGAATCCAGGCCGAACCCGGCGAAGCAGGCCCAGTAGGTGCGCCGCTCCACCGAGGTCAGATCGGAGTACCAGCCCAACCGCATCCGGTGCATCGTCCCGAGCCGATCACCCCACCTGCGGCTCGCCGATGGCCTCCCGCATCCGCGCGACCAACCCTGTGCTTCCCGCCGCCAGCAGCCCGACATCGCTGCCGATGGCGACATAGGTGAACCCCATCTCGAAATACCGCCGCGCATCCGCCTCCACCGGCGCGAGAATCCCGGCCGGCTTCCCCGCCGCCAGTATCCGCGCGCAGGCATCCTTGATCGCCGCCTGCACCTCTGCATGCGCCGCGTCCCCGAGGTGCCCCAGATCAGCCGCCAGATCGCTCGGGCCGATGAACACGCCGTCGACCCCGTCCACCGCGGCGATCGCCTCCAGCCGCGTCAACGCGGCGCGGGTCTCAAGCTGCACCAGCACGCAGATTTCGTTTTCGGCGTTGTGCAGGTAGCCCGGCACGCGGCCGAAACGGTTGGCCCGGTGCGAGACCGAAACGCCCCGCACGCCCTTCGGCGGATACCGCGTCGCCGCCACCGCGGCCCGCGCCTCAGCCTCCGACTGCACCATCGGCACCAGCAGGCTGCGCGCCCCGATATCCAGCAGCCGCTTCATCAGCACGGCGTCGTTCCATGCCACCCGCACCACCGGTTCGGCTGTCCCAGTGGCCAGCGCCTGCAACTGCGACAATACGTCCAGCGGGTCGCTCGGCGCATGTTCTGTATCCACAACGATCCAGTCATAGCCGGCGTAACTCAGCACTTCCGCGACGACGTTGCTGGCCAGGCTGCTCCACAGGCCGATCTGGCGGCGGTTGTCGCGCAGGGCGGCTTTCAGGCGGTTGGGCGGCATGACGGTCTGCGGCAGGACGGGGGAAACGGACATGAACCTCGGGCCTCCTTCTTGTTTCATTGGGGACTGCGGCCAGCAGTAGGCGGCTGACCGATGCGTGTCTAAGCTAATGGCGGGATTGATCGATACCGGATGTGGATGGATGTTCGAACTCAGTCAGTTGCGCTGCTTCGTCGCGGTTGCCGAGGAACTGCATTTCGGCCGCGCCGCCACGCGTTTGAACATGACGCAGCCGCCGCTCAGCCGCCAGGTGCAGATCCTCGAACACGCACTCGACATCAAACTGCTCGACCGCACCAGCCGTTCGGCGCGGCTGACGGCGGGGGGACGGGCGTTCTTGCCGGAGGCGCGGCGGATCATTGCACTGGCCGAGGGTGCCGGTCTCGCCGCCAGGCGCGTCGCCCGCGGCGAGGACGGGTCCATTGCCCTCGGCTGCACCGCGGCGGCGAGCTACGGCTTGCTGCCGCGCCTGGTGGCGTTCGCGACCGCGACCATGCCGGGGATCGACCTGGTGCTGAAGGAAATGGTCACCGCGGAGCAGATGGAGGCGCTGGCATCCGGCGGGCTGGACCTCGGGCTGGTGCGCCATCCGTTCGATCGGCGGCAGGTGGAGGATGTGTGCCTGTTGCGCGAGCCGCTGCTGCTGGCGGTGCCGGCCGGGCATCCTCTGGCCGAGGGAGAGGATCCGTCGATCGCCGATTTGCATGGCCGGAAGATGGTGATGTGGTCGCCGGTGGAGGCTCGTTACTTCTATGATCTGATCACCGGGCTTTGCGCGGCGGCGGGGGTGATGCCGGCTTATGTGCAGTACATCACCCAGACTCATACGATACTGGCCCTGGTGAGCGCCGGACTGGGTGTGGCGGTGGTGCCGGAAGCAGCCCGGGCGCTGCATTTCGACGGGGTGGTGCTGCGGCCGATACGGTCGCCGCCGCGGCGGGCGGTGGCGGAACTGCATCTGGTCTGGCGGCGCGACAGCACCAACCCCGCGCTGCCGGCGTTTCGCGACGCGATAATCAGGCAGTTCGCTCCGGGTTGAAACGGCGATCACGCGCTGGCCCGCGGCAACGCGTGCCCGGTTCCGCGGACCACCCGCTCGCGCCCCACCATCCGCCCGTAGACCAGTAACGAAAAACTGCCGAGAATCACCAGCGCGCCCAGCACCATGAACCCGGACATGTAGGACCCGGTGTAGCTGTTCATCATGCCGACGAGGAACCCGGCGATGGTGCCGCCGCCGCCCGCGCCAAGCCCGTTCATAATGCCCGCAGCCGGCCCGACTGCCCGAGGTTCGATGCTGCTTTGCAGGATCGACCAGATATTCGGTGTGAAACTGGCAGCGTAATAGCCAAGTGCCACGGTGATCAGCGCCAGCTTGCCGATCCCGGATTCTACTACCGGCAACAATAGCAGCAGAACGCCGGCGACCATCATGCCCAGCGACGCGATCAGCACCCGCTTGCCGGTGCGGTCGCTGATCTTCGCCATCGGAATGGCGAGCAGGATCGCGGCGGCGTACGGCACGGCGCTCGCCAACCCCTGGCTCAGGCCGGAGAAGCCGAGCGTGCGAACCGCGAGCGGAATCCACAGTGTAATGCCCCAGAACAGCATGCCCTGGGTGATGTAGCTGAACACCAGAAGAATGAACGCCGGGCCGCCGAGGTCTTGCAGTGTCAGCCTCGGTTGGGCACCGGGTGATTCGGGCTGCCGGTACGGCGCCTCGGATTCCGGGCGCAGCAGGGCGATGAACAGCGGCACGATCAGGATCAGTCCGATGCCTCCCGTGACGAAAAACAGCGTGTGCCAGCCGAAGAAATCGTATATCGGCGTCAGTAGCATGAAGCCGATGGCGAGCGCGAAATACTGGCCGTAGAACTGGATGATGGCGTTGGCCTTGGTCAGTTCGTCCTCGGCGAACCAGCCGCGGACGAAGCGGGATTGTTGCGGCCAGTAGATACCCTCGGCGACGCCCAGGATCAGGCGGCAGATCAGCAGCACGGCAACCGATCCGGTAACGCCGACGACCAGCGTGGCGGCGGACCAGATGGCGAAGCACCAGATCACCACGGTTTTCGGGTCCATGCGGCGGGTGACGATGCCGCCGAGGATATTCGCGAGTGCATAGCCGATAAGGAAAATCGTCAGTGTCCAGCTGGCGGTGACGGCGAAATGCTCGCCGGCGAAGCCGAGGTCCCTGGAAAGCTGCGGCATCGCCACCGAAAGATTGGTCCGGTCCAGATAGGCGACGAACAGGCCGGCGAACAACGATCCGCCGATACTCCACCATTTCGATCTTTGCATGACGTTTCCCCCGTTGGTTCAGGTGACCGGCCCCGGGTTGAACAGAGTAAGCTGGTTGCGCAGGCCCCAATGATCCGACCATGTCTTTTTGCGCCCGCTGGCGACATCCAGGATCAGGCGGAACAGCTCCCACCCGACATCCTCGATCGTTGCCCGGCCGGTAGCGATGCCGCCGGCGCTGATATCGATCAGGTCGTGCCATCGCTCGCTCAGCGCGTCGCGTGTCGCCATCTTGATCACCGGCGCCGCGGCCAGCCCGTACGGCGTGCCGCGCCCCGTGGTGAACACCTGCAACGTCATCCCCGACGCCAACTGCAGCGTGCCGCAGATGAAATCGCTGGCCGGCGTGGCGGCAAAGATCAGGCCCTTGCGGTCCACCCGCTCCCCCGGCGACAGCACGCCGGCAATCGGGCTGGTGCCGGACTTGGCAACCGAGCCGAGTGCCTTCTCGACGATGTTGGCCAGCCCGCCCCGCTTGTTGCCGGGCGTGGTGTTGGCGCTGCGGTCCGATGCGCCTTCGCGCAGGTAATCGTCGTACCACGCCATCTCGCGGATCAGCGCCCGCCCGACATCCTCATTCGCGGCGCGCGGCGTCAGCAGATGGATCGCGTCGCGCACTTCCGTTACTTCCGAGAACATCACCGTCGCCCCGGCCCGCACCAGCAGATCCGCGGCGTATCCCACCGCCGGATTGGCGGTCACGCCGGAGAACGCATCGCTGCCGCCGCATTGCGTGCCGACAACCAGATCCGACGCCGGACACGGCGTGCGCGTCCGCCGGTTCAGCTCGGCCAGCCGCTTATCCGCCATCTCCAGGATCGAGGCGATCATATCCCCGAAGCCATGGTGGCTTTCGTCCTGCAGCCGCACGATATCAGGCGTGTTGCCCGGGTTCGGCGCCGGGCGGCCGTCGGCCAGCAGCCATTCCGGCATCATCTTTTCGCAGCCCAGGCTGACCACCATCGGTTCGCCGCCGAAATTCGGATTGCGCGCGATGTTCCGCAGCGTCCGTATCGGCACCGCGGCGCCGGGCGCGGTGATAGCCACGCCGCAGCCATAGGTGTGGTTCAGCGCCACCACGTCATCGACATTGGGATAGCGCGGCAGCAGCTCCTGGCGGATGCGCTGCACGGCGAACTCGACCACCCCGGCGACGCATTGCACGCTGGTGCTGATGCCGAGCAGGTTCTTCGTGCCCACCGTTCCGTCGGCATTACGGTAACCCTCGAAGGTGTAGCCCTCCAAAGGAGCCTGCGGCGGCGGCACCCGTGTCGCCAGCGGCAAGTTCTCCAGCGACGGCGCCCCTGGCATGCGGACCAGCGATTCCTCGACCCAACTGCCGCGCGGTATCGGACGTGCCGCTGTGCCGATGACCTCGCCATAGCGCAGGATGGCGTCACCCTCCGCGATGTCGGTCAGATTGACCTTGTGGCCCTGCGGCACGTGGTCCCGCAAGGTCAGTCCGTCGGCGAACTCGGTGCCCTTCGCCAGTCCGCCGGCATTGACGACGATGGCAACGTTGTCGCTGTCGTTGACCCGGATATAGCGCGGTGAATCGGCCATGAATTGCTCTCCCAATAAAATTCAGCGCACCAGGCAGGGACGCTTGGCATCAAACGCCCAGCCCGGGATCAGCGACTGCATCGCTGCGGCATCGTCGCGCGCGCCCAGTCCGTGCTGTTGATACAACGCGTGGGCGCGATCCAAGGCATCCGGATCGACCTCGATTCCCAGCCCGGGCCGCTGCGGCACCGCCACCCGGCCACCCTTGATCTGCAACGGCTCGCGTGTCAGCCCCTGGCCGTCCTGCCAGATCCAGTGCGTATCGATTGCGGTGATCTTGCCCGGCGCCGCCGCTGCGACATGGGTGAACATCGCCAGCGAGATGTCGAAATGATTGTTCGAATGCGACCCCCAGGTCAGGCCCCACTCATGGCACATCTGCGCCACCCTAACCGACCCCTGCATGGTCCAGAAATGCGGGTCCGCCAGCGGGATATCGACCGACTGGAGCTGAATCGCATGCCCCATTTGCCGCCAGTCCGTTGCGATCATATTCGTCGCCGTCGGCAATCCGGTGGCACGGCGGAACTCCGCCATCACCTCCCGGCCGGAGAAACCCGCCTCGGCGCCGCAGGGGTCCTCCGCATAGGCCAGGATATCGCCCCGCCCTTTGCACAGCCGCACCGCCTCATCCAGCGACCACGCACCGTTCGGGTCGAGTGTGATGCGTGCCGCCGGGAAGCGTTGCTTCAGCGCTTCGATCGCCTGGATTTCCTGCTCGCCGCGCAGGACACCGCCTTTCAACTTGAAGTCCTCGAAGCCGTAACGGGCCTGCGCGGCTTCAGCCAGCCGCACGACCCCGGCCGGGTCCATCGCAGCCTCGCGCCGCAGCCGGAACCAGTCATCGGCGGCTTCGGTTTCGGCGAGATACGGAAGGCCGGTCTTGGTGCGATCCCCCACGTAGAACAGATAGCCCAGCATCGGAACGGACTCACGCTGCTGGCCGTCGCCGAGCAAGGCGGCCACCGGAACGTCGAGGTACTGACCCAGCAAATCCAGCAACGCCGCCTCGATCGCGGTGACCACGTGAATCGTCGTCCGCAGGTCGAATGTCTGCAAACCTCGGCCGCCCGCGTCACGATCCGCAAACCGCTCTCGCACCGTGTTCAAAACATTCTTGTAGGCGCCAATCGGCTGGCCAACCACCAGAGGGGATGAATCCTCGAGCGTCTGGCGGATCTTCTCGCCGCCCGGCACCTCGCCCAGTCCGGTGCGCCCCGTGTTATCCGTCAGCAGCACGATATTGCGGGTAAAGAATGGTCCATGCGCCCCGCTGAGATTCAGCAGCATGCTGTCGTGGCCGGCAACCGGCACCACACGCATCGATTTAACCACCGGCGTAGCCATAATACATTCCCTCCGTTATGATTTACTTGACCAAAACCATGCGCTTGATCTCGCCGACAATCACCAGATAGCTGACCGCGGCCAGCAGCGCATTCGCCCCGACAAAGACCAGCGCATCATTGAATGATCCGGTCGCCTGGATGATCGCGCCGATGATGATGGGCGTGGTAATGGATGAAACGTTGCCGCACATATTGAAGACGCCGTTGGCAAGGCCGGTGATCTCACGCGGCGCCGCATCCGACATCACCGCCCAGCCCAGCGCGCCGATGCCCTTGCCAAAAAAAGCTAACGCCATCAGCGCCACCACCACCCATTGCAGGTCGGTGTAATTGCAGGCGATCATCGCCATCGACAGCAGCATGCCGCCGACAATCGGCGTCTTGCGTGCAACCGTCAGCGACCAGCCGCGGCGCAGCATCCAGTCGGAGAAAATGCCGCCCAGAATGCCGCCCAGAAACCCGCAGATCGCCGGCAGCGAGGCGACAAACCCCGCCTTCAGGATCGACATTCCGCGCGCCTGCACCAAATACACCGGAAACCAGGTGATAAAGAAATAAGTAATGGCATTGATGCAATACTGGCCGATGAAAATCCCGACCATCATGCGGTTGCGGAACATCTGGCCGATATAAGACCATTCGCCGCCGCGCGCCGCGTCCTTCGCCGCCGGTTGATCCATGTTCACCAGCCCGCCGCCGGCCGCGATGTAATCGACCTCGGCGCGGTTGGCCATCGGATGGTCGATCGGGCTGTAGACCAGCCTCAACCAGGCAACGGTAAGAATGATCCCGAGCCCGCCCATCACGCCGAACACCCAGGGCCAGCCGAAGGAGAAGGTAATCCAGCCCATCAGCGGCGCAAAGATCACCGTGGCGAAGTATTGCGCCGAATTGAAGATCGCCGACGCGGTCGCACGCTCCTTGCCCGGAAACCATGCGGCGACGATGCGGCCGTTGCCCGGAAAGGACGGCGATTCCGCAAGCCCGAGCAGGAAGCGCAACCCGAACAAGACGACTACGGCCAGCCCGCCGGTGACAAAGCCGACGAAACCCTGTGCCACCGTCAACAGCGACCATAGCGCCAGGCTGCCGGCATAGACCAGCTTCGAGCCGTAGCGGTCCAGCAGCCAGCCGCCGGGCAATTGCGCGATGACATAGGCCCAGCCGAAGGCCGAGAAGATGACGCCCATCTGCGCCGCGTTCAGCCCGAGATCCTTGCTGATGACCGGGCCGGCGATCGAGATGGTGGCTCTATCGGCGTAGTTGACGGTGGTGACCACGAACAGCATGGCGACAATCAGCCACCTGATATTCGTCTTGCGCTCGGCTATCGGGCCGATCGGCATGGCTGCCGTTGCAGTGCCGTCTGGCATCGTCGTCCTCCGTGCCGCGGTCGATGCGCGGCATCTGTTTCATTGACGATCGCATCTGAGGCGCGACCTTAGTTCTATGCAATCGCGGTCTTTATCCGGCGTGACGGTAAGCGGGCGATCGATGCGCGTCTAACCCAAAGACCGCATCAATCGATCGAATCCGTGCATCGATTGGCGCAAGCGTCGTCCGTCATGGCGGGCGCGGGCCCCATAGGCGCTAAAATAGCCGACGGCGCTTGCCGCTTTCCCCCGTCATGCCGACGAAGGTCGGCATCCATGTCTTTGCCTAAATCTGCACCACAAGGCGTGGATGGTGCGCCTCCGCGCACCATGACGGGGGACAAATGCAGCCGTTGCGGCGCTATTTTGACGCCTATGGGGCGCTGGCGGACCATGACGGTATCACCCCGGCACCCGGCCGAGGCTGGGCCGCTTCGGGTCGTACATCCAGCCGGGAACGATAAACTGCATTGCCACGGCATCGTCACGCGCCTCGTGGCCGACGCGATTATAGAGGTCATGCGCCTGCATCACCCGATCCATGTCGAGCTCGATCCCGAGGCCCGGCCGTTGCGGCACCTTTACCTCGCCGCCGATGATCCGCAGCGGCTCCTTGGTCAGGCGCTCGCGTCCCTCCTGCCAGATCCAATGCGTATCGATAGCGGTGATGGCACCCGGCGCCGCGGCGGCGCAGTGGGTGAACATCGCCAGCGACACATCGAAATGGTTGTTGGAGTGCGACCCCCAGGTCAGCCCCCACTCATCGCAAAGCTGCGCCAGCCGCACCGATCCCTGCATGGTCCAGAAATGCGGATCTGCGAGCGGGATATCTACCGCCTGCAACAACAGCGAATGCCCCATCTGCCGCCAGTCCGTCGCCACCATGTTGGTCGCCGTCGGCATCCCCGTCGCACGCCGGAACTCCGCCATCACCTCGCGGCCGGAGTAGCCCGCTTCGGGACCGCAGGGGTCCTCCGCATAGGCCAGCACATCCCCCCTGCCCTTGCACAGCGCAACTGCCTCGCTCAGCGACCAGGCACCGTTCGGGTCCAGGGTGACCCGCCCGTCCGGGAAGCGCTTTTTGATCGCGGTGACCGCCTCCATCTCCGCGGCGCCATCCATGACCCCGCCCTTCAGCTTGAAGTCCTTGAAGCCGTAGCGATCGACAGCCGCCTCGGCCTGGCGGGCGATGGCCTCGGGAGTCAGCGCCGCCTCATGACGCAGCCGCAGCCAGCCATCCCTGGCCGCCGTTTCGGAGGGATAATCCAGGTCTGTCCGGCCCCGGTCGCCGACATAGAACAGATAGGCCAGCATGCGCACCGAATCGCGCTGCTGCCCGGCGCCGAGCAGCGCCGCCACCGGAACGCCCAGAAATTGCCCGAGCAGATCCAACAGCGCCGCCTCCACCGCGGTCAGGACGTTGTCGGCACGCAGGTTGATCTCGTGCGGCTGGCGCAGAATCGCCGCCTCGGCGGCGGAGGTCACCCGATGCCGCGCGGCGTCGTTCAGCGAGCGCCGTATGTCGCCGATAATGGCATTGTACAGGCCAATCGGCTGGCCCTCGACCAACGGGCGGGAGCGTTCGAGGGTCTGGCGGATGCCCTCGCCGCCCGGCACCTCGCCGACACCGGTGCGGCCGGCGTTGTCCGTCAGAACCACGAGGTTGCGGGCGAAGTAGGGCCCGTGCGCACCGCACAGGTTCAGCAACATGCTGTTCTGCCCGGCAACCGGGATGACCCGCATCGCGGTGATCACCGGCGAGGCGCCAAAAGCCGCCTGTTGAGCACTCATGACGTTTCCTCTCGAAGGTTTTGCTGGAGCATATGGGCATTCGCATCGTGATGCGCTAAGGCAACTTAGGAACTGTTGGACCGAATGCCGCCCCCGTGTCATGGCCGGATTTAGTCCGGCCATCCACGACTTTGGTTGGTTTGGCACCGCAAGTCATGGATGGCCGGGACAAGCCCGGCCATGACACCGGGGGCGCTGCCGTGCCTCAAAGCCGTGCCATGAGGTGAACGGCATCGCCCAACCGGCAGACGATCGGCCGGACCCGAGCCGCCTTAATGGAGACGTTTCCTGGTCACGACGCAGCGAACCTGGCCCCACCCCGATATTCAGGCCGACATGGCGCTGTTGCGATCGCGGGCGCCGTTGACGCATTGCCTGACGAACTTCGTCGTCATGGGCTTTACCGCCAATGTGCTGCTCGCCGTCGGCGCGTCGCCGGCGATGGTGATCGCCGAGCAGGAAGCTGCCGCCTTCGCCGCCATGGCCGGCGGCTTGCTGATCAATCTCGGCACCATCACCGCCGTATCGGCGGAGGTGATGCAGCAGGCTGCCGCGGCGGCGACGGCCGCGAGTACGCCCTGGGTGCTGGACCCGGTGGCCGTCGGCGTATTGACGTTTCGCACCGGCATCGCCGAAAGCCTGCTGCGGCACCGGCCCGCCGTAATCCGCGGCAACGCCTCGGAAATCCTGGCGTTGTCCGGCGCCAGGGGCGGCGGCAAGGGGGTTGATTCCACCGCCGCCTCCTCCGCCGCCGTCGATGCCGCCCGCGCCGTGGCCGAACGCAGCGGGGCGATCGTCGCGGTCAGCGGCGCGACCGATTACGTGACCGACGGCGACGACCTGATGGAAATCCCGGGCGGGCATCCGATCATGACCCGCGTCATCGGCACGGGCTGTTCGCTGGGCGCGGTGATTGCCGCCTTCCTTGGCGCCGGCGTGCCGCCGCTGCGGGCCGCCACCGCCGCGTCCGCCGTGTTCGCGCACGCAGCGGAGCAGGCCGTGGCGCAGTCGCGCGGAACGGGCGGTTTCGCCTCGGCCTTCCTCGACGAGCTGTCCGGCATCGGCGCCGGCTGATCTTCCCCGACCGGAGGGAAAAGGCGCGGCCGGAAAGGTTTTGTTAACTTTTCCGGGGTAATCTGCGCGCCTCAAACGATCCGGACCTGCCGATGTACTTCGCTCCCGACAGCATCCCTGCCCTCGACGACCGCCTTGTTCCGCCGGTTGTGCTGGGGACGGCGCATCTCACCGGGTTCGCGTATCAGGGGAATGGCTATGACAGTCTGGTCGAGCGCATCGGCCCGAACCGGACAGACGGCGGGGCGGATACGGAAGCCGCCCGCCTGTATGACACCGCGATCGCCTGTCAGCTGGCCTTCCGCCGGGCCGAGGGGCTGGACTTGCAGGACCAGGCGCTGGAGCGTTCACAGCTCTTCCGCGTCGGTGCCGGCGCCGATAAGCCGTTGCGGCTGCTGGCACTGGCCGGCCCGGGCGACCTCATGGTCAACACCCCGCTCGACTTCATCACCAACGCGATCGATGTCCGCCTGGACCTCCTGTACCTGCGGGCCGATCGGCCGCTACCGCCGGTGATCCCGGACCACGACGTGGCGTTTTTCGCGCAGAGCGAGGCCGATGAGGCAACCCTGGTCCGGCTGAAGGCGCTATTCCGCGCCTGGCCGCGTCCCGTGCTGAATGACCCCGGGCTGCTGCCGAACCTGGCCCGCGACACGCTGGCGCAGTCCCTGGCCGGCGTGCCCGGGATTCGCAGTCCGGAGGCGGTGGCGGTAACCCGCGCGGCGCTGGAGGCCCATCTGCAATCGGGTGAGTCCATCGGCTGCGACTATCCCTGCCTGATCCGGCCGAGCGGCTCGCATGCCGGTGCCGGGCTGGCTTTGACGGAGACGCCGGCGGAGTTGGCCGCCTATCTGCGCCGGACATTCGCCCAAACATTCTTCCTGACGGCGTTCGAGAACTACATCTCCCCCGACGGCTTCTACCGCAAATCCCGCGTCGTCTTCATCGATCGGCGGCCGTTCCTTTGCCACAAGGCGATCTCCCGCAATTGGATGGTGCACTACCTGAATGCCGGCATGATCGAATCCGCCGACAAGCGGGCGGAGGAGGCTTACGCCATGGCGAATTTCGACACCGGTTTCGGCCGCCGCCACGAAGCCGCGTTCGAGGCCCTGCATGACCGCCTCGGCTTCGACTACTACTCCATCGACTGTGCCGAGACGCGCGACGGGCGGCTGCTGGTGTTCGAGGCCGACACCGCCGCGATCATCCACCAGATGGATCCAGCCGACCGGTTTCCTTACAAGCAACCGCAGATGCGCAAGGTGTTCGCGGCGTTCGAGACCATGCTGCGGCGGCGCGCCGACAGGGACTGCACGGGGTTCGGCTGGCGGGCGCGGCTTGAACGCATCGGCGCCGAGCGGGCGCCCTTCGCGCTGCGCTGACAACGCAGCCCGGATGTGGAATTGCCGCGCGGAAAAGACATTTACGCCAGTGTCACCACAATCTTTATGCGCTAAGAGGTCCGACCTTCAGTTTCGGGCGGATATCATGACAGCCATTCCCAGCTCGCCAACCGGACAGAGCACTTCGATTTTCGGTGACGGCTCCAAGCCGTCCTTCCTCTCCGGAGCAGTCTGGGCCGGCGTCGCCAGCCTGATCCTGCTGCCGAGCTTCTTCGGCGATCTGCAGATCCAGACCGCCTTCAGGCCCATCGATCTGCAGCTGCACGAGACGCTGTTTGGGTATCTCGCCGCGATCATTGCCGGGTTTGTGCTGACCGCGCTGCCGGGCTGGACGAGACGCAAGCCGCTGCCGAGCCGCACGCTGGGTCTGCTGGTCCTGGCCTGGCTGGCCGGGCGAGTCGCCATGGCCGCCTCGGGCTTCATCGGTTCGGCCGCGGCCGGCGGAGTGGACAGCCTGTTCCTTTTGCTGGCCGCCGCGATCGCTCTCCGCGAGGCCGCCTCCAGCCGTGCATGGTCGGCGCTGGCGCCGATCGGCCTGCTGGTGGCGTTTTATGCCGGCAGCGTGGTGTTCGACGTCAGCGGCTCCGCCGAAGCCGGCAAGCGCATCGCCATCGCGGCAGCCGTGTTGCTGGTGACGGTTGTCGGTCGGCGCGTGCTGCCGCCTTCCGGTGCCAATGCGGACCAGCCGCCGGCATCGTTCGGCGCGCTCGATATCACGGCAGTGGCCACGAGTGCGGTGGCGTTGCTGGTTTGGATCTTGCTCCCCGCTTCGATCGTGACCGGCGTGGTGCTGCTGATCGCCGGTATCGTCCAGGCGGTCCGGCTGTACCGCTGGGTCAGCGACCGGAAGGGCCAGAGTACCATGACGCTGGTGCAGCAGATCGCCTACGGATTCGTCCCGCTGGGGTTCCTGGTCCTCGGCCTCGGGGACCTGCCTCCGCACGGCACGGCGACGGGCGTGGACATCCGGTCGTGGCTGGTAAGCGCCACGGCTATCCTGACTTTGGGGACGCTGGCCCGGGTGAGCCTCGACCCTGCCGCCAGCCCCGCGGGTGCCCAACGGTTCGCCTGGATCATCTACATCGCTATCGGCCTCGCGGCCCTCGGGCGTCTGATTGGCGGACTAAGTTGGGTCCTGCCGGCGGTTGGCGGGGCGGCGTTGGTGGTTGCGTTCGCGGTGTTCAGCATCGGTTACCTGCCGTTGCTGGCCCGCCCGCAGGCGGAGGTTCGGTAGCGGCGAAGCAGCCTCACCCGGCCGGGATCATCCGGCCGAGGGAGCGTCCGCCGAACAGGTGGACGTGGAAATGCGGCACCTCCTGCCCCGACTGCTCGCCCATATTGGCCAGCAGCCGGTAGCCGGGGGCTTCCAGGCTCAGATCCCTGGCGACGGAGCCGACGGCGCGGATGAACCCGGCGATCTCGGCCTCGGAGGCGGTGGCGCTGAAATCGGCGAACGAGCAGTAGGGGCCCTTCGGGATCACCAGCACATGCACCGGCGCCTGCGGGTGGATGTCGTGGAAGGCCAGGGCGAACTCGTTTTCGAAGATCTTCTTGCAGGGGATTTCGCCGCGCAGGATGCGGGCGAAGATGTTCTGGTCGTCATAGGGTGGCAGGCCGCTGACCGGCATGTGGAGTCTCCCGGAATCCGTGTTGGCGGAACGGTTTTACGACGGCGGCCGGCTGCTTGCCATGGGGTCCGTGCGGGGCCTCCTACGCCAGCAGCCGCCGCGCCTCCGCCGCATCGCGGGCGATCTGCGCCTTCAGCGCGTCGAGGCCGGCAAACTTCACCTCCGCCCGGATATAGGCGATCAGCGCGACGGTAATGTCCTGGCCGTACAGGTCGCCGTCGAAGTCGAACAGGTTGACCTCCAGCCGGCTTTCCGTATCGGCGTTCACCGTCGGGCGGCGGCCGATATTCGCCACCCCGTTATGGAACGATCCGTCCGCCAGCCGCACCTTCACCGCGTACACGCCCCGCGCCGGCTCCAGGTGACGCCCCAGCGGCACGTTGGCGGTCGGAAAGCCGATGGTCCGGCCCCGCTTGTCGCCGTGCATCACTTCGCCCCGGATGGCCCAGGGGCGGCCGAGTTCCGCCGTGGCACGCTCCGGGTAGCCGTCCTGCAGCACCCGCCTGATTCGGGTCGAGGACATCGGGCCATGCGCGTCCGTTACCGGAGGCACCAGGGTCAGGCCCATGCCCAAAGCCTCCGCCCGCGCCGCCAGGAACGCGGTATCGCCGCCGCGGCGGTGGCCGAAGGCGAAGTCCTGGCCGCAGGCGATGTGCCGCGCGCCGACGCCCTGGTGCAGCACCTTCGCCACGAAGTCTTCGGCCGGCATCAGGCTGAAATCGCGGTCGAAGCGCAGTTCGTACAGCAGGTCCACGCCAAGCGCGGCCAGCGCATCGGCCCGCTCCGCCGCCAGGGTCAGCCGGAACGGCGGATCATCAGGACGAAACACCTCCCGCGGGTGGGGATCGAACGTCAGCACCGCCAGCGGCGCGTCGGGCCGGGCGGCATGGGCGGCGCGGATGACGCTTTGATGGCCGAGATGCACCCCGTCCATGTTGCCCAGCGCGACCGTCGCGCCGCGGGCGTCCGGGGGCACCGTCCGCCAATCATGCAAAATCCACATCAGGCGCGCGAGGGCACCAGAACACAGGCCTGTCCGTCGATCACCACTTGCTCCTCCACCATGCAGGTGGTTTTCAGAGTGGCCTTCTTTGACAGCGGATTCAAATCCATGATTTCGACAACCGCGCGAACCGTGGCACCGATACGCACCGGGGCGCGGAAATTCAGCATCTGCCGTGTATAGATGGCCCCCGGCCCGGGCAGATGCGTGCCCAGCACGGCGGAGATCAGGCTGGCCGACAGCATGCCATGGGCGATGCGCCCGCCGAATCGGAGCCGCCGGGCCATTTCCTCATTCAAGTGGATCGGGTTGGTATCCATGCTGACCGTGGCATACATTTGTATGTCGGCCTCGGTGATGGTCTTCGACAAGGTGGCGGTCTGACCGATAAACAGGTCCTCGAAAAAATGCCCTTCGGTCATTGTGCCTGTTTCCCGTTTCCCTTGCTTTTCCTGGGCCGCTCCAAACATGGGATCAAGCCGTAACTGCCGCGTAAACCGTTGCGTGAGGGCAAAGCACAAGGGATTGAACGCATGCCGCTGACGGAGGTTGGAACCTCGGACGATCTCCTGACGGAATTGTCGGGTTGGGTTAAGATCGAAACGCCGACGACCGACGCGGCCGCGGTGAACCGGCTGATGGACATCGCGGAGGCGGAACTGGCCAGCGCCGGCGCCGCGATCACCCGCATCCCGGGGCGTGACGGCTTCGGCGACTCGGTGATCGCCCGCACCGCCGCCTCCCGCACTGCCACCTCCCGTACCGGCGGGGACGGCAAGCCGATCGTGGTGGCCGGGCATCTGGATACGGTGTGGTCGCACGGGACGATTGAGCGGATGCCTTACGTGGTGGACGGCGCCAGGGCGCACGGCCCCGGCATCTACGACATGAAGGCCGGCAGCTTCCTGGCGTTCCATGTCGTCCGCTCGATTCTGCGCCAGCGCGTCGCCACCCCCCGCCCCATCGTCCTGTTGCTCACCCCCGATGAGGAAGTCGGCAGTCCCACCAGCCGCTGGCTGATCGAGCGGGAGGCGGCACTGGCGGCGGCGGTGCTGATCCCGGAGCCGGCCGGTCCCGGCGGCGCCTGCGTCACCGCCCGCAAGGGCGTCGGCCGGTTCGTCATGAAGGTCGAGGGCCGAGGCTCCCATGCCGGCGGGGCGTTCGAGGACGGCGCCTCGGCAGTGGTCGAATTGTCGCACCAGATCATCGGCCTGCACCGGATGGTGGATACCGAGCGCGGGATCACGCTCAACACGGCGCCGGTCTGGGGCGGGTCGCGTCCCAATGTCATCGCGCCGGATGCCGGATGCGAGATCGACCTGCGGGTTGCATCCGCGGAGGACGGCGAGGCGATGCAGGCGCGCCTGCTGGGGCTGACCGCGAAGACGCCGGGCTGCCGGGTCACCGTGGAGGGCGGGATGAACCGGCCACCCTACAGCGAAACGCCGGCCATTTCGGCGCTGTACGAGCGCGCCCGGCACATTGCCCGGCAGGTCGGGCTGGAGCTGCCGAAGCAACAGCGCGGCGGCGGGTCGGACGGCAATTTCTCGGCCGCGCTCGGCGTTCCGACGCTGGACGGGTTGGGCTGCCCCGGCGCCGGGGCGCATGCCAGCCATGAGCATATCTTGTGGCAGGATCTCGCGCGGCGGGCGGCC
Organism: uncultured Rhodopila sp.; assembly: GCF_903915725.1. Classification (GTDB taxonomy): domain Bacteria; phylum Pseudomonadota; class Alphaproteobacteria; order Acetobacterales; family Acetobacteraceae; genus Rhodopila. The sequence goes on from NZ_CAIWTY010000078.1 coordinate 17,931, forward strand.
CTGCTGGCGGGGTTGCTGGAAACGCTCGGCTTGGATTGACGCCGGCACGAACGGTAACGAACGCAATTAATTCCGCTTGCGTGCATGCATCGGAGCGGCGTATCATTTAACGACTGAATCATTTCCTGGAAATGAGAGGTTATGAGCGGATACCCGGCTGCGGGTAATGATCGTGATTATCGTTGCGGGATCATCGCATGACGATCGCGCTCATTGACCTGCCGTCCGGCCCATAGCCGGTATCGCAGATGCGCATCACCAGGAACAATCGCCGCCTGATCTTCATCGGCGCATTCCTGGTGGCCGCGATCCTCTGCATCGCGGGCTGGCTGGTGCTGGAGCAACGCAGGGCTGCGATCGCCGAGACCCAGCGTGCGACAGCCAACATGGCGCAGGTGCTGGCCGAGCAGACTGCACGCACCCTGATGCCGGTCGATCTGGCGGTGCGGGAAATCCAAAACCGCCTGGAGTCCGCCGCCCCTGATATCGCCGAAACCGCCGGTTCGGCGGCAACCTTCGACATGCTCGTCGAGCGGTTGAAGGGGCTGCCGCAGGCCAGCGCGCTTGTCCTCATCGGAGCGGATGGCCGGCTGCTAAGCACGACACGCAGCTTTCCCCCGCCCAAGATCGACATGTCGGAACGCGAGATTTTCCGGCACTTCAGCGTGGATGACGACCATACCGTCTATGTCTCGAAACCCCTCAGAAGCTACTTCAACGCCAGTTGGACGGTCTTTTTCGGCCGCCGCATCAACGGGCGGAACGGCGCGTTCGCGGGCGTTGCCGCAGCCACGTTCACGTTGGCCTCGCTGGAGGATTTCTATGCCGCCGTCACCCCGCAGGAGGGCTCGGTCACTCTGCTCCGTCGCGACGGGACGATGCTGGTGCATTATCCGCACCTCGACCAGGCCATCGGCGTAAAGCTCCCGGCGGAAGCGCCCTGGTATCGCGTCGTCAGCCAGGGTGGCGGTTCCTATCGCTCACCGGGTTATTTCAGCGGGGTTCCCGCGCTTTTCGCGGTGCGTCCGCTGCGGGACTTCCCGCTGGTCATCGATGCCTCCGCATCCGAAGTTTCCGCACTGGCGGCCTGGAAACGCAATACGGCCTGGCTGCTTTTCGGCGCGGCCGTCGCGATCGCATGCGTCATAACCTTGCTGCACATTTTCGGCAGGCAGGTCGCCCGCCTGCAATTGAAGAACCGGCTGTTGAAGGAAGGCCGCCAGCAGTTCGACGCCGTGCTCGACAACATGTCGCAGGGCATCACCTTCATCGATCGAGATCTGCGGCTGATCATCTCCAACCGGCGCTACCGCGAGATGTACCGGCTGCCCGCGGAGCAGGTGCGGGCCGGAACGGCGCTGTCGGATGTCCTCGGCTTTCGCCTGGCCTCGGCCAGTTTCCCGGATATGACCACCACCGCCTATCTGGCCCGCCGGACGGCGCTCGTCGGTGCCGGACGGCCGTTCGATATTGTCGACGAGCTGCTCGACGGCCGCACCATCGCAATGCACTATCAGCCGATGCCGGACGGCGGATATGTCACGACGCATGAGGACATCACCGAACGGCGCCGCGCCGAGGCCCGCCTGGTGTTCATGGCGCGCCACGACGGCCTGACCGAACTGCCCAACCGGACGATGTTCCAGGAACGGCTGGCCGATGCCATCGCCCTGACGCGGCTTGGAACGCAATGCGCCGTGCTGTGCCTGGATCTCGATGGCTTCAAGGCGGTCAACGACACGCTGGGCCATCCGGTCGGGGATGCCTTGCTGCGGGTTGTCGCGCAGCGGCTGTCGGCGGCGGTGCGCGAGATCGACACCGTTGCCCGTCTCGGCGGCGACGAGTTCGCCATCATCCAGGTTGGCCTTGAGAACGCCGAGGCCGCCGCCGGCCTGGCCGATCGCATCCTCCGGGTGATCCACCAGCCGTATGAATTGGATGGCGAGAGGATCGTGATCGGCATCAGCATCGGCGTCGCGATGGCGCCGGGCGACGGGACATCGCCGGGCAGGCTGCTGAAGAATGCCGACATCGCGCTGTATCTGGCGAAAACAGAGGGCCGCGGCACGTTCCGGTTCTTCGAGCGCGAGATGGACGCGCGCCTGCAAAGCCGCCGCGTGCTGGAACTGGATCTGCGCAGGGCGCTGCCGACGGATGATTTCAGCCTGCATTATCAGCCGATAATCGCCTTGCAAACCGGCAAGGTGGAGGCGTTCGAGGCACTGATCCGGTGGAACCATCCCGATCGGGGGAGCATTCCCCCGGCCGATTTCATACCGATCGCCGAGGAAACCGCCCTTATCGTGCCCATCGGCGCCTGGGTGCTGCGCCGTGCGTGCGAGGACGCCGCCGGGTGGCCGGACGATATCGGCGTGTCGGTCAATCTTTCCTCCGCGCAGTTCAAAGGCGGGCATCTTTTCGGTGCCGTGCAGGAGGCACTGTCGGCCTCGGGCCTGAACCCGTCGCGGCTGATCCTGGAGATCACGGAGTCGGTGCTGCTTCAGAAGAACGAGGCGCAGGTGGCCCTGCTGCACCGGTTCCGGGGCCAGGGCATTCGCATCGCGCTGGATGATTTCGGCACCGGCTTTTCGTCGCTGAGCTACCTGTGCGGCTTCCCGTTCGACTCGATCAAGATCGATCAGTCCTTTGTCCGCGACATCGGTGCCAACGCGGAGTCAAAGGTGATCGTCAGCGCGGTGGCGGACCTTGCCCGCGGCCTTGGGATGACGACCACGGCCGAGGGGGTGGAAACCGGCGAACAACTGGCGGCGGTGCGTGCGCTGGGATGCACCACGGTGCAGGGATACCTGTTCAGCCGCCCGGTTCCCGCCGACGCCGTTCCTGATCTGATCCGCTCGTTGAGTGGATCCGAGGTTGTCGGCGAGGTGCCGGTGGGACACGGGTGACCGCCTGATCGCACCGTCCCGGACGAGGTGTTGCCACGACGCCCGGCAGCGGCCGTGCCTATAACAACCGGCGCTGGCTTTGACCGGTCGGCAGGTCGCCCATATCGTCATGGCGGGCGCAGGCCCCATAGGCGTTAAAATAGCGGCCGGCGGTTGCTGCTTCCCCCCGTCATGCCGACGCAGGTCGGCATCCACGACGTTGCCTAAACCCGCACCGCAAGGCGTGGATGGTGCGCCTCCGCGCACCATGACGGGGGACAA
>NZ_CAIWTY010000079.1 GCF_903915725.1 uncultured Rhodopila sp.
CCGGCTGATTGGACCCAGCGGATGGCGATGCCGTCCTTGGCGAACTCGGTTTCGAGCAGGTTTTGGGACTTCAGCACGATGCTGACGGGGTTGTAGGTCGCCCAGTCGATGGTGATTTGGGTGGGTTTGTCGGCTCGGGCGGGGGTGGCGAGGCTGGCGAGGGCGGCGGTGGTTAGAGTGCGGCGGGTGAGTTGGTACGGCACGGGGATCTCCGGGGGGTTTCCGGGAGAAAGGAGGGCGTTTTTTCTGGGGAGGCAAGAGTGGGATGGTGATGAAGAAGACTATTGTCCAATGCGCTGATTTGATAGAAGAATTTTGCATCCCGGGTCGGGGGAGGAAAACTTCGTAGCCGGCGCAGAGATCGGCTCAGCCCGGCGCATGCGACCATGAATACGTGCGCCACGGCGCAATGATCCCGGTCGCTGCGATCGGCTGCTGACCGGTGCCCGCGTTCGGGAGTCGGTTCTGAACGGCACTTTCCGCTTGTCTTGACCAATGCCACTTGAGCCGGCCCGCTTGATATATGTGTCGAAAGAGTGTATAAACTGCACATCATTAGGCGGGAGGCATTTCACATGAGCGCGCGCTTCAACGTCGTTATGTCCGATGAGCTGAATCGAGCCATCGATACGGCCGCCGAGGAAAGCGAGACCACCAAGAGCGAGATCTTTCGCAAGGCGCTCCAATTGTTCCTGGCCGCCCGCGATGGCAATCGGCGCGGATTGAAGCTTGGCCTGGTCGATCCCAAGACCGAAAAGATGCAAACCGAGATCGTCGGCCTGTGAAGCCGGAGGTCGGCCTGCTTGATCTGCAAAATCCGACCTCGGAGCATAATTTCAAGATTTCGCTCGAACCCAAGGAGGCTGTGGCCGATCGGTATGTCCGGCTGTTCAAGGACGTCGTGCTGTTCGTTCTTGCCGTCGGGTTCGTGCTGGTGATCGTCTGGTTGTGCATCGCAACGATGGTGTCCCCCGCCGCCCAGCCTGAGGAGAAGAAGTGGGCGATGTCGATCTTGTCCGCCGCCGCTGGCGGGATGATCGGGTATCTCATCCGCAAGTGAGGCGGCTGGGCGGTGAAGGCTGGCGTGGGATGGGGCCAGGGTGCTAGCCAAAGCATGACGGTGGAGCATATTGCCCTCGACCGGCCATGCTGGCCGTGTCTTGTGGATACAGAAACCCGGCGGCGGTTAGCGCGGTCAGCCCTACGGCTTTGGAGAGCGGCGGGTTTCAGAGTTCCCGCGCCTCCAGGCCTCGCCGGAAATCATTGATTATTTGCAAGGTCGCTGCATCAGTCGTCTTTGGCGCGATTGAGGCGAGGCGCTGAAGTAGCGTGTCGACATCGAGCAGACTTTGGAGGGTGCCCCGACGAACAGCGGGATGCTCGCTGACGGCACGGTCGCCAAATCCTTGTGACCTCACGACCTGCGTTGCGGCCTTGGCAAGCTGTACGGCCCCGGAATCGTCTTTTAGGGTATCCTGCACCCAGTTAGAAACTATTGATTCACTGTCCAGAGTGAGCCAGTCCAGAAGCAAACCAATCAAATTGGTGGCTTGCCGAAGTGAACCGTTGGAAGCGGCGGCGCGTAACCGATCCCGAAACTTACCCTCCAGTTCGTCGCATATGGCATCGCTTATTTCGGGGCGCCCAGATCTTTCTGGCTTCTCGGGGTCGCGACCCAGGGCGGAACGAAACCCCGACAGCGCATAGCGTAGGAGGCTTAAAGACGGGCATGAATCAAAAGCCTTTCTCAAGGTTTGCGCGCGAACCTCATCATCGAGTCGCTTTAGCAGATTGTTGATAACCCACCAAACCCGCCAGATTGCAGGAAACGACATAAAGTCCCCGCGCTCGTCGGCAGGGTTAAGAAAGTGCTCGGAAGCCCCAAAAAGGCTCAGGATTGCCGCGGGGACACGATCCTCAGGGATGGTCGAGGTGAGACCTAAGAGATCTTCGAGAAGTATGGCCGCCCTCGTTCCACCGGAAGGCCGAACTACCGCAGCATTTTCGGCAACCTTTTCCAAAACATAGGCCTGATCGGCAATGTTGGCCACAAAGGACTCCAACGCCGAGCGGCTAATTACCTCGTTGTCGATCCCAAACCGGAAGTAAGTCGGGAAGTGCCGTGCGCTACAGATTCGCCGCTCGCGATCCCATACAGCAACGAACTCCCCGCTATACCCGTGGTTTTCCCAAGTTTTTTCAAGCCTTGGGAATAGGCGCGTGAGAGCCTCTTTGACGCCCTCCCGCGACTCGGAGTTGACAAGGGCAAGGAGTTTTTGTCCGGTCGAGGCCTCCTCGCGGTCGGACAATCCCGTTAGTGCGTCTCGGTTATCTCGGATGAATCCGTAAAGATTTGCCTCAAAGAGGCGGAGCGTCTCGATAGCAACGAAATCCGCGAAATCTAGTTCACCAGCTATAGGTGGCCAGGATACGCGAAGGGCGTTTAAGAGGCGCCCTACGTCCCGCGGTGTCGTTAGCCAAGGAGCGACGGCATCATGGAATACATTCATCCACCGAGTCTGGTCAGGAATCTTGAGGTCGCCCACCAATGCTCCCAGCCCTTTGTCAAAAAGCCGGTAAAGATCCACGCGGTGAACAGGGGGCAAATCAAATGCGGCCTGCACGATTTTCTCCAACCACTCTGGCCCCGCCTCATCTCTGGGGTCAGACAAGGCAAGCCTGGCAATCTTGCGGTCGAATAGGAGCACGTAGATTACCTGTGGCAGGTCCGCGACGGATTTCACGAGACGAAATATCTGGCGTGCCTCTTCCGGGGTTAGGCGGTCGATATCGTCGATAACGACGAGAATGCTTGCCCGCTGATCACGAAGGGCTGTGCGGAGTTTTTCACGTGCCGCAAACAAGCTCTCTTCTTTTTGTGCGGCCACGCCAACCGCTTTGAGCAGAGCGCCGACAATACCCTTGAATATAGAGCCGCCTGGTACGAAGTCGAAAACCGAGGTCGCGATATCGCTCGAGTCCGAAACGCGTGTCGCTAGTGTTCGCAGGCCATTGATGATCTTGTTGGATACCTTGCTGTCCAGAGCTGCGGCGACCTCGGAAAAGAACGCCCTCGTCAGATTTTCCTGTCCGGAGAACCACCATGGGTTGAAGTGGACAACAATAATCTGTCCATTTCTGGTGGACTTTTTATCGGGTTCGCCGAGCGCTTCGATCACCATGTTCACGGCGGACGTTTTGCCGCTTCCCCAGGCGCCATTGACGGCGAGGACGATTCCCTCGCTGGGCGTGAGGCTTGCGATGCTTCGCGCCAGTGCGCGCGCGAAGTCGCCGTAGCCAAGTTGATCATCCGCCAAGCGTTCTACGGGACGATCGCCATCGAGCGACCCGAAATTCTGTCGATCTTGAGGCAACGTGTTCAGATGCTGGTCCATAACGAGTCCCGAAGAGAGGAGATCAACGCGTCGGTGGATCGTAGCACAAGTGTGCGAAGTCGTAAGGAAAAAAGCAGGTCTACGGAAGACCGAGCTCCGGCGGCCACGAAGGTTCTCCCCTCTCAATTTTGCCGTGCACCTGACGGGCCGGTCTGAGCGGTTAGCGCCGCTTCTGCAATCAGCCGGCTTGTGAAGCCGCCAAGTTTATCTGCTCCCGGAACCGGCGCATCTCGGCCAGTAGCGGAGGGGGCAAAGTGGCAAGGGTCGGTAAGATTGTATTGTGGACCAGTTCCATGATGCGCGCGCTCGCGAGCCGGAAACCCCGTAGGCGCTTGAACTCGGCGGGCTTAAGGAGGCGGACCGCGTCGAACCGGACGATGCGGTCGGAGATTGGGGGATGTGATTTATCTCGCGGAGGAGGAGCGCCCATCACCAGCTCGACCGAGCGCAACGTCTCAAGCGCCATCAGCAACACGACCCCACCCGCGCCCGAGACTAGGTACGGGTTCTCAAGGACTATGGGCCTACGATCTACCTCATCGCAAATCCTGAGCGCGAACTGGTCGGCCTCGAACTCCTGGACATGTGGGTCGGCTTCAACGTCTCTGCCATGGGCAAGGTGGTGGTGACCGTACTCGTGAGCGACCGCGAAAATCTCCATCGCGCGGGCGACTTGCTCCATCAGCATTACCTCCTCCTTTGTAGACGGGCGAAAGGGCACACCAAAATTGGTTCCGGTTGTCGCGAACGAGAGGTAGATCTTCATCCAATAGCCGATGACCTCGGGCGATAGCCGCAGCAACGCTATCCCAGCCTCTTGCGTGTAGCTGTCGGGTTCCCAGAGCCAGGGGTTGAGGCGAAGCGTTCGGGTGAAGGCTCGCGCGACGAGACCGCAGAAGCGGAACAGGAAAGACCCCACTGTTATGATGCTCTCGTCGGTCATGATTACACCGGTCTTGGCGGCTAGGGGCGTAACGCGAGGTTCCACGCCGCGTGCAATCCATGCGTGCGAGTGAAGGCCGAGTCTATCCATTGCGGCCTCAACGTCGTCCGCCAACCAAGCTAGTATGGCCTCAACGGACCGGTTGGCGCCGGGACTAGTAACTGGCGCCAACCCCTCCCAAGCGCGTCGCTGCTCGTCGATGGCATCGATCTCGGTCTTGCTCCAACCAGCGGCCACCATACCTTCGCGGAAGCGCGTGTAGTCGGCGCCCTCGTCGTACTCCGGGTCAGCGACACACGCCCACGGGTGGGCGGCGAGGCGTTCGAACATTTGCGACCAGAGGTCGGCTGCCGCAGCATTATCCTTTGTCATGGCGGAATAATAGGCAAAACCTATCGTGAAGTCATGCGCCGATATGAACAAAGTCGCGACCGCGGCTGCGCTACGGCGCGGGCACCCAAGGTCGCTGGCTAGCGGGATGCCTTAAGCCATGTTTTGCTATCATCATGGAAAATGGATCCAGTTAGGTTTAAACTCCGCCGCATAGGCTGGGTGCCGTGGTTCGGCGGCCTTCCCGAACCTAATCCGCTGAACTAAGCCTGTCGAAACCGCTTTGTCGGGCCTTGTCTAAGAAAAATTTCTTTACACGCCGCCACAACCCAATGTAGAACCGCCGTACCCCATCCCGAGCACACGCCATGTCCACACCCGCACCCGCCTCCCCCGACACCAACCTCGTCAACCTCATCCTCGCCCTGCTGACGCCGATGTTCCTCTGGTCCACCGCCGGAGACATCCGCCTCGCCCACATCGCGGCAGCGCAGACGCTGAACGAATACCGCGCCGCCAACCGCCTCAGCCTGTTCACGGTTGCGAAAATCATCGCCTTCGACATCGCCACCCTGAGTTCCCTCAGCCTCTCGATGTATGAGGACGTCTCCATGCTCCTCGCCCTGCGCCTGCGCGGCAACGCCAACAGCCTGGACCGCTCCGGCGAACGCAACCGCCGCGCGTGGGAACAAACCAGCCGCACCGCCGCCCCCGACGAAACCGAGGATGCCGTCGAAGCCGCGATCGCCGAAGCCCAGCGGATGGTGCAGGAAGCCAAGGCCCGCATCCACGCCGCCGCCCAACCGGCCGAAAAAGCGCAACCGGACGCCGAACCAACGGCGGAGGCCACCCGGGTTCCCGCCCCCCTGCCCCCGTCCACCCGGACCTCCGAGCAGCAGCACCGCTCCGCCCGGGCCAGCGCAATGACCACGGTCGCCGAGGAATTCACCGCGGAACTGAAAGACCTCACGCCCGCGGAGCGTTGGAAGGAGATGGCGCGGATCGAAGCCCTGACCATCGCCGCGGCCGATATCGCCGCCGGCGCCGCCCTGCCGCCCATCCCCGCGATGGCCGCGGAATAGCCCATCGGCCCCCCGCCCGTCCTGGCCGGGGAAAGCTCCGAGGCTATCGGGATAAGGCGAAGCCAACCTGCACCCAGGCCGCCCCCGTCGTCATGGCCGGGCGTATGAGCAACCGGGCATCCGAGCCTCAACGGCAATACGAGGACGGCCGGCACACGCCCGGCCATGACGACAAAGCAACGTCTTGCCCCCTGAAGCAATCACCCTCTCGCGGCACCAGCCTCCTTCGCACCCGGCACGTCCAGCAATCGCCCGCTGCGGACGTCGTAGACGAAGCCGTGGATCGGGATTCGCCCCGGCATCAGAGGATGCGCCCGGATCCGCGCCACATCAGCGACAACACTCGCGTTCAGGTCCGTGAAACTGTGCCACTCGATGTAGCGGCCTTCCCGCGATCCGGGTCCGGCGCCGTGGTCGTGCCACCCCTGCTCATCAATGCTGGCTGTCTCGAGGCTGCTTTCCAGCAGGCCGCCGATGACCTGGTCGTCAAACAACTGCATGCCGCAATCGGTGTGGTGGATGACAACCCGAAGCGGTGGATGGCCAGGGAGCCGTCGGCGCCACGATCTATCATCCGGCAGCATCAGCATGCGGCGAGGACGGCAAGCAGGTGCGCGCAAGACCGGATACGTAGCGCTGCCCCGGCGCTTGATACCGTCGCCGATACGGAATGGCCATGCGAGCCGAGCCGTATTTCACCCCTCTCAGCAGTGCCATATACCGTATCGATACGGTGCTTCGCGGTGCGTGGGCGGCCCAAGTGAATGCCCCGAAGTTGTTATGCACCTCCGGATTGGCGTTGCCCGACCGGACTCAGATCTTACTCGCCTCCCGAAATGTGCTGCGCAGCTCGGAAAAACTGATTCCGGGAATCAGTAAGACACTCCTGATTATATGTTTTTCCACTATGAGAGCGGGCGGCGGGTAACAACAGGTCCCCACGGTGCACTCCTTAAGGTAGCCGGTTACCAAATTCGCTTTGATCTGAATATGCTGCCCGCCCTCGACAACCAATTCCCTGTGTGGCGAGGCGGAGCGGGCGGCAGAACCGCGGTGCGGGACGGCTGGCGCGGCGGCCTCTTACGGTGTTCGGGCTGATACGCCCATGGCGGAGTTGAACCGTCAACCCGGGGTTTTCGGAAAGGATGGCCCGGGCCTGCCCAACTGAGGAACCCCGCCCTGCTTTTCCCGGCGGAGTAGCCTACGGATATGGTGCTTGGCGATACGACGGCGGCCTCTTAATCTACGCGGAATGCGGCGAAGGCGTTACGCGCGGCCGAACCTGTGTTGTCAAATGGGAATCAAATATTGCTAGCTTCCGGAAACGTGTTGCCTGATCTCCGGAAATCGATTCATTGAGTCCGTAGGCAATTGTTGGACCAGCATCTTTTAGCTCGGAGCCGTTGGGGCTGACGGCAGGCGGCGCGCCTGCGCGTCCAGGCTGGAGCTGGACAGGTGGTTGTTTTATCCGCGGCAGCGTTCGCCGGATCGTCAACCGATCCTATGTCAGTCCGCGGCTGCTGCGTCAACGAGACCAACGGGCACGCAAGAACCTCCCCTCCTTCGCCATCGACGAGGCTTCTGGTACAGATGTGGCGGCCCGGGTTGAGACCGCGGTGAATGACCGGCTCCGCATCCGTGCCCGTCCAGGCTTTGCCGGGCGACCAGAACCTGCGCGAGTGCCTGCACCGCGGCGAGTCACGACCCGTTCAGCCGGCATGCGTCGGCGGAGGCATCGCTCAGCACGCGCACACGCTCAGCCAGTCCCGGATGCGACGCCAGCAGGTCCAGAACCGTGTTCGCATCAGGCATCCCGCGCCAGGTGAGATCGCAGATCCTATCCAGGCCGAACGCGGCCAGCGAGACGGCCGGCGGTTCTGAGCAATGTGACGCCGCCGCTCTCGCCCGACCGTCGCAGTGATACGACATAGAGGTAGCCGGGTTGCAGCGCCCCGGGACGCGACCGCATGCCCGGTCTCGCGGATCGCGGCGACCCACCGGTCCTCGGGTGATCCGTCGCCGGTACAGTCGATCTCCGCGAATAGGTCGGCCAACAGCATCCCGCGTCCAGCCGATCGCGCCCGGCGTCGTGACCCACGCAATCTGGGCGACATCGTCCGACGTCAGCGCCGTCGGTATCAGTCGGTGATCGGCCGCGGCCACCAGGTCCGCCGGAAGCCGGGAGGGGTCGGCCGCAAGGCCGGCGCAAAGGAGGCCCTTCCAAAAGGACGCGGCGAATGTTTCGTCGGCTTGCCTCTCGGCGTAGGACCGCAACCGTTCCTCGGGCGCCCATACGACCCAGTTGCCAGTCTCCCGGTAATCAGGACGATCCCCAGTCGCGAAGCGCTCGCCTGAACGCGCTCGAGCCTGCCATTCATCCCGCGCGACCTCGGACCTTGCAGGGTCCGGCAGCAGAATGAGACAGACCGAACCGTCTCGCCCGGCTTCTTCATAGGTGGGCCCGGCCGCCGCGAGCGCGCGGGTCAGCAAGCACCCCACGGCAATGCGGGCCGGGTCGGGCGGATTGGTCGCGGGGTCTGCGGACAGGACCGCACCCGGATCGGGACTACACGGCGCCGATGGCTGTGATCGAGGTTGGCGAAACGCTTTCAATGCCGCGTCCCGTTCGCTCGACGCGTGACATAATCGGCGATGTGGCGCCGCATGAAGTCAGCGACCCGTGCGGGGGCGCGATCCGGCGCAGCGACGGACAGATGCCGGGCGAATTTGCATGCGGCGATCCACTCGGCATCATGCAAACGGTCCACACTGATCGACGGCACGGCCGCGGCGTCCGAGGCGATCGGACCGATCAACAAATCAAAGGCAAGCCATGCCTCCACGCCCTCGCGTGGCACGTCCTCAGACCCGATCCTGCGACCGAGTGCGTAGCGGCGCCCGCTCGCGGTGATCGCGCACGCCGTCACTTCATCGAGGTGACGGATCGGCGTGCTGCGCACCCAGCTGAGCCCGCCGGTCCCGGAATGGTGGACGGCAAAGCCGAACAGGAGCCGGTCCCCGGTGATGATCCGAACCACGCACCACGGGTTCATGTATGCGTCGGCAAGGGAGTCAATGGAGCTCATCGCACCCCCGATGTGTAGACGGGCGGGGCGAATGACTTGGCGTGCCGCCGAAGGCGGCAACGGCGTTCGCTGTGCTGCCTTTCATCGTTCCGATCTTCCCTTCGCACGCAGGCCACCGTCCCGCGCGGGACGATCCCGCCGGCGGGCCGGTATGATCTGCCTGCACCGTTTGGATATCGCCGCCGTGGCACGGTTCAGGCGCTAAGCTAAGCTGCCGTCGGCAATTCGGCGATCGGCGGCTTGGCATCGCGCCGGAAGCCGAAGGCCCATAGCAGCTCCGACTGCGACAGGCGTCCGGGCCAGCACGGCAGCCGACGCAGCCGGGCGCGGATTGCCGAAAAGCCGAGACGTTTGGCGCGAAGCTCATCGAGATTTGGATCGGCGAGCACCGCATTGATCACTTCCCGCACGCCGCCGCTCAATCGGCGCCCGTCCGGCAAGGCCAGAGTAATCACGTGGCGGCGGTCCGTTCGCTGCGTCAGCGCGGCCACCACCTCCGACTGCGTCAAGGCTGACGCGCCCTTTCGTTTTGCGAGCCGGTGATACCGATGCAACACCGTCGCCCGGGGCAAACCCGTCAGGCGAGCGAAGGTCGCGGCATCCACCGGATCGGCCTGCGGATGAAGCGGATGGGGCAAAACCAGAAATGGTTGACGGCCGCACCCGACACCCCCGGTCCGATGATGGCCCGGCAGGCGCCGATCCGAAGCCGCATCCTCCGCCGCATCGCAGCCAGCCTGGCGCGCACGGTAGAGCTTGGAACGGATCGTATCGATCGGCAGACCTTCGGCCAGCGCCAACTCGTGCAAGGTGTCGTAGGTGCGGCCGTGCCAGCGGAACAGCGGGCGCTTGCGCCGCCCGTCCGCGTGCTTCGTCAGACCCAGCGCCTCCGCAACAGGCCAGCCCATGGCGCACCGCGCATAGACGGCGCCAAGCTGCAACGGCAGTTCCCCCTGATCCCGCCGCTCGCGGTCGATGTCGGCGATCGCCTGCAAAAGCGAGCCGTAATGAAGGGTGCCACGCGCCGGATGCTCGAGCACTACCGGCACGCTGTTGGCCGGGCCGCCGAGGCTGGCGCCCCCTGGCATGATGTTGAAGCCATGCGGACGCGCGGTCCCCAACCGCGCGATCCAGTGCCGTTCCAGGCGGCGCGCTTCGTCCGGCGAGAACGCCTCGGCCAGCACATCGACCTGAAAAGCCGAGATAAACGACAAACCTTCCGCGTAGGCCTGACGGATCGCTGCGACCAAGGTGCCAGGGCCACCGACCCGCAGGCGTCGGCGAGCCGCGTGATCGTATGCGGCGATCCGCGTCGGCAGCGGACGGGCGGTCACACCGACATAGCCGTGCCCGTCGGCCCGGCGGCGGATGCGATAGACCAACCAGGTGAGCCGGCAGATTGCCGCTTCGGCCGGCGATGGAAATCCGGCCGGCAGTAGAAATCCGGCCGCCGGAACGGGTTCGGGTGTGTCGTCGGGGGCCGCGCCGGGCGGATCGCTGATCGCGGCGATAGAGGTTTTTGCGGGAAAACCGCCGTTCGTGGAGGCCATTTGGTTTGTCTCCGATCATTCGGGTGAGCGGGGCTGTTCTGACAGCGATCCGACGTCCTGTAAAGCTAATTAGTCGTCTAGTCGTCTTATTGTGAACTCTCCCCCCGCACCACCTCGAATCCATGTCGAACGCTGCTTCCGCGAGCCCCATTTTTGCGCTAAGCGAGCGCATGCCTCGCTCGCCGTCCGACACAACTTCCGATCCGGCGGCCGATTCCGCGTCGGCGTCGCCCAAACGCCGGGCGGCCACCTCCGCGCAGCGTTCGCGCATCGGCGCCGCCTGGGTCGGCGGATATTTCGATCCGGCCGTCTCGCTTGGTCTTAAGATGCTTGCCCTAAAGGAAGGCACCACGGTGCAGGCGCTGATCGGGCGGGCATTAAACGATCGACTCGAAAGCCATGGTCTCGGGCGGCCGGCGAGCGAAACTGTGTTGCCACGCGGCGCCGCCGCCTGGCGGCGCGATCCGCCGGGAAGCTGAAGTCCGTTGCCAGGCGCGGTTGAGCGGAGACATTGACGCGCGATCCAAGCGTCACAGTCCGGGCTGGCTCAAAAAAGTTACTTCCACTGTTGAAGCCTGATTTGCTACTTTTACGTGTGCTCCATGCGGCGAAACGCCCGAAAACGCGCAAAGCATCACAAGCTCTCTAAGCTTGGTAAGCTTTCCCGTTCGCTTTTGCCAGGAGACGACCAGATATGGCTGCCACCGTAACTGTCACAGCCGACGAGATCGGCCGGGCCGGCGAAACGCTCCTTGCGGAAAATCGTCCCGTGAATGGCTACAGCTTGCGCATGCGACTGGGGAACCGCGGCGATCCGAAGCGTCTCCTCGCCATCTGGGAGGAGGCGCGGCGGGGCATCGCGGAGACCGCGGATCAGCCGCCCGAAGCCGCCGTTGCACCGTTACCGCCTGATCTTGCGGCTCAGGCGGCCGCGCTCGGCGAGCATTTCGCGGTGGAAATCCGCGCAGCCATCGCCGCAGCCTGGGCGATGGCGGAGCGGCGCGCGGCGGAACGGCACGGCGGGGAGGTGGCTGCCGCGCGGGCGGCAGCCGACGCCGCGAGTCTTGCACAAGCGGAGGCGGACGAGGCGCTTTCGGCGACCGATTCGGCCATGGCGGTCGTGGCGGCCGAACGTGATAAAGCCGTCGCCGCGGCCAACCAAGCGGTATCCGCCGCCGCCCATACCGCGGGCGAGCGGAACGCGATCGCCGCCGAACTCGTGACCGCCCGTACTGCGCTAACGGAGGCGGAGCGGCGGGCGGCATTGGCCGAAGCGGCCCGCGAGACGGCGCTCGCGGCCGCACGGCAGGCCCGCGACGAGGCCCGTCAAGCACGGCGGCCGCGACGGCGGCACGCAAGCAGGCCGCGGCGGACGTTGCGAGCGAAGGGCGCTCCGCTTTGGGGGCGGGTCCCTCCTATGGACTACCTGGACAATCCGGAACGCTGTCGCAGAGGTCGGCCGTCAGGCGGCACATCGGCAAATAGCTACGGATTTCGACCGGCATCGACACCGGTAACGCCGTTCGACAGGCTCGCACTCGGGTGGAGACGCGCGGACGCCCGGCGCGGCGCCTTGGCGCGGCCGGACCGGATGTCACGGTGCCGCCCCCGGCGTCGGACGAAACCGGGGCAAAGCCGGCCAGCGGGGCGCTGCCCGACGACTTGCCGGTCGTCCTCGACCGCCTCAAGCTCCCGAAGGCTGAACGGGCGGCCTACGACGACGGAGTGACCTGCGGTGTGACCGACCGGGGCGAAAAGCCGTCTCGGCGATTTCAACCGGGCCAACGTCTGGCGCATCTCTTGCCTTACAATCGCGCCGGATACCGAGACGGAGTCGCCAAGTTGCGCGCGCGACGCGCGGCCGCAGCCGCTTCAAAGGGCGCCGAGCCGCCGTCGGCGGTTTCAGCGAGAACGGCTACAGTCAACGATATCGAACGGGGCTGATAGCCGCAGCCCCGCAAGGCCAGGGAGTCTATGATCAGTCGAACGCAAAGCGCCTACCATTCCGAACCGGCGCCCGGTCGGCAATCATCGCAGCCGAGAGTTCGCACAGGTCGTCCGCCTTGGAGCGGAATTCAGACGCTTTGGTGCGCAAGCCTTCCTCGCCATGCCGACGGAGGTCGGCAACCACGTTCTTTCCCTGTGTAAACAAAGGCGTGGGCGGCATGCGCCCGCATGACGCCGAGGGCGAGCGTGCCCTCGGGTCAAATGCCAGGCGGATCGATATAATGCCTCGTCGCAATGGCCTCGCGTATAGCCTCGGTCAGCCACGTATCCAGCGCTGCCAGATCCACCTGCCCGCAGACGATCGGCACGAGCGCTAGGTTGCTGGCCACCTCATATTCAGCCGACCAACATTTTTCTTCGATATCCAGCAGCATCGCGGCCATCCAGTCATCCGCTGCTTCGGCTGCCGCGCGCAGATGATACGCCAGGACCATGAAGTCTACTCGCACTTCGTATGTAGCTGCCGCTGGCGCGTCGCGACCTGTGGCAGTCGGCAATGTAATGCGTCCGCCGGCGGGAATGGTCGTGTATTCGGTAGTGTTCATCGTGGGTCTCTCCCCTGATGGGTTTCGGATGCCCAATCGTGGATCGACCGCTTGCAAGAGAGAGGGACAAAAAAATCGTCGTCTGCAAATTAGAGCACCCTCGGCGGCGCCGTCTGCATGTACAGACGTCAGGATGATCGTGCGGACCAATGGCGATGCGGCTCGCCATCCCCCGAAGTCGCGATTGCCGTTCCCGCATCCCGGTCTCTTCCAGGCCCGTATTGGCGCCGGGCGGCGCATACTGTGGTCCAAGGTGAAGGCGCCGTCGCGGCTCGGCGCGGAGTTTGCGCGCGAACGGCCGGATGATTTCCGCGCTGCGAAGCGCCCGGAATGGCATTCCGGCGGGCCCATCGCGATGGGGATGTCCAAGACGGAGGCTGAAAATGGGGATCGCAGCGCACTCGCCCCGGCAGGAGAAACGGATCGGGTCCTCGCAGGCCAGTCCGCATGACGTCGATGCGGCCGGAGCGGATCATCCACAGCAGCCGGCGGTCGCGATATCCGCGCTGCGGCCGCCACACGTTAGAGGAAGTCCGCTGCTGCTGCCGTCCGGGCTGCGACCTCGGCGAACTCGGCGAAGGTTTCCGCCACCGCCGCGCGCTCTCGCGGTTGCGCATGCCTCTGCCGGAACGGAGAACCCGGACTACGCTTCCTGGCGCATGCTCGCAACATGAATGAATTGAGCGGCTTACTAATTTCAGGAATCAGTTTTCGGGGACCGCGCAACGCTTGGCGGGAAACACGCAAAACATTACTCTGGTGAGGTAACTCCGATTCGGCGGTGTGTAATACGTTCGTCGAATTCGCTGGCTACGTAGATGGCCGCCGCCTCACCGCGAAACGCCGTATAAATACGGTATATCCGGGGACGTAGGGCGGCATGCGGCAAGGCTTCGGCTAACCCTATCGCTTACGGCTGACAGATCGCCTCAACTTGGCGGGCGCCTTGCCGCCGTCCCGCGCGGGCTCGTGTATTGGGTCGGGCGGAGATACGGACCCGCCATTACCCGCGCCCGTTCGCCGCGCTCCTCGATCCGGCGTTCCGGCTTGCCAGGTCTGCCCGTGACCTAGCCAATGATCGGCCGTCCGACGAAATGTGTCGGAAGTCTGCGGTTTTCCGTGTCGGCGGCGGCGTGTCCGATCATGCCGGCGATGAACGGAGACAGGGGTCCTGCGCAAAAGCCAGAAAGCCGACTTATCGACTTTGGCTGTCGCGCTCGTCATCGGCGGCGTCATCAGCGCCGGGGAACGGTCAGTCATTTCGGCGGCCTCGCCTCCAGCCCGTCGGGGCCCGCGCATGCAGCTCCGGGTAACGCAACCTCCGGGCCTTCTGATCGGCTATTGGATGTCTCGGCCCCCGGTTACTCAGGTTTCGGGTAACCGCATTTCCGAAGTTCGCATACCTCAGACCTGAACCAATTTCGGCCGATTACAGTTTCAGAGCCTGGCGGAGCGACCGTCCAGCGTCAGGCGCAGTCGGGCTGAGGTGGCCGGGAAAATCTGCACAGGGCAATGAGTGGAATTCCGCAAAGCAGCGAGATTCGCCGCCGAGCAGGAGAGCCAAATCGGTGAGCAATCACACACGCCGGGTCGCCGGATCGCGGCGCTCCACCCGAAACTCAATCACATTGCGTCCCGTATTCGACCCGGCGCGTATCGCCCATCAGTCGGGAAACCGCGCGCGGGCAAGGTCCATCAGGCGCTGCTCAAGCTCGTCGAGCAGATCAACCGGCAGTTCGACGCCGTTCCGATCGCGCAGCACGTCGAAGAAGTAGTCGTCGATGGCGTTGCGCATGTTGTTCTGGGCGACCTCGTTCGACCAGACATCGACGATATGGTGCGCCTTGATGATCGCGATCACGTCGGCCGCGCCGGCGCCACGAGGCCGCCAGGCAACCGCGTCCGAGGCAGGCGAGCGGAACGCCGCTGCAAGGGGGCGAGGACCATCCGGTTTTTTCCGGACGGTGCGCGGTCGAGCGGGGTCTTCGGGGCACAAGCGATAATTGTCGAAGCCGGCTGAAAATGTTACTACCGGCCGCCGAACCAAATCTGCTACTTATACGTGTCTTTGAACGTGCGCTGTACCCTTATACGTGTAATACAACGACCTTTCCATGCTTGCCGAGGGTAACAAGCTACTTCCGTTCATCGTTCACAGGGAGATGACCATGGCTGCAATCGTGACTGCCAGCACCGAGGAGATCGCAAGACACCCATCGCTCCGAACCGGCGCCCGGTCGGCGATCGGAAGTTTGGAGGTGGCACCCGATCCCGCAGTCGATTTACTTGGGTGCCGGCCGGGGTCTTGCGCCACGAACGGGCGGCATCGGAGGATAAAGTGACCTATTGCATTATTCGCAACGTCACTGTCCTTCCGACCGTCGGCGAACGTGTTTCGGTCCAAGCGCACCCGACATGGTGGGCGGCGCTCGTCATGGAACCGTGTGGTGCCAGGCCAGGCGGCGAAGTGGAGATTGTGCCACAGCCCCGGGAATTGGGTGGTATAGATTACCCAAAACTTGGGTACGCAGGATGCATATTAAGGGTTGAGTCCTGGCAGGGCGAGGGCGACTGGAAGGACTTCAAATGCACCCTGATAAAGTTCGACGATTAGCCAGACGCTGGTCAGGAAGCGGCCTCGATTAGTCTGCGCGCGCTTGGCAATCTTCGCCGGGCGCTTTCCCGGCCGTCACCGGGCAGCGCCCAAACGCAGGCTGAGCGTCGTATTCCCACGGAACCTCCCCACGCAACCGCCGCAACAGCAGCGTCGGACATAGGTGTGCGGGATACTCGACCGCGTAAGCGGTCTGCTGCAACACGGCCATTTCGAGGCCGTGCAAATAGATAAGGACTCCGATCGACTTCCTGGCCTGACCCTTCTTCTCGAACTTATGCCCCATCATCACATCGATCCATTCCTGCTTCAGAGGCTTGCTCCCCAGCAGCGTTTCGACGTTATGCCGGAAACTGTGGAAGACAATGTCTTCCGGAATCCCGAGATCGATCTTATGCCGGCTGAACTCGCGGCTGTATTCGACCGCCAGAAAGCCTTTGGGCCCGGAGGCGTTCAGGTCGAACAAGCGGTCGGCCCCCTGTTCGCGGCGCCTGGCAACGAGGTCAAGCAGCCCTGCATCTATAAGCCGCGGATGCACCGGAACTGCCCGCTCGCCGGACGCCGTTTTCGTCATCCATTGATCCGCCGAGCGCACCGGCGCGGCCGACGCCGCGGTGACCTGAGCACGAACGATGAAGCAGGGCACGCCGTCGATATCTTCGATGTCAATCACCCGCAGGCGCGCGATCTCCTCCACACGGGCGCCGATGTAGCCGCCGATGGCGACCAACCAGGCATGGGTTTCCTCGCTGATCCGGTTGGCCGGCCGGCAGGACGGGTTCCAGCGTGCCCGCAACAGCTTGTCCAGGGCGTCCTCCGTCCAGGGCCAGCGCTGGCTTTCGATAACCTTGTGCTGAATGCCGTCGAAAATGCTCTGGTCCGCGGATCGCTTCCCGATGTGCTCCCAGAACTGCTTCATCGTCGAGAAGTGCCGCTCGATGGTTTTCTCTTTCAGCCGCGGTTTCTCCGGCCGGACCTTCGCCTTCTCGATGGCTTTGCGCACCGGAACATGTCCGCCCTTGCCGTGGCTGGAAGGCAGTTGGCGCAGGGCGTCCTGAAACGCAAAGGCATGCTCCTCCGTGTAGCGCCGGGGCGCCATATCTCCGTTGACCTCGATCCACATGCGGATGGTTGTGCGGCTCTGCTGCTCGACATCGCCGCGATACTGCTTCGCGCGGAAAAACCGCTCGACAAAGCCGGACAGGCGATGCGGCTCCGCCTCCGTCCCGGCATCCGCCGCCCGGCTTTCCCTGCGCGCCTCGAGAGCGGCCGTGTCACCCCCGTCGCCCGCCGCGATATCCGGCTGGATCTGCGGCACTCCGGTGGCAACGGATGACGGACCGGACGGCCTTGCGGGCGCCGGGATCACCGGCGCTGACGCAGGAGGCGCCGGCCGGGCCGCCGCCAGTTCAGTCAGTCTCGCGTTGACCTCGGCCTGCACCGCAGCCGCCATCTTTGATTGCCGAAGCGCCGCTTCGGCCTCGTCGGCCCGCTTCCGCTCGCGGCTGGCGATATGCCCGGCAAGACCGGCCCGTTCCGAAGCCACGGCCTGCCCCAGGCGCGCCACGCCGGCCTCCATCCGGTCGGTGATCCGCGCCAGATGCCCGGCGATCACCTGCCGCTGCTCATCCGGCAGCGAGAAGGCCAGGTCCAGGGCGGTTCCATTGAAGAGCAGGGAGGCCAGGCTTCCGTCGCCCTGAACGACCGAAGCAACCAGATCGTCGGCGGTCGGCGAAGCGAACAGTGGCTCTCCGGCGAGCTGATCGAGGATGAGTTTGGCCTGCTTCTCGGTCAACGATGGGTTGTTTGACATCTCTACGAATAAACTTTCGGTTGAAAGCCAGAGACGTTTAGCACGTGCCCGCGCGGTCATGAAAGAACTTGTTCGCAGGCTTCTGGAAATCTCCGCCAGCCCGAGCCGCGCGTGCAGCCCGTCCGGAACCCGGCGCCGGAACCACCAGACGCCGCCCCGGCGCCGCAAATTGCTGCCCATCCGCCACCCGTTGTGGTACAGGGTTGTGGTACAGGCTTGTGGTACAGTCCCCCACCAGCCCGGACTGAGGCAGCTAAACTATTGAAATCATTGGGTTGGCTGGGGGACCTGGATTCGAACCAAGGATGCCCGGGTCAGAGCCGGGAGTTTTACCGCTAAACTATCCCCCAACGGGATGCCGCTTCTCGGCGCGGGCGGGCGCAATAGCACGCCCTTCCCCGGCTCGCAACGGCTTCCCCGCATTTAGCCGATGCTCCTCAACTCCCGACGCAGCGCAGCCCCGCGCGGACTGTCCAGTCGCCCGAACAGCACGTCGTGCGACGTGACCGTCCGCCCGTAGAATGTCGAATCCTGGTTCGGCTCCGCCCGGATAACCGACCCGTCGACCGTCAGCCCGCCATAAAGCCCGGTCGAGGACGACCAAACCACGATATCGGGCGGAGACGCGCCGCCGATGGCGCCCTCCACCCCCGAACCCAGCGTGGCGATGGAAATCCCCGCCTGGGCACCGATTTTGAACTCGTCCTTCAGCACGCCGTCGAGGCCCTTTTGCGTCATGATCAGCAGGATCAGCTCCGACTGCTCCAGCCCCACCTGGAGTCCGAACGACGCGGCGCCCAGCGCATAGAATGCCGGATCGCTCCAGCCGCTCCTGTGCTGCACCAGCAGTACGCCATTGCCGCCTTCGCCGCCGACGACGAAGCCGCCCTTCAACAGCTTGGGCACGATCAGCACCGCTTTGGCCTGCCGCAGCAGATGCCTGGCGTTGCCGAATTCCTTGTCATGCCGCAGATCGGCGAGCACCTTGCGGGCGCCGTCGATCACGACCTGCTGGTCGTTCTGAGCCAGCGCGATGGGCGCCCCCAGCGCCGTGGCGGCCATCACAGCCGCACCACCCAAAAACCCCTTGCGTGTGAGCATCGCCAATCCCTTCATGCCGCGACGAAACAACACCAGGGATATCAGCCGCCGCGAACGCGATTGTAGCGGCGCCTTGTAACGACTGTGCGATGCAAGCGGTCAGGCGCGCGTCACCGCCTCGATCTCGGCAGCCGACAGCCCCCAGGCGGCCAGCGCCTCCGCCGCGGGCACCGAACCGGGCGGGCGCGGCTTATCCGCCTTCGTCACACTGAAGCGCGGGGCCGGCGCCGGATGGCGGAACCCCCCGACATCGACGAACGCCGATCTCGCCTGATTGTGCGGATGGGTGTGGGCCTCGGACATCGCCAGCACCGGGGCGAAGCAGGCGTCGGTGCCCTCCAGCAGCCGGCACCAGGCGTCACGCGTGCGGCTGCGGAACCGCTCTTCCAGCACGGTCTTCCAACGCTCCCATCCGGCCTTGTCGCGCTGCGGCGGCAGGGCCGCCGGATCGATCTCCAGCAGCCGCAGCAATTCGGCATGAAACCGCGCCTCGATCGGGGCGATAGAAATGAACTGCCCGTCGGCGCATTCATACACTTCGTAAAAATACGCGCCGGAATCGAGCATGTTCTCGCCGCGCGGCGCATTCAGCCGCCCGCCCGCCTGCATCCCGTATATCGGCGTCATCAGCGACAGCGCCCCATCGACCATCGCCGCGTCCACCACCTGCCCGGCGCCGTTGACGCGGGCCGAGATGATCGCCGCCAGCAGCCCGCTCACCAGGTACAGCGCGCCGCCGCCGTAATCGCCGACGAGGTTCAACGGCGGCGTCGGCTTCTGGCCCTCCCGGCCGATGGCATGCAGCGCGCCGGTCAGCGCAATGTAGTTCAGGTCGTGCCCCGCGGCCTGCGCCAGCGGGCCATCCTGGCCCCAGCCGGTCACCCGGCCGAACGCCAGTTTCGGGTTGCGGCGCAGGCAGACCTCCGGGCCGAGGCCGAGCCGCTCCATGACGCCGGGGCGGAAGCCCTCGATCAGCGCGTCGGAGCCGTCGATCAGCCGCAATACCAGTTCGATCGCCTGCGGCTTCTTCAGGTCCAGGTTGAGGACGGCGCGGCTACGGAACGTAAACTCATGCTCCGCCGCCATCGGCACGCCCAGATCCGCCGGCGCGGTGCGGTCGATGCGCAGCACGGTGGCCCCCATGTCCGCCAGCAGCATCGCCGCCAGCGGAGCCGGGCCGATGCCGGCGAACTCGACGATTTTAACCCCCGCCAAAGGTCCCATGGTCGGCTTCCTTCCCGTTGCTTTTGGTGCCGGAAGTAAACGCCAAACGGGGTATCCTGTGCAACGCCGTAAGGCTTCGCCGCTACGCCGGACCCGTAACAACCGGCGCCTTGCGGTGCGCCAGCCACTCCTCGAACCGCTGCATCACGACAAAAAAGCAAGGCACGAACACCACCGCCAGGCAGGTCGAGGCCAGCATCCCGGTTGACACCGAAATCCCGATCGACTTGCGCGCATTCGCCCCCGCCCCGGTCGCCAGCACCAGCGGCACCACCCCCAGAATGAACGCGAACGACGTCATCAATATCGGCCGCAACCGCTTTTTCGCCGCCCCCACCGCCGCGTCCAGGATCGAATCCCCGTGCAGCAGCCGTTGCTCGCGCGCCACCTCCACAATGAGGATCGCGTTCTTCGCGCCCAGCGCGATCAGCAGCATCAGGCCGATCTGGGTGTAGAGGTTGTTGTCCACACCGAGGGCGCTGAGGGTCAGCACCGGCCCGAGCAGCGCCAGCGGCACCGCCAGCACCACCGATACCGGCGCCAGCCAGCTTTCATACTGGCCGGCCAGCACCAGGTAGACCAACAGGATCGCGAGGGCGAACACCACATACATCTGCCCGCCGACAGCCTTCTCCTGATACGACATCGCGGTCCATTCCGAGGCCGTGCCGGGCGGCAGGTCCCTGGCCGCGATCTGATCCATCAGGTCCAGCGCCTGCCCCGAACTGAACCCGGTCGCGGGGGAGCCGATGATCGTCGCGGACGGATACAGGTTGTACAACTGCACCAGCGCTGGCCCGGTCGCCGGCTTGACGTCCAGGATCGTCCCCAGCGGCACCATCGTGCCGCCCGCGGTGCGCACCGGCAGCGCCTCGACATCCTTGGGAGTCACCCGGAACGCCGCCTCCGCCTGCGCATAGACCTGGAAGGTCAGCCCGAACTTGTTGATCTGGCCAACGAAAGACGATCCCATGTAGGTCGCCAGGGTCTGGAATACCTGCGCCGTGGTGACCTGGAGCGCCTCCGCCTTGGTGCGATTCACCGACACCGTCAGTTGCGGCACCTCGGCGCGGATCGTCGAGTTCAGCCGCGCCAGGCCGGACTGCGACTGTGCGTTGCTAACGATGGTGCGGGTCAGCGACTGCAGCTTGGCGAAATCGCCGCTGCCGTCGCGCAGTTCCACCTGCATCGAGAAACCGCCGGAATTGCCGATGCCCTGGATCGCCGGCGGCGGCACCACCAGGGTCGTCGCCTCCTGTATCGGCGCGACCGCCTTGGACAGCGCCTGATACATCCCGAGCAACCCCTCGCCGGCGCTGGTCCGCTCGCTCCAGTCCTTCAGGATCACATAGGCGACGCCGGCGTTGGATAGCGATGCGCTGTTGTCCAACACCGAAATACCGGAGATGCACACGACGTCCTGCACGCCCGGCACGCCGCTGACCGCTTTTTGCAGCCGCCCCATAACGGCCTGCGTGCGCTCGAGCGACGCGCTGTCCGGCAACTGCACGGAAATCAGGAAATACCCCTGGTCCTCCAACGGCAGAAACCCCGTCGGCAGGCGCCCGAGGCCCCACAAGCCGCCGCCCATCAGCAGCAGCGCCAGCACGACCATCACCCCGGCGCGCCGGGTCATGCCGCCGACGAGGCGCACATACCAGCGCTCGACCCGGCCATAGACGTTATTGAAGCCGCGGTAGAAGGCGTTGCGCTGTTCCATCGGCACCGTCGGCCGCAGCCACAGCGCGCATTGCGTCGGTTTCAGGGTCGCGGCGTTGACCGCGCTGATGAACGCGGTGGCGGCAATGACCAGGGCGAACTGAGCGTATAGCCGCCCGGTCAACCCGGGCAGGAAGGCCGCCGGGATGAACACCGACATCAGCACCAGGGTGATCCCGATGATCGGCGCGAACAGCTCCTGCATCGCTTTCACGGCGGCGTCGTGGCCGTTCAGGCCCAGCTCGATGTGATGCGCGGCACCCTCCACCACGACGATCGCGTCATCCACGACGATGCCGATGGCCAGCACGATGGCGAACAGGGTGGACAGGTTGATGCTGAACCCGAGCGCCGCCATCGCCGCAAAGGCGCCGATGATCGTCACCGGCACGGTCGTCGCCGGCACCAGCGTGGCGCGGACGTCCTGCAGGAACACCAGGATGACGATCAGCACCAGCACGCCGGCCTCGATCAGCGTGTGGTAGACCTCGGTCACCGAGGCGGAGACGAACTTCGTCGTATCGAACGGCATGTCGTTGGCCATGCCCTGAGGGAAGCCGCGCGCCAGCTCCGCCATCTTGGCGCGCACTTCCTTGGCCACGGTCAGCGCGTTGGCGCCGGGCGACTGGAAGATCGCCATCCCCGCCGCCGGGGCGCCGTTGTAGGTGAAGACCTGGCTGTAGGTCTGCGCGCCCAGCTCCACCCGGCCGATATCGCGGATGCGGGTGACTGCGCCGTCCGAGCCGGTCTTGACGATGACATTCTCGAACTGCGCGGCGTCGGTCAGGCGGCCGGCGACATTCAGCGTGTACTGAAAATCCTGCCCTTTCGCCGGCGGGGCGCCAACCTGGCCGGCGGTGACCTGGGCGCTTTGCTGCTGCAAGGCGGAGGTGACGTCGTCCACGGTCAGGCCGCGCGCCTGCATCAGGTCGGGATTGAGCCAGATCCGCATCGCATACAGCCCGGAGCCGAACACCGTCACGTTGCCGACGCCCGGCAAGCGGGCCAGTTCCTGCTGCAGATTGATGGCGGCGTAGTTGCTCAGATACAGGCTGTCATAGCGTCCGTCCGGCGCGGTCAAGGTGACGATGCCAAGGATCGCGGTGGATTTCTGCTGCACCACGACGCCCTGCGCCTGCACCGCCTGCGGCAGCGCGGCCATGGCGCTGGCGACGCGGTTCTGCACCAGCACCTGGGCGAAGTTCAGGTCGGTGCCGATGGCGAAGGTGACGATCAGCGAGTAGCTGCCGTCGCTGGCGCTGCCCGACTGCATGTACAGCATGCCCTGCACGCCGTTGACCTGCTGCTCTATCGGCAGGGCGACGGTGTTCATCACGTCGGTGGCGCTGGCGCCGGGATAGCGCGTGGTCACCTGGACCGTCGGCGGCACCACATTCGGAAGCTGCGCGATCGGCAGGTTGAACAGCGACACGCCGCCAATCAGCACGAACAGGATCGCCAGGACGTTCGCCAGGACCGGCCGCTCGATGAAGAACTTGGCGATCATTGCGCCGCGTCCTGCGCGGAGACGGTGGCGGGATCGACCTCCTGCCCCGGCACCGCGCGCTGCAAGCCGTCAACCACGACCAGGTCGTCGGCCGACAGACCCTTTTCGATCACCCGCAGCCTGCCTTCGAGCGGCCCCGTGGTCACATGGCGCTGGGCGACGATGCGGTCCTTGCCGACGACCAGGACATAGACGCCGCCCTGGTCCGCGCTGAGGGCGACGTCGGGGATCAGCATCGCCTCGACCCCGGTGGCCAGCGGCACCCGGACGCGGACGAAGTAGCCGGGCAGCAGCAGGCCGTTGGCGTTGTCCAGGATGCCGCGCACGACCAGCGTGCCGGTGGATGCATCAACCGTTGGTGCGACGTAGTCGAGATGGCCTTGGTGCGGATAGCCGGTCTCGCCTTGCAGGCCGATATCGATCGGGATTTTCACCAGATCCTCGCGCGTGAGACCTTCTTGCAGGGCCTTCTCGCGGATGTGCTGCACGTCCTGCTCGCTGACCGTGAAGGTGACGTAGATCGGGTTCATCTGCACGATGGTGGCAAGCTTCGTCGGTGAGGTCCCGACCAGGCTGCCGACGGAGACCAGATGCGCCGACATGCGGCCGTCGAACGGGGCGAGCACACGGGTGTAGGCGTAGGTGATGGCAGCGATCTGCGTGCTGGCCTGCGCCTGGGTCAGGTTGGCGCGGTCGGTGTCGCGCGTGGCGCGGGCATCATCCAGCGCCTGGACCGAGGCGACGGCGTTGCGCTGCAAGGATTGCTGGCGATTGAAGGCGATCTCGGCGTTGTTGAGCTGAGCCTGGGCGGAGGCTTCGGAGGCCTGGGCCTGCTGCAGCTTGGCCTGGTAGGGCAACGGTTCGATGGTGAACAGGACATCCCCGGCCTTTACCGTTGCGCCGTCGGTAAAGCTGATGCCTTGCAGGAAGCCCTCGACCCGCGCCACCAGATCGACCGAGTTGACCGCGGCGGTGTTGCCCGTGGCGGTCAGGTAGCGGGTGATCTTTTCGGCGATGGGCTGGGCGACGCTGACCTTCGGTGGCGGCGGCGGGACGAACTGGTTGCCCTTCTTGCACCCCGCCATGACAGCAACAAGGCCGAGTGCGAGGGCGCAGCCGGTGGACAGAGGGATACGCCGCATGGATTCGCCTGACTGTGGATGCCTGCGGCGGCAAGATTAACGCTTCTCAATGTTGGTGGGATAGACCGGAGGAGAGCACTGCGTGCCTGTCATTCACATCGGCCGGAACGAACTCCGCCAGCTTTCTGCCCGCACATGCTCCTCGATGATCGCCAGGTTCCGCAGGTTCGCCTTCAGAGCCATGTCGAACAGATCGCCGACGATCGGAACGCTGCCGCCCAGCACTTCCACCCCGACATTCGCCAGCATGCGCCCGAGTTTAGGCCCGGGAACCCCGAGCTGCGCCGCCTCGTAGATGATATAGAGCGATATCGCGCCAAGGACCGCGTCTCCGCCAACCGGCAGCAACCCGATGACGCTGTTCAGGCCGAAACGAAACCGGGTGCCCGGCAGGGAGAACACACCGTCGATCATCCAGGCCAGGCGGCGCAGACGTTTCAGCCGCGATGCGGTGTCGGCGGCGGCGAAAAATGCATGGGTTGCGGTGCGGGCCATGACCGGGTCTCCCTGAGATGCGCGGGATGTCAGAACGGCGTGCGCCGAAATCAATGACGGCGCGATATAAGCTTTGGTAACCGTCCGGCGGCGCCCGGTTCCAATCGCCCGGTCCTCAAGCGCCCGGGACTCAAGCGCCCGGTTCTCAAGCGAACGTGCGGCGCCCGCCCATGGCGCGGCGGCGCGATATCCCCGATCCAGCCGGTAACCAACGTCCCGGAACACCATGACCCGTCAGCCGCCCGCGCTGTCCCGCTTCCTCGCGCTTTACGGCGCGCTGTTCGCGGCGTTCGGAGTCGCATCGCCGTTCTTCGCGGCCTTCCTCGCCACGCGCGGCCTGGGGCCGGAGGCGATCGGGCTGGTGCTCGCCGCCGGCACCGCCATCCGCCTTCTCGCCGGCCCTCTCGGTGGGCGCCTGGCCGATCGGCTGGGCGCGCCGCGATGGGTGCTGACAGGGTATGCCGCGGCGGCGGCGCTGGTGGCATTCGGCTACCTGCCCGCCTCCGGTCTGTGGCCGCTGCTGCTGGTCAGCGTCGCGCATGCCAGCGTGCTGGCGCCGATTGTCCCGCTGGCGGACGCCCTGGCGCTGGCGGCCGGGGCGGCGGGCCGAGGCTTTCAATACGGCTGGGTCCGCGGCGGCGGTTCGGCCGCCTTTATCCTCGGCATCGTGGCATCCGGGCAGGCCGTCTCCCGATTCGGGCTGGTCGCCATCATCTGGCTGAACGGCGCCCTGCTCTCTCTCGCGACCCTCTGTGCCGCCCGCCTGCCCGATCGGCTTCACCACCCTCTGACCGGCGAAACCCCCGGAGGCTTCGCCGAATTGCTCCGGTTGCAAGGCTTCCTGCGCCTGATGCTGGTCGCAGCGCTGATTCAGGGCAGCCACGCGATGCATGACGGTTTCGCTGTTATCCGCTGGGCCACCGCCGGTGTCGGCAGCAGCACTATCGGCCTGCTGTGGTCGGAATCGGTGGTCGCCGAGGTCGTCGTCTTCCTGTTCATCGGCCGCACGCTGATCGAGCGGCTGACCCCGGCCGGCGCCTCGGCGCTGGCCGCAGCAGCCGGATTTGTCCGCTGGGCGGTGCTGGCGCAGACGGCCTCGGTGTTCGCGGGCGCGCTGGTGGAGCCGTTGCACGGGCTGACCTTCGCGCTGCAGCACCTCGCCTGCATGCGGCTGATCAGAGAGATCGTGCCTCCGTACCTCGCGGCGACCGCGCAAGCGTTCTACAACACCGTGGCCGTGGGCGCGGCGACTGCCCTGCTGACCCTGGCGTCCGGACCGCTCTACGCCGGCTTCGGCGCGGGCGGCTTCTGGGTCATGAGCTTGCTGTGCGCGGCGGCGATTCCGCTGACCCGGGGACTTCGGCGATCCACGCCGTGATCGTGTCGCAGAGGGCCGCCAGCACCGCCGTATCGGTGCCGCCCGAGCGGACAGGCACGTGGAACGAATGATCCGCCTGCTCGATCGCGCTGAGCGTCGCGATGCCGCCGAGCCGTTTGACCAACGGGAGAAGCAGCGCGGGATCCGCCAGGGCATCGCGGGTTCCCTGCAGGAACAGCATCGGAATCCGCACCGCGGCCAGATGCGCGCCACGGTCGTCCGAGGGTTTTTTCGCGGGATGCAGCGGGAATCCCAGAAAGATCAGGCCGCCGATGCCCGGAAGAGGCGACTCGGCCTGGGCCTGCGACGTCATTCTGGCGCCGAATGACTTGCCGCCGGCGAACAGCGGCAGCGACGGCAGCCTCCGGCTCGCCGCCGCGACGGCAGCCCGGACGGCGGCGTGCGCGAGCGGAGGGCGGTCGGGCCGCTTGGATCCGGCCTCCATATACGGAAACTGATAGCGCAAGGTCGCAACGCGGCGGTCGGCCAGGCCATCCGCGACAGCCGCCATGAAGGGATGCGTCATGCCGGCCCCTGCCCCGTGCGCCATCACGAATACTGCGCAGGCATCCGGTGGGACCTGCAACAGACCGGAGACGGCACGGTTTGCGTCGAGCTGGATGGTTATCGGTTCGATGGATACCATGGTGCATAGCGTCGTGGCGGGCGCAGGCCCGGCCACCCACGTCTTTGTTTACACGGAGAAAAAGCGTGAATGCCGACCGCCTGCGGCATGACGGGGCGGCTGCGCCGGAGAGTCAATGTCTTGCCGGTTGGTATAAGCTTGACTCACGACCGCCGGATGGCACCGCCAAGCTTTCCGATCCACCTCGGGTTGCCGCCAATCCGCGAAACTGGCATCCACGCGAAATCACCTTTTGGCTTTCAACCACCTTTGGGCGCAGACCCAACCTGCACCGTCACCATTTGTGAACACACCGGCAGACGCGGTAATGACGTTGACGCAAATCAACGGAATCCCCCGCGAATTGTCGTATTGTGACTGATAGTTTGATGGTGACGCTATGACCGACTTCGATGCCATTCGCGGCGTTCTCTCTGTGTTCGCCCCAACGGCTGGATGGACCTGCACCAAGATCGGCTGGCGCAAAGCGGTGCAGGTGGAGCATCGTGAGCTCGGCATCCGGGTTTGCAGAGTCGCCGATGATGGTACCGTGGTGGTGCTCAAGGCCGATGACCCGCATGCGGCGTCCTCCGCCTTGCCTGTCGGCTAATCCGCTCGTGCGCGGGGATCGGCGCCCCGATGTCTCCCGGTCCGGGGCCGGCTCCCAAGCCGCCATACCGGCGGCCCGGGCGGTGTCGCGCAGCAGACATCCCACGCTGATTGCGAGCCGGTCATCCCGGGCATAGCCGGGCAAGGCGGTCTCGTTCCACGCGCACCAATTCCGCCCACCGCGCGGCGCTGATATCCTCGCAGACGTTTTCGTCATGCAGGTCGAAGAATTCGTCCGTGTATTTATCGAACCGTTCCGGGTGGCCGGGCTCGAGATCGACTCTGCCCTTGGCCCTTTTGTCCAGGTATTCTGCGCGGGACTTCAAGATATAATGGTTGTATTGCGCGACATCGAACGATATCTCCCGGATCCACGACACCGCTTCGATATCGCAACGCCGGCCTCCTGGCTCCGCGTAATATCCCGAGGCTAATTCGCAACTGTGCGGCGAATTGATCGCGTTGACCTTCCGGGCGCGAACCATGGATTTGATCCAGACGCTCAAGATATGATCGGGCCGGGAACTGCGTGTAAATCGCTCGATGACCATGCGGCTGTCGTAATGCCGCAGGCCGGCTGAGCCGAAGAATCGCTGGTTGAAGGCGACCCCCGAGCATTCTTCGGGCAGCCCCTGCACCAGATCCGCGATGCGCGGCATGGCGTGCAAAACCAGAAACTCGTCGATGTCGAGAAAGGCGATCCATTCCGTCGAGCATCGGGAAACAGCATCGCGATAAGCGGGCAACTGCGGTTGCTCTCCGGGCCTGTCGGGCCATGGCCGATGGACGATTTCACCGGCGCGATGCAGGGCTGCCAGGATCCCCGTGCTCTTATCCCGGCTTTCATTGTCATAAATGACGATGCGATCGAACGCCAGGAACTTGTACCATGCGACCCATTCCAGCAGGTACGGACCTTCATCCCTGGCAATGGCACAGACCGTAACACTGGAATTCCCGAAGCCTGTCATGGAGGTCACCTGCGCGATTGCCGTGATTAAATCGCCGCGTCAGCGACTTATCGCAAATCTTTTTTCAGTTTCCGGATGATGTGCCGACCGCGCGCAGACTGGTTCAGGTTCCGGCAATTTCCAGGCCATCCCGTATGTCCTGCCGCCCGGTTGCCGCGTCTTGGCAACCTCCGGCGCCTCAGGTACCACCCGCCGCAGGAGATCGCCGCATGACATCTGACGACAGCCTTGTTACCGGCCGCGAGGGGCGCGTCGGCCGCATCCTGCTCAACCGGCCGAAGGCCCTGAATGCGCTCACGCTGCCGATGATCCGCGCGTGCACCCGGATGCTGCGTGATTGGGCGGAAGATCCGCATGTGCATGCCGTGCTGATCGAGGGTGCAGGCGATCGCGCCTTTTGCGCCGGCGGCGACATCCGCGCCCTGCGTGACGCCCGGGTGTCCGGCGACCAGGCATTCGTGGACAGCTTCTTCAGTGAGGAATACGCGCTGAACCTGCTGATCGCGACGTACCCGAAACCTTGTATCGCACTGATCGACGGGCTGTGCATGGGCGGCGGCATCGGCGTGTCCGTGCACGCCCCCTACCGCGTGGCCACCGAACACGCCGCCTTCGCCATGCCGGAGACCGCCATCGGCTTCTTCCCCGATATCGGCGCCACGTTCTTTCTGCCCCGCTTCCCGGGCGAACTCGGCACGTATCTCGGCCTGACCGGCACACGGATGACGGGCGCGGATGCGGTGCATGCCGGCTTCGCCACGCATTTCACGCCGCGCGCGCGACTGGCCGACCTCGCGGCGGCGCTGGCGCGGGACGGAGTCGCGGTCCTGGCGGCGTTCGACGAAACCCTGCCGGCGTTCTCCCTGGCGCCGCACCGTGCCGCCATTGATCGCTGTTTCGCCGCCGATACGGTGGCCGAGATCATTGCACGGTTAAGCGCCGAAGACGCCGGTTGGGCCTCCTCGGCGCTGAAGGCGCTGCGCGCTGCATCGCC
Source organism: uncultured Rhodopila sp. (assembly GCF_903915725.1). Taxonomy (GTDB): domain Bacteria; phylum Pseudomonadota; class Alphaproteobacteria; order Acetobacterales; family Acetobacteraceae; genus Rhodopila. Next base: position 29,131 of record NZ_CAIWTY010000079.1, read on the forward strand.
GTCCGCCCTGCATTGGACATTGCTTGCGCTGCGGCGCGGCCGCGACCTGAGCTTGAAGCAGGCGCTGGACGCTGAATTTGCGTTGACCCGTGCCACCATGGCGCATCCGGATTTTACCGAGGGAGTGCGCGCCATGGTGGTGGACAAGGACCGCTCGCCACGCTGGCAGCCCGCGCGGATCGAGGATGTCGATCCGGCGGTAATCGATGCATTATTTATGAGTTGAAACGGAAAAGATCGCATGCCCGCCTTCATCTGCACGAGCTGCGGCAGCCAGTACCGGAACTCCGGGACGCCGCCGGCGGGCTGCCTGATCTGTGAGGACGACCGTCAATCCGTCAATCCGGCAGGCCAGGCGTGGACGACGCAGGAGGCCATGCGCAGGACGTATTTCAACGCGTTTCGGCGGCTGGAGCGTGGGCTGATGGGCATCGGCACGTTTCCGTCCTTTGCCATCGGACAGCGTGCCCTGCTGCTGCGCAGGCCGGAGGGCAACATCCTATGGGACTGCATCAGCTTCCTCGATGAGGCGACGTTGACCCTGGTGTCGGCATTGGGCGGTATTTCGGCGATCGCCTGCTCGCACCCGCATTTCATCGGCGCCGCGGTGGAGTGGAGCCACGCCTTCGGCAACGTTCCGGTCCATGTGCACGGCATGGACCGCCAATACGTTCCACACCTGGACTCCGTCATCGCCTTTTGGGAAGCCGATCGGCTTGAGCTGGCAGAGGGCGTGACGGCGATCCGCTGCGGCGGGCACTTCCCCGGCAGCAGCGTGCTGCACTGGGAACACGGCGGCGCGAACGGCGAAGGTGCGCTGCTGGCCGGCGACACGCTGCAGGTGCGGCCCGGCGGGGGGATCAGCTTCATGCACAGCTATCTTAACATGATCCCGCTGGATGCGCTGACGGTGGAGCGGATCGGGGATACCCTGGCGTCCTGGCGGTTCGAGACAATCTATGGCGGTTGGTGGGATCGGGTAGTTCCGGTCAACGCCAGGCAGGTACTGGCTGACTCGGTGGCGCGTTACATCGGGGCGGTGACGGGGAAACCCGGCTTGCGCGGTCACACCGAGGTGTTCATCGGTGAAGCGGAAGATCTTTAGCGGACTTCGCGGACGGCGATGCGAGGTCTTGGTACAGCCGCACCGCGAGGCGTGGATGGTCCGCCTCCGCGGACCATGACGGTAGCAGCGGCTATCTTGGCTTAAAATGTCCGGTCTTCGTCGCGCCGGGAACTTTCCAGTTGGTAGCGATCCGCTCATGCTGGGGCTTCGCTTCAAACCGGGAGTCCTCATATGTCCGAAACCGCCTTGCTCGTTATCGATGCCCAGGAATCCTTCCGCCACATGCCGTATTGGACCGACATCGATCTGGCGCCGTTCGCCGATCGGCTGCAGGCGCTGGCCGACGGCGCGCGGCAGCTTGATATCCGCGTCGCGCAGGTCTTTCATGTGCGGGAAGGCAGTCCGTTCGCGCCGGATTCCGGTCTGGTGACCACGCTGTCGCCGCTGCGCCTCCAGCCGGATGCCGTGTTCCACAAGCGCAAGCACAGCGCGCTTGTCGGCACCGGCCTGGATGAATGGCTGACGCAACACGGCATCCGCCGCCTGATCATCTCCGGCATCCGCACCGAGCAATGCTGCGAAACGACCGCCCGGCATGCCTCCGATCTGGGTTGGACCGTGGACTATGTGACCGAGGCGACCCTGACCTTCGCGATGACCGACGCGGACGGCCGCATTCATGGCGCGGAACAAATTAAACGACACACCGAAATGGTGCTGGCCGGCCGCTTCGCGCGCATTGCCTCGGTTGAGCAGGCGCTGGCCGGATGACCGATGCGCCGCGCATCCCCGTCCTGGTGGTGCTGCCGCCACGCGTGCTGCTGCTGGATGTAGCAGGGCCGATCGAGGTGCTGCGGATCGCCAACCGGGTGCAGGACAAGGTTGGGTTCGACGTCGGCTTTGCCGCGCCCGCCCCGGTTGTCGGCTGCTCCATCGGCATTGGCCTGACCGGGGCGGGACCGTTGCCGGATCGTCTGGACGCCGGAACGATGGTTCTGGTCTGCGGCTCGGCGGCGGTTCCGTTCGGCCCCGTTCCGGATGCGCCCGCGGATGCGAAGGCCGAGGAAGCCATCGTCGCCTGGCTGCGGCACGCGGTTCGTCCGGGCATCACGCTCATTTCGATCTGCGAGGGCGCTTTGCTCGCGGCGCGGGCCGGCCTGCTCGACGGCTACACCTGCACCACGCATCATGCGTGCTGCGAGCGTCTGGCAGCCCTGGCCCCGGCGGCACGCGTGCTGCAAAACCGGCTGTTTGTCGAAGATCGCGACCGGCTGAGCAGCGCCGGCGTCACGGCCGGGATCGATTTGATGCTGTATCTTGTCGCTGGCCTGGCAGATTCGGCCGCGGCGCTGGCAGTAGCCCGGGCGCTGGTGGTGTATTTGCGGCGCGGCCCGGACGATCCGCAGCTATCGGCCTGGCTGGAAGGCCGCAATCATTTGCATCCGGCGGTTCACCGGGCGCAGGACGCACTGGCAGCCGATCCGGGGCGGGAATGGTCGCTGGAGGGGCTCGCGCATGAGGCGCATCTCAGTCCGCGGCATCTGTCGCGGCTTTTTCCGCTGCACGCCGGCATGACAGTTACCGATGCGGTCACCCGCGCGCGGGTCGCCCTGGCGCGCGATCTGCTGTCGCAGACGCGGCTCGACATGGAGAGCGTGGCGGAGCGCGCCGGATTTGGTTCGGCGCGCCATATGCGGCGCGTGTGGCGGCGCTTTTATCCGGCGCCGCCACTGGCGATCCGGCGGGTGTGATGCGCAAAGAAAACGTTCAGATCTGATCAGGCGCCGCCGCCGCATTCAGCAGGATATAGCGCTCAATGCCGATCTGCTTGATCAGGTCGAACTGGCGGTCGAGGAAATCGACGTGCTCTTCCTCGCTTTCCAGAATATGCAAGAGCAGGTCGCGGGAAACGTAATCTCGTACGGTCTCGCAATAGGCGATCCCCGCCCTCAGATCCTCCAGCGCCTTCACCTCAACCTGCTGATCGGCTTTTAGAATTTCCTCAACCGTTTCGCCGACGAGCACCTGGTTCATGCGCTGCACGTTGGGCAACCCATCGAGGAAAAGGATACGCTGGATCAACAGATCGGCGTGTTTCATTTCGTCAATGGATTCTTCATACTCGTGCTTGCCAAGCTTGGTGACGCCCCAATGCAGCAGCACCCGCGAATGCAGGAAGTATTGATTGATCGCAGTGAGTTCGTTGGTTAGCTGGGTGTTCAGGTGCTCGACAACTTTAGGGTCCCGCAGCATCCCCATCTCCATTCCGACAACGGGCTGATTCCCGTTGATCACCGTTTTCGATAAGCAATATTGGTGCCACCGGCGGGGCTCACTCGGCCGCCATCGACGGTTCGCGCCTCTCCGCGGCATGGCGTTGCAACAATCTCGCAACGGCGGGGACGCAGGTCCCGCACTGCGACCGGCAGCCGCACGCGGCGTAAACCCGGCTCGGCCGGGTGCTGTCGATCAGAGACGCGGCCTGGAGCAGCATCCGGTCGGTCAGCGCATTGCAGATGCACATGTACAAGGGCGAACTCCGCTTACACCGGTGGAGCGGTTCCTAGCTCAGTTGCAACTCGTTCGCAAGTGATCCGCGAGATCAGGCGGTCTTCGCGTGTTCGCTGCCCGCACCATCGGCCTTTGGCGAGTCCTGCTGCAAACGGTCCTGCTGGGACGACACGACATAGAGAACCCGCGACAATGCGCCGAAGGTCACGAGGCACATCAACAGATACAATGCACCGCCGACAGTCATGGTGGTTTTCTCCTGGACATGGTTTCAGGCGGCAGGGTGAGGTCGCGCAGGTTACGCGGCATTGACGCGCGTCAACCATTCCTCCCGGCTCGCTCTTTCATTCGCGTGCCGGGTCACCATCTGCGTTAGGCTGCCTGAATGCCGCGGCGCGAACAGCCGCCCGCCCCGGACGCCGCCGAACCCGGCCATCGAAAAGACCCTTCCCATGCATCCAGACGCTGTGCCGACCCCCGAAGCTGGGGCTGCTGCCGCTCAAGCGGACCGCCGGACGATGCTGGCAAGGCTGGCGCCGTTCCAGGTGCCATCGTTGCCGCGCAGCCTGGCGCAGGTGATCACGACAGCGGCGCCATACGCCGCTTCGATCGCCTTCATGTATTATGCATACTATCATCTGTCGCCCTGGATCTCACTGGCGCTGGCGCTGCCGACGGCGGGCCTGGTGGTGCGGATTTTCATCATCCAGCACGATTGCGGCCACGGTTCGTTCTTCCGGTCGCGCTGGGCGAACGCGACCGTCGGCTCGGTCTGCAGCCTGCTGACCTTCACCCCGTTCACGCTCTGGCGGCGGCATCACGCCGCGCATCACGCCATTTGGAACAACCTCGACAAGCGGCCCGGCGGCGGGGATATCTATTCAAGCTGCATGACCTTGCAGGAGTATGAGGCGCTGAGTCCGCTGCGGCGGAGGCTGTATCGCGCCGCGCTGCATCCACTGGTGGCGCAGCTTTTGCTGCCGCCGGTGCTGTTCGTGCTGCTGTATCGGATCCCGCTCGACACGCCGAAGGCGTGGCGCAGGGAGCGAATGGCGGTTTACCTTACCAATCTCGGCATTGGCGCGCTGCTGGCGACCCTGATTGTTCTGCTCGGCTGGCAGTCGGTTCTGTTGGTGCAGCTTCCAGTCATTGTTTTGGCGTCGATCATCGGGGTGTGGCTGTTTTCGGTACAACATCGTTTTGAGGGTTCGCTGTGGGCGCGCCAGGGTGAATGGACGGCGATGGGTGCCTCGCTGAAAGGCAGTTCCTGGCTGCGGCTGCCGCGGGTGCTGCAGTGGTTCACCGGCAATATCGGGTTTCACCACGTGCATCATTTGCTGCCGCGGGTGCCGAACTACCGGTTGCAGGCGTGCCACGCCTCGGACCCGGTGTTCGCCGAAACGGCGACCGGGCTGACGTTCTGGCAGGCGCTGCGGGCGCCGAGTTTCACGCTTTTTGATGAGGCGCGGGGCCGGATGGTGCGGTTTCCGCGCCGGCGGGAGTAGCGAGGCGCTCAGATCAGATGCTCGATGGCCGGTTTTCCTCGGACCGGGGATGATCCGTGCGACGCCGGTGCGATGGGAGCTCCGGCGTGGTTTTACAATCGGATCTCCGCCGAAAGCCGATCGGCCGTGGTGCGCACATGGCCTTGGGAGCGATCGACCAGGCCGGCTTCCTCCAGCGCCCGGACGTCCGCCTGCACCCGGCGCAAGTGCCGGCCGAGATGACGCGCCAGCGCCGAGACGGAAACCTCGGGATGGGCGTGCAGGTGGCGCAGCAGGCGATATCGTTCACCGGTCATGACCCCGGCCAGGGCTTCCCACGATTCGAACGCCAGGACGCGATCGGGGGCGCCGGTTTCGCCGCGTTCGGCCTGCTCCCATGCGTGGCGGAAGGCGGCGAGGTCTTCCGCCAGGCTGCCGCCGACGATCAGCTTGATCTCGTCAGTCATTGTTGCCTTCCTTTGCGCGAAGCGCGTCCACGTCGGCCTGAAAATCGACCAGCAGTTTATCGAGCGATTGGAAGATATAGGGCGTTTCCATCGCATCGAGATGGCGATGATCTCCCTTTCCCCGCTCGTTGTCATACGCCACCGCCCGGCGACCGGGATAACCGTAAAATAGACTATACTTGAACCGGTGCGCGGAACCGGGAACCGGTTTGGGCAGCAGCCACAATTTCAGCTCGGAAATCGCGCCATCATCGTAATACCGGCGGCGATGCAGCAGCAGGACCGCTTTGGCCATCGCACGGCCCATGACATTTTTTGTCGTAGGCTGTCAAGGGCGTTTTCAAGCGCCCGCTGCAGAGAGGAAGCCGGCGGGCGTGTCGAACGGCGCGACCTGCAAATCGGGAGGACCATCCCCGGGATCGGCCGTCAGGAGTCGGATGTCGCGCCTCTGGGCTTGGCTGGCGCTCAATGCTCCACGCGCGCAAACGCAATGACGGCGCTGAGAATGACCAGAGCCTGAACGCCGAGGGCAGCGACCACCAGCCACTTCGTTATCCGGACCTTGGTGTTCGCTAGCCCGGCGCGAAACTCCAAGCTGATGACCTCGATATCCGCCTTCGTGAAAAGGCCGGTTAGATCATGTTTGCTCGCGATCTCTGCCATGGACAGGGCGTCCGCCAGAGCCGACGCGAATGCGCGGACCTCCTCCGCAGAGAACCCACCGGCCTCCAGCAGCCGATCGGCGAGTTTCAGGGTGTCGAACGGGACGGCGGTCATCCGAAAGTCTCCAGTAGACTTATAGTGGGAGATGGCTGCGCTTTTGCGCACCAGCACCAGCGGCCAAATCCCTCGGGGGCACCATCTCCACCGTTCAGCCCCCCGCTATCTTCACCCCCGCCCGGCTGGCTGGTTCTCCAACAACCCGTTCACGTCGCGACGCGAGACTTCGAAATCAGCCGCCGATATGATCCGTGCGTCAACCGATGAAACGAGTTTGAGGCTCACGTACACCCGATCGTAACTGACCGCGTAGGTGCCGGTGAGGACCGCGGCGGCGTTGGGCGCATGGCCAACTACGTGCCGGTTCCGCGACAGCACGAAATCGCCTTGGCCGGGTTCCAGGTGAACGCCCGAACGAAGGCGCACCTCCGACACCGAGCGGCCATCCTGGACAAGCCTCGTCTTGATCAGGTCCGATACGATGTTGCCGAGCGGAGAACTGGCATCGACATTCTGCGCGTCCGAAACGGATGCGACAATCAGCGGGGTTGCGCTGGTCACGTCGGGCGCGCCGGCCAGGATAAGGTCCACGCTGCGATACGTCAGCGAACCGAGGTCGCCGCGCGCGGTTGGCGCGGCCCCGATGGTGGCGCTACCGAATCCAGGGATTGGCGGATCGAGAAGAGGGGCGCACGCCGCGCTTGAAAGCGCTATTGGAAGCACGACCGCAAGAAACCGCAAGGCGTCTGTCTTTGTCATATCCCGATCCCCGGGTTACGGCTGATAACGAACCGGCACGGCCGGCAGCTTCTGGCTTTCGCCCCAGGACGAGGCCGGAGCCAGATCAATACTTCGCGCGTACAATCCGATGTCGCCGTTACGTATGTAGACTCGGTCACGCATGCGCATGAGGACGCTGTCGGCCGATACGACCGTTGCTTCCCAAACTGCCTCGGCGTTCGACCGCGGCACCGCGGCCAAGGCATCGACAAGGACTTCCCCGGCCGCCAGAAGCCCGAGCGGGTTATCGCGGGGACTCCATTGCACGAAACTGACGCCAAGATTGACCACGGTCGCGTTAAGCATGGTGCGTGAGACTGCCCCTCCGCGCCGCAAGACATCCGCTTCGATTTCGCTCCCCACTTCCCGCAGGAAGGCACTATCGGGCGCCTCAACCCGCACGAATATCGGCCGCGGCGGAGGCTGCGCGGGCGCTTGCTGTGGCGCTGCCGGGGCCGGCAACAGCCCTGTTGCCGCCATTTGGGCTGTTATCTCGTGCGCGACCCCGTCCCAGTCGCGGACAGTGTTCTCGCTTTTCTGAAAGGACGGCGACTTAGGGCTGACAGCGGGTTGACTGCAAGCAGACAGTAGTAGTGCTGCGGCTCCCAGGCAGACGCCGATGCGGCTATGGATTGGTATCATTGAGCCAGCCCTTCCGAAACGGGATATATAATGCGTTTGTGTATTTGTGATAATATCATAATTGTTTTGGGTCAATGTTTCGGCCGGTGACTTTAGCGTTACTTATCGCGGCTAACGGAATGGTGACGCTGTTGATTATATGCCGCTGCTCGCGAAGACGGCCCCCCGCCGGAGATACCGATTCCGGTCTGCCTACCGCCCATCCCGTCGCTGGTCGGCGAAACGCACCGGCATTCACCTCTAAACTCACCCTGCCGCCACCCATAGGGTATACTCCCCACGCCGCCCGATTCGCGGGCACGGCGCGGGACCCGGACCTGAATGATCGCCCAACTGACCGGACGCGTGGATGCGCTATCCGACGGCACCTGCGTCATCGACGTGGGCGGCGTCGGCTATCTGGTGCAGGCATCCTCCCGCACTCTTGCCGCCCTGCCCCCTGCCCCCGCCCCGGCCAGGCTGCTGATCGAAACACATGTCCGTGAGGACGCTATCATCCTCTATGGCTTTGCCGACACCGCCGAGCGCGACTGGTTCCGGCTGCTGACAACGGTGCAGGGCGTCGGCGGCAAGGTGGCCCTCGGCATCCTTTCCGCGCTGTCGCCCAAAGACCTGATTGGCGCCATCGCCGCGGGCGACAAGGCCAGCCTGACCCGCGCGCCCGGTGTCGGTCCCCGCCTCGCCGTCCGCCTGCTGACCGAGTTGCGGGACAAGACCGGCGCCATGCCCACCTCCACCGGCGTGTCCTACACCCCGATCGCCGCCGCCACGCCGGCCGATGAAGCGCTGTCGGCGCTGGTCAACCTCGGCTACCGCCGGCCGGAGGCGCAGCAGGCCGTCGCCCGCGTGCTCGACCGCCTCGGCGACACGGCCACGCTGGACGCGCTGATCCGTGACAGCCTGAAGGACCTGGCGCAAAGGGCGACGGGATGAGCGACACCGATCGCGCCATCACCGCCGCCCGCCTGCCGGAGGATTCCGCGGAAGCCTCGTTGCGGCCGCAGACTCTGGCGGATTTCACCGGGCAGAAGGCGTCGCGCGAAAACCTGGCGATCTTCATCCAGGCGGCGAAGGACCGCGGCGAGCCGCTGGACCACGTGCTGCTGCACGGCCCGCCCGGCCTCGGCAAGACCACGCTGGCGCAGATCGTCGCGCGGGAACTGGGCGTCGGTTTTCGCGCCACGTCGGGCCCGGTGATCGCCAAGGCCGGCGACCTGGCCGCGATATTGACCAATCTTCAGCCGAAAGATGTCCTGTTCATCGACGAGATCCATCGCCTGCAACCGGCGATCGAGGAAGTGCTGTACCCGGCGATGGAGGATTTCCAGCTCGACCTGATCATCGGCTCCGGCCCCGCCGCGCGCAGCGTGCGCATCGACCTGCCGCCGTTCACGCTTGTCGGCGCCACCACGCGCGCCGGGCTGCTGGCGACTCCGCTGCGCGACCGCTTCGGCATCCCGCTGCGGCTGGTGTTCTACACGCCGGAGGAACTGCTGCTGATCGTCCGCCGCGGCGCGCGGCTGCTGGAGTGCCCGCTGACGGAGGACGGCGCGTCGGAGATCGCCCGGCGGTCCCGCGGCACGCCACGCATCGCCGGGCGGCTGCTGCGCCGGGTGCGCGACATCGCGGCGGTGCAAGGTGCCGGATCGGTTGATCGCGCCGTGGCCGACGCGGCGCTGACCCGGCTGGAGGTGGACCATCTCGGGCTGGACGCGATGGACCGCCGCTATCTGCGCCGTATCGCCGAACACCACGATGGCGGCCCGGTGGGCGTGGAAACCCTCGCCGCCGCGCTGGCCGAGGCGCGCGACACGCTGGAGGATGTGGTGGAGCCCTACCTGATCCAGGAAGGCCTGATCCTGCGCACCAGCCGCGGCCGCATGCTCGGCGAGCCGGGCTGGCGGCACCTGGACCTGAAGCCGCCGCGTTCGCCGCTGCCGCTGCTCGATGTGCTGGGAGTGGAGGAGTGATGACCATCGCCTCCTCGTCATGGCGGGCGCAGGCCCGCCATCCACGCCTTTCCCGCGCGTATGCAAAAGGCGTGGATGCCGATCGGCGTCGGCATGACGATAGGACACCGTCCAACCCCCGCCATCATTGGGGTTCATGAATGAACCCTCATGCACCCTCCATCCACCGTTACACTTTCCGGGTCTATTACGAAGACACGGACGCCGGCGGGGTCGTCTACCACGCCAACTATCTGCGCTACGCCGAACGCGCCCGGACGGAAGCCTTGCGCGACGCGGGAATCCCGCATGCGGAGATGGTTGAACGGTGCAGTGTGATGTTCATGGTGCATCGCGCCGAAATCGACTATGTGCGGCCCGCGATGCTCGACGACCTGCTGGTGGTCGAGACGGAGGCTCTCGACGTCGGCGGCGCCAGCGTCGTGCTGCGTCAGGTGGTGCGCGGTCCCGGCGGGATCTGCGCCTCGCTCCGCATCAGGCTCGCCTGCGTCGCGATCGGAGGAAACAAACCGGCCCGCATTCCGCCCAGATGGCGGGAGGCGATGGCCGGCATGCGTGCTGAAACAGGGGGTTAAGCAGTGGATCGGGTTGTTGATGCGGTCAATCTGGGTACGCCTGGCGGCGATCTGTCGCTGTGGGGCCTGTTCGTGCAAGCCGACATCGTCGTCAAGCTCGTCATGCTCGGCCTGCTCGCCGCGAGCGTGTGGGTCTGGGCGGTGGTGTTCGAAAAGGTCACCGCGATTCGCAAGGCCAACAAGGAGGCCGACGCGTTCGAGGACCGCTTCTGGTCCGGCGGCAGCCTGGACGACCTTTTCGACCGCGAGGGCACCAACCCGAACCATCCGATGGCCTCGGTGTTCGCCGCCGCGATGGGCGAATGGCGGCGATCCTTGCGGGTCGCCGGCGCGGATATCAGCCATACCAGCGTGCGCGAGCGCATCGACCGCGCCATCAACGTGACGATTCAGCGCGAGATGGAGCGGATGGAGCGCTGGATGGTGTTCCTCGCCTCCGTCGGTGCCGTCGCCCCGTTCGTCGGCCTGTTCGGCACGGTGTGGGGCATCATGCACTCGTTCTCCGCCATCGCAGCCATGCACAACACCAATCTTGCGGTCGTCGCCCCCGGCATCGCCGAGGCGTTGTTCGCCACCGCCATCGGCCTCGTGGCCGCCATCCCGGCGGTGCTGGCGTACAACCAGATCAGCAACAGCCTGTCGCGCTTCGCCGGGCGGCTGGACAATTTCGGCAGCGAGTTCAGCGCCATCCTGTCGCGCCAGAGCGAGGAGCGGACCTGAGCCATGGCGATCTCCCTCAACCAGAGCATCCGCGGTCGGCGCGCCCGCTACCGGCCGCTGGCGGAGATCAACGTCACCCCGATGGTCGACGTGATGCTGGTGCTGCTGATCATTTTCATGGTGACCGCGCCGCTGATGACCTCGGGGGTGTCAGTCGATCTGCCGAAGACCGACGCCAAGCCGCTGAACAGCGACAGTGAGCCGCTGACGGTAACGATCAAGGCGGACGGCTCGATCTTCCTGCAGGAGCAGGCGGTGGATGTCGGCGAACTGGTGGCGAAGCTGCAGGCGATTTCGCAGAACAACCCGGAGCGGCGGATTTTCGTCCGCGGCGACAAAGACCTGGCCTACGGCCGGATCATGGAGGTGATGGGCACGATCACCCAGGGCGGGTTCACCAAGGTGGCGCTGTTGGCTGAGCAGACCGCGGCACCCCCGGCCGCCCAGCCCGCCAAGCCTGCCGCCGCGCCACGTAAGTAGGACGCCGGAACAAATGGGCAGCGCGATGACAATGCGCGGGGCGAGGCACCAGTCGGTGTGGCGGGCCAGGCGCCTGTCAGTGTGTCATGGCCGGGCTTGGCCCGGCCATCCGCGACTTGCGGTGCCGGTCTCGGCAAAGTGGTGGATGGCCGGGCCAAGCCCGGCCATGACACGGGTTCGGGGCGCACACCCGGCCATGACATGGGTTCGGGGCGAACACCCGGCCATGACACGGGTTCGGTGCGCACATCCGGCCACGACGCGGTTTGCACGACCGGCCGCGGTTGCCCAACCGGCCGCCGGGTAGCCGCACCGTGCTGCAGCAATTCTCCGGACTGGACAGCCACGGCCGCCGCACCGCTATGAACCCGCGGCTGCGGCTGGGTCTGATCGTCTCCGCGGTGGTGCACGTCGTGCTGCTGTTGGTCCTGCTGCTCGGCCTGCCGTCGTTCACGCAGAAGGACGAGGAGCCGCCGGAAGCGACCGTTGCCATGGTCTTCCAGGGCACTGCCCAATCCTCCATGCGCGCGCCCAATCAGGCCCCGGTCCCGGCCCCGGCCAAGGAAACCGCGCCGCCTGCGCCGCCGGTGAGCGAACCGCCGAAGCCTCAACCCACCGAGGCGCCGCCACCGCCGCCGCCTCCGCCGCCCCCGCCGCCGCAGACGCATGTCGAGCCGGCGCCGCCGAAGCCGCCGCCGCCCGTGCCGACGCCGCCGCCGACTCCCTCGGCCGAACCGGCGCCGGTGGTGCCCCCCCCGCCGCCCAGCCCGCCGACACCGCCGACGCCGCCGCAGGCCAAGCCGCAGCCGCCGCTGCCGTTGCCGCCGCCCCCTGCGCCGCCGCCGCCGGCACCGCCGAGCACGACCTCGCAGCCGAACGTCACCAAGAACCCGTCGCCGAACAGCAGCGCGGTGGAGAACACATTGGAGAAACTGCGCCAACAGATGGCGCAGTCGGCACCGCCGAAGGGACGGCCGAACCCGCGCTCGGGCGGCGCGCCGAACGGCGGCGGGAACCCGGCCGGTAACGATACTGCCGCGCTCAGTTCGGCCGAGCGCGGCGCCATTGGCGACCATGTGCGCGAGTGCTGGACCAAGGATGCCGGCGCGCTCGACATCGACAAGCAGCGCGTGCTGCTGACGGTGACGACCGACGCCAGCGGCGTGGCGCGCCGGGCCGAGGTCGCCGGCGACGACATTGGGCGGATGGGCGATCCGCGCTTCCGCGCCTTCGCCGAACGCGCGGTGCGCGCGGTCATGGACGCCCGCTGCGCCAACCTGCCCTTGCCGAACAATGTGCTGGGAAAGGTCAACGTCCTGACCTTCCGGTTCAGCCCATGATCCGGACACGGTGCAGCGTCAGCGCTCGTTCCGTCATGGTGGGCGAAGGCCCACCATCCACGCCTTCACCGCGACCCGCACCGCAAGGCGTGGATGGCGGGCCTGCGCCCGCCATGACGGTGCGAGGACCGTGTCCAACGCCGGATGACCCGATTATTTTCGGCGGCAGCTAAGGTGGAAGACAACCGCATGATCCATATCCCAAACCCGTCCGTCGGCCGGCGCTCCGTGATCGCCGGCGCCGCCGGCCTGCTCGCCGCGCCGGCAACGGTGTTCGCGCAAGCCGCATCCGGCAGCCAGTCCGCCGTTATCGACGTCAACCGCGCGCGGACTGAACCGATCCCGATCGCCGTGCCCGATCTCGGCGGCGACGAACAGCTCGGCCGCGACATCGCCGGGGTGATCACCAACGACCTCGCGCGCAGCGGGCTGTTCCGCACGATCGACCATGCCGCGTTCATCCAGTCCGGCCCTTCCGGCTCGACGCCGAACTTCCAGAACTGGAAGCCGACGGGGGCGCAGGCGCTGGTGACCGGCAGCGTGACAGGCAGCGGCGGCCAGGTCCGGGTGGAGTTCCGCCTCTGGGACATCCTGCCCGGCACCCAGATCCAGGGCACCGCCTACACCACCACGCAGTCGAACTGGCGCCGCATCGCCCACAAGATGGCCGACGTGATCTATGAGCGGCTGCTCGGCGAGAAAGGCTACTTCGATACCCGAATCGTCTACATCTCCGGCACCGGCCCGCGCGACCGCCGCACCAAGCGGCTGGCGATCATGGACCAGGACAGCGAGAACAACCGCCTGCTGACCGACGGGTCCTGGCTGGTGCTGACGCCGCGTTTCCACCCGACGCGCGATGAGATCGCGTTCATGAGCTATGCCAACAACCGGCCGCGCGTCTATATTTTCGACCTGACCTCCGGGCGGCAGACCCAACTCGGCGACTTCGCCGGCATGACGTTCGCGCCGCGCTTCGCGCCGGACGGGTCCAGCGTGATCATGGCGGTATCGAACGGCGGCGGGTCGGACATCATCTCGGTCGACCTGGGCAGCCGCACCTCGCGCCGGCTGACCGAGTCGGGATCGATCGATGTCAGTCCCTGCTACAGCCCGGACGGCTCGCAGATCGCCTTCGCCTCCGACCGCGGCGGCGACCAGCAGATCTATGTGATGGGCGCGGGCGGCGGCGGAGCCAGGCGGATCAGCTTCGGCAACGGCCGCTACGCCACGCCGGTGTGGTCGCCGCGCGGCGACCTGATCGCGTTCACCCGCTATGCCGGCGATACCTCCGACTTTTCCATCGGCGTGATGCATCCGGACGGATCGGGCGAGCGGCTGCTGTCCCAGGGCTGGGACGTGGAGGGGCCGACCTTCGCGCCGAACGGGCGGGTGCTGATGTTCTACCGGGAGACGCGGTCGCAGGGTCCGCGCGGCAGCGGATTTTCGTCCCGCCTGGTGTCGGTTGACATCACCGGGTTCAACGAGCGGCCGGTGCCGACGCCGACCGACGGGTCCGATCCGGCCTGGTCGCCGCTGGGGGCATAGGTGCGAAGTTGACCCTGTGTTGCCGATGCAACATATGACCCATGTGTCAAGTACCAACGACCGGGAACTTGACCGCTGTAGTCGGGAAGCGTTAATCGCTGCCGAGGACGGAACGGATTACCGTTTCCTCTGCGTGGGCTTGGCTTGCGCATCCGATTGCACCCCATCCAGGGACGAAGACCTTATGAATGTAAAGACCCTCGGCGCCTTGGCCGCCGTCGCGCTGGTGGCAGCATGCGCGACCAAGCCTGCTCCTGAAGCCCCCACGCCTACCCCGGTCGCCGCGGGCATCGTTCCCGGCAGCCAGGAAGACCTGGTCGCCAACGTCGGCGATCGCGTCTTCTACGACCTCAACTCCTCCACCCTGCGCGCCGACGCCAAGGGCACCTTGGAGAAGCAATCCGCCTGGCTCGCCAAGTATGGCAGCGTCAATGTCCAGGTTGCCGGCAACTGCGATGAGCGCGGCACGGAAGAATACAACCTGGCCCTCGGCGAGCGCCGCGCGCACTCCGCCGCGTCCTACCTGAAGGCCAAGGGTGTCGCCTCCGCGCGCCTGAGCACGATCAGCTACGGCAAGGACCGCCCGACGGCGCAGGGTTCCACCGAGGAAGCCTGGGCGCAGAACCGCAACGCGATCACCTCGGTTCGCTGATCCGTCCTGCCGGACGGTTCCTCCTCCCGGAGGCCGTCCGCCTGAAAGCCGGCAATTCGTGACAGCGGCCGCTCCGGCGCGGCCGTGTCACGAGCTGCCGGCTTTTTTCGCGTCCTGGCGGCGGCGGATGCGGGGCGGCTTCAGCAAGCCGCGTGATCCCGGCGGACCGGGGTTAGGAGTTCGGCCGCTTCGCCAGCCGCCGTTCATACGCCTGCGCCAGCAGCGTACTCGGGAACAGCAACGCAAAATAAATCAGCGCCACGACCGTATAGACCTCCAGCGGCCGGTAGGTGTCCGCCGTCACCAGCGTCCCGTTATACAGCAGATCCGGCACCGCGATCGTCGAGACCAGCGAGGTGTTCTTCAACTGCGTGATTGACTGGTTGACGAATGGCGGGATCATCCGCCGCACCGCCTGCGGCAGTATGACCCGCCGCATCACCGGCCAGCGCCGCAGCCCCAGCGCGCGCGCCGCATCCCATTGCCCCTGCTCAATGGAAATGATCCCGCCGCGGAAGATCTCCGCGTAGAACGCGCCCGTGTAGCAGGACAGCGTCATCACCGCCGCCACCGTGGCCGGGATCTGGATGCCCAGCAGCACCGGCAGCGCGTAATAGAACCACACAAGCTGCACCAGCAGCGGCGTGCAGCGGAACAGCTCGATGAACCCGATCAGCGGGATGTTCAGCAGCCGCGACCGGGACAGCCGCCCCAGCCCGACCGCCAGCCCGATCATCAGCCCCAGGATAATCGTCGCCGCGGTGTAGCTGAGGGTCACCAGCACGCCGCGCCAGAACAGCGGCGCGTAACGCAGCAGGAAGACGAAGTCCCACTGGTAGTGCATCCGGGCGGCTAGAACGTCAGTCCCGGCGGCACCTGCTCCCGCGTGACGCCGAATTTCGCCAACCCGTCCAGCATCCATTCGCGCAACTGGCCGGTACCGCGGTTCATGTCCAGCCAGGCGTCGATCACCTCGCGGAAGCGCGTATCCGGCTCCCGTTGCAGCCCGATGCAGCTCGGCAGCGCCACCGTCGGGTTCGTAAGAAGATAGTACGGCCCCAGAGACGGGTTCTTGCCGACGGTCGCCAGCCCCAGCAGAGCCGCCTGTATATGCGCGTCCGCCCGGCCTGATTGGAGCGCCAACGTGCACTCGTCGCGCGTCTTGTATCCGGTGAGCTGCGCTTTCGGACAGTACCGCCGCGCCGCGGTCTCATGCAGGCTGCCGATGTCGAAGACGATCACCAGGTCCGGCTTGTTGAGGTCGTCCCAGGTCTTCGGCGCCAGGCCCTTCTTCGCCAGGCAGCCGAACGGATGGGTGATCATCGGCCGGGTGAAGCTGATCGACAGCGCCCGCGCCGGGGTCGGGTTCAGCGCGAAGCCGAGGTCGATCTTGTTGGACTGCAGGTCCAGCACCGAGTTGCCATAGGTGGACTCGGTATATTCCAGCCTGGCGTCGAACACCTTCGACAGGTCTCCCGCCATTGAGATGCAGGCGCCCGACCACTCGCCGGTGGCAAGATCCTTCTGGAAATACGGCAGCTCGCCCGGCAACGCCGCGATCCGCAGCACCTTGTTACGGCGCACCCGGTCGAATGTGCTTTCAGCCGCCGTCTGCGCCCGGGCGGCGCCCGGAGCCGCGGCCGCCAGCGCCAGTGCGGGCAGCCCAACGGCCAATGCCCGCCGCCGCAAACCAAGTCCTGTCAGTCCATCAGTCATCAACCCGTTCCTCCTGGCCGGAGCCGATCGTGTAACACAACGTTCGGGTTTACGGCATATCACCGCGATGCAAGCCGAGGACCTGATCACAACGGCGGCACTGACGCCGATATGGCCGAGGGGACTCCCCCCGACTCGGGCGTTCGGCCTATGCAACGGCGATTCGGATGGCAGGGGGAGTACAGACGCATGATCCGGTACCTGGCGACGGCCGCGATGGCCTTGCTGACGCTGCAGACAGCGTGTTCCGCGGATGCGCCGGGCGAGCAGCAGACCTTGGTCGATCGCGCCGCGCTGACGGTGTCGGACATGATGACGCAGACCGCGGCCAAGGATCCCAAGACCATGTTGCGCAAGGCCAAGGGGGTGTTCATCTGCCCGCGCAACTTCAGGGCCGCCTTCTTCTTCGCCGGCTCGGGCGGACATTGCGTGCTGCTGAGCCGCGCCGGCAACGGCACATGGTCCTACCCGGCGTTCTTCACGATCGTCAGCGGCGGCATGGGCTTCCAGTTCGGCATCGAGGACAACGAGCTGCTGCTGCTGGTCCTGACGGACAAAGGCCTGGATGCCGTCATCGACCACCAGTTCAAGTTCGGTGCCGACGCTTCGATCGCGGTGGCGACGTTCGGGGCCGGCATCAACGGTTCGACCACGGCAGCCGTGGGCGCGGACATTGTCGCCTATACGGCGTCGCGCGGGCTGTACGGCGGGATCGGGCTGGAGGGCAGCTCGATGTCGACGGATACCGACTCGAACCAGCGCTACTACGGCCAGGCCTACGCCGCCCGGCAGATCGTGGTGCAGATGCAGGGCAGCAACCCCGGAGCCGATCCATTGAGGGACTTGCTGACGAAATATGGTTCGAGCGATGCAGGCCCCGGCCCGGCAGTCTCCCCGCCGCAGCAACAGCAGCAGCAGCAGCAGCCGGGCTATGCGCCGGCTTACCCGTCCTATCCGCAGCAGGGTGGCCAGCCGACACCGCTTGCGCCGGGCAGCGCGCCCGCGGGCGGACGGCCTCCGGTCCAGGAGCAAAATCTGACGCCCCCCTCGCGCTGATGCTGTAGCCGGACGCCCCTCCGCCGTGTCTTCGCCCGGCTCGTCCGGCGAACAGAATCGCTGTCCCCTCGGCTGGCGAAGGCCGATGCTTGCCTGTAGGCTCACGGCATGGCCAAGCCTTTCTGGAAGACCAAGCCGCTGCGGGAGATGACCCGGGACGAATGGGAATCCCTGTGTGACGGTTGCGGCCGCTGCTGCCTGCACAAGCTGCGGCACGAGGACGACAACAGCCTGACGTTCACCAACATCGCCTGCCGGCTGCTGCACCTGGAAACCTGCCAGTGCACCGACTACGCCAGGCGGCAGCGCCGGGTTCCCGATTGCGTCAGCCTGACTCCTGAGACCTTGCAGGAAATCGACTGGCTGCCGCCCTCCTGCGCCTATGTCCGGCTGCGCGACGGCAAGTCCCTCGCCTGGTGGCACCCGTTGGTGTCGGGCGATCCGGAGACCGTGCATCAGGCCGGCGTCTCGATCCGCGGGCGCGCGATCAATGAGCGCTGGGCCGGCCAGCTGGAGGATCACGCGGTCGATTGGCCCGGCAAGCGGCCGCGTGCGCGGCGCCCCAAACCCGAGGTCGAGGAGGAGACGTGATGCTGAAGAACGCGCTTTACGGCGGCATCAACGCCGCCGTCGTCACCGCGATGAACGGCGATCTATCCGTGGATCTTGACCGCATGGCGGGGCATTGCCGCTGGCTGCTGGCCAATGGCTGCAACGGCCTGGCGGTGCTCGGCACCACCGGAGAGGCGAACAGCCTTGGGATCGGCGAGCGAATCGCGGTGCTGGATGGTCTCACCGCACGCGGCATTCCGGCGGCGAAGATGTTGCCGGGGACCGGCACCACGGCGATCACCGATACCGTGCTGCTGACCCGCAAGGCGGAGGAACTCGGCTGCCGCGGCGCGCTGCTGCTGCCGCCGTTCTACTACAAGAACCCCTCGGAGGACGGGCTGTTGGCGTATTTCAATGAGGTCATCCAGCGGGTCGCCGGCGACATCCGGATCTACCTATATAATTTCCCGCAGCAATCGGCGATCCCGTTCTCGGTCGGCTTCATCGCGCGTCTGCTGACGGCCAACCCCGGCAAAGTGAAGGGCATCAAGGACAGCTCCGGCATTTATGAGAACGGGCTGTCCTATGTCGAAGCCTTCGCCCGCGACGGGTTCGAGGTCTATGCCGGCGATGATTCGCTGCTGAAGCCGCTGCTGGACAAGGGGAGCGCCGGGTCGATCACCGCCGCGTCCAACGTCAACTGCGCGCTGGGCGCCGAGGTTTACGGCAACCGGGACAACCCCAGGGGTGCGGCGGCGCAGGAGATGCTGTCGGCCACCCGCAAGGCGGTGATCTCGGTGCCGCTGATTCCGGGCCTGAAGGCGCTGGTGGCGCGACATACCGGCGATGACAGCTGGCTGAACATCCGCCCGCCGCATCTGAAACTGACCGCCGAGCAGATGGCGGCGCTGTTCAAAGCGTTCGACGCCAGCGGGTTCCGGTTGAGCAAGGGGGCCTGAAATGGGCTGTACTGGCGTGGCGGATACAAATCGGTCCCGTCAGATCACCAGACCCGCATCGCCGATCGGCCGCGGCGCAGAAGACCGAGGGTGGCGATCCCGCTGAGGAGGATCAACGCCGAAGCAGGTTCCGGAACCGCAACCGGCGCCAGGTTGCCGGTTCCCGATGTCAACTCCGTGCCGACGAGAGCCGACAGGCCCGAATTGAAGACCAGCTCGACCGCGCTGATCGAGGTTCCGAGAAAGTTCCGGATGGTGAAAACGATCGATCCGACAGCGACGGGCGACTTATTGACGTTTGTGGAGCAGACATTGTTGGGACACGTCGCACTGCCAATCAATCCGTAGTCGTCCCCACCGTTCCCCTTGGTGAAGCTTTCGGACGAGAATGCGCCAGCGCCGATTGCGCTGATCCCATAGCTGTAGGTACTGCCGCCCGCTGGTGCCACCGTGCTTTTCATCTGCCAGCCGCCGGTATAATCGACGTTGCTGCTGACGGTCGAATTGGCCAGCGACTTTGTTGCGGTTGCCGACGGCAGCAACGTGCCCGGTGCGGATGTGTTGGTGTTGAAGAAGACAGCGTCCAGGATGCTGCTGTTGGCCGATGTCGTGCCGGAGTTGGTGACAATAAGCGTCAATGTCGTGCCGCTCAGACTGAAGCTGGCACTCGCATTTGCGGTGTTGGTGGTCCCCGGGATCGGAACCGCGCTTGCGCTGAAAACCGAACTGGACTGAGCGAGCGAGACATTGGCGTGCAGCAGAACGCCCCAGAGCAGGACAATCAAACAGCGCAGAAGCGTCATGGCCTTACCCCCGGATATCGTGGACCGAACGACGGTCGGTACGATTGCAACGATCATCCCGCTTGTTGCATAGGAAAACGATTCTGCTCAAGCAACATATAAATAATCTTAAAATGTCGCTTTCATGAGAACGGCGCCTATCCCGCCGCCGGCAAATCCCGCCGGAACGCCACGACATTGCTGCGAGCGTCGTTCGCGCCGATCGCTTCGCGCAGCGTCGCCGCCAGCTTATCCGGCCGGAACGGCTTCAGCACCACTGGCCGCCCGCCGATATGGTCCAGCGCCTTTGTGTCGGCATAGCCGGTGATGAACACTGTCGGAACATCCGGCCGCCGCGCCTCGGCTTGCCGGGCGAGTTCCACGCCATTCATCCCCGGCATGGCAAAGTCGAACAGATGCAGGTCGAACTCTGCCCCGCGCGCCAGAAGCTCCAGCGCCGCCGCGCCGCTGGCAGCCGGAGTGACATGGTAGCCAAGGTCTTCAAGCATGCAGGCCGTCACCTCGCGCACGTCGGGGTCGTCGTCCACCAGCAGCACGCGTGGTTGCCCCGGTTCGGCCGATGCCGCGGGGGCATCCGCCTCCGCCGCCTGATGCGGCACCTGCTCGGCACGCGGCAGATACACCCTGACCGACGTCCCCTCCCCGACCCGCGACTCGATCCGCACACCGCCGCCGGACTGCTTGGCGAAGCCGTACACCTGGGCAAGGCCCAGTCCCGACCCCTTGCCCGGCCCCTTGGTGGTGAAAAACGGCTCGAACGCGTGTTCCAGAACCTCCGGCGTCATCCCGGTGCCGGCATCGCTGACCGTGATCGCCACATACTCCCCGGCCTCCGGCTCGTGCGGCGACCGTGGCGGGCCGAGCGTTACGTTCGCTGTCTCGATCGTCAGCGCCCCGCCCACCGGCATCGCATCGCGCGCATTGATCGCCAGATTCAGCACTACCAGTTCCAGTTGCGCCTGATCCGCCAACGCCGGCCACACATCGGCGGTCAAGACGATCTCCAGCCGGACCGTGCCGCCGAGCGTGCCGCGCAGCAGCTCGCTCATATTCAGAACCGCCTCGTTCAAATCGGTCGGCTTCGGCGCCAGCCGCTGCTTGCGCGCAAACGCCAGGAGCTGGGCGGTCAACGTTGCCCCGCGCTGCGCAGCGGTCCGGATCATCCCGAGCCGCCGGGACGTCGCGGGATGGTCCGGGTCATGGTCGATCAGTTCGACCGCACCCGTAACCACCGTCAGCAGGTTGTTGAAATCATGCGCGACGCCGGAGGTCAGCTGCCCGACCGCCTCCAGCCGCTGCATCTGGCGCAAATCGGCCTCGATCCGCTCCCGCTCCTCGATCTGCGCACGCAGCGCGCTGTTCGCCCGGGTGATCTCCTCGCGCGCGGTTTTGTCGCCGGTGACGTCGCGGCCAATGCCGATCATGCTGTCGCGGTTCAGGTCGGGCGAAAGTGTCCAGGCGATCCAGAGGTATCGGCCGTCCGCGGCGCGGATCCGGTTCTCGAAGCGCACCGGCATCCGCGTCCGGCGCATTTCCAGCACCTTCGCCATCGAAACGGCGACGTCGTCCGGGTGGGTGATGGACTGATACTCAAGCGACAGCAATTCCGCTTCGAGGTAGCCCAGCAGGCGCGTCCATGACGGGCTGATCCGCAGCAGATTGCCGTCATAGCCGGCTGCCACAAGCAGATCCTCGCTGAGTTCCCAAAGGCGGTCGCGCTCGGCGGTGCGTTCGACAACCACGCGCTCCAGGGTTTCATTTGCGGTCCGCAATGCCTGCCGTGCCCGCTGCCGCAGCTTCGCGGTCGCCAGATTGGACTTCACCCGCGCCAGCAATTCGCGCGCGGCGAAGGGCTTGACGATGTAGTCGTCCGCCTCCGCCTCCAGCCCGCCGGCCTGATCCCCCTCCCCGGCCCGCGCCGACAGCAGGATCACAGGCAGATCGTGCAGCCGGGAATCGCCGCGGATCGCGCGCAGCAGACCGAGGCCGTCGAGCCGCGGCATCATGACGTCGCTCAGCACAAGGTCGGGAACAACCGTCTCCAGCATCCCAAGGGCGGCTTGCCCGTCCCCGGCCACGATCACCCGGTGTCCCGCCGATCCGAGCAATCTGCGGACATAGCCGCGCATGTCGGCATTGTCCTCGGCCAGCAGGATGGTCGCCGCCTCGCCGCCCGGTTCCGAGCGCCCGTCGGTGGGGTCTTCGTCCAGCCAGGACGATACCTCGTCGAGGAACGCGGCCCCGCCGGCACCGTCCGGCAGGTTGCCCGGCTCCTCACTGATCCGGTCCTGCGGTAAATGCGCGCGGCCGAAGGGGATGCGAACGGTGAAGGCCGAGCCCGCGTCCGGTGTGCTCCCCGCCACGACCGAGCCGCCATGCAGTTGGATCAGATCGGAAACCAGGGCCAGGCCGATGCCCGTCCCCTCATGGCTGCGGCCGCGCGTGCCCTCGATGCGGTGGAAGCGCTCGAAAACATGCGGCAGATCGTCCGCGGCGATGCCGATGCCGGTGTCGCTCACCGTCAGGACCGCGGCGCCATCCTGCTCCGACAGGTCCACACGCACGCCGCCGCTGAGGGTGAACTTGAACGCGTTCGACAGCAGGTTGAGAACGATCTTCTCCCACATGCCGGTATCGACATAGACCGGCTGCGGCAGAGGGTTGAGGTTCAACGCGAAGTCCAGCCCGGCGCGCCGCATCGCCGATTCGAAACTGGATGCCAGCTCCCGGGTCAGCCGGCACAGATCGGTTGGCCGGTAACGCGCGGCCAGCCGTCCGGCTTCGATGCGGGAGAAATCCAGCAGCGCATTCACCAGCCGCTGCAGGCGCAAGGCGTTGCGGTTGCCGGTCTCGACCAGCGGCCGCACCTCCGCCAGCGTCGTCGAGCCGGGCTTGCCGAGAATTTCCTCCAGTGGCCCCAGCATCAAGGTCAGCGGCGTGCGGAACTCATGGCTGATGTTGCTGAAGAACGCGGTTTTCGCCCGGTCCAGCTCGGCCAGCGCCTCGGCGCGGCGGCGTTCCTCCTCATAGGCGCGGGCTTTGCCGACGGCGGTAGCGACCTGGCCGGCGACCAGTTCGGCGAAGCCGCGCATCTCCTCCAGCGGCCGGTGCGGGTTGAGGCCGGCGAGCATGAACCCGGCGGCGCGGGTGCCGCCCGTGTTCAGTGGCAGCAACGCAACCCGCTCGGGCTGACTGGACCAGGGTCCGGCCGGGAGCGTGCCGAAGGTGTCCGCCGGATTTTCGACCAACACGGTTTCGCTGCCGTTGACCACGGCGGCATACAGCAGCGCCCCTTCGGCGGTATCGAGGCGGATCACCTCCGGACAGGCCGGGCTGCCGGGTTCGAGAGCCGCCGAACCGGCGAGGCGAGCGAGGTTGCCGTCGTCATCGACCAGATACAGCGCGGCGAAGGGCAGATCGCGGCGGCCGATCTCGGCGATGCTGGCAATGGCGCGGGTACAGGCGCAGGCGGCTGAACTCATGTCCGCCGCCTGCTCGGCGATGTCGCGCAGCAGGTTCAGCCGGCGCGCGCCGATGACGCGTTCGGTCGTCTCGATGACCGGGCAGAACACGCCGCCGATGCCGCCGGTTTCGTCGCGGATCGGGCTGTAGGAGAAGCAGAAGTAACACTCCTCGTCGAAGCCGCGCCGGTGCAGCAGCAGCAGGAGATCCTCGGCCCGCGTAGCCTCGCCGCGGCTCATGACGCCGCCGAGCATCGGGCCGATGACGTCCCAGATCTCCGGCCAGACGTCGCGGGCAGCCGCCCCGAGGGCGGCGGGGTGCTTGGCGCCGAGGATCTCGGCGTAGGAATCGTTGTACAGCTTTGCCAGATCGGCCCCCCACCAGATCAGGATGGGAAAAGCGCAGTTCAGGCAGGTGCTGACGGAGGTGCGGAGGCTTTGCGGCCAGGTTTCCGGTCGCCCGAGCGGGGTGCGCGACCAGTCGCGGGCGCGCATGAGCGCACCCGTCTCTCCGCCGCCGGCCAGGAAGTCGTATTCGCTGCCCACTGCCAACTCGTTTCCTCCAACGACGCCTTTAGATCAGCGTGGCACGCTGGCCTATCGGTCGTTGGTTGCCATTGGCGTGCCTTTCGCACTTGTTACCCGGCAGCGCCGGGAGGTCATGAGCGCACCGTCCGCGCTGTTTCGGAAAACAGACCTCCCGCTACCGCAGGCGTGATGCTAATCCGTCCGATCAGAGACGATCCACCGTCGCCCGGATCGGCGCGTTGCCCCGCGCGCCCGGAACACCGCTGCCAAGCCAAGGACCCGAAGATGCGCGTTGACGGTTATGAATTCATGGTGGATTCCGCAACGAAATTCTTTAACACGATCCGGGTATTCGGCTGGTTTCACCATCCGACAGATTGCCTTTCCGGCGTTCAGCTTATCGACCCCGAACAGATCGCGGTGATATCCGAGGTTGGCTGCCACCATGCGGGAGTGGCACCCAACCTTGGTTCTGAGAATGGAAAGGGTTTCCTACTGCAATCGCTCCGCCGGACCGACACGTTGGCCGCGGACACTGAAATTGAGTTCCGCACCGTAACCGGATGGACCAGGCGCGTTTTGCTGGCAGAGCTTTGCGCCGATCGGATCAGCCGCTATCCCGGTATTCAGTTGGATCGCGTTTTCGTGGATGCCGTCAATAGTATTCCTGAAGCCCGGGTATTGGATATCGGCGGACGGGCCCGCAGCAAGATTGCTCGCGGCGCGGAATTCAATGCGGCGGAGTATGTTGTTTTCGATGTCATGGATGGCGACAATGTCAATGTCGTCGGTGATGCACATCAGCTTGCCGCCTACTTTCCGGCAAACCATTTTGATGCGGTTTTGTCCACGAGCGTGTTCGAACATCTCCTGATGCCCTGGGCTGTCGTCGCTCAGATGTCGCGGGTACTGAAGACCGGGGGTATCGGCCTTATAGCAACGCATCAAACACTTGGACTACACGATATGCCATGGGACTTCTGGCGGTTTTCCGACACCGCCTGGGACGCGTTGTTCAATCGCCATACTGGCTTTGAGATTCTGCAACGAACGCTCGACTTCGATCAATACGTGCTGCCCGTCGTTATGCGGCCGTCAAAGGAAGACGCCGAGCAATCCCTCGGGTTTGAAGGCTCGGCTGTCTACGTGCGGAAAGTCGGACCGTGCAGGATGGCCTGGGACCTGACGGTCGGGGATGTAATTACGACGGCCTATCCCCTGACCTGACAGCCGCGTCGCTTCGACCGGT
This sequence comes from uncultured Rhodopila sp., assembly GCF_903915725.1. Lineage (GTDB taxonomy): Bacteria > Pseudomonadota > Alphaproteobacteria > Acetobacterales > Acetobacteraceae > Rhodopila. Next base: position 54,410 of record NZ_CAIWTY010000079.1, read on the forward strand.
TTCTCGGTCTGCGTCGCCTGTTTCAACCGTCGTTGCGCCGGCAGCCCGGAGGATCGCCTCCGCCGCGGACTGCTTTTCCGGCGTTTTGGCCCGGACAGTCAGGATCAGGTCGCCGTCTGCCGCCCGGGCATCCCGATCCTGCTGTTCAGCCTTATTGGCGGCGGCATGCACCGCGAAGGTGGAACCTCCGGCTGCACCCCCGGCGGCCACCGCCGCCGCGACCGCGGGCGCCGCGGCGCCACCGGATGCGATGGTCACTCCGGCCGCCGCCAGCGCCGCCGCCGTGCCCGCCAGGCTCGCGCCAAGGGTGCGGGACTGGCGCGCGTCCTCTTCGGTCGATGCGGGCCGCGATTCCGCCGCCAGCGGGTTTGACGCGCCGGTAGCGGACGGCAGACTTATGTCCGCGCGGTCAAAACCGGATACCGACAATTTGCCGACTGCATCCTGCATAAGATCCGCATCCGCGAAGCGCGCCCGAATCTGCCGCGGTTCCGCCCTTTCGGTCATATCGATATCCTTACTTGCCCGCGCCGCGGAGTTCAGTGGGAGGCGTGGCCGCCCTTTTTTCCCGCGGCAGAGGCCTTTTCGCGGTCCTCGGCGAAGTTGCCGGGGTTATGTTCGGCACCTTTCTTGCTGCCGCCCGATCCTGCATGGCTGGACTGGCCGCCTTTTTTCCCGGCGGCGGAGGCTTTCTCGCGATCCTCGGCGAAATTGCCGGAGCCATGCTCGGCGCCGCCGCTGCCATGGCTGGCCTGACCGCCCTTGCGTCCCGCTTCCGCGGCGCGTTCGCGATCATTGGCAAAATTGCCGGAGCTGTGCTGGCCGCCAACCTGGCCGGCGCGCGAGGCTTTTTCGCGGTCTTCGGCGAAATTGCCGGGGTTTCCACTATGAGGTTGCTGAGCCATAGGTTTCCTCTCTCACAACTGCTCGGATCAATCGACCCGGCGACAGGTGAACGGAGTGCGCACAAACCGGTTGGTTCAAAACTTATGTGAGTCTGACGAGGGATTACGCCGCATTCGTGTGGATCAGGTATTAAGAATGCGCTTTCCCGCCACGGTTTTCGCAAACCCGCATCAGGCGACCGACAGCTTTGCCGAACCGGGCGGTGCCGGCTGGTGCGCGTGCAGATACTCCTGCGGGTCCACCGCCAAATACCGCGCCGGCCGATCGGCCGCGTGCTGAAAGACCGAGAGCGCAGCGAGGACGCGCTTGTCGTCTTCGGACAGCCGTGTTGCCTCGCGCAGATGGTCGGTCCAGTTTTCCATCGACCAGACCTCGACCCATTCCTCCGGATGCGCAACGTCCTCGTAGACCTGCCAGAACAAGGCGCCGGCACGGCCGCGGACGTGATGCACTTCATTCATCAGGCGCAGGAATTCCATGCGCCGCAGCGCATCGACACGGTAATTGGCGATTTCCATGATCCGGCCGCGCGTGCTCCGCAGCAGCGGCGCGAGTTCGGGGGCGGGAGCCTCCGGCAGCGGCGCCGGTTCCTGCGCGGCGGCCGACGGCGGCCGCACGATCGCCTCGATGCTGAAGAAGCGCGCGAACACCGTCAGGGCAAGGCCGACGGCCGCGGCGGCCAGGAAGGTGTCGGACAAGCCGATTCGCCCTCCCAGCCAGCCCCAGCCGAAAGACCCGATGGTCAGCGCGCCGTTCTGCGACAATTGGTAGATCGACAGCGCCCGCGCCCGCACCCAGGACGGGCAGACAAGCTGCGCCGCCGCCTGGATGGTGGCAAAGGCTGAGGTCCAGCCCAGTCCGAACAGGAACATGCCGAAGGCGACGGGCAGCCAGTGATGCGAGACGCCGATAACAGCTATGCCAGCGCAGGACAGCAGCGAGCAGATCACCACAGTGGTCCCGCGCGACAGCCTGGCGCGCACGATCGGCAGCAGCATGCCGGAAGTGACCCCGCCGATGCCCATCATGCCCAGGATCACGCCGTACATGCCGGGGCCAAGATCGAGGTCCCGCCGCACGAACAGCGGCAGCAACGCCCACGGCGCCGAGGCCGGGATGGCATACGACGCCGTGCGCACCATAGCCGCCTGGATCGCCGGGGTGTTGCGCACGAATCGCGCGCCGGCACGCATGGCGGAGACGAAACGCTCACGCGGCAGGCCGGTGAAGCGGCGCTCGCGGTTCCAGGACAACAGTGCCGCGATCACCGCCAGGATGGACACCGCGTACAGCGAGAACGCCAGGCTGGAGCCGCCGATGAGGATCAGGGCGCCGGCAATGGCCGGGCCGACGGCGCGGGTCAGGTTGAAGCCGATGCCGTTCAGGGCGATCGCCTGCACCATGTCCTCACGCGGGACCAGTTCGGGGACGATGGCGCTCCAGGCCGGGCTGGTCAGGGCGGAGCCGATGCCGATGGCGAAGGTCAGCACCAGCAGCCAGCCGGCATTCATCATGTGGCTGAGCGTCAGGATCGCCAGCAGGGCTGCGGCCGAGATCGTCCAGACCTGGGCGCCAATCAGGAACACGCGGCGATCGACGATGTCAGCCAGCGCGCCGCCCGGCAGCGCCAGCAGGAATACCGGCATGATGGTCGCCGCCTGCACCGCGGCGACGATCAGCGGCTGCGGCGCCAGGCTCGTCATCAGCCAGCCGGCGCCGGTGTTCTGCAGCCACATCCCCAGCCAGCCGACGACGGTGGCGATCCACAGCGTGCGGAAGGTGCCGTTGCGCAGCGGCACCAGGGCGGCCGGCAGCGGCATCAGGTATGCGGTCCGTTGGCCGGGTTGGGGAAGGCGACGCGGATGCGCACGGTCGAGCCCGCGGTGAAGCGGCGCGCGGTCATGCCCCACTCGGCCCGCTTTAGCTGGCCGCTGAACACGAGAGTGCCGGCCGATGGGCTGGACTCGATGTCGAGGGTGAAGGGATGGTTCTGGCCGTGCAGCAAAAGGCTGCCGGTGACCCGGTCGCCTTCACAGCTGCCGTGGAACGCCAGGTCGGGGAATTGCGCCACGTCCATGAACTCGGGGCCGGTGATGCCGTCGCGGACGGAGGTCTCGGACATGGCCAGGCTGGCGGCGTCGATTTCCAGCACCACCTGGCAAACGTTCGGGTTGGCCGAGTCGGTGCGCATCCAGCCGTGGAAGCGGGTGAACTGGCCGTCGAACGGGATCAGGCCGAGGCCGTAGGCGCGCAGCTCGACCCGGCTGGCGGGCGGCAGCAGGGCCAGCGGCGCGGCCCGGGCGGGCAGAGCGGCGATCAGCAGGAGAAGCAGGAATCGCCATGTGCGCGGCGGTTCCGCCGCGTGTTTCCCTGGACGTCGTCTGGCCACTGTGTTGAACCTGCTGCATAGTCCGGAACGAGCTTTAAAAGGATGCACGCCGTGCCCGTGGAGAAGCAAGCCTACCGTGAGGCGATGGCGCGACTTGGCGCCGCGGTGAACGTCGTCACCACGGACGGCCCCGGCGGCCGGGCGGGCTTCACCGCCAGTTCGGTGTGCAGCGTGACGGATACGCCGCCGACTTTACTGGTGTGCGCCAACCGCTCGAACGACTCGTATGCGGCGATGCGGGCGAACGGGGTGCTGTGCGTGAATACGCTGACTCCGGCGCAGCAGGGGCTGTCACCGATGTTCGCCGGGATGACGCAGCACGCGATGAACGAGCGGTTCGACGGCTATGCGTGGCACCGGCTGGAGACCGGATCGCCGGTGCTGGACCAGGCGGTGGCGGTGTTCGATTGCCGGATCACGCAGGTGGTGGAGGTGGGGACGCACGATGTGTTTTTCTGCTCGGTCGAGGCGGTGCGGACGGGCACGGCGCATGAGGGGCTGATTTACTATGGGCGGGGGTATCACCGGGTCGGGTGAAGTATTCTGAATACTGGCGTGTGCATTGCATAGGGCTTCTGGTGAATCCCGACCCGACGGCAAGAATTCGCAGCTTTTTGTAGCGCATTCGCCAGTCACAATGATATAGTGACGTAGGGTCTTGAAGATATACTTTGGCCGCTCTCCTTGGACAACGATCAGTTGTTGAGCGGGGAGCGGCTCGTTACTATCGGTCCTTGTGCCGAGTCGATTTGGAGGCATCGCCGCGAATGAACCAGGTTGCCCGCTTCCCGCTCTTGGCGCCGGTTATCGGCGAGGCTGTCAGCCTGACCCTGAACCAGGCCGACATCCTCAAGCCTAGCTCCGGGTTGTCGCCCTATTGGAGCGGCTCCGGCGGCCTGCTGTTCGCAGACGACTGCATGAACATCCTGCCGAGGCTGCGTGACGCTTCGGTCGATACGGTCTTCGCCGATCCGCCGTTCAATCTGGGAAAGCTTTACGGTCGCAACACCGATGACGACCTCGCGGAGGAGAAATATCTGGCGTGGTGCGAAACGTGGCTCGCTGAGTGCATTCGCGTCCTGAAGCCTGGGGGATCGCTGTTCCTCTACAACCTTCCCAAGTGGAATATCCCGCTGGGGGCGTTCCTGTCGAAGCACCTGACCTTTCGGCACTGGATTGCGATTGAGCATAAAAGTAGTCTGCCGATCGAGGGGCGATTGTACCCCGCTCATTACAGCCTGCTGTACTATTCCAAGGGAAAGCCCAAGACGTTCTCGCGTATCCGGACGCCAATCCTGACCTGCCGTCACTGCGACGGCGAGATTCGCGACTACGGCGGCCACCGCCATGCGATGAACCCGAACGGGGTGAACCTGATGGATGTCTGGACGGACATTCCTCCGGTCAGGCACGGCAAGTTCAAGTCGGCGAAGCGGCCGGCTAACGCCCTGTCAACGAAGATACTGGATCGGGTCGTCGAGATGACGACGGCGCCCGGAGAGATCGTGCTCGATCCTTTCGGCGGATCGGGTACCACCTTTGCTGTGGCCGTCGACAAAGGGCGCCGTTGGATCGGAATCGAGATTGACTTTGCCGACGTAATAGTTGAACGGCTCACCGAAGGGGCCATCATGCCTCACAAGAACAGCGATTTCGTTGAAGAGAGGCTGAGTGGCGCTGTTAAGGGAGCCGACGGATTACGACGCCGTCGTGCGGGTGATCCAGAGGCGGGGGCTGGAAGCGGTTTACGCGGAGTTGCTGCTGATCCTCGGCCGGGTCCGGATCGTAGTGCTCCAGGAAAGAAACGCCAACGGCGCGGCTGACATCCGCGAGCGAATAGATTCGAGTTTCGATCAGGCCGGCGGATGGACGAAAACCCAGGTTGGTGGCGTTGATTGGGTCAAGGAGATAACGCTTCGGGCCGGCAACCAGGTTGCGATCGCGGCGCTCGGCGTGGAGGTTCAGGTGTCCGGGCGGAGCACGATGCTCTATCGCGATGTTTCGCATCTTCGGGAAAGCTTGAGGGACGCGAAAATCGATGCGGGCGTGATCGTCGTCCCGGATGATGATCTGGCTTACTATCTGACCGACCGCACGCCGTCTCTGCGGGAGGCAATCGAAACCATAACGGACGTAAAGGCTACCGACGTCCCGATCCGGCTGCTGCCGATCGGCATGGATGGCTTTGGCGATCGGGCGTTGCCGAAAAAAAAGACCAACCGGGGGACCGGTACAGGGCGGGGAATCAGCAAAAAGGCAGCGGATTAGCAGCAGTTCGTGATCTGGCGGGGTCTGAGGTGATCTCGCGGACGCCGGACCACGTATCAATGAGGCAATAATCGGGGCGACCCCTCCACGAAGAGGGCCGGCTCAAAAATTGACCACCAGCAAGTCGGTGTCGCTGATGACTCGTCCTTCAAGGCTGCGCTGACAAAGACGTTTGTATCGACAACAACCCTCATCCAAGGCGCGGCTCAATTGCCTGCTGCGCCTGCTTGATGAGCCGATCGATATCGTCATCGGTGAGACCGGCGGCGACCACGCGAGCGCGGGACTCCCGGCGGCCCGGGATCAGTTCCCGCTCCGGCTCGATCGTGAGCGTCACGCGTTCGTCGGAGCTGATACCGCGGCGCCTCAGCTTCTCCGCGACTTCTCCGGCCGTAATCTCAATCACATCAGGTGTTGCCCCCACAGCGATCCGTCCTTTCCAAAACGAAACCGGCGGAGCCGGCACCCCTGCCGGCCAAACCGTCAGCCTATTATGGCACAGAAACGTTCACTGGCGGCAAATCCTGTCGGAGCAGCGCGCCGGCCCGTCACCAATGCCGAGCGCGCTCAGCCGGGACGCAACCGGGGGGACCGCGACCGATCCCCCCGCGGCCAGCTTACATCTGTGCGTAACTGCCGCTCTTCCAGACATAGAACACGTACCCGCCGCCGGTCGTGTCGCCCTTCTTGTCGAAGCTGACCGGCCCGATCACGCTCGGCCAGTTCCCGGCAGCCTTCAGTTCCGTCGCCACCTTCTTCGGATCGGTTGTGCCCGCCTTCTTCACTGCATCCGCCCAGACCTGAACTGCGGCATACGTGTAAAGCACATACCCTTCCGGATCGATGTTCTTCGCCTTGAACTCCTGCACCACATTCGCCGCGCTCTTCATCAGCCGCGGGTCGGGCGGAAAGGTCATCATCGTTCCAACCCCGGCATCCCCGGCGATCTGCCAGAACTCGTTTGTCACCAGCGCATCGCCGCCCACCAGAGTCGCCTTCAGCCCCTGCTCCTTGGCCTGGCGGATGATCAGCCCGGCTTCGGTATGGTAGCCGCCGACATAGATCACCGACACGCCCGCCTCCTTCAGGCGGCTGACCAGCGACGAGTAGTCCTTCTCACCCGGCGTATAGGCGGTCGCCAACACTTCCTTGCCGCCCGCGGCGTGCAGCGCCTTCGCCGTCTCATCCGCCAGGCCTTTGCCGTAGGCGGAGTTGTCGTTCAGGATGGCGATCTTCTCGCCCTTGAAATGCTTCGCCAGATAGTCGCCGGCGACCTTGCCCTGCTCATCGTCGCGGCCGCAGACGCGGAACGTGTTCCAGCTACCCTCGTCGGTGTATTTCGGGTTGGTGGAGGCGGGCGAGATCTGCAGGATGCCCTCCTCGGAATACACCTTGCTGGCCGGGATCGAACTGCCGGAGCAGAAATGACCCGCCACCAGCTTCACGCCCTTGGAGGCAAGCTGGTTGGCCACCGACACCGCCTGCTTCGGGTCGCAGGCATCGTCGCCGACATCCAGCACGAGCTGCTTGCCCAGCACCCCGCCGGCCTTGTTCAAGTCGGCCACCGCCTGCTCGGCGCCTTCCTTCATCTGCGAGCCAAACGCCGCATATTCGCCGGTGATCGGCCCGGCGACCGCGACATGGATCTGTTGTGCCCGGCCGGGCATCGCCGCCCCGGTCAGCAGGATGGCAAAGGTAGCCGCGGCGCCCAGAAGGCCGACTCGCCGGCCCGGCTGCATGGATTGTTTCAGCATAGAGCATCCCCGTGATGTTGGCGCCGCGCGGTTGCGCCGGCGGCGCGCGATCATAGCCCGGAGTGCGAAACAGCGCCACAAAGCGATATAAACGGACCGATTGGCGGGTTTCGGGCCGCTTTCCCACGCGTCAGGCCGCCTTGTAGCGCAAGCCTTGTGAGCCAATAGTGGATATAATAGTAGCCGTAATCGTGAAAATTATGCCACAACAGCTAAAATAATGTCCCTTCTGCTCGAATCACCCGCTGACATTTGCCGCTCCGTAGCCGATCGAGCGCGGGCAGCCCGCCTGGCGGCTAACCTGAGCCAGGAGGGGCTGGCCCAACGGTCCGGCGTCAGCCTCGGAACGCTGAAACGGTTTGAACGCAGCGGAGCTGCCTCGCTGGAGGCCTTGGCAAGGATTGCCCTGGCGTTGCGGATGGACACCGGGTTCGAAAAGCTGTTCCAGGCACCTCGCGTCACCTCCCTGGACGACGTCATCGCCGCACCGAGGAAGCGCCAAAGGGGAACGTCGAAATGAGCCGGCGCCAGCGCATCCTGCAATTCTGTCGGGGCCATGACGAAGAAGGAACGAAGGCCCGGCCATTTCTCGGCCGCTGCCTATCCTGATCGCCGCGCCAACACCCGGCCCTAATCCCCCCGCAGATCCGCCTCGAACCGGTCCCGCCACCGCTCCAGGCTGTTCCGCCGCATCACCGCCATCATCGCCTGGTGCCGCTCCCGCCGCTCTTCCACCGGCATCGACAGCGCCCGGTCCATCGCCTTCGCCATCCCCTGTTCGTCATACGGATTGACCAGCAGCGCCGCATCCAGCTCCCGCGCCGCGCCGGCGAATTCCGACAGGATCAGCACCCCCGGCTCCTCCGGGTCCTGCGCCGCCACGTATTCCTTGGCGACCAGGTTCATCCCGTCCCGCAACGGAGTCACCAGGCACGCCTGCGCCTCCGCATATAGCGGCATCAGCACGTTGCGCGCGAAGCTGCGGTTCAGATACCGCAGCGGCACCCAGTCCACCTCGGCGAAGCGTCCGTTGATCCGTCCCATCTCACCTTCCAGCTCCCGCCGGATGCGCTGATAGGTCTCGATATCCGACCGCGACGGCGGCGCGATCTGCATGAACGTGACCAGCCCGTGCTGCGCCGGATACTCCGCCAGGAACCGTTCGAACGCGGCAAACCGCTGCCGCAGCCCCTTCGAGTAGTCCAGGCGATCCACGGATAGGATCAGCCGGTCCATCAGGAAGGCGCGCATGCGCGTGGCCTGGCGGCGGTTGACCGGAGTCTCGGCCTGGGCGCGAACCTCATCGACATGCACGCCGATGGGATAGACGCCGGTGCGCACCACGCGGTCCGCCACCAGCACCGCCCCCTCGGCCATGCCATCCACCGAACCGCCCGCGTGCCGCACGACGTAATCCAGGAAAGCCGTGCGATCGATCTCGGTCTGGAACCCCAGCAGGTCGTAGGCGCACATCGCCTTGATAAGCTCGGCATGCGACGGAATTGTCATGAACACGCCGGGGGACGGGAACGGGGTGTGCAGAAACAACCCGATGCGGTTGCCCAGCCCGTTCGCCCGCAGCGACTCGGCCAGGCACAACAGGTGGTAATCATGCACCCAGATCAGGTCGTCCTTCCGCACCAGCGGGGTCAGGGCGCGGGCGAACAGGTCGTTGACCCGGCGGTAACCCTCGAACTCCGACCATTCGAAGCGGCCAAGGCCGATCTGATAGTGCAGCACGGGCCACAGGGTGCCGTTGGCGAAGCCGCGGTAGAATTCGTCGTAGTCGCGCCGCGTCAGGTCGATGGTGAACAGGGTTATCGGCCCGACGGCGCGCTCGTGCTTGGGTTCGGCGGCGTCGGTGACCTCTCCGCTCCAGCCGAACCACAGGCCGCCCTTCTGCTTCAGCGCATCCAGCACGCCCGCCGCCAACCCCCCTGCCGTCGCCTCTCCCTCCTGGATCGGCGCCACACGGTTGGAAACGACGACAAGACGTGACATGAGCGACTCTACCTACGGTTTGCGCAACGCCTGCGCGGCAGCTCCAGTTTAGGCCGAACCGGGCCGATCGGCCACAGTTCCGAAGGCCGTCATGGGATCAGGCCCAGCCCGCGGGCCGCCTGCGCAGCCCCGTGGCGCGCGCGTCCAGCCGCCTCGCGGGCCGACGAACGCAACGCGGCAATTCGCGCGCGCAGGCGGTGGTAGGTCGCGCCGCTCTCCGACACCGCCTCAACTCCATCCGGCACGGTATTGTCATGCACGGTCGCCGCGACGCCGCCCCAATTGCGCACCAGGGGAACATTGCCTGCGGGCTCGCTCAGCGTGTTGCCGCGCATCGCCAGCGCCTCCACATCCCCCGACACCAGCACCGCCCCGGGCCGATCGGCTGCGCCGGGTGAGAGGGTGAAGGTATTGCCGTCCAGCGTCACGACGCCACCGTTGACCGACACCAGCGGCCCGGTCATCCGGCTGCCTGCATCGGACAGGCGGCTCCCGGTGATTTCCGTGCGCAGCGCGGACGACGCGATGTGCCCGCCGCCGCGCGCGTCCTCGAACACTGATTGCGAGATCGACAGCACATCGAGCCGCCCCGCCAGGACCGCATCCAGCGGGTGGTCATTCGCCCCACCGCCGTTGGCCGTGAAGATGGAGCCGGCGATCCGCAGCGTTCCCCCCTCGCCGCCCGCCAGGATCGCGACCTGATCAGCGTCGAACCGGCTGTCCTCCACCGTCAGATCGCGACCTTCTTCCCTGATCCCGGCGCCATTGCCGTCGGCGACGCGGATGCGCGTGAAGGTCAGGCCGCGAATCGTCACGCCATTGCCCTGGATCACGAACGCGGCCTTGCCGGCGCAGGCCTTGTCGGTGATCACCACACCCGGCGCGGTTCCGGCAATGGTCAGCCCGTTGGCGCGCCAGATCGCACAATCGAAATAGCTTCCCGGCGCGATCATCACCGTGTCGCCGTCAGCGGTTGCCGCGGCAGCCTCGCTCGGTGACGCATAGCTCTTGCCCGGGCCGACTTCCAAAGTCCGGGCCTGCGCGGAAACTGCCCAGGCGGCCAGCGCGGCGGCGAGCAGGCCCCGGATCAATTCACCACGCCGTCGCCGCGCAAGGGCTTCGCGTTGCCCTGCAGAATATTGCCCTTCAGCTCCGCCTCGGTCGCGGTGAGATTGTACACGAGGTAGGAATTGTAATCGCCCTCGGCCAGGAAGGTGTTGTGCTCGACAATGATCGCGGGAGTCGGCTGGGTGACGCCTTCCGCCCCGATCGCCACGGCGGCGGTGTGATTTTCGGATTTCGGGCCTTTCTGGATGTGATTGTCGCGCACGACGACATCGCCGCCATTCGGCACTTCAATCGGATAGCTCGAGGTTCCGTTCGGGCCGTCGGCGATGTCGCAGCCAATGACTTCGGTGCGAACCGCACGCGACTTGATGCTGTGGGCCTGCTTGGTCTCGAAGAACTTCGAACGTTCGACCCGCAGCAGGCCGATATGGCCGGCATAGATGCCGTGCGCGCACGGTCCCAGCTCGCACGTGCCGTTGCGAAGGAACGTGCTGTCGCGAACAATGACTTTCTTGCCCGGCATATCGTTGGCAAGGATGCCGTTCTGGTTGTTGACGAATTGCACGTGCTCGACGGTCAGGTCGCCGCCCTCGGCGCGGATGCCGGCGCCGTTCGTGTCGGGCACACGCGCGCGCGTCAGCGTCAGGTTGCGGATGGTGATGTTGTTGCCGTCAGCGATGAACAATCCCTTGCCGGCACAGGCTTTGTCGGTGATTACGGTGGCTTCCGGTCCGGCGCCCTCGATCGTCAGGTCGCTGGCCCGCAAGACCGCGCAATCGAAGTAGGTTCCGGCCGCGATCACGATGCGGTCCCCAGCATGCGCGGCGGCGGCCGCATCGGACGGCATGGCGTAGGTCTTGCCGGTGCCAACCTCCAGCGTCGCGGCCCGGGCGGGGTTGGACAGGCCGGGTGCGGCCAGCCATACCGCCGCCAGCACCGCTGCGGCGGTGAAACGGCCGAACCCGCCGATCGGCGGCACGCGTTGCGAAGACGTCATGTCATCAACCTTGTTGTTTGATAGAATCATACCAGAGCGCTCCGGTCGCGTCACCTGCTATAGCCGGAACCCACGCGAGCCAGTCCGAACTTCGAATGTTACTATATCGCCAGCGCTATCGCAAATATCAGTCCGGTCGGCCAAATTCGTTTATGTTAACCGTTGCGTATAGCGCCTGATACCGCATTTTGCCAGAACGATATCCGTTGTGAGGCCGGTCCGGTAGCCGCGAAACCCGAGCCGGTTCGTTGCATCTACGTGCATAATCGATCCGTGCGCGGGAAACAACGATCTTCCGGATTCGAGCATTTTTGCCGGATCGCAAACGACGCCGCGTTGCGGCCGATCGGCGACGGTATCCCGACCCGGCCGGAGCCATGATGGGCCGCCGGCTCCGCGATCCGTCCCGTCAGCCGTTCAGCAGTTCCGCAGCCAGCGCGGCCCATTCATCGTCGAGGCTGCCGGTGGCAGGAGACCGTCCCGCCCGCGTGTACCAGTAGCGCGCGTTGGCAAGGTCCGGCTCCTTGCGGTGCAGGTAGGCATGCACCGCCGCACCCCCGCGACCGGGATCGGCTTGCGCGCATTCATGGGCGCGATCCCAGTCCCCTTTCGCATCCCACCACAGCGCCTGCAAGGGCAGCGATACCGTCGCCGGTGGTTCGGCGGCATTCAGGGACATGCGGAATGCTGCGGTGTCCATGCTTCAGCACACCCAGGCCGGCATCGGCGTGAGCGAAAAGCCGAGCTCCTTCCCGTCATGTTCAAGCTGCGTCATCGTCGTCTTCGCGGCTCCGTGACCGATGCGGGCGTTGCTCACGCCGTGGCACCCACCATAGCGGCCGGGCGAGCGAGCGCAACCGGCGCAACCGTGACTCATCTCTACCCCGGCGGACGGAAATCGCCCCGCAACCCGCTCACTCCGCCTTGCGTCCCGGCGACCAGCGCTTTGGCCCCTGGCCGCCGATTCCCAGGAACGACAACTGCCAGCGCAGTTCCTCGATGGGAAGCGGATAGCCGCCGTCATCCTCCGGCCGCAACACCAGATCCGGCGACAATTGCCCGAGCATGGCCTGCACCACCACCGCCGCGGTCATCGACAGGCCGGCCTTCCAGGCCAAGGCGACCATCGCCTTGGCGCTGCGCAAGGAGCAAGCCCGCTCCAGAACCTGCAGCGGGACGTCCGCCTTCACCGCCAACATGGCCGTCGCTGGACCGACGGCGTTGCGCCGCAGCGCATCCAGGATCGCCTGTTCGTCGAGCCGCCCCGCCTCGCGCAGCCGAAGCGCGGGCGGCAATGCCGCTTGCGCCGTCATAGCCGAAGGCAACACCTCGACACTCCCGAACAGCGCCGGCCTCGGCTTGCCCAGCGACGCCTGCAACTCACGGCTCAGTTTCGGATCGAGGTCCGGCCGCGCCGCCAGTACCTCCAGCAGATGGCTGGTGACGATTTCCGACAGGATGCGCGCCGCCCGCTTCGGCAAATGCGGACGGCGCACCAGCGGCTCCTGCCATTCCGTCTGTTCCTCCGACTGCGCCGCCAACGCGTCCAGCGTCGCTTCCCGGATTTGCGCGGTCCGGTTGGCGAGCAGCGCGCTGATCGCCGCGATATCGGACGTCTCGACGATCGCATCCGACACCGCGGCGTCGATGCGCGGCCGCCGTGCCACCGCCTTCAGAGTCTCGGACGGCGGCCGCGAGGCGATCAGCGCCACCAGATCCTCGGCCGTGAGCATGGGTGAGAACAGGATCACCGGCTCCGACACCATCACCGAGGGATCGCGTGCAAGATGCAGGATGATGTCGCGCGGGCCGTCGGGCATGTCGCGCACCGCTTCGGCGATCGTCGCGCGCACCCGCAGCGCCGCATCGGCGACCAGGGCCGTCAGGTTGGCGACCGCCTCCTGCTGCACGCGCTCCCGGTCCCGGGTGCTCAGCCCCGGAGTCAGGCTGGCCAGCTTGCGGCCGATGATGGAGCGGACGCGGACATCGGTATCGTCAGCCAGCATGGCGGTGACCTGCGGCGGCAGCGCCGGGTTCATCGCCAGGCTGGCCCGCACGGTCACCGAGGGGTCGGACGCCAGCGTCCGCAGGATGTCGGGGCAGGTCCCGGGGCTGGCGCCCTGGCGAACCCGGGTGGCTTCATCGGCGCCCATCAGGCGATCTCCTCCTGCGATACCTGCCAATGGCTGCGGCCGGAACGCTTGACGTCGTACATCGCCATGTCGGCCCGCCGCATCATGTCCTCGATGCTTTCCCGGCTGCCCGCCCGGCGCATCGCGATGCCGATGGACAAGCCGAGGTCGGGGAACGCCTCCGGCACCACGCAGCTGAGTTCCGCCGGCGCGGTCTTGCACAGGTGTTCGGCACGTTCCGCCGCGATCATCCGGTCCGCGCCGCTTAGCCAGATGGCGAATTCGTCGCCGCCCAGCCGGGCGACCAGGTCGGACGGGCGCACCAGCTTGCGCAGCATCTCCGCCACCTTGACCAGCACCGCATCGCCCATCGCATGGCCCATCCGGTCGTTAACCGCCTTGAACGAATCCATATCGATGAACAGCAGCGTGCCCGGCGACTCCTCCCGGTCCAGGCGGGCGCAATGGCGGCAAACCTCCTCGATGAAGGCGCGGCGGTTGAGCAGACCGGTCAGCGGGTCGGTGCGCGCCTGATGCGCCATTTCGACCTGGATCGCCTCGTATTCCAGGATCATGCGGACGATGCCGGTGGCCGATGCGGCCAGCAGAGCGTCGTCCCGGTCCCATGCCCGCGCGTGGGCGTTGCGCCAGATCGCCAGCCCGGCCTCGGCGCCGAAACGGGTAGGGCAGCCGACGGCCAGCACCAGGCGGCCATCGAAGTTGACCGCCTCGCCCGGCTCCGGCGGCTGCAGCGCAATCAGCCGGGCGGCGGTATCGATCGTCGCCGCGGCGCCGGGGCCGCAATCATGCAGTATCCGCAAACGCGGGCTTTCCGCCGAGGCGGCGATCACTGCCGCCCCTTCGGCACCCAACGCATGGATCATCGCCCACAGTGCGGCGTCCATCATATGATCCGCGACATGCTCCTGCCCGACCCGGGACAGGATGTGGTCCAGCACTTCCCCGCGGCGCAGCCGCCCGGCGATCTGCGAGGACTGGTTGTCGTAGTCGGTCATGTCGATGCCGATGCCGCGCGCGCCGACAACGCCCCCCGCCGGGTCGAGCAACGGCGCGGCGGAGATCGCCATCATCGCCAGCGACCCGTCGCAGCGCCTGATCCAGGCGCGCCGCCGCCGGAACTCCGCCACCGGCCGGAACGGGTTGAAGATCGGACCGGCGCCGTCGTCGCCGACGAGCAGCTCCGACGGCTGGCCGATCAGCAAGCCGGCCGGCCAGCCCAGGGCCTGGTCCGGAATGATGAACACGAAACGCCCAGCGGCATCCGTCTCGAACACCACATCGGCTGCCAGGCAGACGAGCTGGCGCCAGCGCTGCCGGCTTTCCGACAAGGCTTCGCGGATGACGTCCGGAGAGGGTGGGTCTGCAACGTCCGGGGACGGAGGATGAAGCGTGGTATGGGGCATGCGCGGCGCGTCCTCGGAATACCGGTGCCGCCATGAAAGCCACGAATTCCTTAACGAAAGGTTTCCGGTAGAGCGAATTTGAGCGGGTCGGTCGTTTTGGCGAGCAGCGGGAGGCGGTTTTTGCGGACCCCGCGGTGCTCCGCGGAGCGGTTGACCGCGACCGGCAGGGGCCGGGCCGCAGCGCGGCGAACACGTGGCACACAGCATGGATATCCGACATTGACATGTGGAGAGCATGTGTTCATCCTTCCCACATGCCGGTCATGATCCAGATTCGCAATGTGCCCGACGAACTGCACCGCCGGATCAAATCGCGGGCGGCACTCGCGGGCATGTCGCTTTCCGACTTCCTGCTCAACGAGATCCGCCAGGTGGCCGAGCGGCCAACGCTTGATGAACTTCGGGCGCGTTTGGCGCGCTATGACGAAGTGATCCCGACCGTGGCGCCGGCGGACGCGGTCCGTGCGGAGCGCGACCGGGTTTGATCGTCGTCGACGCGTCGGCCGTGCTCGAAGTGCTGCTTCGCACACCGTCGGCAAAGACGATCGAAGCAAGGCTGTTTGTTCCGGATCAAACACTCCACGCGCCGCATGTGCTCGACATCGAGGTCGCACAGGTGATCCACCGGTACGCGGCGAATGGCGACCTCAGCAGCGAACGCGGCCGTGCGGCCATGGTCGATCTCGCCGACATTCCCCTGCGGCGATATCCGCACGCTTTCCTTTTGCCGCGCATTTGGACGTTAAGAAACAATCTGACTGCCTATGACGCCGCCTATGTCGCGCTGGCCGACGCACTTGGCGCTGTCCTGCTGACACGTGACAAGCGGCTTGCCGCGGCGGCCGGCCACGAGGTCCTGATCGAACTGATCTGACGAGTCCAGGACATTGGCATTTCTGTGGACGGTTGGCGCCTTTCGAACCCGGTTAAGTTCGATCCTCGATGATCATGGCAGCGCCCTTCTCTCCGATCATGATCGTCGGAGCATTCGTGTTTCCGGTCGTCAAGGTCGGCATCACCGACGCATCGACAACTCTCAGTCCCTGCAATCCCCGGACGCGAAGCCGGGAATCGACAACCGCGGCCGGACAGTCCCCCATCCGGCAGGTGCCAACCGGGTGGTATAGTGTCGTTCCGTACCGGCGCGCATAGTCCATCAGCCCGTCATCCGTATCGATGTCGGAACCCGGCAACGTCTCCACCACGCTGTGCGCCGCGATGGCGGGGGACGCGAAAATCGCCCGCGTCAACCGCATCCCCGCAATCAAAACCCGCCCGTCACCTTCATCAGACAGGTAATTCGGCGTAATGATCGGCTTTGCCGCAGCGTCCGGGCTGGCGGCCATGATCGTGCCGCGGCTGTCCGGCCGCACCGGGCACACCGCGACCGTCATGCCGTCCCGCCGCTCCAGCTCGCCGAACCGGGCCGAGTCATAGCTCGCCGGGGTAAACAGAAGCTGTAGGTCGGGGCTGGCCTTTTCCGGAGCCGAACGGCAAAATACCTGCGCGGTGGTAACGCCGAAGGTCAGCGCGCCGCGGCCCTCGACCGCGAAACGGATCACCTCCCGCGCCAGATGAATCCCCCGGGCAAGCGTGTTGATCGAAACCGCGCCGCGCACGCGGTGTGAAATCCTTGCCACGTAATGGTCCTGCAAATTCGCGCCGACACCCGGCAGGTCGTGCACGACCGGCACGCCGATGGATTGCAGGTGCGCCGCCGGCCCCACACCGGAGACCTGGAGCAGGTGCGGCGAATTGACCGCCCCGCCGCACAGGATCACCTCCCGCAAGGCCTTCGCATCGAGCGTTCGGCCGCGCTGGAGAAACGTCACGCCGGTGCAGCGTTTGCCCTCAAACAGCAACCTTGTCGCCAGCGCCTCGGTTTCCACATGCAGGTTCGGCCGCCCTTTCGCTTCCTTCAGGAAGGTCTGCGCCGTCGATCCGCGCCACCGGCCTATGCGGGTCATTTGCGAGTAGCCGACGCCCTCCGGCTCCCGCCCGTTCAGATCGTCGCTGAACCGATGCCCCGCGTGTTGCGCCGCAGCGACGAAGCAGTGAGTCAAAGGCAGGATCGTGCGGTAATCCTCGACCTTCAACGGGCCGCCCTTGCCGCGGTATTCAGTATCGACGCCCTGCTTGTAATCCTCCGACTTGCGGAAATACGGCAGCACATCGTCGAAGCTCCAGCCGCGGCAGCCCATTTGCGCCCAGCCGTCGAAATCCGCCGGGTTGCCACGCACATACAGCATGCCGTTGATCGAACTCGACCCGCCCAGGGTTTTCCCGCGCGGCCAGTGGATTCGCCGGCCGCCGCTGCCTTCCGTGCCCTCCGCAATGAAGTTCCAGTTCACCACCGGATGGTTCAGCAGCTTCAGTACACCCGCCGGAATGTGGATCCACGGCAGCGAGTCCTTCGGACCAGCCTCCAACAGGATCACCGTGGCACCCGTCTCGCTCAGCCGCGCGGCGACCACGCATCCGGCCGAACCGGCGCCCACGACGATATAGTCGGCTTGCATCGCCGCTCCTCCCCGCCCGTTGACGATCAAGCATGCCGAAGCGGAGGCGGTTCGCAAAGAGCCGCGTCTTGACGGCGGCGCGCCGAAGTTGGACCTAGCGACTCCGCCGCCCACAGCCCGGGTCGGCACGGGGGAGAGCAGCATGGCAGAGCAGGTAAGTCCTCTGGCGGGGAAGCCCATCGACCCGTCCCGGCTGGTCAATGTGCCGCGCCTGGTGACGGCGTATTTCACCGGGCGGCCTGATCCGGCGATCCCGGCGCAGCGCGTCGCGTTCGGCACATCCGGCCATCGCGGGTCGTCGTTCGACGATGCCTTCAATGAGGGTCATATCCTCGCCATCAGCCAGGCGATCTGCGATCATCGCCGATCGAAGGGGATCGACGGGCCGTTGTTCATAGGCATCGACACCCATGCCCTGTCGGTCCCTGCCCTGGCCAGCGCGCTGGAAGTGCTGGCGGCCAACGGTGTCGAGACGATGATCGACGCGCAGGGCGGCTACACCCCGACCCCGGTCATTTCGCACGCCATCCTGGCCTACAACAAAAACCGCAGCAGCGGCCTGGCCGACGGGATCGTCATCACCCCGTCGCATAACCCGCCGGAGGATGGCGGCTTCAAGTACAACCCCCCGAACGGCGGGCCGGCTGATACCGATGTCACCGCCTGGATGGAACGGGTGGCGAACGATTTCCTCGCCGCCGGCCTGCAGGGCGTCAAGCGGATTCCCTATGCCCGCGCGCTGCGCTCACCGCACGTGCACCGCCATGATTTCATTACGCCTTACGTAGAAGATTTGGGCGCGGTCGTCGATATGGAGGCGATCCGAGCGGCCGGGGTTAATATCGGCATCGATCCGCTGGGCGGCGCGGCGGTGCATTACTGGCACCCGATCATCGAGCGCTACGGCATCTCGGCGACGGTGGTGAACGAAACGGTCGATCCGGCGTTCCGCTTCATGACGGCGGATTGGGACGGCAAGATCCGCATGGATTGCTCCTCGCCATATGCCATGACCAGCCTTGTCGGCATGCGCGACACCTTCGACGTCGCCTTCGCCAACGACACCGACGCCGATCGGCATGGGATTGTGACGCGGTCGTCGGGGTTGATGAATCCCAATCATTACCTGGCGGTGGCGATCGATTACCTGTTTTCCAACCGTCCGCAGTGGCGGGCGGACAGCGGCGTCGGCAAGACCGTGGTCAGCAGCGGATTGATCGACCGCGTCGCTGCTAAACTGGGACGCAGGCTGGTGGAGGTTCCGGTCGGGTTCAAATGGTTCGTCGATGGCCTGGTCGATGGCTCGCTCGGCTTCGGCGGCGAGGAAAGCGCGGGGGCGTCGTTCCTGCGGCGGGACGGCACGGTGTGGACCACGGACAAGGATGGCGTGATCCTGGGGCTGCTGGCGGCGGAGATCACCGCGCGCACCGGACGCGACCCGGGCGAGGCTTACAAATCACTGACCGCGACGCTGGGGGTTCCGTTCTATGCGCGCATCGATGCGCCCGCGACGGCGGACCAGAAGAAGCTGCTGAAGGGGCTGTCGGCGGACAAGCTCGGGATGAAGGAACTCGCGGGCCAGCCGGTGGAGGCGACGTTGTCGCACGCCCCGGGGAACAACGCGGCGATTGGCGGCATCAAGGTGGTGGCGAAAGACGGCTGGTTCGCCGCGCGGCCGTCCGGGACGGAGGAGGTCTACAAGATCTATGCGGAAAGCTTCCGCGGCGAGGACCATCTGCGGCAGATCCAGGACGAGGCAAAGCAGGGGATCGCGCGGGTTTTCGCCGGGGGGTAGATCAGTCAAATTGTCATTGGCCTGCATTGTCCGGGCCATGACGAAAAAAGGGCCACGCACCGCGTGCGCCGGTCCGGGAATCGGTATAGTCATCGGCATCGACTCCGAAAGAGGTAATCCATGTCCGCCAGCACCTTGCCGAATGCGACCCTGACCGCCGCGTATGAAGCGATGACCCCCGGGTCCGCTGCGCTGGCCGCCAAGGCGCGCGCGGTGCTGCCGAGCGGCCTGGCGCACGACAGCCGCCATTTCGACCCCTACCCGCTCTATGTCTCGCGCGCGCTCGGGCCGGTGAAGTGGGACGTCGATGGCAACAAGTACGTCGACTACTTCGGCGGCCACGGCGCGCTGATCCTCGGCCACAACCACCCGGACGTGACCCGGGCGATCCACGCCGCGCTCGACCACGGCACGCATTTCGGCGCCTGCCATGAGCAGGAAATCCGCTGGGCGGAACTGATCACGCAGATGGTGCCCTCGGCCGAGCGGGTGCGCTTCACCTCCTCCGGCACCGAGGCGACGCTGATGGCGCTGCGCCTCGCGCGTGCCTATACCGGTCGATCGAAGCTGGTACGATTCCGTGGCCATTTCCATGGCTGGAACGACCACATGACCAGCGGGCACATCAATCATTTCGACGGCTCCGCGACCAGCGGCGTGGTGGACGGCGTATCGGATAACGTTCTGCTATGCGATCCGAACGACGTCGCCGGCATCACCCGGATCTTCAACGACCACAAGGACATTGCCGCGGTCATTCTGGAACCGACAGGGGCGAGTTTCGGACGCATGCCGATCGCACCGTCGTTTTTGCAGGTGTTGCGGGATTTGACGAAGCAGGCCGGGACGGTGCTGATCTTCGACGAGGTCGTAACGGGTTTCCGGGTCTCCCCCGGCGGCGTGCAGGCGGCGCTGGGCATCACGCCTGACCTGACCACATTGGCAAAGATTGTCGCAGGCGGCATGCCCGGCGGCGCGGTCGGCGGACGCAAGGACATTCTCGACTGGCTCGATTTCGACGTCGCAAAGGCCACCGGGCACGAGAAAATCGGCCATCAGGGCACGTTCAATGCCAACCCGGTTTCCGCCGCCGCGGGGATCGCGACGCTGGAGATATTGGCTTCGACCGATGCCTGCGCGCGGGCGAATGCCTATGGCGCCGAGGTGCGCGCGAAGATGAACGAGGTGCTGGAGGATGAGGGCGTCAAGTGGGCGGTGTACGGCAGCTATTCCGGCCTGCACATCTTCACCAACCCCGACGGCGCGGACATCGTGCCGAGCCGGTTTGATGCCGCGGCGTTCATTCCGCAGATGATGAGCAAGCCGCGCGGGATCAACGTGCCGGCCCAGGTGCGGATGGGGATGCTGGTGAACGGGGTCGATCTCAACACCGCGCCTTCGGGAACGATCTCGGCGATGCACGGGGAGGAGGAGATGGCGATCACGGTCGATGCGTTCCGCGCAACGATTCGGGCGCTGCGGCGGGAGGGTACGATCGTTTAGGCCGTCAACGGGTATCGAGGCGTCTCGGCCGGCGGATGGCTCTCACCGTTCCGCTGTTTCCGCCGCCGCAGAAAAATCGGTCGCCGCCGTCGGATTCCAGCCCCGACACATTTGTTTCGGCCGGCATTTCAAGGCGTTCGAGCACTGTTCCCGTCGCGGGATCGATACGCCGGACATCGCTGATGTCACCCTCCCATGTGGCATGCCAAAGCTCGCCTGCCACCCAGGTGACGCCGGTGACGAAACGGTCGGATTCGATTGTGCGCAGCACGGCCCCGGTCTCGGGATCGACCTGATGGATCTTGCGGCTGCGGTGCTGGCCAACCCAGAGCGTTCCTTCGGCCCAGGCAAGCCCGGAATCCTCTCCTTTGCCCGGCGCCGGGATCATGCCGACCACCTTGCCGGTATCGGGATCAATTTTTCGGATCGCGGCGTCCGCAATCTGGAACAGGTGCTTTCCGTCGAAAGCCGTTCCCGCGTGCGCGGCCCTGTCGAGCGCGCCCAGCAGCCTCCCGCTTTCCGGATCAAGCGTATTCAGCCTGTCGCCGGAGGCGAACCAGACCCGGCGCCCATCAAAGCTGACTCCACGCACGCTATCGACACCCGGAAACGGGCCATATTCGCGGAGGATTTCGGCTTGTGCGTGCTTCATGGCCGCAGCCTAATTCTTCGGCAGTGGTGCCGGGAGTAACAAGCTTGTCGGGAATCCCGGTACGTTCGGTGCGATCCAGCGACAGGCCCGCCCTCGACCGAATGAGTCCACCTTGCCGATCGCCCCGAGATCCTCGAGCGCTCGCTGCGCAGTACGCGGGCTGACGCCAAGCGCTGTCGCCAGTGCCGAACTCGACCAGGGCTCACCATCAGCGAGCAGGGCGAGCACCTCGGCATGGTCCCCTTCGACCGGGGGCACCATTACGGCAACAGTTTCCGCTCCGTTCGGCGTCAGCACGAAGCCCCGCTTCGTTGCGTTCAGATCCGCCAACGGTTCGAGTAATTTGCGGAGCCGCCCGATCTCCACGCGCAACCGCGCACGATGCGACTCATCGGCATGCCGCGCCCGAAAGGCGCGCGCGAGGAGCGTTTCCCGAGGCACGTCGCCGGGCCACGCTTCAGCCAGCGCGCGAACCAGCGCAAACAGCACGGGCCGATCGGCGAGCGGAACCATGTTCGGGCCGGCACGCACGACATGGCGGCAGGCATCGACAATTAATGCGTTCGAGGCCAGTAACGCCTCAACCTCTTCGAGCCGCAACAGCCGCTCGTTGCCGCGCGCGATCAGTCGCGCGGCGGGCGCCTCGAACGCGCGCGACGCCCGGTCAACCTCGGCCAGCAGCGCGGGAATCCCAGCCTCGTGCGCTGCACGGGTGGCCCGATCGAGTGCGGTGCGGGCCGGCTTCGTACGAATTCGCCGCATCGCTATGCCTGCAACGACCAGGTCGTGCCCGGCACGTGATGCCGGCGGCAACGCAGCGGCATCCAGCCCGTCGAGGAGGCGCTCGGCCGCGTCGAGTTCCCCGATCAGGAGAAGCTGCCGGGCCTCGAGATAGCCGGCATGAGCGGCATTTGCCCTGTCGCCACATGCTTCGAGTGTCGCCCGCGCCGATTTCAGCGCCTGCCGGGGCTGGCCCGGATCATGCGACACGAGGGCTATTTCGGCTTCGGCAACGACGCACCGCGCACGCGAGACGGGATCGTGCGGACCGAAGGCGCGGGCCGCGCGCCGTAACAAATCCTTCGCACGCGGGAAGTCGCCGAGTTGCGCCATTGCTATGCCCCGCAGCGCGAGCGCGGCTGCGTCGCCGCGCAATGCGACCCAGTTCAGCGCCGCCAATGGATCACCCGTCGCGAGGGCTTGCGCCGAAGCCGCGATCAGCGCGTCCATCGAAATCCCGCCACACTTGTCACTCCCGCACGCCACTCCTCCCGCCTTAATAGATGACTTCGAAGTTTAACGGCCGGAACCGGCCAAAGTCGCTCAGGGAGGTCCAAAATGATGAAGCTGACAATGGCGGCAGGGAGCTGTCGCGCTCGGGACGCAGCGTGTTGGATTGGCTTTGCCGCGTCGCCGACATTTGCCGTGATGGCGTGGATCGCAGCGGCCGATGCGCCGCGGCTCTCGATCTGCGCTTCGTCTTCGGCAATCGGCGGCATGGCCTGGATGTATCTGCTGATGAGCGTGTTCCATGCGCCGGCCTGGCTGAAGCTCGCTTTCCCCACCAACAACACTGAAGGAGTTTGACCATGCATCATCCTGTCGTTTCCCGCCAGGAATGGATCACCGCCCGCAAGGCGCTGCTTGTCAAGGAGCGCGCCATGACGCATGCGCTCGACGCACTGCGCGCCGAGCGGCGGCAACTGCCGCGGGTCAAGGTCGAGAGACCCTATATCTTCGAAGGACCCGAGGGGACTTGCACGCTCGGAGAGCTGTTCGGCGGCCGTAGCCAACTCGCAGTCTACCACTTCATGTTAACGCCGGGTTCGGATCATATCTGCCCGGGCTGTTCCTTCACCGTCGATCATGTCGACGCGGCACGGCGGCATTTCGAACATGCCGACCTGACGTTCACCGCCGTGTCGCGTGTGCCGCTTCGGCGGATCGAGGAGGTTAAGCAGCGGATGGGCTGGACCTTCCCCTGGGTTTCTTCGCAGGGCAGCGACTTTAACTTCGATTTCGGTGTATCGTTCACGCCCGACGACATTGCCGCGGGCCGGGCGCTCTACAATTACGGCACAGTGATCCGTAGCAGCCAGGACATGTTCGGGGTGAGCATCTTCGTGCAGGACGATAGCGGGGCGATCTTTCACACCTATTCGACCTATCATCGCGGAATCGAACTGCTGATGGGGGCGCTTAACTGGCTTGACCTTACCCCGCGGGGCCGCAACGAAACCCGCGGTCCCATGAGTTGGGTGCGGCGGCACGACGAATATTGAGGCAGAGGGGGCGGCCTACGATGCAGCGTCCGAGGGAGGCTGACGTGAGCCGTCACGCTCTTTTTTTTACCCGCGTTTGCCCATAGTTTGATCGCAGCTGGAAAATCCACGAAGGCTACCTCCGTCTCACCTTCGACGCTGCCCGCGTGACCTCGCCGCCCTCATGCCCAGCCCCGACGAGCCTGCTATCGAGGTCGAGGGGCCGCTGCGCGGCGCATGCAGCGTTGTGGAATCGTTGATCGCTTTGATGGCGCGGCGCTTGCATTTAAGATGCCGGATCAGCACGCGCCGAACCGCCGCCGACACCGGATACGCAACCAGGCCATGGAGTCCGCCATGCTACGACGTCAGTTCACCCGCCTTGTCGGTGCTGCCGCTTTCGGGGCGCCCGCCCTGTTTCGCCCCGCCTTTGCCGCGGACCCGGTGAAGGTCGGCTTTGTCTATCTTGGTCCCGTCGGCGATTTTGGGTGGACCTATCAACATGATATCGCCCGCAAGGCGGCGGTGGACCATTACGGGGACAAGATCAAGACCACGTATGTGGAGAACGTGGCGGAAGGGCCGGACGCCGAAAAGGTGATGAACGACCTTGCCAATTCCGGCCATAAACTGATTTTCGCGACATCGTTCGGCTACATGAACTACGTGGTCAATTCGGCCAGGAAGCATCCGGCGGTGTTTTATGAGCATGCCACCGGTTACAAGCGCGCAGCGAACATCTCCGACTACAATATTCGTTTCTACCAGGGACGCTATGTACAGGGCGTGATCGCCGGGAAACTCAGCAAGGCGGGGTTGGCCGGCTATGTCGGTTCGGTTCCGGTCCCGGAGGTGGTTCAGGGCGTCAACGCCTTCATGCTGGGCATGCAGTCGGTCAACCCGCAGGCGCGGATGAAGGTGGTGTTGATCAATTCCTGGTACGATCCGCCGAAGGAGGGCGATGCGGCGAAGGCGCTGATGGACCAGGGCTGCGACATCATCACCCAGCACACCGATAGCCCGGCGCCATTGCAGGCCGCCGCCAGCCGCGGCATCAAGGGCTTCGGTCAGTCCACCGACATGGCGAAATTCGCCACCGGCACCCAACTCAGCGCCAGCACCGACAACTGGGCGCCCTACTACATCAAACGCATCGGCGACGTCCTGGACGGCACCTGGAAGAGCACCGACACCTGGGGCGGCTTCGACACGGGCATGCTGTCGATGCCGCCGTTCGCGAACATGCCGGAGGACGTTGCGGCGCTAGGGACGGCAACGATTGCCGATATCAAATCGGGCAAGAACAAGGTTTTCGTCGGGCCGATCGCAGATCAGAGCGGCACGGTGAAGGTGGCGGAAGGGACGACGATGGATGACGATGCCCTGTCCCACATGCAATGGCTGGTCCGGGGGGTGGACGGCAAGGTGACCTGATGCTCGTTCGGAATGAGTCCATCGCGCCCGGCCCGTTGCTGGCGATGACGGGAATGACCAAACAGTATCCGGGCTGCCTGGCGAACGATCAGGTCTCGCTCACGGTCGAGCGCAATCAGATCCACGCGCTGCTGGGCGAGAACGGTGCCGGCAAGAGTACGTTGGTCAAGATGATCTATGGCGTGGTCAAGCCGGATGCCGGCGAGATCGTCTGGGAGGGGCAGAAGGTTACGGTCCCGAACCCGGGCGCCGCGCAGCGCCTGGGCATCGGCATGGTGTTCCAGCATTTCTCGCTGTTCGAGGCGCTGACGGTGACCGAGAACATCGCCCTCGGCCTCGCCACGGCAAAGGAAAGAGTCGGGCTGCGTGGTCGCATTCTGCAGATTTCCACCGAATACGGCCTGCCTTTGGACCCCGATCGCGTCGTGCATGATCTGTCGGTGGGGGAACGGCAGCGGATTGAAATCGTGCGTTGCCTGCTGCAAAACCCGAAGCTGCTGATCATGGACGAGCCGACATCGGTGCTGACGCCGAGCGAGGTGCAGAAGCTGTTCGTGACATTGCGCCGGCTGGCGTCCGAGGGCTGCTCGATCCTTTATATCAGCCACAAGCTGGAGGAAGTGCGCGCGTTGTGTTCGGCGGCGACGATCATGCGGCTGGGCCGGAACGTTGCGCGTTGCGCCCCGGCGGAGAAGACGGTGAAGGAATTGGCGGAGATCATGATCAACATGGATCTGCACAGGCCGACACCGCGTCCCCCGGTTGCCAGCACCGCGCCGCCGCGGCTGGTGGTCGATCGCCTGACGATAAGGTCGCACAACCAGTTCGGCACCGACCTGAAGGACATTTCGCTGTCTATCGCCGGCGGGGAAATCCTTGGCATCGCCGGCATCGCCGGGAACGGCCAGAGCGAGCTGATGGACGCGCTGTCGGGCGAGATTTCCGCCGGCAAGCCTGAGAGCGTGCTGATCGACGGTGTCGCCGCCGGGCATATGGGGCCGGCGGACCGCCGCCGCATCCGCGGCTGCTTCGTGCCGGAGGAACGCAACGGTCATGGCGCGGTGACGACCATGAGCCTGGCGGATAACGCTTTCCTGTCGGGATACTTGCGCGGCGCCCTGGTTAGGTTTGGCGTGATCGACAAGAAACGGACTTTTGTGTTTGCTGAAAACATCATCCGGCGCTTCGACGTGCGTACCACCGGACCGAAGGCGGAGGCGCGGTCGCTATCGGGAGGGAATTTGCAGAAGTTCCTGGTAGGGCGTGAGGTTTTGCAGGACCCCAGTGTTCTGGTGATCAACCAGCCGACATGGGGCGTGGATGCCGGGGCGGCGTTGGCGATCCATGAGGCGATCATGGCGTTGGCGCAAGGAGGTGCCGCGGTGATGATCATTTCACAAGATCTGGACGAAATTTTTGTGCTGGCCGATCGGATCGCTGTGATCGCGGGGGGGCGGGTGTCGGAGCCGGTGGCGACTCGGTATGCGACGGTGGAATCGATCGGGCGGCTGATGGGCGGCACGTCCGTGATCGCGGACTCGTCCGCGGAGATGGCGCATGCGTTGTCGGATGCTAGGTAGTCATGGATGGCCGACTAAAGCCGGCAACGGACGAAGAGCAGGGTGTCCATGCTTAAAATCGAAGCCCGCGGCTACGAATCGAAATTCTGGCGCTACGCCTCGCCGATTTTGGCACTGCTGCTGACCGGAGCAACTTCGGGGCTGATCTTCGCCGCCATGGATCGGCCGCCAGTGCTGACCGTCTATACTTTCTTGATCGTACCATTATTGGAACAGGACGGCTTCCAGGCGCTGGCGGTGAAAGCCGCGCCGCTCATCATGATGGGCGTCGGGCTGTCGTTGGCGTACCGCGCCAACGTCTGGAACATCGGCACCGACGGTCAGTTCACCCTCGGCGCGATCTGCGGCGGCGGCATCGCCCTGGCCTTCCCCGATGCGCCGTCCCTGGCACTGTTTCCTGCTATCGTCGCAGGCGGCATCATCGGCGGCATGCTCAACGGCGGGCTGGTGGCGTGGTTGCGCATCCGATTCAACGCCAACGAAATCCTCACCAGCCTGATGTTCGCTTATATCACCCAATACCTGCTGGTGTACCTCGTTACTGGTCCCTGGCGAGACCCGGAGGGCTTCGGTTTCCCGCAGACCGCGTTGTTCTCGGACAACGCCCTGGCTCCCCGGTTGATCGAGGACACCAATGTCCATATCGGCGTCCTGCTCGCCCCGCTGATCGCCATCGCGCTTTGGGTCATGCTGGAGAAAACGCTGCTGGGCTTCCAGTTCCGCGTGCTCGGCCAGGCCACGCGGGCGGCGCGGTTCGCCGGTTTCAACGAGAACCGCCTGGTCTGGGTGGCGATGCTGATCAGCGGCGGACTGGCCGGCCTGGCGGGCGTGCTGGAGGCGACCGGAACATTGGGACAACTGACCACCACGCTGTCCCCCGGCTATGGCTTCACCGCCATCATCGTATCATTCCTTGGCCGCCTCAATCCGATCGGCGTCATACCGGCGGGGCTGCTGCTGGCACTGACCTATCTCGGCGGTGACGCGGCGCAGATCAATCTTGGATTGCCAAACGCGGTTACCGGAATATTCCAGGGCATCCTGTTGTTCTACCTGCTTGGCTGCGACATTCTGCTGCTAAACCGAATCCGCTGGGTGCGGAGCAAACCAAAGGCTGCCTGATGACCGAGTTGCTGGTTGCGTTCCTCGTCAGCACCGTCGCCGCCGCCACGCCGCTGCTGCTGGCGGCGACCGGAGAGCTGGTGGCGGAAAAAGCCGGCGTGCTGAACCTGGGCGTCGAAGGGATGATGCTGGCGGGAGCCATCGCCGGCTTCGCGACGGCGAACGAAACGGGCGTAACAACACTGGGCGTGCTGGCCGCCCTGCTGGCCGGCACGGCTTTGGCGTTGCTGTTCGCGGTTGTTTCGTTGACATTACAGGCGAACCAGACCGCTACCGGGCTGGCGCTGACGATCTTCGGCCGAGGCTTCAGCGCGCTGCTCGGCGCGGGCTATGTCGGCATCCCGGCGCCGACGTTGCCAAAGCTGCATATTCCGCTTCTGAGCGATATTCCGATACTGGGGCCAGTGGTTTTCGGTCACGACATCCTGGTTTACCTCTCCTTTGCAATCCTTGGCGCGGTGGCGTGGTGCTTTCGATCGACGCATCTCGGGCTGATCCTGCGAGCTGTTGGAGACTCGCACGACGCGGCACACGCGCTGGGGTATGCGGTTTTGCCGATACGATACGCCGCGGTGGCGTTCGGCGGAGCGCTGGCGGGGTTGGCGGGGGCATACATGTCGCTGGCCTATACACCGCTCTGGGCGCAGGACATGACCGCCGGGCGCGGCTGGGTGGCGGTGGCGCTGGTTACGTTCGCGGCATGGCGGCCGTTCTGGCTGCTGATCGGGGCATGGTTCTTCGGCGCGTTGATGTATCTCTCGCTGTATGTGCAGGCGCTGGGTGTGGCGGTGCCTTCGGCGCTGTTGTCGGCCCTGCCCTATATCGGCACAGTGGTAGTGCTGGTCCTGATCTCTCGCGATCGGCGGCTGATCCGGCTGCACCGCCCGGCGATGCTCGGACGGCCGTTCCAGGCGAGGGCGTGAGACCGCGGATGCCACGTCGTTCGCCGGCCGCCTTCTTATGAGGTGATGATGGTTGCACTACCGGCATCGAGGGTGACACTTCGGGGGCCGATCGTGGATCTTCCACCAAGCGTCGCCACGCCCTGCTGAAGGCCTGGATCGAAACCTTGCAATTTCGCGAGCTTAATCGCTTCCAGCGGGGTCATCCCAAGCCTCCAGACTGAACTCTACGGTACGATGTCGAGACGATCAAAGTGCCCTGGCAAATCATTTTGTCAAGCGGACCGTCCCGGATCGGACAAGACCATTCGCACGCTTGCCGGCGAAAGTCAGGCAAGGTAGACATTCTCGTTCCGATGCTGGCGTCTTCGCCCATAGCGCGAAGGAAAGGCAGTAGCACGGGAGTGGATGGGAGGATCTGAATGTCGCAACGGCTTATCACGCTCGGCGCGGTGCTTTTAGGTGGCGCGGCCGTGCTGGCGCCGATAGGCGCCGAAGCCCACGGTCCGACGCGCCAGAAAGTCGTCCAGTCGGTGGACATCGCCGCTCCGCCCGAAGCAGTCTGGGCGGTCGCGGGCAACTTCCATGACATGAGCTGGGATCCAGCCATTGCCGGCACGCAAGGCGACGGCGGCAACACAGTGAATGCGCTGCGAACATTGACACTGAAGTCCGGCGGCCAGATCACCGAAAGCCTGGAGCGTTATGATCCCGCTCAGTTCACCTACGGCACCTTCATGCCGCACAACGATCCGAAGGCGTTGCCGGTCTCCAATTTCTCCACCGTGCTGACCGTCACGGCGGCCAGCGGCGGCAAGTCCACCGTGCAGTGGCGCGCGGCGGCCTATCGCGGCGACCCCAACAACGACCCGCCTCCGGAACTGAACGATGAAGCAGCCGTCGCCGCGATGAACGCCTATCTGCGCACCGGCCTCGATGGCCTCAAGCAGAAGATAGAAAGCAGCGCACACTGATTCGCCCTTTCGTCGCCCTGATCGCGGCCTGGCTGGTGCTGCCTCTATCGGCGAGCGGAACGGAAGCGTTCATCACCGACCAAAAAGGCAGTGCCATATCGGTCCTGGATCTTTCGACCGGACAAATGCTCGCGAAAATCGCGATCGCCGGCCACCCGGCCGGCATCGCCATGAGCCGCGATGGCGCCCGGGCTTACGTCACCAGCCCCGATGACCATAAATTATCGGTTGTAGACACCACTTCTCGCACTGTGCTGCGCCAGGTAACCCTGCCCGGCGGTCCGCTCGGGGTCGCGGTGAGCCCGGATGGTGCAAAAGTCTATGTCGCGGACTGGTATGGCGATCAGGTCGCGATGGTCGATGCCGCCACAGGCTCGCCCGGTTCGGTCATCACCGCCGGCCACTCGCCGTCCGGTCTTGCCGTTACTCCCGATGGCGCCATTCTTATTGTCGCCAACCGGTTGGATAACACAGTCTCACTGATCGATCTCGCAACGCTGCAACAGATCGCGATCATCCCCGTGGGCGAGCACCCGTTCGGTCTGACAATTGATCCATCCGGCACGCGGGCCTACACAGCCGATGTCGAATCCGACGACGTCGCCGTCATCGATCTGGCGTCCCGCCGCCTGCTGGCGCGCATTCCGGTGGGAAAACGGCCGTACGTCGTTGCACTCGCGGGCGACCGCGGCTTCGTCACCGATGAACAAGGCGGCTCGCTGACCGCCTTCGATCTCGGCACGCTCCTGCCCATCGGCTCCGTTGACGTCGGCAGCATGCCGGAGGGCATCGAGGCCAGCCGCGACGGGCAGACATTATACGTCGCCAACTGGATGGACGACACCGTCAGCGTCGTCGATGCGCGGCGACTCAAGGTCACCGCCACGCTGCCGGCGGGCGACAGTCCGCGTGCGTTCGGAACGTTCCTGCGATCAACCGGGCAAGGATCCCATTAGATCATGCGCATTCTCCTAGTGCTTCTCGCCTACCTTCTCGCCACTCCCCAAGCCCTCGCCCACGGCTCCGATCGGCTGAAGGTCACCGAAACGATCTTGCTGGATGCCACGCCCGAAACGGTCTGGGCGGCGGTTGGCAATTTCCACGATCTGGCCTGGGATCCGGCAATCGTAAAGACCGAGGGAGATGGCGGCAACACGGTCGATTCGTTTCGAACGACGACGCTCGGCAACAATGGAACCATTGCTGAACAGTTGGTAATTTACGATGCAACGAAAATGACGTACTCCACATTCCTACCCCATAACGACCCGGCGGTGCTGCCAATCACCAACTTTTCGACGATTCTGACGGTGAAGCCGGCGTCTTCGGGCGGGACGGAGGTTGTCTGGCGCGCCGCCGGTTTCCGCGGCTATCCCAACGACAATCCGCCGCCGGCTCTAAACGATGAGGTGGCGGTCAAGGCCATGCACGATTACCTGCGGGCCGGGCTCGATGCCCTGCGCCGCCGCTTCGGCAGACCGAACGGGTCCTGAAACTTGATTCAGGGCCCGCGGCGCACGGCCTGCACCGCCGCCATCACGTCGTGATGCACCTCCATCGCCAACGCATCGATCGTATGCTCGCGCCGGCGCGTCACCCCGTCCACCGCCGGGCCGAGCCGCACCATCGCCTCGACCACAGCCCGATCCAGCGCCGGGTTCAACCCGGCCCGCAGCGCCACCGCCCAATCCGGCCGCAGCAGCGCCAGTGCCGCCAGCACCGCGTAGGCTCCCCAGTGCGAGACCCCGGCCGCGATCAGGAAATCCGCCGGCACGACGCAGCCGTTCAGTTCTCCCAGCGGCACGTGCTCGGCAATCAGCGCGCGCGGCACGCAGCCCATGCCGATCTCGTTGCCGCCGTCGCCGATGGCGATGGTGCGCCAGGGGCCGGCGCTGAACAGGCGGTCCAGCGGCGCGGCATGGGCCGAGATGTCGCTGCCGCGCATGTTACGGGCGCGCCCGTCGGCGGACGGACCACAGCGTTCGATGGCGATCGCCCAATCAATTCCCTCGGCGCGCCAACGATCCACCAGCCCATCGACCGCTGCATCCGGCGCGAGGTGATCGATCGGGACCAACTCGGCCCCTGCCCGGTCGAGCGCCACGCGGCATGCGGATGCGCACACGGTATCGGTTGCCAGCCGGCAAACCAGGCCGGCACCGAGAAATCCAAGCGCCAGCAGCGCCGCCCCCGCGGGACCATCCGTCTCCGCCGCCGGCGGATCGCCGCCCGGCACGAAGAATCCGGTAATCAGGCCGATGCGCGGCGCGTGAAAGTCAGCCAGGGCGTGAACCGCGCCGCAAAGACCGCCTTGCGCCGTACGGAAGACCGCGTCCATGCCCCGTCCGACGTCGCGCTGGATCGCCGCCTCGATCCGGTCGATCAGCGCTTTCATCCCGGGGTCTACAGCGCCGCCAGCGACGTGTTGCGCAGATCGGTGATCAGCATGCTCCCCGGCGCGTGGGTGATGCAGAACGCCGGCCGGACCCTGGCGATCACCGCCTGCGGGGTGACACCGCACGCCCAGAACACCGGCATTTCACCCGGGCCGATCGGCACTGCGTCGCCATAATCCGGTTTGCCGATATCGGCGATGCCGATGGCGTCCGGGAAGCCGAGATGCACCGGCGCACCGTGCACGGAAGGGAACCGCGAGGTGATCTGCACCGCCCGGATCACGTCGGCCGGCTTCATCGGCCGCATCGACACCACCAGCGGCCCGTTGAACACGCCCGCCGGAACACACGGGACATTGGTCCGATACATCGGCACGTTCGACCCGAGGGCGACATGCCGGACCTCGATGCCATCGTCGATCAGCGCCTCCTCGAAGGAGAACGAGCAGCCGATGGCGAAGCTGACGAGATCTTCGCGCCATACATCGTGGAGATCCATTGGTTCCGCGACCAGTTCGCCGTCCCGCCAGACCCGGTATCGCGGCAGGTCGGTGCGGATATCGAGGTCCTCGCCCAGGGTCGGGAACCGCGGATCGCCCGCCTCCGACACCGCCAGCAGCGGGCAGGGTTTCGGGTTGGCGTGGGCAAAACGCAGGAAATCATGCGCCTGGTCGCGCGGCAGAATGACGAGGTTCGCCTGCACGTGCCCCGGCGCGAGGCCGGAGGTCGGACCAGTGAAGCCGCCGTCGCGGATGCGCAACCGCTCCCGCTGTCCCGCGTTGCCGTGCCGTTTGGGGATGGCGTTCATCATCAAGCCTCCGTCACTGCAGTGTCAGGGTAGAACCCGTACCCGGGGCGCGCAACGGGCGAACACCGAACCGGGATTTCGTTTCCACCGTTCGTGCTTTGCCGCCGCCGGTATCGCCATGGTAACGTGATCGGATGAGTTATTGGGGTAAGATCATCGGCGGCACCGCCGGCTTCCTTGTCGGCGGCCCGTACGGCCTCGTCATCGGAGCGGCCATCGGCCATGCGGCGGATTCCGGCTCGGTGCATACCGCGCGGCGCAGCTTTCGCGGCAATGGCGCCGCGTTCAATCCGGCCCGGCTGGCCGGCATGCTGGGGCGGCGGCAGGAAGTTTTCGCCATCACCGTCACGGTGCTGGCAGCCAAGCTGTCCAAGGTGGATGGTCCCGTGACGCGGGCCGAGATCGACGCCTTCAAGCGCAATTTCCGCATCCCGCCAGGCTCCGCCCGCGGCATCGCCCGGCTGTTCGACCAGGCGCGCGACAGCACGGATTCGTTCGAACCCTATGCCGCGCAACTGGCGGAAGCGTTCGCCGATAATCGGATCGTGCTGGAACAGGTGCTGGGATCGCTGTTTTCGATCGCCCGCGCCGATGGCCCGCTGAACCTGCGGGAGCAGGAGTTTCTGCACCGCGTTCACCGCCGCATGGCGCTCGATCAAATTGCCTGGGAACGCGCCTCCGGCGAAACCCCGCGGCGGCCGGAGCCGGTGGACGAAACCGACCCGTATCTCGAACTCGGGGTTCCCCGCACTACCAGCGGCGAGGAATTGCGGGCGACCTGGAAGCGGCTGATGCGGGAGAACCATCCCGACACGCTCGCCGCGCGCGGCGTGCCGGCGGATTTCGTCGCCCGTGCCAGCGACAAGGTGGCGCGGATCAATGCCGCCTGGGACCGCATCAAGCGGGAACGGGGTCTGTGACCAGGCCGCCGCCGCCCTGGCTGCGGGCGGTCCCGGCTGCCCCCCGGCCCTACGCCCCTGCCCTGCCGATACGGGATCTGCCAAGCCCGAACCATGACGAGCGGACGGGTCCGGTGGACATGCTGATCCTGCACTACACCGGCATGCAGACCGCGCGGGAGGCGATCGATCGGCTGCGCGACCCGGCGGCCGCGGTGTCGTCACACTACGTGGTGGATGAGGATGGGAGTGTGGTTCAGCTCGTGCCGGAAGCACGGCGCGCATGGCATGCCGGGGTGTCGCATTGGCGGGGGCATGCGGCGCTGAACGGGCGGTCCATCGGCGTCGAGATCGTCAATCCCGGGCATGAATGGGGCTACCGGGATTTTCCGGTCCTGCAGCTCGCCGCCGTCTGCGACCTGTGCCTGCTGATCCTGGCACGCCACCCGATCCCGGCACGCAATGTCGTCGGCCATAGCGACGTGGCGCCGGATCGCAAGCAAGACCCCGGGGAGCGATTCGATTGGCGCGCCCTGGCGGAGAACGGCGTGGGCCTGTGGCCCGATGATGCGCCCGATCTGGGGACGACGGGTGCCGTCCGCGACGCCGTGATGTTGCGCCCGGTGCGCGCCGCGCTGGCGGAGATTGGCTATCGGGTGGGGCTGGAAGGCGCGCTTGATCCGGCGCTGTCCGCGGTGTTGCGGGCGTTCCAGCGGCACTGGCGGCCGGAGGCGGTGACCGGCCAGGCGGATGACGGCACGCTGGTTCGGCTTTTGGCCGTGCAGAAGCTGGTGCGAAATGGTTGACGAGCGGCGGCGGGACGCGTATTCCGCCGCCTCCTGTTGGATGGCGGCGTAGCTCAGCGGTAGAGCAGGGGAATCATAATCCCTTGGTCGGCGGTTCAAATCCGTCCGCCGCTACCATCCCGATGCCATGGAAGCATCTTCGGGCCACCAGATCCGCCTTCGGTATCCGCTACCTCCGAATCCCATCACGCTTAATCCGGTTCGGCCGCTTCGGTCGATGCTGCTTGATCAAATTCAAGCGCCTCCAACATCACCCGATCGGTCTCATTCATCCTGTTTGCACAGTCCGTCAGAATCAGCGACCTGACCTGTTCCGCCGAAATTGACGAAGCGTCGAGAAGGTGGCCCTGCCAGACCTGGAGATGACGGACCTCCACGCCGGCTCCCAGCAAGGCGTAGGCAAGGCTCCGATGAGCATGCAAGCCGATCTCGAAGCCCGCAACCTGCATCCGGGCAAGATTGCGTATGTTCCAAATACGGGCGTAATCTTCCATCCCCGCCATCGTGCTCAGCGCCATTTGATCCCCGACGCAGAGACCTTCCAGACCCATCAGGTAGGGCTTGCCCATGTCGGAGACGAGTATTCTTTTATGCCCGGCATCAAGCGAGCAGAGCTCCTCGATTGCGGGCTGAAGGTCACCCTCGATGATCTCCTTGTCGGGCCGAATACGGAGCACCGTGTCGTAGACGATGCCACTTTTCAGCATCATGGTCTGCGCCTGATCCATCAGGTAGAACATTCTGTCATCATTCGAGACCAGTTCGACGTTACTTTCGTTGAATAATGCGACCGCCCTGGTCCCGTAGACGTTTTCAATGTAATCTCGATGCACTATCCGCGAGGATACGACTGCATTATGCAGTGCGGGATAAAGCGATCTGACCTTGCCGTTACCTAGTTTTTGAGATTGTTTGAAATAGATCGCCGCCGTCCGGGGCGGAAGAACGCGGTCGGCGTGGACCGGCACCAGTTCCTTGCCGCCGCGGTTGCCCCAGGTGGCGACATAGATGTCATGCTCGACGTTGCTAAGAATCGTTTCTTGCCAACTGGCAAATGCGGTTTCGAAACCCCGCAATTGTCCGGAGACGCAAACCGCGAGGCGCTTGCGCTTGCGGCCACCGCGAACCGCAGCCGGAGACACGGCCGGGTCGTTCGCAGCAAAGCGGCCCAACTCCCTCGCCGCGAGAAAGCGCAAGGCTGCCCCATGCCTGACGTCACGGGGCAGCCGATTCAGGCTGCTTCCATCGGCCCGCTTCTCCGGCGCCATTCCGTTTATGAAATCAAGGATCTCCAGCATAAGACATCCGGGCGCGGTGGCTGTCAGCGCGTTCTTTAAGTAGCCGGAAAGGTCACGGTTCACCGGCGATCCCAGGATCGCTTCCAACTCTTTCAGCGACAGTTCCGGAATATACCGCTCGAAGACGTCGTCAAACTCGGGACGGCGGGATTCCGTGACGGATGCCAGGTATAGAATAGCCACCGGCCGCGAGTATGTCTCCGGCAGGGTGGCGCGGAACAGGAACTTATCGAGAAATGACTTCGCGGCGAGAAACCGCTCCCTGTTGAATTCAATCGATTTGAGCTGATGGTACATAATATCATGCAAAATGCTCTCGTCTGACATTTTCATGTCTACATCAAGAACGAAATCGATAAACGCTCCGACTTCCGGTGAATCCCCGAGCGGCGGCGTGTTGTCAAACAGCGCCTTCGTGGCCCGCCTCAACATGGCAAGCACACCCTCAACCGACTCGGGATCGGCAGCCCAGGCGCGCTTGAGCTGCTTGTTCATCGTCCGGTGATGGAT
This sequence comes from uncultured Rhodopila sp., assembly GCF_903915725.1. Lineage (GTDB taxonomy): Bacteria > Pseudomonadota > Alphaproteobacteria > Acetobacterales > Acetobacteraceae > Rhodopila. The sequence goes on from NZ_CAIWTY010000079.1 coordinate 90,808, forward strand.
AATGATCGTTTCGAAATCGCCGCTGTCGGTGGCGTTTTCAATGAATTTGGCGAGAAACCACGTGTTATCCGGAAACTTCAGCCATGTCTGCTTCCATCTGTATGACGCCACCTCAGTCTGACCGAGGCGCTGCGCCAGCTCGGCACTGCGGTGACAAACCTCGAACACCTCGCCGGCATCGACGGCAACGGGAGGATTGCGCAACTCGGCATCAACCGCCCGCATGGCTTCCACGTCGATCGATTCCGCGCGAAGCAGCGTCTCGGCCGTCGACAGGATGTCCCGCATCGTTCGGGTTTTATTCCGCGTTTCCGCACCGCCGGCCTGCTGACCCGCGGCGGCCGTTGCATTCCCGCCCGCAGCCGAGCCGGTGCGCGCACCGCGCCTCCGCCCCGAGGAGGATCCGCCTGCCGCACTGTCGGGAACGATTTTTAACCCGCTGCTGGACATATCAACCTCGACTCAGAACCGAAAACTGGTTAGTGATCATTATCATTCCAGGCAAGATCTGGTGCTTTTTTTTGGGTGGTCCGGTGAAGCGTCTCATAATTGATCTCGATGGCACATTGACGCTGCCGGATGATGGACGCTCCTACGCCGACAAAGAGCCCAACCTGCCGCTGATCGCCAGGCTGCGCGAGTACAAGGCCTCGGGGTTCGAGGTGGCGATCCATACCGCCCGTAATATGCGGACCTACAACAATTCGGTCGGCAAAATCAATGCCCATACCTTGCCGATCATCATCGAATGGCTGCAGCGTCACGACGTGCCGTATGACGAGATATTCGTCGGCAAGCCGTGGTGCGGCGGAGACGGCTTCTACGTAGACGACCGCGCCGTGCGCCCGTCCGAGTTCATCTCGCTCTCATTCGAGCAAATCCAGGCCCTGATCGGGTCGCAGACCTGACCATGGCCGCGCTTCGCCTGATTACCTCCGCCGCCTATGTCGATCCTGAACTCGTCGCGGAGTTCGGCCAGATTCCGCCCGCATTCCTCCCGCTCGGCGTATCGCGTCTCTATGAGGCACAAATCCTCCGCTTCGGTGGCGGTGCGCCGATCCATCTGACGATCCCGGCCGGCTTCAGTCCTCCGCCGTACGACCAGCGCCGGCTCGCCGAGCTGGGGGTGACGTTGGTGCCGGTGCCGGAGGGCCTGCGGCTTGGCGACTCGATCGTCTTTGCGATCAATTCTATCGCCGCCTCGCCTGGTCCGGTTATGATTCTGCACGGCGACACCCTGATCGAGGATATGCCCGCGAGCAGCGGCGACGAGATCGCCGTGCATGACGAAGGCGACGACTATTCCTGGGCCGCGGTCGATCTGGCCGGAGACAGGGTCACCCGCCTGGAGGTCGTCGCGGGCGGCACCGCTCATGAAAGCAGCCGTCCCGTTGCCTGCGGTTATTTCGCATTCAGCGACAGCTTGGCACTGGTGAGCGCCATTGCCCGCGCCAGAGGCAACTTCATCGCCGGGATCAACTTATATGCCGAAACCCGAGCCGTGCAGGCGAAAAGGGTAACAGGCTGGCGGGATTTCGGTCACATCCAGACCTATTTCCGCTCCCGCTGCGCCATTTCCACGGCTCGATCCTTCAATACGTTGCAGGTCGACCCCCGCACGGTTCGCAAATCCAGCACCGACCGCAACAAGATCCGGGCGGAGGCGGGGTGGTTCAGCGCATTGCCGGCGGCGGTGCAGCCCTTCAGTGCGCGTCTGTTGGAAGCAGGCGAGGACCGGGATGCCGCGTTCTACCGAACGGAATACCAATACGCCCCGACCTTGGCCGAACTGTACGTGTTTTCATCCATCGGCCGCCCGACCTGGCGAAATATCCTGCGATCCTGCCAGGAGTTCCTTGCCGCTTGCGCGGCCTGCAAAGGTCCGGGATCGGCCGATGCGGCACTGGCCGACTTGTCGGTCAAAAAGACGATGGAGCGCCTGGAGTGCTACGCGCGGGCGACGGGCTTCGATATCGACAAGCCGACGCGCTTTCAGGGGCACCCCATGCCGTCGCTGCGGCGCATCGCCGAAGAAATGGCGTGCTCGATCGACATGCGGACCGGGCAGGCCGAGACGTTGATGCACGGCGATTTCTGTTTCAGCAACATCCTGTACAACTCCCGCGCCGGACGCATCATCGTCATCGATCCGCGCGGTTACGTGCAAGCCGGCCGGCCATCGATCTTCGGCAGCACAAGCTATGACCTGGCGAAGCTGTCGCACTCCATCGTGGGATGTTACGATTTCATTCTTGCAGGACGCTACACTCTGAACCAGGGTGACAGCCACGATTTTTCGATTGAATTCGAAACAGACTTGCTTCACGACCGGCTTCAGCGGGATCTGGCGGAGCTTGAAGTGGGCGGCATTCGCTCCGGCAGCCGCACCGTGCGCGGCATCGTGGTCGGGCTATTCCTGTCCATGCTGCCGCTGCACGCCGATCGGCCGGACCGGCAAGCGGCTTTTGTAGCCAATGCACTCCGTCTCTATTCGGATCTGGAAAGATCGCGGGCATGATCGTTATCCCGATGGCCGGCCTGTCGCGCCGCTTCACCGAGGCCGGATACACGCTGCCGAAATACATGCTGCCGTTGCATGGGCGCACGGTCTTCGCGCATGCCGTCGGCAGCTTCGATGCGCTGTTTGCGACCACGCCTTTTCTGTTCATTGCCCGCGACATCGCGGATACCGGCAATTTCCTGCGGCGGGAATGCGCCGCACTCGGTATCGCGGACGCCCGGGTGGCGATATTGGCGCGGGAGACCGCAGGCCAGGCCGAGACGGTAAGCCTGGGGCTTGATCACGCCGGCGTGCCGGATGCAGAACCGTTGACTATTTTCAATATCGATACATTCCGCGCCGGGTTCCGCTTTCCCGAAGCAGCATGGTTTGCCGGCTCCGACGGCTATCTCGAGGTGTTCCGCGGCAGCGGTGCCAACTGGTCCTATGTCGGCCCGGCAGCCGGCGCGGACGAGCCGCTCGTGGCGCGCACAACGGAAAAGCAGCCTATTTCCGAACTTTGCTGCGACGGTCTCTATCACTTCGCCAGAACCGATGATTTCCGCGCGGCGCTGGCCCGGGAGCGCGCAACGCCGTCGCTGAACGAACTCTACGTGGCGCCGCTCTACAATCACCTTATCGCGGCCGGGCGGCGAATACATTTTGATGTCGTTCCGGCAGCCTCTATCACGTTCTGCGGCGTGCCCGCGGAATATGAGGCCGCGCTGGCGGCCCCGTTCTGAGCGGGCGTTCGCGTCCGGCTTGATAGCCCGGCGACGATCCCCGTACGCCGCGAGCCAACCGGCTGCGCCCTATGCGAGCACCGCTACTTGCGATGAATTGCGATTAAGTCTGACACCATAACGGTTGCAGCCTCTGATTGCATCTTTTCGGAATTCAGCTAGTTATTCCCATACTTCAATCTGTCAGGCGCATCGGCGCGCCGCGGCCGAATCATTGCGATTGGGCCGAACCTCAGGTGTGTTGCAGTGTGCTGAAGCCATCCGCCCGCATGCACCGGATGCTGATCGTCGCCGGATTCATCGTTCCGGCACTGCTGTTTGCCACGGCGGCGTGGCGCAGCCGGGCAGACATCCGGCGGGAGGGCGAAGCAACCGTGGTCAACGCGGTCGCCGCCCTGGAAGACTCGCTTCGCGGCCGCTTGCAAGCCGAAGAGGTGGCGCTGACCGCCGTTGCGGACCACGTGCGCGGTCTAGGCTGGGATGAGATCGCCAGGCCCGAAACCAGCGCATTCCTGCGCGGGCTGTTGCCATCAGCGGATCAGATCGCGGTGATTTCAATCGAGGACGCGGATGGGACCGTCCGGGCAACGACGGGTGGCGGGACGCAAAGCTCGCATCCCGCGGATCAAGCGGTCTTCAAAATGGATCGCGGACAGAATCTCTATATCCGCGTCGCCTACTCCGGGCGGCCGGCGCAACCCTTTTCCCTCGCGCTCATTCAGCGCCGGACCGCACCGGATGGAACGCTTGACGGAACGATCCGCGCCGAACTGGATCCTGCGTATCTGACCCGGCGGTTGTCCGAGACGCAGCCGATTGGCGGCGATGCGGTGCTGATCGACCAGGATGGCGATGTCCTCGGCGGGCCCGGCCCCGGCCACGATGCCGGGCGGCTCGGGCCGGACGATCCGCTGATGCAGCGGATCATTGCGCAGCCCCCCGGGGGACAGTTCTACGGCCGCTCGGCAATCGGCGGCGCGACGGATTCGATCCTGTCCTATCAACGCATCCCCGGCTATCCGGTCTGGATCGGCATCGCCGCCGACACCTCGGCGTTGACCGCACGCTGGCTGCGCGGTCTGGCGGTCTACGCAGCGGCGGCGGCGGCGGGATCCCTGGCCTTGGTGATCGCATCGGTCATGGCGATGCGCCATGCCGATGCCGAACGGGACGCCCTGGAGCGGCTGCGCGTCGAAACCGAGCGACGCCTGATCGCCGAACAGCAGATCAACGTCGCGCGCCGGATGGAGGTGGTCGGACAGCTTGCCGCCGGCGTTGCGCATGACTTTAATAATGTGCTGATGGTGGTGATGGGCAACCTGGATCTGATCGCCCGGGCCGCCGGTGACGATGAGAAGGTTCGCTCGCTGGTAGCAGCGGCGCTGCTGGCGTCCCGGCGCGGTGCCCGCCTGACGTCCAGCCTGCTGGCTTTCGCCCGGCGGCAGATCATGCAGACGCAAACGCTGGATCTGAACGGGTTGATCCATGAGTTCCTGCCGCTGATCAGACAAAGCACCGGCGAGACGATCGAGGTGAAGCTGGCGCTGGCTCCCGGCTTGCCGCCGTGCAAGGCGGACGCCGGACAGCTTGAAGCGGCGCTGCTGAACGTGGCGGTCAATGCGCGGGATGCGATGGACGATGGCGGCACATTGACCATCGCGACCCGCGTCGCGCAGCTCGGGCCGGAAGACCTGGCGGACAACACCGAAACCCGACCGGGTGCGTTTGTCGCCGTCGCGCTGACCGACACCGGAAGCGGCATGCCACCGGATATCGCGGCCAAGGCATTCGAACCGTTTTTCACCACAAAGGAATCCGGTAAGGGCAGCGGCCTTGGCTTAAGCCAGGTCGTGGGATTCGTGCGGCAGCTCGGTGGCCACGTCACGCTGGAGAGCACGCCAGGGCGAGGCAGCGTGGTCACATTGTTCCTGCCGCGAGCCTGACGCCGCGCAACGCCTCGGGTCGATGTTTGCGCGGGCCGTCTTCGGTTACCCGGCGCGGCGGCGACGGAACAGGCCCAGCCCGAGCAGGCCCGCGCCCAGGATCGCGCAGGTGCCCGGCTCCGGCACAGGCATCGGCACCGTCTCGCTGACCGAAATGTTATCGAGTGCGTCGAACCACGGGTCATTGCGGTAGGCGAAACTCAAGGTGTCGAACCCGGTGGCCCGGGCGGTGAAGGTGAATTCGGTATAGCCCTGATCCGGGACGGGATTGACGGCAAAGCCGATATGCCCGTCGATGCTGGCGGTGAAATCGCTGGGCGAGGACCCATCGCCGGCCAGGTAGCCGGTCACCGTCAGCGTACCGCCGGCGACGTCCGCGAAGCTTTGGCTCAGCACACCGTCGGAGCCGACCTGGCCAAACACCAGGAAGTCGTGGCCATTCTCCGGCTGATAGCGGGAAAACTCGGTCGTGACGGTCTCGGGACCGGTATTGCCGGTCAGGGTCCACCCGCTGAGATCTCCGGTCTCGAAGCCGCCGTTGACCAACAGGTTGACGGCAGCCGATGCGGGCGAGGCAGCCAGGATGCCGGCTGCGAGCGCAAATACAGTCGTAGTCATAACGTTTATTTTCATCGGTATCAGCCTTCTGAACGCATCAGCAGCACGGGTCGAAGCGAAGCGGCTGAAGATTATGCGTCAGAACTATATTGTAGAAGTAATTAGTTTGTTATTATGCCCATTTACTATTGTATGATCCGCACCGCCGCATGCACGCACAGCAATACTTTACCGCAACATATTCCCGCATGCCGGCCGGAGACCTACCCGCCGGCGGCGATCAGCGCGAAACCCCGGGGCTTTCCGGCTCCGGCGCCCGCCACAGCCTGGCGAAATCCGCCAGCTCCCCGGCGCCGAGGTCGGAAACCGCCCAGAACGACATCCCACCCTCGCTCCAGTGCACGAAATTGTAGCCGCTGCGGCTGCCCGATGCCGGGCCGCGATCACGCCGCCCGTCATCGGGCCAGACATACAGGTCGATCAGGTGCTGGCGCCGCTGGTAGATCAGCGCCGCCACCGGGCGTTCGGCCAGGTAGTCCAGGCGCCCGCCGGCCAGCGGGAATCCCTCCGCCTTGAAGTCCTTCACCGGCGGCGCGAAGTCGAGCCGCCCGTCGAACCACGGCTTTACGGTATGCTGATCGGTGGAGATCACATCCATCAGATGCCCCGGCTGCAATGCGCGGATGTGGTCCGACACCACCGCCTCCGGCAGCCCACCGGCCGAGGGCACCAGAAGCAGCAGCGCCAAACACGCCGCCACCGCCGCGCCGCCGCCGAATGGAATGATCGGCCCCAGACCCGGGCGCAGCAGCCGGCGCCACCGCGGCACGGGATTGTCGTTGGTGGACTTTGCCGGTGCGGCAACCCGGCTGAGGATCGCCGCCCGCAATGAATCAGGCGCCTTGTGGTATGGCACCTCCTGCCGGATACGGCCGGACAAGACGATCAGTTGGGTCTGAAGCTCGGCGCAGGCGGCGCAATGATCCAGATGCGCGGCCACCGCCGCCGCCTCACGCGGGGACAGCTCCCCGTCCACATCGGCCTGGACCAGCAGCTGCATCTCGGCGCAATCGTCGTCTTTCATGATAAGTCTCCTCCGGCCTGCCGGCCGAACAGGGCCCGGCGCGCGCGCCACAGCCGCGACATGACCGTGCCGATGGGCACGCCGGTGATTTCGGCGACTTGTTTGTAGGAAAGCTCCTCCAGCTCATGCAGCACGAGGCATTCCCGCAGTTCCGCCGGCAGTGCTGCCAGGGCGTCGTCGAGGCGGGCGGCTCGTTGGCGCCGGTTCAACGCGGCTTCCGGGTCGTCCGCCGTGTCGGCAATCTCGCCGTCCTCCGGCGCGCCGCCGCCGTCGAGGCTGGTCGTGGCGCCGTGCCGCCGCGCCGCCAGCAGCGAGTAGGCCGAATTGCGCACGATCCGCAGCAGCCAGGCCCGCGCATCGCCGCCTTTGAAGGAGGCGAAGTAACTCAGCGCCCGCACCGCGGCGTCCTGCACCGCGTCCTCGGCCAGCACTGGATCGCGCAGCAGCCAGCGGGCGAGGTTGTACGCAGCGTCGAGATGGGGCAGGATGACCTGCTCGGGCGTTGCTGCCCCTGGCTGAGGCGAAGCATCCATGCGTGACCTCGGATCGGGTGTCGGGGGCCGCCATTTCATGGCACGCGGCGCCTGGCCGTCCGGGGCCGTACGCCCGGAAGCATGCCGGCGAGGACCGCGTCCTTGCGGACGAAATGATGGTACAGCGCGGCCGTTGCATGCAAGCCGATCAGCAGGAGCAGCGCCAGGGCGGTCCAGCCGTGCAGTTGGAAGATTTGATGCGCCAGGGGTTTGTTTGCGGGCAGCCAGGCCGGCAATGCGATCGAACCGAACAGCAGGATGCGGTCGCCGTGAAGCTGGCTGGCGGCGAGGCCGAGCACCGGTTGCAGTCCCAGCAGCGCATAGAGCAGGATCGCCGTAACTCGGGCAGCGATGCGCTGGACCGCGGGAAGCCCGGCCGGCAGCGATGGCACGCGGGTGCGCTGTCGGATCGCGAGCCGTATCGGCGTCAGTAGCAGAATCGTCATGCCCAAGGAACGATGTAGCATGACCAGCCGGGCGGCCTGGTCGCGGCTTGCGGCGCCGTCGATCATCCACGCCGCGAAGCAGGCGGCAAGCAGTAAAGTCAGAGTGGTCCAGTGTATCGCCTGCATGACGCGGGAGTATCCGGGGCGTTCGGCCGACCGGTATGGCCCGCCGCGGGCGATTGTGTCCGATAGCGAGGTGCCGGTGGTCATGTGAGTTCTCCGTGCGGTCATGCTGTGATGGACAAGTAATGAAGATCGGCCCGGGGAAGGGCGATCGTCGCCCCGTCAGTCATGGCCGGGCATTGATCGGCGCGCCGGCGGTCGCGTTCTTTCGTCATAGGTGGGCGAAGGGCCGCCATCCACGCCTTGGCTGCAAATGGTATCAAAAGCCGTGGATGGTGCGCCTGCGCGCACCATGACGGCGCCGGCAATCAGCCCGACCATTAAATCTCCGCAACTACCGCACCACCACGGTCCCCTGCATCTTCGGATGCAGCGAACAGAAGTAATGATACGTCCCCGGCGTATCGAACACGTGGGAAAACGCGTCCCCGGTATCCAGCGCCGCCGAACGGAACGCCATCTTGCCGGCTGCATCCGTAACCGTATGCGGAATGTCGTCCCGGTTGGTCCAGGTCACCCTGGTGCCGGGCGCAATCACCAACGCCTCAGGCGCGAACGAGAAATTGTCGATGTTCACCCCCGGCGGGTCATCCATTGCCGCGGACATCGCAGCACCCGCAAGAAGCGGCGAGCCCAATACCGCGGCGAGCACGATCATCGTGCGAAGTCTCATCATGAAATCTCCTTCCTCACGCGCCCAGCGGCGTATCGACAATGGCAAGCTGTGCGCTGCCGCGGATCTGGCTCACCTTCGTCACCCCCAGCACCGTACGCAGCCTGTCCGGCGGAAAATCCTTGATCGGCCCCGGGCCGGACGCGGACCCGGGCGCCGCTTGCGGAAATGCCGTGGAGCGCGCGGTGTGGAACGCAACGTTGCCCTCGACCTTCTGCATGACTTGGTGGATATGCCCGTTCAGCACGGTGACCGAGCCGAAACGCTTAAGATACGACAATGCCTTGGCGCCGTCATCGGTGCCCCAGCCCCAGTCCTGATACACCGTCCACAAGGGAATATGCGCCATCACGACAATCGGCTGACTGGCCGAACGCCCGCTGAGGTCCTTTTCCAGCCACTCGAGCTGGTCCTGACCGAGATTGCCGAGGCCGCCGGACTTCAGGTCCTGCACGTTGTTCAGGCCGATGAAATGCACGCCCTGCTGGTCGAAGCTGTAATACCCGCGGGCGGCACCCTTGGTGAAACGTTCAAAGAACGACTTGCCGTCGTCTTCAAGCACGTCGTGCTCCCCGGGCACATAGTGCGTATCCATCCCGGCGCCCTTGACGATCTGCTCCGCCGTATCGAACTGGGCGGCCCGCGAGAGCTGGCTGACATCCCCGGTGTGGATCAACAACGAGGCGTTCCCCTTGATCTCGGCGACACGGTCCACCGCTTCCTTCAGCGTCGCCGCGGTGTCGGTGTTCGGCGCCTTGGCAAAGCCGATATGGCTGTCGCTGATCTGCACGAAGGTCAGGTCGCCGCCCGCCGGGGTGGCCGCCATGGCGCCGCCGCCGATAAGCGCCGAGCGCGGTACGCCGCCGGCCACCGTCCATACCACGCCGGTGCCGGCCCACAGCATGCACTTCAAAAAGCCGCGCCGATTCTCAGTGGCGATATCGTCTGTCTGTGTCATCGCGATCTCCCGTGACTGCTTGCCTGGTGTTGACCGAAGCACGGCGCGGTTTATTCGCAGCCGCTGCGATTTTATTTTTCATCCCCGCGGCGAGGCATCAGCGAATAGACGGCCCGGCGGTCCGGTCTTCCCCATGCCGGCGCCAACAGCCCGGCCTCTCCGCAGATCATTGCGGACTGTACTGAGGAAACCGGATATGACCATCACAGCAATGACTCGCGCCGCCTTTACGGCGCTCTGCCTGACCGCGGCCCTGGTTCCCGTTGCCAATGCCGCCGTTTCGGGCCGGCCCGCGACGACCCACCGGTCCGGCCCGTACGACAACACCGGCAACGGGCCGCAGCAATCGGGCCTGGAAGGCGGCGGCGGCTAAACCGGGCGGCCGCCGGAATCAAGCGGCCGGCGTCACAGCCGGCCCGCTCCGGCAGGTTGTTTTCTTCCGGCATCGGCCGGATGCTCCGGCCCATGCTTGGCTCTCCGTCCCGCATCCGCCTCGGCGCTGTCCTCGGCATCAACCAGACGATCTCCTGGGGGGTGACGTTCTACCTGCCGGCGGTCATTGCGGGAGCGGTGGCCGCCGAACTGGGTCAGCCGGAGGTCAACATCCTGGCCGCCTTCTCCTGGGCGCTGCTGGTCGCCGGCTTCTGCGCCCCCCGCGTCGGTCGCTGGATCGATCGGCATGACGGACGCACCGCTTTGCTCGCCAGCATTCCGGTGATCGCCTCGGGGCTGGCCGTGCTGGCCGCCGCGCCGGGGCTGGCGGTTTGGTTCGGAGGTTGGACGATCGTCGGTACCGGCATGGCGATGGGTCTGTACGATACCGCCTTCGCCACCGCCGGCGGCCGTCTGGGACAGGAGGCCGGACCAACGATCACCGGCATCACCCTGGTCGCCGGCTTCGCCAGCACGGTGTTCTGGACCCTCGGCGCCGCGCTGATCGGGGGGCTGGGCTGGCGCGGCCTGCTGCTGGCCTATGCCGGGCTGATGCTGGCGGTGAACCTGCCGATGGTGTGGCTGTTCGTGCCCCCTGCCCCGCCCCACGCGCGCCGCCCGAGCGCCATCGCCGCCCCGTCCCGCTCCGCCGCCGACAAACGGGCCGCGGTGCTGCTGGGCAGCTTCTTCGCGCTGCGCTGGTTCATCACCTCGGCCATCGCCGTGCATGTGCTGCCGCTGTTCACCGGCCTCGGCCTGAGCCGCGCCGAGGCTGTCGGTATCGCCGCCCTGATTGGCCCTGGCCAGGTCGCCGGGCGAATTCTGGAGTGGACCATCGGCCCGCGGGTGAATTTGCTTTTGCGCGCGCGGATTGCTGCGCTGCTGTTCCCGCTCGGCGCGTTGCTGCTGCTGCACGGCGGCGTGGCCGCGGCGACCGGGTTCGCGGTCCTGTACGGAATGAGCAATGGCATCATGACGATCAACCGCGGCACCTTGCCGCTGGCGCTGTTCGGTGCGGAGGGCTACGCGGCGATGCTCGGCTGGCTGGCCGTGCCGGTGCTGTTGGGCCAGGCGCTGGCCCCGGCTGCTTCGGCCCCGCTGGTGGCCGCGCTGCCGGCGCTGGATGTGTTCCTGCTGTGCGGCGCGGGTGCCGCGGTGGCCGTGCTGTTCCTGTTGCCGCTGCGGCTGCCGGAGGCTTAGGCGACGCCCAAGAATTGCCGCTTCACTCGAGCGTCCTTCTCTCCCCGTCATGGCCCGGCTTGTCCGGGCCACCTATACCAGCAGCCCGCCGCGATAGGTGGCCCGGACAAGCCGGGCCATGACGGACCAAAGTCAGC
>NZ_CAIWTY010000080.1 GCF_903915725.1 uncultured Rhodopila sp.
CCGGCTGATTGGACCCAGCGGATGGCGATGCCGTCCTTGGCGAACTCGGTTTCGAGCAGGTTTTGGGACTTCAGCACGATGCTGACGGGGTTGTAGGTCGCCCAGTCGATGGTGATTTGGGTGGGTTTGTCGGCTCGGGCGCGGGTGGCGAGGCTGGCGAGGGCGGCGGTGGTTAGAGTGCGGCGGGTGAGTTGGTACGGCACGGGGATCTCCGGGGGGTTTCCGGGAGAAAGGAGGGCGTTTTTTCTGGGGAGGCAAGAGTGGGAGCGGTGTAGAGAAATTTATTCTACCAGGTCGGTCTATAGTGGAAAGAGATAGCAGCATCGCGCATCGTTGGATCACACACTGATCGGACGTGAGGTCAGCTTTCGTCTGCGCCCTATTCCACAGGAATAAAAGTGCTGGCTATCGAGTCGGCGAGGTATCAACAACCGATTTTTTCACGGCGCATCGCCTTGGTCGCTGCGGGCCACGGAGTCACAAAACTGGATCAACCGCGGGGAGACCGGCAGGCGAGGAAGGGGCGCACTCAAGAATACCATGCGTCCTCGTAACGGTGTGTTATGGCAAAACTACCCGCACTCAGCGTCCCGCCACCGGCAGCTGGAGGTGATCCGTTCGCAGCCGAAGATGATTCCTTAATGCGCTGATCAGGACAATGAACTCCAAGAGGTCCTCGAGTTCTGCATACTCCCGAACGTACTGCTGTAGCTTGAACTTCCCCGTCCACGTCAAGTCCCGGTGAGTCTTTCCTGCGATCGTCTTGGACTTAATGATCTCGTGCGAGTGCTCTGCCTCGAACAGCCGGTAAATCTCCGGCGCCACGAGGTCCTCAATCTCCCAATCCAGGTGCAGATAGTTCTTGTTGAGATCGACCGCCCGCTGCTTTACCGTCGCAGCGGTTGCGCCGTTCGCAAGTGGCATAACGGGGTGCAGAAGAAACAAGTCCCTATAACCCTCAACGCGCCTGCTTAGGCCGGCCCCGCGGCTGAAGGCTCGGCGTCCCTGCTCATCATTGTCGAACAGGCCAATAAATCTATATTTGATGGTGCCATCTGGGTGGACATCCGCGACGGCAAGTTCCCGGGCGGCCCTGAACCGCTCATTCACGCCGTCTACGCCCCCGGCGTTGCCCTTCCCGGCCGCTATTACGGAGAAGTCATCGCCCAAAAGATCGATGTCGTATCTGTGCTTGTAAAGCCGCGCGGTATGTTCAAAGTAAAATACATCGCTTTCACCTTCGACTATGACGTTACCTTTGCGGACCCGCCAGCCAAGCTGCTGAGCCCAGAGTTCGACGATCCCAACCATGTCAGATAGCCGTCAGGGGCCGAAGGAATGGGCCATTGTGCCCGAAGGTGACGTAACCGCTGATGTTCACACCCGGCTTAATCGTGCTCTGTCCGAACTCCTGCGGCCTGAAGACCACATTGCCATCGTGGAACTCTCGGACCCGGGCAAAGTACCGCCCATCGCCATTGGCGGAGACCCGGGCATGTACCTGCCGACGCACCTGCGTGTCCGGGATGAGTAGCCACCGCAACCGTTGCGGGATCTCGACGTAGTGTTCCTCTTGCTTCCACAGCCGCCGGAGACGTTCAAAGAGCAGGCCAGCGTCGTGATGCCGGTCCCGCTGATGGAGTAGAACGGCCAGTTCGAGCTGCATCTGCGGGCTAAAGCTTACGTTGCTCGCTTCCAATGATTGGAGCAGCTCAAGCTGAAGGGCGAAGTCATAGGGCCGGTCAAGGGCCGCCAGCAGATACCGGAGCCTGACCGCTTGGGGGTTGCCCAGAAGTTGGGTCGAGGCGAGGACTTCGGCTGCGCGTATCCGGTTGGCTGCCGGGTAATCGGCTAGGTCCATACCGTCAAAGCGAACAACGCCGTCCGCAAGGCAGCGAAACGCGCTAACAATAGCGTCTATCTCTGCGCGAGGTTCCCTTCCCTCTGAATACTGAGAGGAGGCGCTTAACAGAATGTCGAAGGCAGCGTCCGCATGGCGACCAAGGGCGAAGCGGCGCTGCCCCGACGAGCTGCGTGCGTTGGCGGCATATACGATGCCGAGCACTTCGATGGCGTTCCTGGCGGCAAGATCCGAGTTCGTGCGTGCCTCGCTGATCAGCATACGAGCATAAGTCTCGGTGACGAAGGAATTATCAGGATTCAGACGGTAGGCTTGCCTTGTCGCGTCCCGCGCTTTGGATTGAAGGTCTCCGATGCGCCCCGCGGCAGCCCCCCGAGCTTGCTCGGCCTCAGCCAGGTCCTGATAGGCATGCGCGAGCGAGTTAAAGAGATTGAGGTCGGACTCCCCGCCGACCCTGTCGTTGATCGAGAGCGCTGCCTCGACGTCGGCGACCGCGCGGATGAGTAGGTCGGCCCGCTCATCGTCGCTGAGGTGGAAGGCATCGCGGTCTTTGGCGATCCTTCTTCGCGAGATTGCGGAATGATGCAGAAAAGTGCTGCTGGTAGTCCGCAAAGATCGGGGCATCTGATCGAGCGCCTCCAGAGCTTCCCGCCAATAAGGCGCGAAGGTTGCGTGTCCATGGGCAGGATCGATCTTGAAGATAGAGATGGCGAAAGAGTCGGCGACCTCCCTTAGGTCGGGCCGCTCGAGTACTGGGAGGGTCGATAGCCGACGTAGCGCCAAGAATCTGAGGTGCTCGGGGTTCTCGGCGTCCCCGAAGCCCGAGGCATCGCGCGTCTCGTGATCGTAATAGAGTGCAGTGAGAATAAAGCGACCCAGAATATCGTGAATCAGCGCCCAGTAGCGCTCGCGTTCGCCGCGGATGCGAATCAAGCCTAGAGCCCCAGCGTGTCCCTGAAGGTCGGAGAGTCTCTCTGACAAGGGCCACTCTTTGCCCGATGGCAGCATTGCGTCCGGCAATGGCAGCCGTTCCGTGCTGAAGACGGCGATACTGATAATGGCAGCTCGAAGCTCTGGGTCGGTAACTGTCTCCTTGAACTTACGATATACCCAAGCCTGCACCGTTTCATTCATATCGAACTGCCGCTGGAGCCAGAACGATAGGGCGATCCAGAAGGCAGCGATCCCGCGCTCCGCGTGGAGGCTCGAGAGCTCGAAGAACCCGGTCCACTCAGCCTCCGAACGGGTTCCGCCATGGTGCCGGAGGAACGTATTCAAGTGTTTGCCGAGTTTCGCCGCGTCCTCCGCCGAGATTTCGTGGGTGAGCTCAGTCAGTTCTGTGAAGCGCGCGTCTCCATGCATTATCAGGGGCAGATAGGGCCCCGTGGCGATGAGGAAGCAAGCGCGCCGGCCGCTTTTCTTGAACTCCCTCGCAAATCGAGTGAGTTGGTCCTCCCGCTCATCCCAGTGGCCATCGAAGACGATGAGGACCGGGGCTTGGTAGAGCCGAGTGTCCTCCGCCACCGCCTGGTCCGCGACCAAGCCCGCCACTTTGTCCAGGAAGGACACCAGCTCAAGTGCGACCGGAGTAAAAGGTGCACCCGTGGCAACTAACGTGGGATAACCCATTTCTGCCGCGCTCCAGGCGAGGCTCCGAAGGCAGGTCGTGGCGCCGGCGCCGGATTCGGCTTGAACGTAGAAGATGCGGTTGGCGTCGGGCCCCGCGCGGTCGAGGTTGCGCAAAGCCGCGCGTAGCCTGTTCCAGGCATCAGGCGCCCGAGGCCAAGGCATACCGGCGGCATAGGGGCGCCAGGATGCCGCAGGGTCCTGGAAGAAACCTTGGACCTCACTTAGCTTGAGGTCTTCTGGACTCAGCCTTAGCAGAAGGTTTGCGGTGATCAACTCGTAGCGCCCGATAACCGGATGCTCGGGATTATCCGCGCCAGAGACGTTAACGCTATGTAGATCCCCATTAGAGTCTCTGACCCGAAGGAAGATGCTTCCGTCGCGGCCAGCGAGGTACCGCGTGACTAACCCGTCCGCAAACGCCGCCGCTGTTTTCTGGATCAGCCAGACATTCGCGGTCGAAGCCGCATCTGCCCAGGTCTGTAGTCGGATCTTGGCGTCGGGTGCATCGCTGACCACGGTAATCGAAGCGTGCGGACCCTCAGCCCAAAGCTCTTCAAAATCTGGCGGTAACCCTGCTTTTGGGCCCGCCAAAATTATAAGCTGCTTAATCGATCGACGCCCGAACTCCTGAAGCATTGTAAGCTTGCGCGTCAGAGCGGCTAGCTTGGTTGAGACAGATCCGTCCCGTCCGTTGAGAAGGAAAATCGGGAGGCTTCGCCGCGGGAGAGGCACATCGGACGGGTTGCCGTCCACGGGTAAGATTAGGCCCCGACGACGCACGAGCGGGTCGCCAGGCTCCTCTTGAGCTTCTAGCGCTGCAAGGAGAGGCGCGTCCCCGGCTTCCGACAACACTACGCTCCAAGGCAGTCCCAGGAGACGCGCGGTTAGCTCCGGACCCGCCGCGGCGGAGAAGGCTGGCGTCAGCCAAACCGCAGCATCACGGGCATCCAGATTCGTGAAAAGCTGGTCGGGAATGTCTTCGAGTATTCGGACGGTCGTATTGGTCATCAGATCGACCTTCGGCCTGTCAGCGCCGGCTGTCCAGTCCGAATATGCACCTATTTGCGGCGTTCAGGCAGCTGACAGAAACCATAATGGCGGGAACCGAGAGAATGGACCTCACTTGTTCGCCGGAGACAGATGAAGGCCGGGTCCCCGAACACCATTTGATAGAGAGGAAAAGGCCAGGAGGTAGCGTGTCGCTACCCATGACCGAAATCGCAGTTGCAGTGCGGTGCCGGCAATACAAAACGAAGGCCAAGGCTATGCCTCAAGCCTTGCGCGAGCTTTGTCGTCATCGTGGAAGACGAGATCTGTTAGGATTATGTTCTGCGGCGCGGGTCGTATACGGCGGCGAGAAGACATTCATGCAACCGCACAAACATAAACATACGCTATCATACTTGTTCGGAGGGAACCCGAAACTAAGAAATTATTCTTGACAATATCCCACAACCAGAGGTAGACCCTCCGCACCCCATCCCGAGCACGCCCCATGTCCACACCCCATCCCGCCTCCCCCGACACCAACCTGGTCAACCTCGTCCTCGCCCTGCTGACGCCGATGTTCCTCTGGTCCACCGCCGGAGACATCCGCCTCGCCCACATCGCCGCCGCCCAGACGCTGAACGAGTACCGCGTCGCCAACCGCCTCAGCCTGTTCACGGTCGCCAAGATCATCGCCTTCGACATCGCCACCCTGAGTTCCCTCAGCCTCTCGATGTATGAGGACATCTCCATGCTCCTCGCCATCCGCCTGCGCGGCAACGCCAACAGCCTGGACCGCTCCGGCGAACGCAACCGCCGCGCGTGGGAACAAACCAGCCGCACCGCCGCCCCCGACGAGACCGAGGACGCAGTCGAAGCCGCGATCGCCGAAGCCCAGCGGATGGTGAGCGAGGCGAAGGCCCGCATTCACGCCGCCGCCCAACCGGCCGAAAAAGCGCAACCGGACGCCGAACCAACGGCGGAGGCCACCCGGGATCCCGCCCCCCTGCCCCCGTCCACCCGGACCTCCGAGCAGCAGCACCGCTCCGCATGGGCCAACGCGATGACGCAAGTCGCCGAGGAATGCACCGCCGAACTCAAAGACCTCCCGCCCGAGGAGCGTTGGAAAGAGATGGCGCGGATCGAAGCCCTGACCATCGCCGCAGCCGATCTCGCCTCCGGCGCGCCCCAGCCGCCCATCCCCGCGATGGCTGCCGAGTAGGCAGCCCCCATCCTCCGGTGCGGCATACGCCTCCACCAGCCCGGACTGAGGCAGCTAAACTATTGAAATCATTGGATTGGCTGGGGGACCTGGATTCGGTCCGGCAACTCTTGCCCCAAGCAGAAACAATGACTTCGCTACTCCGGCCGTCTCGTCGCCGCGGAATGTGGGACAGTATTCCGGGGCGGTCAAGCGGGACATTGCTGCGAGTCGGCGCCAAGGCTGTGAGGGGAGAACCGAGTAACGTTCGCCGCGGTATACTCCGCGGATCGACTTCGCCGCCGGCGTTCGCAGGCCGCGGTCAGGCGGCAATCGACGGCCCCGAGGGCTGTGACGGCTGCCGAGGTATCATCTGCTAGCCGCGTGCATTCACGGGCACAAACTCAACCGGAATGGAACCAGGAGAACCGCCACACTTGCGGCCGGTCGCCCTACCGGACAATGCCGGAGCGCACTCGGCGCTGGCATTTGGCCGAAGACCTTGCGGATGACGCCGACGTGCTCCCGGTTTCGATTGCAGAAACTCATCAAGCGCATGTGCAGGCCGGTCGATATGCGAAAAGCCGCAAAGACATCGGCAGCGGCCCGCGCAGTACGCCGACCGTGGCCGTGTGCGCACCGATGCCGATCACCAACATTGCCCGCCGGCTGGCGGACGGGGAGCTACGCGGCGAGGACATTAGCAGCTCTCGATGTTCGGGCTGAACGCCGCCGCTAACGGCCTGACGGATCGCCGCACCCGATCGGCCGTCGTGCCGCTGCCTGGCGCCGCCTCGGTAGCGCTTCGGGACGGCGCTCCGAAACGGTCTTGCCGCGGCCGTTTAAGGTCTCGGTGTCGCAGCCGCCTGATCAAATCACGCAGTCAGCGCCCGCGGCGTTGGCCGGATAGTGCCGATCGGCTCTGGTCGCCGGTGCAACAGAGGGTCAACTCCAGTGGCGCATGATGGAAGAGAGTCCAGCAGCGATCTGGTATAGGGCTGGCGGGGGCTGTCGAAGATGTCCATGACGGTCCCGTGTTCGATGATGCGCCCGCGGTGCATCACGCAGACCGTGTCGGCGAGCTGACGCACCAGGGCCAGGTCGTGGGAGACGAATACATAGGTCAGCCCCAGCTCGGCCTGCAGCGACAGCAGCACCTCGACGATACCGGCCTGGACGCTGACGTCGAGCGCGGAGGTGGGCTCGTCCAGCACGATCACGTCCGGCTTGAGGACCAGTGCCCGGGCGATGGCCACACGCTGGCGCTGGCCACCTGACAGAGCAACGGGTTTGCGGGAGAGCAGGTGCTCGCCGAGCCCGACATAGGCCAGCGCCTCGCGGACCCGCTCGGCCCGCTCCCTGCGGGTTCCGATATGGAACCGGTCGAGCGGCTCGCGCACCAGGTGCTCGACCTTCCAGGTCGGGTCGAGAGAGGTGAACGGGTTCTGGTAAACGATCTGAAGGCGGCGCCACACCGCGCGCAGCGAGCCCGGCAAGCGACCGGCGATCTGCTCGTCGGCGACCGAGATGTCACCCGTGTCGGGTTGTTCGAGCCCGAGCAGCAGCCGGATCATCGTCGTCTTGCCCGATCCCGACTCGCCAACCAGCGCGTGCGTGGTGCCGGCCGGGACGGTGAACGACACGTTATCGACGGCCGTCAACGCCTTGCCGTCGACCATGAAAGTCTTCGTGACGCTGCTGACCGCGATCTTCGATGCCACGCCGGCATCGGTCCCGATGCAACGCGGGCCGCGGGCGCGCAGCCCGGCGTAGCGGTCGGGGTTGAGCGCCGGGACGGCGGCGAGCAGCGACCTCGCATGCGACGAGGCCGGCGAGGCAAACACCGCCGCGGGGCTGCCGGCCTCCTGCACGGCGCCATCCTTCAGCACCACCAGCGAGTCCGCCCGCTCGGCGGCGATCGCCAGATCGTGGGTAATAAGCAGCAGGCTGATATCGAGATCGCGCTGCAACCGCCAGAGCAGATCGAGAATCCGCTTCTGCAGCGTGACGTCAAGCGAGGAGGTCGGCTCGTCCGCGACCAGCAACGCCGGCCGCGGGAGCACCGCCAGGCCGATCAGGACGCGCTGCAGCATGCCGCCGGACAACTGGTGCGGGTAGGAGTCATAGACCCTCCGGGGGTTGTCGAGCCCGACCCGGGCGAACGTTTCCAGTATCAGCGCCGTGCGGCCGGCCTTGTCGGGCAGGTCGAGGAGTGCCGCCGCCTCCATCGCCTGGGCGCCAATTGTCCGCACCGGGTTGAGCGCGTTGCCGGGGTCCTGCGGCACGAAGCCGATGGCCCGTCCCCGCAGCGGCCGGAAACGACGCTCGGAGAGCCCCGGGAGCTCCTGGCCATCGAACGCGACGCAGCCGGTGCAGCGCGCCTCGCCAGGCAGCAGCCGCAGCACCGCCCGAACGATGGTCGATTTGCCTGAACCCGACTCCCCGATAAGGGCAAGGCTCTTGCCGCGGTCCAGCTCGAAACGGACATCGGTAACGACCTGGTGCGACCCGTAGAACACCGACAGGCCGTCAACCCGGAGCAGCGGAACCGGCCGCGGCGGCGCCGGCCCGGTGGTCCCGGCGGGGGCGAGGATCGCGGTCAGGCTGTCTGGCGGAGCCATCGGCTGATCCTGTTGATGGAAAGGACGGTCGCGATCGTGACAAAGGCGGGCGCGTAAACCAGCCACGGCCATTTGAGGTAGTTCTTGCCGATAGAAATCAGCAGGCCCCAGTCGGACGCGGGCGGCGGGTCGCCGTATCCGAGGAAGGCAAGACTGGCGATCACCAGGATCGACAGGCCGAACCGCAGCACCGCAAGCGTGAGCACCGAGCGCGACGCGTTCGGCAGCACATGCCGCGACAGGATGTGCCAGCGCGAGCCGCCCAGCAGGAACGATGCCTCCACAAAGGTCGCCTGCCGGATCTTGATGACCTCCGCGCGCATGACCCGGGCGAACACGGCCACCGCGGAGAGGCCGGTCGCGATGGCGACGTTTATGGTGTCGAAGCCGAGCGCGGTGACAATGATGACGGCCAGCAGGAAGCTCGGGATCGCCAGCAGCACATCGACCAGGCGGGCCAGCACGACGTCGACCCAGCCGCCGAGGAAGCCGGCCAGCAGGCCGATAAGGCCGCCGGCGGCGACGCCGATGGACACGGCGATGAGTGCGCTCTCCACCGAAGAGGCCGTTCCATAGACGACGCGGGTGTAGAGGTCGCGACCCAGGTGGTCGGTGCCGAACCAGTGCGCGGCGCTGGGGCCGAGCAGCTTGTCGGCGGGGACGCCGTTGACCGGATCGAAGCTCGTGAACAGGCCGGGCACGATCGACCAGGCGATCACCAGCGCGATGACCGCGAACGAGAGGGCGACAGCCGGCGGCACCCGGAGGACTGCAAGGCGGCTGGCCGCAGTGACGCGCCAGGCTGAGGATGGCAAGGCGACAGTCATGGTGTAACCGCCCCGGACGTGTCGGCAGCGCTTTCGTCGGCGCCGGCCGGGCGGGGTCGGTGATCGCCGATGAGCTTCACGCGCGGGTCGAGCAGCGGGTAGACGAGATCGGCGATCAGGTTGACGAGCACGAACACCACCGCCGCCAGCGAGACGACCGCCTGCAGCACGGGCAGGTCATGCGAGGTCGCCGAACGCTGCACCAGGCTGCCGATGCCGGTGCGTCCGAACACCGTCTCGGTGATCAGCGAGCCGCCGAGCAGTTCGCCGATGGTGAGCGCGATGACGGTGACCACCGGGAGCGAGGACGGCTTCAGCAGATGCCTGACGAAGAGGCGCGTCGGCCCGAGACCCCGGCCGCGCGCGACGGCCGCATACTCCTGCCTGGACTCGTGGTCGAGGTTGGCGATGAGCACCTCGGCGATCTGTGCGGAGACGGGGATGCCCAGCGCGATCGCCGCGAAAAATGTCGCCCGGACGCTGTCGGGATCGAGCACGCGGAAGAAGCCGAACTGGAAGCCGAAGAGGTGGATCAGCACCAGGCCGATGACGAAGTTGGGCACCGACAGGAAAAGCGCGGGGAAGCCTCGCAGGAAGCCCTGACCGAAGCGTTTTGGCAGGAACTGGCTGCCGTAGCCGAGCGCCGCCGCCAGCAGCAGCGCGACGGCGAGCCCGGCGGACGCGAGAACCAGCGTCGAGGGGAGCACCTCGGCGATCAGCGTTGCCACGGGGCGGCTGGACCGCATCGAAAGCCCGAGGTCGCCGGTCAGGAAGTGGCACAATGATGTCCACAACTGCACCGGGATCGGCTTGTCGAGGCCTTGCGCGGCGACGATCTCCTGGATCTCCGCCTCGGTGAACCCGTTCTGCGGGTCGCGCAGGACGCTGGTGATCGGATCGCCCGGCAGGATGCTGACGACAACGAACGTCAGGACGTATGCCAGCAGGATGACGACGACGGCCTGAACGAGGCGTTTTGCTGCGTAGGCCCGGTAGGCGTTCCTCATGCCGTGCTCTTGGTGGCCGTGTAGTAGCTGGCATAGGCGATACCGTTGTAGACCTCGCCCTTGAGCTTCGGGTTTTGCACGTAGATCCGCTGGACGATCTGCGTGAGCGGGATGAAGTAGCCCTGTTCGAGGACATATTTCTGCAGCTCGTCCAGGAGCGGGTCACGCACCCTGGCGGACCCGGCACCGGCGATCCTGTCGCGCAGTTCGTTGATCTTCGGATCGCTCTCGCCGAGGCCGAACCAGTCCTCGCCGTTGTTGGCGTCGGTCAGGATGCTGGCCACGGTGCCGGCGTCGATGAAGCTGCGCGTCACCTCGTAGGCCGGCACGGTCGGGCTGTTGAACCGGACCTTCTCGCCGAACGTCACCACGTCGTAGGCTCGGATGGCGACCTTCCAGCCAATCCTGCCGAGTTGCTGGGCGCTGAGCTCGCCGACAGCCTTCGAGGTCGCGAGGTAGGGGTTGGCGTGGAGCGTCAGCGAAAGCGGCTTGCCGTCCTTCCAGCGGATGCCGCCGGCGCCCTTGGTCCAGCCCGCCGCGTCCAGGAGCTTCTCGGCCCTGGCGGGGTCGTAGGCCAGCAGCTCCCTGTGGTCGGTTGCGCCGGGCACGTTGCTCTGGATGAATGACTCCGCCAGCTTCCAGTCCGGCGTATAGACGGTATCGATGATCTCCTGGCGATTGATGGCCGCCTGCAAGGCCTGACGCACCCTCACGTCATCGAAAGGCGCCAGTTTGGTGTTGATCGCCCAGCCGTTGACGAAGCCGAGATAGCGCGGCGTCGCGACGGTGAAGCCTGCCTCCTTGAGGGATTGCAGCTCCAGCGGCGGGGGACTGTAGCCGATGTCGGCCTGGCCGGACTGCACGGCGGAGACCCGCAGCGACTGCTCGGCCACCAGCTTGTAGGTGATCGAGTCGAGGAAGGCCGGGCCGGTGTGGCCGACGGCCGGGGGACCCCAGTTGTAGTCCTTGCGCCTGACCAGCCTGACGAAGTCGCCCTCTTTCCAGGAATCGACCAGATACGGGCCGCTGCCGGAGGTCTTGCCCAGGTTGGCCTGCCGGGCGGCGGGCCGCGCGATGGTCTTCGGGGAGATGAGGATCGAGCCGTGGTAGCCGAGGGTCGGGATGAAGCCGAGCGTCGGCACCTTGAAAAAGACCTTCACCGTGGCCGCGTCAACCGCCTCGGCATGGTCGTAGGTCTTCGGGAAGAGGCCAATCGGGTTGATGCCCTCGTTCCGGCGGCCGGCGTACCAGATATCGAGATTGGCCACGACGGCAGGCGCGTCGAGCGGGGTGCCGTCTGAGAAGGTCACGCCCTGCTTGAGGTGGAGGGTGAACGCGGTGGCGGTATCGTTCTGTTCCCAGCGCTCGGCGATCCAGGGGCTGATCTTGCCGTCGGCGTCGACGTAGATGAGCTTGTCGGTCACGTGGCCCCAGATGTGGCCCTGGAAGCTGGAGATCGCGCTGTTGTTCGGAATCCAGGTGCCGCCCAGCGAGTCGATAAGGAAAGTGATGTCACCGCCATCGTTCGGGCTGCCGGCGCCCCGGGCCGGACGGAGACCCGCCGTTGTCGCCAGGGCAGCGGTTGCCGCCGCCGGGGTGGCGATCAGCAGATGGCGCCGGGAAAGCGAAGGCGGAGACAGGCGTTCGGTCATAAAGAGATCCTGATGATCCGGATTAAGCATTTGCCATTGGCGGCGATAGCTTCCGGCCCCGTCCGCCTCGGTGGCGATGAGCGAGTCGATGACGCTGCGGGCCACAAGAAAGGCGGCGCACTGCGCGGAGCGGTGCGGGTCGAAGCATGACGGCTCGGTCGCGTTTCTCGGAGCAAGGTTTCGTCCTGGCACCGGGTGGTCGGGGCGGTCCCATGCTCATGCTTCCGAGCTCACCGGCATAATATACGGCTAAAACGAGTGTTATTTATCTGATCTGCACCGGCCAGCGGGTGAAAAGAAAATGCCGCCCGAACAGACCGGACGCGGGATCGATCATGACGGGCTCCATCAGTCCGTTAAGACGCAATCCACATTCACACGTTATATAAGGGTGGTCAATATGTGTGAAACCATCTGCGTACGTCCAATACGCGCATCAGGTGCCACAGGCATTGTCATGTATCACGCTTCATAATAGTTTTAACAAATTCGTTGCGACGATGATGGTGGCGGCGTGAGCCTGTTCGGCTGGAAGGGAGGACCGCGATGAAGTACGGCATTCACCTGCCCCATGCGGGACCGCAAGCAACACCGGCACTGATCCGCCGCCACGCCGAGCGTGCCGAGGATCTGGTCCTCGAGGACGTCTGGGTCAGCGAGCATATCATCGTGCCGCGCGATAAATTCCCCCGCTCGCCCTTGTTCTTCGATCCGGTGCTGTCCCTCACCTGGGCCGCCGCGGTGACGAAGCGGGTGAAGCTGGGGACCTCGGTGCTGGTGCTGCCTATGCGGCATCCACTGCCCTTGGCCAAGGAACTCGCCACGCTGCACACTTTCTCCGAAGGGCGGCTGATCCTGGGCGCCGGTTCCGGCTGGTTGAAGGAAGAGTTCGCCGCCCTCGGCGTGCCGTTCGAGCAACGCGGCCGGCGGCTGGACGAAGGGATCGCGATGATGCGCGCGGTCTGGTCCCAGGATCCGGTGACATTCAAGAGCCGCTACATCCCCTCCGTGATCGAGGGCCTGACGATGAGCCCGCTGCCCGTCAGTCCGATCCCGCTTTGGTTCGGCGGCAGTGCGGAACCGGCGTTGCAGCGGACGATCCGCATCGGCGACGGCTGGCACGGCAGCGGGCTGACCGCGGACCAGGCTGCTCCGATCGTCAAACGCCTGCGCGAGGCCCGGCCGGGGACGGATTTCACGATCTCTATGCGGATTGGGTGGGATGGCACCGATCGCGGCGTGTTGCGGGCGCTTGCCGACGGCTATGCAGCGATCGGGGTGGGGCACCTGTTGGTGGCGCCCAACGACCGAAACGTGGACGATTGGGAGACGGTGACGGACGGGGTGGGAGCTTTGGCGGCGTAGCGGCCTTTCGCATTATCCCCCGCCGGCGTCAGGCGGATAATCTTTCCGAAAGAATAACAGATGGCCCGTACGGATCAGATTGAACTCAATGCCTGGCTGAACAGCTCGGGCGCCGCCGACGATTCATGGCTGGCGCCGGACAAGCCATTGGGGCGGATCTTCACCCTTGAGCATTACGAGCAGGCCGCGCGCATCGCCCATCGCGGCGTGTTCAGCAACATCTTCCTCTCCGACCGGCCGCAACTGATCATCAGCGAGCAGGAACGACCGGAACACATCCTCGATCCGGTGGCGCTGATCTCCGCCCTGCTCAGCCGCGTGCCGGATATCGGCGGGGTGATCACCTCGAGCACCACCTATAACGATCCCTACACCCTCGCCCGCCAGGTGCAGAGCGCGAACCTGCTCTCGGGCGGCCGCGTCGGCTGGAATATCGTCACAAGCTGGAATCCGGCGATCGCGGACAACTATACCGCCACCGGACTGCCGAGCCGCGCGGAACGCTATGCGCGGGCGTTCGAGTTCGTCGAGGTGGTTACGCGGCTGTGGGAAAGCTGGCACTTCCCCTGGACCGAAGCCGATCGGCGACCGGATGAGCCGTATTACGGCACGCCCGCGGCGATCGACCATGCCGGGACGTATTTCAACGTCAAGGGACCGCTCAACGTGCCGCTCGGCCCCACCGGGCGCCCCTTCATCGTGCAGGCGGGCGGTTCGGATGAGGGCATCAACCTGGCGGCGCGCTATGCCGATCTCGTCTACGCCGCGCGCAGTTCGCGGGAGGGCACCAAGGCTTTCCGCGCACACCTGCACGAGACCGCTCGCGGCTACGGCCGGACCGCCCTGCCGCGCGTGGTCGCCGCAATCTCGCCGATCATCGTCTCCAGCGAGGCGGAGGCGGCAGAGCAGCGCCGGCAATTCGCCGAGGAACTGGTGCCCTCCGCCGCCGATGAGGCGCGAATCGCCCGGACGATCGGCATCGACCCCGCGACAACCGACCGGACGCGGCGGTTGACGCCGGAGGATTTCCAGCCGATCGGCGAGTCGATCGTGCCGCTGGGGGTGGTGCGGGCGAAAATCCGGCTGGCGCTGGACAAAGGCTTCTCGCTGGCCGAACTGGCGCGGCACGAGATCCAGCCATCGCTGATCGGCACGCCGCGCCAGGTGGCGGATTTCGTTCTCGACTGGTGGCTGGATGAGGCGGTGGACGGGTTCACGGTGTCGCCCAACCGGCTGCCGGAGGATTTGGAACTATTCGTCGATCAGGTCGTCCCGCTGCTGCAAGCGACGCCGTATTACGCTTCGAGCTACGAGGAACGCCGCGCCCGCCGGGCGGGGTTGCCTGAGGTGCAAAGGGTTTGAGGGTCGGCTGTGTCCGTTTTCAAAGTTACGTCCGAAGAGAGTTTATTATACATATTGACGTGATACATTGGTTGTATAACCTGGGCGGTAGGGAGGATCATCCGCATGCCCCTGGCGTCCAATTCTGCCGCGCTTTGCGGTCATGGCGGCGTCTGAATTCGATAAACCGCCGACATGAAAGGCACCCGACTTATGACCCAGATCGACGACGGCTGGGGCGCGCCGGCCTCTTCTCGCTACGAGGCGCTCGCCGCACCATTCCGCCCGGTCTTCCAGGACATCAAGGCCAGCGCGGTGGCCAACGAGCAGTCCCGCACCCTGCCCCGGGAACCCTTGCGCCGCCTGCGGGAACTCGGGTTCGCCCGGCTGCGGCTGCCGGTGGAATGGGGCGGCCTCGGCGCGACGCTGCCGGAGCTGTTCAATCTGATCATTGAACTGTCCATTGCCGACACCTCCGTCACCAACGCGCTGCGTGCGCAATGGGGCTTCACCGAAGACCTGCTGAACACGCCCGCTTCGCCGGAGCGTGAGCTTTGGGTGCGCCGCATCGCCGAGGGCGCCACCGTCGGCAGCGGCCACACCGAACTCGCCAACGGCTTGGCGAACGCGATCAGTACCACGATTACGCCGGACGGCGACGGCTACCGGGTCAACGGCCGGAAGTTCTACACCTCCGGCTCGCTGTTCGCCGATTATATCAACCTCGCCGCGGTTGACGCGGACGGCAAGCCGATTGGCGCCCTGGTGCCGACAACAGCCGCGGGTGTCACGATACTCGACGACTGGGACGGCTTTGGCCAGGCTTTGTCCGGCAGCGGTACTGCGGTGTTCGAAAATGTTTCGATATCAGCCGGCCTGCTGAGTCCGGTACCGGAACGGTGCCGTTATACGGTGGGCTTTTACCAGATGGTGCATGTCGCCTCCTTGGCCGGCATCGCCCGCGCGGTCGCACTGGACACCGGACGCCTGGTGGCGGGCCGCACCCGCTTCTACTTCCACGGCAACGCGGAATCGCCCGCCTCCGATCCGCAGGTGCTTCAGGTCGCTGGCCGGGTTCACGCCGCGGCTTATGCGGCCGGCGCCATCACCCTGAAGGCGGCGGAGGCGTTGCAGCGGGCGTACGAGGCGAAACTCTCCGGCGACCGGGATGCCGCGCATCTGGCCGGGCAGCGGGCCGATTTGGAGGTCAGCCAGGCGGTGACGGTGGTCAGCGACCTGGTGCTGCATGCCGTGACGGAAGCCTTCGATGCGCTGAGTGCGTCGGCCGCGAAGCGCGACAACGGTCTCGACCGCTACTGGCGCAATGCGCGGACCATCGCGTCGCATAATCCGCGGATCTATCACCATCGCAGTGTCGGCGATTTCGCGGTCAACGGCGCACTGCCGCCGTTCAGTTGGGGCCGCGGGACGACCGGGTGAACTGACCCGGTGAGGTCCGCTGTGTCGGCGTTCAGCCTGTGCGCTGAGCCACGCTCGTGCTTATTCACGTGTTGACGGCGTGCTAACATGGCTTCACCCTGCGGGCGCATGTTCGATCGACCGCAGGCCGCCGCCTCCGGCAAGCCAGGGAATGGACATCCGAATGAATGATGGCATGCATTTCGCGCTGGCCGCCCACGCACGGGTTACCTCTTCCTGGCCGCGCGCCATCGGCGTTCACGCCCTGAACGGATCTCCGCTGCCAACCGGCGGGCTCTTCTGACGTTGGCGGACGATCTGAATCACGGTATCATCAAGTTCAATATTCCGCCGCCTCGGCAAACATCCGCGCGCGGCGGGGAAAACGACCTGATCGATCTTAGCCCGCACCTTGTTCCCGCGCCGGGACGGTCGCGCCGGAACGGATGGCTGCTGCGCGCCGCCGCCCCCGCGGCCATCCTGCTGGCGTGGCAGCTCGCCTCCTCATTCGGATTCGTCGCGGCGGAGGTGCTGCCGTCGCCGGCGGACATCGTCGCCGCCTTTGCCGAACTCATTCGGCTTGGCGACTTGCAGGCGGCGTTGCCCGTCTCGCTCGGCAGGGCGGTGGCCGGCCTCGCCATCGGCGGCACAACCGGTCTGGCGCTCGGCCTGTTCGCCGGGCTGTGGCGCATCGGCGAGGGACTGTTCGATGCGCCGCTGCAGATGCTGCGGACCATTCCGTTCATCGCCCTGGTGCCGCTGTTCATCACCTGGTTCGGCATCGACGAACTGGCGAAGCTGATGGTGATCATCGCGGCGACGATCTTTCCAATGTACCTCAACACCTATGCCGGGGTCCGCGGGGTCGATCCGAAACTGATCGAGGCTGCCTCCATCTTCGGTCTCAGCCACCGCCAGACGGCATGGCATGTGATCCTGCCGACCGCCCTGCCCTCGATCCTTGTGGGTCTGCGGTATGCGTCCGGTGCGGCGCTGCTGGCGCTTGTCGTTGCGGAACAGATCAACGCCCGTTCCGGCATCGGCTACATCCTCAACAATGCCAACATGAACCAGCGATCCGATATCATCATCGCCGGTATCCTGGTTTACGCCGCGCTTGGCATCGCCATCGATCTGCTGATGCGCCTGCTGGAACACCTCGCGCTGCCATGGAGGCCGAAGCTTGCTCTCGCATGACCACGCGGTTGAACTGCACGGCGTCAGCCGGGTCTTTGCCGGCCGCGCCGTGCTCGACGGGTTTGCGCTGACGATCCGGCCCGCGGAATTCGTCGCGATCCTCGGCGCATCGGGCACCGGCAAAACGACGCTGCTGCGCCTGCTGTCGGGGCTTGACCGCGCGGATGGCGGCACGGTGCGGGTGCCGCGGCGGCGGTCCGTCGTGTTCCAGGAGCCTCGGTTGGTGCCGGCCAAGCGCGTCTGGCAGAATGTCGTGCTCGGCCGCCGCGGCACCCCCGCACGCGCCCGCGCCGAAGCGGCGCTTACCGAGGTCGGCCTCGCCGCCCATGTGAACGCCTGGCCGAAGACGTTGTCCGGCGGTGAGGCGCAGCGCGTGGCGCTGGCACGGGCGCTGGTGCAGGAACCCGATCTGCTGTTGCTCGACGAGCCGTTCGCCGCCCTGGATGCGCTGACCCGGATCAGGATGCATGAACTCGTCGGCCAGCTTTGGCAGCGTTACCGCCCGGCCGTGGTGCTGGTGACGCATGACGTCGATGAGGCGATCCTTCTGGCGGACCGGGTGCTCGTGCTGTCCGGCGGCCGGATATCGCTGGACGTGCCGGTGGATTTTCCGCAACCGCGGATTCGTTCCGGCCGGGATTTTTCCGATCTGCGCATGCGCCTGTTGAGCGAGCTCGGCGTTGCGGTGCACTGAAACAACGATGGAGCCTGGCATGTCGCTTTCCCGCCGCCGCCTCGCCGCCCTGACCGGTGCCGCCACGCTGGCTGGGCCCTTCGCCCGGGCGCAGGAGCCGAAGGTCAGACTGATCGTCGGCACGCAGGACATCGCGTTGCAGGAAACCGTCAACGCTTCGGGCGTGCTGGAGGGTGCTCCGTTCGAGCTGCAATGGGCGACGCTGCCCGGTCCGGCAGCGCAACTTTCCGGTTTGTATTCGAAAGCGATCGACGTCGGGCTGATGGGCGACACATCGCTGATCATCGAGCAAGGCCGCGCCCGCACCGATTGGACCGAAGGCAACCAGCCGCTGCAGATCGTTGCCGGCTGGCGGAACCTGGACCCGGCCTACCCGCCGATCGTCACCGCGGTTCGCACCTTGGCGCACATCGATACGCTGGAGGATTTGCGCGGCAAAAAATGGGCGTACAACTTCGGCGGGTTTAACTACCTGCAATATATCCTGACCCGGATCAAGGCCGGGCTGAAGACCAGCGATATCGAGCCGGTGCAACTTGTCGACACCTACGCCGCGGCGGCGGCGTTCAACAGCGGCCGGGCGGACGTGTTCTCGGGCGGCCCGGGTCCGATCATTGAAAGCCTGAACAAGGGTTCGGCGCGTTTGCTGGTCATCAGCG
This sequence comes from uncultured Rhodopila sp., assembly GCF_903915725.1. Taxonomy (GTDB): domain Bacteria; phylum Pseudomonadota; class Alphaproteobacteria; order Acetobacterales; family Acetobacteraceae; genus Rhodopila. Next base: position 18,461 of record NZ_CAIWTY010000080.1, read on the forward strand.
ACGATCTGGGGATTCCCTCGCTGACGGTGTTCGCCGCGCGCAGCGATGTGTTGCGCGACGAGGCCAAGAGCCGGGCGTTGGCGGATTTCCTCAATCGCGTCCGGCTGCACTGGACCTGGTATGCCGCCAACGTACCCGCGGTGGAGCGCATCCTGATCGAGAAGATGAAGCAGACGCCCGAAAAGGCGAAATACGTGGCGGCGTACAATGCGTCCGTGTTTCGTCCGCTCGACGACGACCTTGTGCGGCGCGAGCAGCATATTGCGGACGTTCTGTTTGAGTCCGGCGATATTGCCAGGAAGATCGATGTGAACATCGAGTTCAGCCGGCGGTTCAACGCCGCCACCGTGCCGGGCGCCTGATCATACTGTCATAGCGGGCGCAGGCCCCATGAGCGTTTCCAGGTTGACCGGGATCGTGGCGGCGACCTTAGTCGTCATGGCCCGGCTTGTCCGCATAGGCGCTAACTTAAACGGGCGGCACGGGCGTCCCCGGGGTGTCATGGCCGGACTTGGTCCGGCCATCCACGACTTTGCCGCCATCGGCACCGCAAGTCGTGGATGGCCGGGACAAGCCCGGCCATGACACAGTGGGTATCGCTGCGCATCACACTCCGCATCCAGTATCACCCGCCAAACAGTCCGGGATCGAACGGATACCGGCCATACCGCCGTGCAGCGCCAACCAGCGCATGGATATTGTCAGGCGGCGTTGCGATCGGCAGTCCGCATCCCATCGCAAGGACAAACCCTTTCGGGCTGTCCCACGCCTTGCGCAGGCATTCCCTGACGTTTTCCTCCACCATCGCCGGAGTCCCGAGGAACATCGTTTCGGTGGGACGAATATTCCCCGTGAGCGTGATCCGGTCGCCGACAGCCTCTTTCGCCTCGGCCAGGTCAACAACGTTATCCAGCGACAAAGCACCCGCGCCGGTATCCGCCATCAGGTGCCAGTTCCGCCTTGTGTTGCCGCAGACGTGCAGCACCGGCGCGCGGCCGGACGCCTCGATGATCGCCGCGATCAGCCGCTGCTGATAGGGAAACGCGAAATCCCGATACACCGCGGGACCGATCAGGCTGCCCGAGGACACCGGATCGACGATCGTGAACCCCACCGGCAGCCGCGCGACCTCACGAACGAACGGAACGGTAATGGCGAGGGCGTACTCCAGCAACCTGTGGGCGAACTCCGGGTCGCGAGCGATATCGCGCATGAAACGTTCTGCGCCCCGCAAATTGCTCGCTGTGCTGACCGGTCCCCCAAGCGTCAGGCCGATCGGCACTTCGTCTGCGAGCGCCTCGACCAGCCCGGCGAGGGCGTCGAGGAACTGTGGAAACCGTCCGGCCGTCAGCGGATCGGGCATCCCCAGGCGATCCAGATCGGTTGTTTCCTTGACCACGTAATCGACGACATACGGGGTGTTGAACTCGGGAAATGCCACGATGCTGCCGGCTGCCTCGGCAATGCCGGTTGAACCGGGGCCGAGCCCGACCGCGTCATGGCCGTAGCGCCGGTACGCCTCGATTTGCCCCCGAATCATCAGGTCAGCCGACCGGGTATACTCCGCCACCGTAACGCCCAGCACGAGGGCGGCGTGGTCGGACAGGCTCGGGATGCACGGGATGCGGTCGTAGGGCGCGCCGGACACCAGCGCCTGCATCCGGGCCTTGGGCGTCATCCAGTCGCCGGTTACGGTCATGCGCTGCACCTACGCCGCGAACAGCGCCGGGTCGTACGGATATTGCCCGTACTTCCTGGCCGCACGCACCAGCGCATGGACATTATCCGCCGGGGTGGTAATCGGCATCCCGCATCCGACGGACAGAATGAACCCCGCCGGACTGTCCCACGCTTTGCGCAGGCACTCCCTGACGTTCTCCTCCACCGTCTCCGGCGTGCCGAGATACATCGTCTCCGTCGGCCGGACATTGCCGCTGATGATGATCCGATCGCCCACCGCCGCCTTCGCCTCGGCAAGGTCGATGACATTGTCGAGCGACAGCACGCCGGCCCCGGTTTCGGCCATAAGCTCCCAGTTGCGCCGCGTGTTGCCGCAGATATGCAGCACCGGCGGGCGTCCCGTCGCGGCGACGATCTCGGCGATCAACCGCCGCTGATACGGCAGCGCGAAGTCCCGGTACACCTTCGGGCTGATCAGGCTACCGGAGGCCACCGGATCGCCGACACCAATCGCCACCGGCAGTCTCACGGCCTCCCTGACAAAGGCGAGCGTGGCGGCGAGGGCGTATTCCAGCAACCGATGGGCGAACTCCGGGTCGCGCGCGATGTCGCGCATGAAGCTTTCCGCGCCGCGCAGATTGCTGGCGGTGCTGAACGCCCCCGCAACCTGGACGGAGACCGGCACCTCATCGCCCAACTCCGTCGCCATGCGGGACGCGGCTTCCAGGATGATCGCGTAGCGCCCCCCGGACGCCCCGTCGGGAACTTCAAGACGATCCAAATCGGCTCGGTCCTTGACGACGTAGTCGGACACGTACGGAGTGGCATACTCCGGAAACGAGATCAGGCTGCCGGCCGCTTCGGCAACTCCGGCAAGGCCCGTCCCGACAACCACCCCGTCATGGCCATAGGTGCGGTACGCGGCGATTTGCCCGCGCGCCATCAGGTCGGCCGAGTGGTGATACTCGGCCACCGTAACGCCCGAGACGATTGCGGCGTGCTCGCTGAGCATGGCGCCGCAGGGAACGCGGTCATACGGCTCGCCGGCGACAAAGGCCGCAAGCCGGGCTTTCGGAGTCATCCGGTCAGGGATGGTCACGCTATTTCCTTCCGTTTCCCAATTGGCAGAGCAGCCCTGATCGCAGCCTCATCGAGGCCGACGGCGATGAACACGAGCCGCGACAAGTCATCCCCGGCATCCGGCACCGAAAGCCAGACCGGCACCTGCGGAACGCCGCGCACAGCCTGCACGACCAACGGCCGATCGGCTCCGGCTAGCTGCAAGAGGCCCTTCACCCGCAAGACGCCAGGCGTCCGCATCAGGCGCTCCAGCGCCGGGCCGAACACGCTCCAGTCCACCGGTTCCGTCAGGGTCAGACAGATCGCGCGCGCGGCCGGGCCGTGCTGATGCGGACCGCCATCCAGCGGACGGTCCGGACGGAGTCCGAAGACCTGCTCCGGCGTGACGTCGCCATGGCCGGCAACCACCACCTCGGCCGAAGGATTGATCCCGCGCAGCCGCCGCAACAGCCCCGGCAACGACTCCGCCAGCGCAAGATCGCCCTTCGTCACCACCAGCCGATCGGCCAGGGCGATTTGGCGTTCGATGAGGTGATCGGAGAGTTCCGCTTCGCCGAGCAGGGCATCCACGGTGGCGATGACGGTGCCCGGAACATAGCGCCGCGCCAGATCGGGCGCCGCCGTCAAAGCCTGCAGGACCGGCAGCGGATCGGCCAGCCCGCTGGTCTCGATCACCACCCGCTCGAACGGCACCGCCGCGGCGCGGGCTTCCAGCGAACGAATGGCGGCAACGAAATCGCCCAGCGCGAGGCAACACACGCAGCCGCCGGCCAGCACGACCGTCTGGCTGTCGGCATGGCCGAGCAGCACCGCATCCAGCGCGATCTCGCCGTATTCGTTGACCACAACGCCGGTGCGCGCCATCGCCGGATGGCGCAGCAGCCCCGCCAGCAGCGTGGTCTTGCCGCTGCCGAGGCCGCCGGTCAGGACCGAAAATGGCAGGCGCTCCGGCATGGTGGTTTGGCTCAGCGGTAGAAGGGCGATGCGATCGCGGCACTCGCGGCCGCGGTCACGTCGGCGTCGAACAGTTTGACGGACAGGCTGCCGCCGATTTGCTGCGCCGCGGCGGCGAGATAGCCCGTTGCATAGGCGCGCGCGTTCTCCAGCGAATCGAACTCGTAGAACCCGCCGATGGTGTTGTTGTTGATGCCGCTGAGCCAGGTTTTGCTTTTGAGGCCGGGCTCCTGCTTCATCGCAACGTTGATCGACTCCCAGTCGATCTTTTCGAACGGGATGGAGACCTGGATTTCGGCGTACAGGAAGGTTCTCGTCGACATTGGTTCTTCTCCGGAAAAGGGTTACGGGCGCCCGAACAGCAGGATGAAATTGTTGGCCGGAAGGTCGAGGCGCTGCCGCAGCACCAAACCGTGCGGCCTGGCCGCGCTTTCGAGGTCGCGCACGTCCTTCAGGCCCCATTCCGGCACACCGGCCGCCAGGATTTCCTTGTCGAAGGACTCGTTCGACGGCGTGGTGTAAGCGCCGTCCACCTTGAACGGCCCGTAGATCGCAACAAAGCCGCTGTCCCTGAGCAACCGCGCCGCCAGGGCGGCGATGCCGTCGGCGATCGATACCGGCGCGACCTGGAAGATATTGATGACGAAGATCACGTCGTAACGCTGGTGCTCCCGCGGCGGCCAGGTTGCCGAGTCCGTCAGGTCGATGCGAATTGGATCAGCGACATTGGTGTTGGCCGCGGCGGCGCGCTTCTGCTTGATGCTGTCGAACACGTCCGCATCGAAGTCGGAGGGCTGGAAACGAATCTGCGGGAAATACGGTGCGAAGTAATTGACGTGAAGGCCGGCGCCACTGGCCAGTTCCAGGGCATCGCCCGAACGCGGGAAGATGTCCTTGAACGCCGTCAGGATCGGGTCCTTGTTGCGGTTACCGGCCCAGGCGACATAGGGGCTGAGCGGATACGGATCGATAGCGGGACGGTCATCGGACACGGCTGAATTCCTTTCATTCAATGGCTGGCGAGCAATTCGGTGAGGTGGACGTCGATCGTCCGGTTGTATCCGGGGTCGGTGCCGAACAGCGCCAGATGACCCCAGACGGACGACACGCGCTTCAACGCGCTGCCGGGAATCAGCGTCTGCTCGGCGGCAATGTCCGCGAGCGGGAAGAAGACATCTTCTTCGATGGCGATGACGGAGGTCCTGGCTTTGATTTTGCCGAGCGCGGCGGCCAGATCGTGGTGCGTCAGACGGCTGACATCGGCGTCGCGCCATTTCTGCGCCAGTAGAATCAGATTGTTGGGGTCCTGCGGCAGGAAATGGTTTTCCACGAATCCCGTGACGAAATCATCAGTTGTGGTGAAGCCGAGGTCGCGCCAGCCCGGCTGGTTGAACAGCGTTTGAGTGAAGCCGGACACGGCGAACAGCCGCGCGTGGCGTCGCAGGCCGCGATGGACGGCGCCTTCTTTGTACCAGCCGCTGTCGAAAGCGGGGTCGCTGGTGATCGCATCGATGAACGTGTCGACCAGCAGCCGGTTATGCGGTGTGGTCCGGGCCGTGCCGCCGATCGGCGCCGCGCGCGCAACGGCGTCGGGGAAGCGGATGGCCCATTCGTAGGTTTGCTGCGCGCCCATTGAGCCGCCGAGCACCAGGGCCAGTTGCTCGATGCCGAATTTCTCGGTGATCAGACGGTGCTGCGCGCGCACGTCGTCGCCAATGGTGATGCGCGGAAAGCGCGCGGCGTTGAACGGCACCGATGCGTTGGAAGGCGACGACGACAGGCCGTTGCCGATCTGGTTGACGAGGATGATGAAGTATTTGTTGGGGTCGAGGGCGCGGTCCGGCGCGATATAGGCCAGTTCGAGTATCTTCGACGTTCCGGAATACCAGCTCGGGAACAGGATCGCATTCCGCCCATCGGCCGCCAGAGTGCCGAAGGTCGCGTAGGCCAGGGACGCGCCGCGCAGCCTGTCGCCGCTTTCGAGATCGAAATCGCCGAGCGCGAAGGTTTCGAACGGGCCATGGTTCTGCTGCGAGTAATAGGGCACCGTCACGGCATGACACTCCGTCGCAATTGACGCGGCCGACGATGACTGCATTTATACGCTGATGCAAGAGTGTTTCGTGCAATCCACGCGATAGTACGACGGGTTGCGCAGCGCCCGGAACAAAGGTTCCGGTACGCACTATATATGTGTGTATGTTATTGCATAGCCCTGTCTTGGATGGTAGTTAACGTCGATGCCGTCCCGCTTACCGGCGGGGACGAACGAACCAGGGGGCGCTAACGATATGGGAATTGCACTCGCGAGCCGGGGCAAGGGGCCGAACCGCGAGGCGAGGCCGACCGAAATAGATGCGTCCTGCCTGGTGCGGGAGATGAAGCTGAGGTCCACCCGGGAGCCCGCCTTCCCGGCTTTGGAAGGCAAGCACCCATGCTTCAGTTCGACGGCGGAAGGCCACGCCCAGAGCGCCCGCCTGCATCTTCCGGTCAGCCCGGGCTGCAACATCACCTGCGCCTTCTGCAAGCGCGACTTCAACGGCGTCGAGCACCGGCCGGGCGTTGCATCCCGCCTGCTGACGCCGGAGCAGGCTCTGGAGATCACGCATCGGGCGCTGGAGCTTTGCCCGACCATCAACGTGGTCGGCATCGCCGGCCCCGGCGACCCGCTGTTCACCGACCATGCCCTGCGCACCTTTGAACTGGTGCATGCCGCCTACCCGTCGCTGATCATGTGCCTGTCCACCAATGGCTTGATGCTGCCCGAACGGGCGGAGGAAGTCATCGCCGTCGGGGTGCGCACGGTCACCGTAACGGTCAACGCGGTCGAGCCGGAAATCCAGGCGCAGATCAGCCCGGTGATCGCCTGGCAGCGCAAGCGACTGAATGGCCTCGAAGCGGCCCGCCGCCTGATCGAGAATCAGCTTGCCGGCATCGCCGCGGTAAGCGCGCGGGGTGCGACGGTGAAGATCAATACGGTGCTGGCCCCGGGCGTCAACGACGAGCACATCGAAACGGTGGCTCGTGTGGCTGCGGCGGCGGGCGCGCACATGATCAACATCATTCCGCTGATTCCGCAGCATAACTTTGCGCACCTTGTGGAACCGAGTGCCGGCGCCCTGCATCGCGCCCGCGCAGCGGCGAAGCAGTATCTGCAGGTTTTCACGCATTGTCAGCGCTGTCGCGCCGATGCCTGCGGCGTGCCGGGTGTCAGCGACTTTGCCCCCCAGCTTTACGGCGACAATCTGGCCGCCGAACCGACCTTCTCACACGGCTAAACGGAGATTTTTCATGTCTGGCAAGAAACCCAAGCAGATTGCGATCTATGGCAAGGGCGGTATCGGCAAGTCGACGACGACATCGAATATCAGCGCCGCATTGGCCGAGGCCGGCTACAAGGTGATGCAGTTCGGCTGCGATCCGAAGGCGGATTCGACCAATACGCTGCGCGGCGGCGAGTATATTCCGTCGGTGCTCGATCTGCTGGCAGGGAAACGCCGGGTCGATGCGCATGAGGCGATCTTCCTCGGGTTCAAGGGCATCTACTGCGTCGAGGCGGGCGGGCCGGCCCCCGGCGTGGGCTGCGCCGGACGCGGCATCATCACC
>NZ_CAIWTY010000081.1 GCF_903915725.1 uncultured Rhodopila sp.
GCCCCATAGGCGTTAAAATAGTCCGCAGCAGCTGCGTTTGTCCCCCGTCATGGTGCGCGGAGGCGCACCATCCACGCCTTGCGGTGCGGGTTTAGGCAACGGCGTGGATGCCGACCTGCGTCGGCATGACGGGGGGAAGCAGCAGCCGCCGGCCGCTATTTTAACGCCTATGGGGCGAAGGCCCGCCATCCACGCCTTCGCCTGTGCAAGCGAAAGGCGTGGATGCCGACCTCCGTCGGCATGACGAGGGGAAGCGGCGGCCGCCGGAGCGCTGTTTCAAAGCCAACGGGGCTTGCGCCTGGCAAGCTCATTGGTTCGCGGTTGCCAAGGCCAGCTGTGCGTCCGCGCGGGCCGGGGCCGCCGGCAGGGCGATCGTGAAATTCGACGGCCAGAGCGCCAGCCTGTGGCCGGGATCGCTCCGCCAGGCTGCCACCTGCTCCCGCCAGTCCGGCCCGTTCGCCATCATCGGGTCCGGCGGCCCGAAACCGGCGATGCCGATGGCGATCAGCCAGACCGCGAACCCGCCGGCGAGCAGCCGGCCGGGCAGGGAAGCGGCGGATGCGATGGCGATCAGCGTCAGCCCGAACAGCATCTGCGGCGCGGCGTAATAGCGCTGCCCGAACAGGATGCCGAGCAAGGCATCCTTCGGGCCGAGCGAACCGGCATAGGACAGCACCATCGTTACCACCGCGGCCGCAAACAGCCAGCTTGCCGCCTGACTGCGGCTGTGCCAGGCGGCGGCGCCGAAAACCGTCAGCACGCCGATGCTTCCCGCCATCGCCAGCAGCGGCCATGCGGACCAAGGATTGTCCAGCCACGCCCGCATCAGCGGATTGGCCAGGGCAATGGTCTCCGGCCTGAAGAGCATGGGCACCAGGATGTGCTTGATGGCGACCACCACCAGCAGAAGGTCGGGCGCCAGTCCAAAATCCCGTTGGGCAACCGGGTGACTGAGCAGCACCGCCATCTGCACCAGGGTTCCCAGCGAGATCGCCAGGGCCTGGCCGACACGCTCCCAGCAGCATTCCCGCATGGCGCGGAGCACGAACAACGGCAAGAGCAGGGACGGACCGGGACCGGCGAACGGAGCGAGCAGCAGCACCATCCGATGCAGCCTGCGTGTCCAGCCCCGTGCCGGCTCGGCCGCCAGCACCAGGGCGACGGCGACGATCAGGTGGTATTGGCTGGTGATCGGGCTCAGCCAGACCTCCTCCGCCAGCGGCAGGGTTGCCAGGATCAGCAGCGCGCCGGCGAGATACCACGGGTTGCGCATCGAGCGGATGCCCCCCGTGGCCAGGATCAGTCCCGGCAGCGCCTGAATGCACAAAGATAGAGTGAGGCTGACCAGGGGCGCGTCCTCCAGCGCCACCAGACGGGCCGCCAACACCATGGTGCCGCTGGCGACGATATCCAGATAGCCGGTATGCGGCTGTAGCAGAGCTTGCCACCACGGCAGCCGGATCGCATCGACCAGGAAGAATCCGTCTTCCGCCCAAAGCCGCCCGCTCAGAACGCCGGGGATGCGAATCGCGATCAACGCGACGTAGGCGGCGAACAGCAGCGCCCGCAAGCCGGCCGGCGTCAGGGCGGCGGAACGGGATTGCGGCGCGGAATCTGCGCCTGGCGAACGCAGCAGCCAACCGGCATGCGTGGATGCGGGGCGCCGGTTTGCCGCGGTGGCGGCTGCCGGCGCGGCGGTTTCGTTGTCCATTCGGATGACCGGGATTGCCGGGCCCGAAGCGGCCTGGAGGGTTCGACGCATGGGCGATTCACCTTTTCGGCGCGATATATTGTATACGTAACATACCACAAAAGCGATTATCACTATGATCGACTCAAAACAAGAAATGAAACAATTTGCCGCACGGGATTCCCTGCGGCTGTGCGGGATGATAGGTTATTCTATTGAAAGTAGTATTGAATTATATAACGCTACCAAAAGTCGTATATCGCAGCAGACCTGAGCGCCCGCAAGACAGGCCGGCAGAAGGCGAAGCGGTCTGATGACCGGGCCACCGGATGCCTTCGGTGCCGTATCGTTTGGCCCCCGGATGACAGACGCTGACGAGCGTGTTAGAGGCAGGATCGCCATCCCAGCCCGTACCGCAAGGGCGGGCGCAACGGCATCGGCTTCAAGATGCCATTCCGACAAAAGGACGCTTTCCCATGTCCGGTACCGTCACCCAAAACTCAACCGCCGCTTCGTCCGGCGCCAAGCCCAAGGCCCGGCGCTTTACCATCGGGCGGTGGCTGCTGCACGAACTCCCTTATATCGCCATGCTGGTCGCCGGCCTGTCCGGCGTGCTGCTGCATCTGCCGGTCAGCTACTGGCTCGTGCTGGTGCCCGCCTTCGGCCTGATCACAATCCTGGCCGGCTGGCGCAGCTTCCCGACCGCGCTGGGGCGCCTGAACCATATGTGGACCCAGGTGCTGAGCTGGTCCGCGCTGGTGTTCGCCATCTATGTGCTGTACAGCAGCGGCACGCAGGTTACGCTGCTGAACGCGAACGCCAATCCGCTGGTCATTATGACGCTGGTGGCGCTGGGCACCTTCATCGCCGGCGTGCAGGCGAGGCTGTGGCAGACCTGCGCCGTCGGCATCGTGCTGTTTCTCGCCGTGCCCAGCATCACATTGATCCACCAGTCGGCCCTGCTTCTCGTCGGCCTGTCGGTTGTGATCGTCATCGTCGGCGGGTTCACCTGGTCGGTCACCGAGCGGCGGCAGTAGCAGCTCCGACATCCAAGCAGCGTCCGCCGATCGGCCGGACGCTGTCACTACTCAGGCGACGCCGAGGAATTGACGCTTCAGTCGGGCGTCGTTCTCTCCCCGTCATGGCCCGGCTTGTCCGGGCCACCTATACCAGCACCCTGCCGCGATAGGTGGCCCGGAGAAGCCGGGCCATGACGGACTAGAGTCAGCCGCCCGATTCGCTTATTGTCGGGCGTCGCCTTAGGCCGCTGCCACGGTTCCAGTCAGCCTGAAACCACGCCAACCCGCCGCGCGCGACCAACCGCGGGCGCGCGGCAGCGATAACAAGTTTCCGATAGTATCCATCTACAAGCTTCCCATTGCAGACCGCTTGACCCTTCAATCCCCGGCGGAGAATGTTCCGGGGAGTTTCATTGCATGAAACCAATAGACGCCAATGCCAAGCGCGCCGCTCTCACGCGGACGCAGCTGTTCCAGGCATTGGACCCCGCCGATATCGATCTCATCCTCGCCCGGACGACGGTTCGCCGCATTGCACGCGGCGATGTCGTGCTTCGGCGCGGCGATCCGAATGGCGGCATGGTGGTCATCATGGCCGGCCGCGTGCGGGTCAGCGTCATCTCGGAAGACGGCAAGGAGGTGACGCTCAGCGTGCTGGGGCTTGGGGAAGTCCTGGGGGAAATGTCGCTGCTCGACGGCGAGCCGTGCAGCGCCGACGTCACCGCGCAGGAGGACTGCACCGTGCTGGTGATCGAGCGCAGCCAGTTCCTCAATCTGCTGCGCTCCAACGCCGCTTTGTGCCTGCACCTGATGACCCTGCTGACCCGCCGCCTGCGCCGCGCCAACGCCGCGCTGGAGGACATGGCGCTGCTCGACCTGCCGTCCCGCCTCGGCCGCCTGCTGGCGCGGCTGGCCACCGACTACGGCGTCCCGGTCCGCAGCGGCACGCGGATCGAGGTCAAGCTGTCGCAGAAGGACCTCAGCACGCTTGTCGGCGCCTCACGGGAGAAGGTGAACAAGCAGATCCGGCAATGGGAGGAAGACGGCGTGCTGGCCAAGGACAGCGGCCGGATGGTGGTCTGCGATTCGCGGGCGCTCGCGCCGCTGCACTGAGCTATGCGCAGCGTCGACCGCCTGCGGGTCCGCAAACTGCGGCTGTGCACCGGACTGACGTTGTTCTGCTATGTCTGCACGCATCTGCTGAACCATTCGCTCGGCAATATTTCCATTCCGGCGATGGAAGCCGGCATGTTCGTGCAGAAATGGATCTGGCAGGGGGTCATCGGCACCGTCGTGCTGTACACGGCGCTGTCGACGCATTACTTGCTGGGACTGTGGGCGTTCTATGAGCGGCGGCACTACGGCTGGACCGTGACGGAGGTCGTTCAACTTGCTCTCGGGATCAGTATTCCGTTTCTGCTGATGAACCATCTGTTCGTCACCCGGATTTCGCTGGCGGTGTACGGCACGGAAAAAGGGTACGCGCAGGAACTGTATTCGTTTTGGGTGGCGGCGCCGCGGCTCGGGTGGTTGCAGGTGTCGGTGCTGATCGTCGCCTGGATTCACGGCTGCCTCGGCCTGTATCAATGGCTGCGGCTGAAGCCGATGTTCACGCGCTGGATGCCCTATCTGTTCTGCGGCGCGGTGCTGCTGCCGCTGCTGGCGCTGCTCGGCTTCTTCCAGGGCGGCCGGACGCTGCTGGCGCTGGCGCAGGACCCCGTCTGGCGCGCGGCGAACCTCAATCCCTGGCAAGTCGGCCTGCCGCCGCAGAACCGCCAGCTTGTGCTGTGGCGCGACGCCAGCCTGTGGGCCGCGCTGGCCGCGCTGCTGCTGGTCATGCTCGCGCGGGTGGTGCGCGCCCTGCGCGAGTGGCGCGGCGCGGCGATCCGCGTGACCTATCCGGACGGGCGGTCGGTGCGCGTGCCGGTGGGCTTCAGCGTGCTGGAAGCCAGCCGCAGCGCCCGGGTGCCGCATGCCTGCATCTGCGGTGGCCGCGGCCGCTGTTCCACCTGCCGCGTCCGCGTCGTCGCCGGCCTCGCCTGCATCGCGCCGCCGTCCGCCGGCGAACTGGCGGTGCTGCGCCGCATCGGTGCCCCCCCGTCGGTGCGGCTGGCCTGCCAATCGCGCCCCACCGGGGACGTTTCCGTCATTCCGCTGCTGCCGGCAAACTGGCCGGTCACGGCGCTGCGGCGGCGGGACTGGCCGCTGCCGGGGCAGGAGCGGTTCATCGTCGTGCTGATGGTGGATATGCGGGATTCGACCCGGCTGGTGGAGACAAGGCTGCCGTTCGACGCGGTGTTCATCGTCGATCGCTTCGTCACCACCGCCGGCGCGGCGCTGACCGCCAGCGGCGGGCGGATCAGCCATTTCCTCGGCGACGGGCTGATGGCGACCTTCGGCCTGCAATGCGAGCCGCGCGAGGCCTGCTTCCAGGCGCTCTCCGCCCTGATCGCCATCGGCCGCAGCATCGAGGCACTGAACGGCGTGCTGGTGGCGGAGACCGGCGAGACAATCCGCTTCGGCATCGGCTGCCATTGCGGTTCGGCCGTTGTCGGCGACATCGGCGACGGAGCGATGCGGACCTTCACCACCTTGGGCGACGCGGCGAATGTGGCGGCGAGGCTGGAAGGGCTGTGCAAAGAGTTCCGTTGCGAGGCGGTGATCTCGCACGATGTCTGGCAGACCGCCGGGTTTTCCATGGTCAGCCTGCCGGGACAGGAAGCGGCGCTGCGCGGGCGCGACGCAAAGCTGCTGGTGCACCCGATCGAGCGGGTGGAGCAATTGGCGGCCATCGTCGGCGAGGGGATCGCCGCTGAACGCCGATAACTGTAGCGACCCGCAATGATCAACGCTTCGCCGGCAGCGACGGTCTCGCAGGCCGCCCCCGGCAGTGGATGAACAACTCTATCAATAATGATGTCGGCACGACCGCACAAAAGAATTATAATCTATAATCGTAGCATTAAGATCATTCTGGGTCGCTAAGCACTGCTGAGTATTTTGGTTAAAGTATTCATTTCCGCAGTTTAAATCTACACGTGTGTATTCTCGCATGCCGCTCGTACACACGCGCTGACTTAAGACGTTTTGTAGCCGCGCATTCATCTGGTCAGCGGTTTCTTCGGCGGCCGCAATCTTTATCGATATCGCCGTCGCTGCCGCGACAACAGCAATCAGGAACGCCATTCTCACACCGAACAGATTCGAACCTAACACAGCCATATCAAGCATCCCTCAGTTAAGCTTGCCAACGGCTATCACGGCAACGCACTGAGATACAACCCTGGTCGCGTAACCTGAAGCTGCGTGTAAAATGTCGTGACGGTAAGCGGCCCAACCAGAAAAGGCAATATTCCAATGGCTTATCCATGTGGTCCAGCGCTGCCCGGAAGCCAAGCAGCGGACATGCCGTGGACAGCCTACCTGGATTGTCCGGAAATGGTTCCGCCGACGGGTATAGGCGAACCACATGTTTTCAACGGAGTAGCAGGCCGCGTCCGTCGTGCGCAAAGGTAAGCAGGTGAGTAACGGCACTGTGGCGTAGTGACGTAAATATGATCGTTCTTCGAGACCACCACTCTGCTGCCGGTTTGTCATGCACGACCGAACAGCAACCAGAGTCCGTCGTGTGCTCCGGGAAATTCTGGAAGAATTGGGCGCCGACGACCGAATCGTAGAATGGTCGCGGTACGGCCCTGTAGGAACCGCCGCCGGTGGCGGGATGTTCAGTTCGCCATGTGCTGGGCGGCGGTCTGGCCCGTCTGGCTGTTGTCGTGCCAGGGCGGGGCGCCCAGGTTCACGTCCTTCGGCTTGGTCGCCGCGCCCGTCGCGGCCCCGGCAGCCCCGCCGATCAAGCCGCCCGCGACGACGCCCACGGGACCGCCGACAAGGCCGACGGTGGCGCCGCTGGCGGCCCCGGCCGCGGCCCCGCCTTCGGCCCGCTCAGGCTCCCGGTTGCCGCAGGCTGCCAACAAACCCACGCATATGATCGCCGCAAGCGCCAGACAAAAGCGCATCCGTCTGTCCTCCTGCTGATCCCCGCTGGTGGGGAATGCGGCCTACAACGCGGCGGAGCAGGATTGGTGGCGGAGCGGGTCACGCCTGCGACGGAACGTGAACGATTCCGCCGCGGATCAGCGAGGATATCCGGGCGGCGGGTAGGCCGGGGGATAGCCGGGCGCGTAACCGGGTGGCGGGGCCGCGCCGGGCGGCAGGTAGCCGGGCACCTGATTGCCGCGCGCATACATGCACTGCGAGTAGCCGAGATCATAGCGCTGCTGCAGGCTGTATTGCGCCTGGCCCGCCGGACCCGCGCCGACAGCGGTGCCGCCGAGCGCGCCCGCGCCCGCGCCGATGGCCGCACCCCGTCCGCCGCCGATGGCCGCGCCAAGTCCCGCCCCGAGCAGAGTGCCGATGACGGCGGTGCCGACCTGGTTGTTGTTCGCCTGCTGCGCGCCACCCTGAACCTGCTGTGACGCGAAGTCCCGGCACACCGATTGATCACTCTGGAAAACGTCGAACGGCTTGCCGGGGGCGGGCATCACGGCGACCGTCGGCCCGAGCGGCTCGGACGCACAGGCGCTGAGCAGCAGCAGCGGTGTCAGGATAATGGCGGCTCGCCTGGTTAAACGCATGGAAATCAACCTCATTTGCAAATTGCACGGATAGAATTGTGCCAGGCCACTGCTTCTCGCGAAACGGCCCGGCCAACAGGGTCAGACAAGGATCGGCGCGGCATAACGATTGCACTTCCCGGACCGTGGACCCTCCATCGCATCTAAATCATGCGTCTTTTTCCATAACGCGCTGCAAAAATGCCAGTAAATTTTTTTCCTGGAATAAATACCCCGTCACACCGGCATCCGCCGCCGCCCGCATGTCGCTTTCCTGGTCGCCGATCATGATCGCGCGGGCGGGATCGAGGTCCCAGCAACGGATCAGGTCCAGCAGCATGCCCGGCTCGGGCTTGCGCCACGGATGCGCGCGGCGGTAGGCGTCGTCGGTGCCGTCCGGGTGGTAGGGGCAGTACCGAGCGTCATCGATCGTGCCGCCCGAAGCGCGCGCCTCATCGGCGATCCAGCCGAGCAGGGCGCGCACCGCGTCCTCGTCATACAAGCCGCGGGCGACGCCGGACTGGTTGGTAACGATGAAGACATGCCAACCGGCACTGGTGGCGTGGCGGATGGCTTGCTTCGCGCCCTCGGTCCATTCGAACCGCTCGCGGCAGCCGACATAGCCGTGATCGACGTTCAGCACGCCATCGCGGTCAAGGAACAGCGCCCGGCGCCGCAGCAGTGCGGGAATTTCGGTTTGCGCACGGGCGAAATCCTCCGGCACGCCGAGGTCGCGGAAGGAGCCGGTGCCGAGCGTGCCGCGCAGCAAGCCGTCGCGGGCCAGCGCCGGCAGCACGCCGGCTTCCAGCGAGCAGGACGGCCGCAGATGGCCGATCAGCGACTTGCGGAACAGGTAGATCCCGGCGTTGACCGTGCCGGACGTGCCGGCGGGGGGAGGTTCCCGGAACGCGGTGATGCGGTCGCCTTCGAGCGTTACCGTGCCGTAGCGGGATGCGCCGTCCAACTGGCGCAAGACGACCCGGCCGACACCATCGGGGCTGTCCGCCGCCGCATCGGCAAGCAGCGCGGAGATGTTGGTGTCGAATAATGAATCACCGTTGCACAGCAGAAAGCGGTCGTGCAGCAGTTCGCGGGCATGATAAACCGCGCCGCCGGTGCCGGCGCGCATCGGCGCCTCCGACAGGGTGATGCCGACCCGGACGGGCAAAGAGGCCTGGATGTCCGCGACGGCGCGCTCGATTTCGGCAGACAGGTGGCCGGTCAGCAGCACGAACTCGGTGACGCCGAAGCGGACGAATTCTCGCAGCAGCCACCCGAGGAACGGACGGTCGCCGCACGGCAAGGCCGCGGTCGGCGTGCCGAGGCCGCCGGCGAGGACGGCGCATTGCGTGACGGTGGTGGTCATGGGCTGCTCTCGGGCTCCGCCGCCGGGGGTTCGCGGCCGGCCAGCACCTTGTCCACGCGGCGGCCATCCATTTCCAGCACTTCGAAGCGCCAGCCGCCGAAAACGATGCGATCCCCGGCGCGCGGCACCCGCCGCAGCAGCGCCAGCAGCAGGCCGGCGAGCGTGTGGTAGCTGCCCTCGGCCGGCAGGTCGGGCAGGTTCAGCCGGGCTTTCAGTTCGTCCACGGGAGTCATGCCGTCCAGGGTCATGGTCGTCTCGCCCTCCGGTCCCGGCACGCCGTCCTGATGCTCCGGACCGGATGCCTCGCCCACAATCGCCTCCAGCACATCGCCGGCGGTCACCACGCCCTCGAAGCTGCCGTATTCGTCCATCACCAACGCCAGACCGAGAGTGTCGGATTTCAGCCGCTCCAGCGCATCCAGCGCGCTGACGGTGTCGGGGACGATCATCGGCTGGCGCAGGCTGGCGCCGACGGACAAATCGGCGCCGGCCAGCAGGCGGTCGAGCAGATCCTTGGCCTGCACCACGCCGACGACGTTGTCGATGGAGCGGTCGCAGACCACGAAGCGGGAATGCGGCGCGGCCTTCAGCGCGGCGGCGATCGCCTGCGCCGACATTGTGCGGTCGATCCAGGCGAGTTCCGTGCGCGGCGTCATGATGGCGCGTACCGGCTTGTCGGCGAGGCGAAGGACGCGCTCGATCATGTCGCGCTCCTCGTTTTCCAGCACGCCGGTCTTGGCGCCCTCGATCAGCAGGGCTTTCAGCTCCTCCTCCGTCACGGTCTGGCGGGACACCCGCTTGACGCCGAAGATCCGCAGCACGGCGTTGGAGGATTTGCCGAGCAGCCAGACCGCCGGGGCGACGACGCGCGACAGCATCGCGACCGGACGGGCGACCCGGGCGGCCATCAGTTCCGGCGCGCGCAGGGCGAGTTGCTTCGGGACCAGCTCGCCGAGCACCAGGGTCAGGTAGGTCGTCAGGATGACGACGATGCCCAGTGCCAGGCTTTCGGCGTAGGGGGCGATGAGGGGGAACTGTTCCAGCCAGGCCTGCAGGTGGACGGCGAAGCGGGCGCCGCCGAACACGCCGGTCAGCACGCTGACCAGGGTAATGCCGACCTGCACGGTCGGGAGGAATCGCTGGGGTTCGTCGGACAGGGCGCGGGCGGCGGCGGCGCCTTGGATGCCTTTGCGCTCCAGGACCGAGAGGCGCGCCCGCCGGGCCGAGACCAGAGCCAGTTCGCTGAGCGAGAACAGGCCGTTGACGATGATCAACAGCAGGATGACGGCGATTTCAAGACCGATATGCATAGGGCTTCCGGACGGCGGGTTCGGCGGGGAAGGCGTTCGCGTGAGGTGAACGCCAGGGCGCCGCCGCGATGATCAAGGCGATGTGCGATCCTGTAGCATAACTTCGCCGGACGCATGAGGGGTGGGCTGGCGGCTCGAATGCGGCCGCCGGCCGCCGGTTCGGGGCCGATTCGTCGCTGCGGCCGAGCCAGCAGACCATTGTATTTTAACAGGATTTTGTCTTTTTTTCGCATCCGTGTTTTATTAAATGTCGGGTTGTTAATAACCGGAGTGCATGACGTGACGACATCGACAGCGACGTCCAAGGCGGCCCCGACGACCGAAGCGCGTGGCGCGACGATCATCGCGTTCCCGGCGCGTAAGCCCGCCGCCGCAACCCCCGTCGATGATCGTCTGACCGTGTCGCTCGCGAACCTGACGGCGGCGCTGGAGCAACAGCGCGCCGCGGTGGCGGCCTGGCGGGCGGTGCTGGGGGAATTGAAGAGCACCACCGCCGGGCTGCATGAAAGCTTGCAGACTTATAACGCCAGCCTGGGGACGCTGAGCGAGGGCGTGGCAGCGGTGGGCGTCCGCGCCCGGGCGCTGGAGGAATGGGCGGACGATATGGTCGCGGCGCATAGCTGAGGCTGGCGCGGCTACGCCAGCATCCCGCGCGTAGCCAGGTTGCGCATCAGCGCGGCCGTGCCGAACGTCCAGGCCTCGCAGCGATCCGTCGGCATCATCCGGTTCACCAGCCGCCCCAGCTTCGGCGCGGAGATCGTCACGATGTCTCCGAGACGATGAGTGAATCCCTGACCGGGCGCCTCGCGATCCTGAACCGGCGCGAACATCGTGCCGAGGAACAGCACCGCCCCGTCCGGATAGCGGTGATGCGCATTCACCATCTGCGACACCAGATCGGCCGGGTCGCGGCTGATCTTCGTGATCGAGGATGATCCGTCCAGCACGAATCCGTCGCGGCCTTCCACCCGCAGGGTTACGGTCGTCGACCGGATATCGTCCAGCCCGAACCCGGCATCGAAGAACCGCAGCAGCGGCCCGATGGCGCAGGACGCATTGTTGTCCTTCGCCTTGCCGAGCAGCAGGGCGGACCGTCCCTCGACATCGCGCAGGTTGACGTCGTTGCCCAGGGTCGCGGCGACGATCCGCCCGGCGGAGGACACCGCCAGCACCACCTCCGGTTCCGGATTGTTCCAGGAGGACGCTGGATGCAGTCCGGCATCCATGCCGGTGCCGACGGAGGCCATCGGCTGCGCCTTGGTAAAGATTTCCGCGTCGGGGCCGATGCCGACTTCCAGATACTGGCTCCAGGCGCCCTGCGCGATCAGCACGTCCTTCAGCCGCATGGCCTCCGGCGATCCCGGCTTCAATTTCGAGAAATCGTCGCCGACGAGGCGGGTCACCTCCTCGCGGATCGCGGCGGCGGCGGTGAGGTCGCCGCGGGCGCGTTCCTCGATCACCCGCTCCAGCATCGACACAGCGAATGTGACCCCGGCCGCCTTGATCGCGTGGAGGTCTATCGGCGCCAGCAGCCAGGGACGTTGCGGGTTGCGGGTGTCCGGCGGGGTGTTGGCCAGCAGCGCGTCGATCGCGCCGACAGGCTCGCCATAGGCGTGGCGCAGCGCGGCCGCCGGATCGTCTGCCTCGCACAGGTCGCGCATGGTCGGGAAGCGGCCGGAGATGTCGAACGCCATGCCCTGGCGGATCGCCACGACCGACGGGCCGTTCAACTCCGGCCGCCAGGCGCGTCCGGCCAGGGCGGCGTGTTCGGCGTCATCGGGCAGGCCGGCGCAGACCAGGGTTTGGAACGGGTTCATGGACGGACCTCCTTCGCTTGGGCGCAGCCTAGCCGAACCCCGCCCGGCGGGCCTAGACACGGTCCGCGTCCGCTGCCGCCACGGATTTTGCGCCCACCCCGCCGCCACCTATATAAACAGATACCAATCACCGGGAGGACCACCTCATGAAGCGTCTGTTCGGCGGACAGGAAACCACGGAAGAACACTTTCCGGTCGAACACACCGAGGCGGAGTGGCGGGCCAAACTCGACCCGGCGCAGTTCAACGTGCTGCGCAAGCATGGCACCGAACGCGCCGGCACCAGCCCGTTGAACGCCGAAAAGCGCCCCGGAACCTTCGTCTGCGCCGGCTGCGGCAAGAAACTGTTCGGCGCGGACACCAAGTTCGAGAGCGGCACCGGCTGGCCCAGCTTCTTCCAGCCGCTGGAAGGCGCCGTCGGCACGACGGAGGACCGCAGCCTGTTCATGGCTCGCACGGAGGTGCATTGCGCCGATTGCGGCGGCCACCTCGGCCATGTGTTCCCCGACGGGCCGCGGCCGACGGGATTGCGCTATTGCATGAACGGCGTGGCGATGGCGTTCAAGCCGGAGGCGTAGGAGCGTCGCGGGCATCCCGCCCGCCACCGCGCCACCGTTGCTCGCTGTAATCCTGCCATTTTGTGGCATCAGGCTGCTTCGCAGGTTAAGGAGCAGCCATGAACTGGTCAGGTCGCAAGGTTTTCGTCACCGGAGGCGCGGGCTTCCTCGGCTCCAATCTCTGTCATGCGCTCGCCGCCCGCGGCGCCCGCGTCGTCGCGCTGGACGGCTTTCTGTTCGGCGGGGGCGCCAATCCGCGCAACCTCGACGGCGCGGAGGTGGAGTTCGTGCGCGGCGACATTCGCGAGATCGACCTCCGCCCGCTGTGCGAGGATGCAGCCGTCATCTTCAACCTCGCCGCGCAAACCAGCCATATGGGCGGGCAGGCGGATCCGCTGGCCGATATCGCGGTCAATGCGGTGGCGCAGGTGCGGCTGATCCAGGCTGCGCGCGAGGCCGCACCTGACGCCATCGTGGTGCATGCCTCCACGCGGCAGTTTTACGGACGCGTGGAAAAGCTGCCGGTGGACGAGACCCAGCCGGTGGCGCCGCCCGACGCCAATGGCGTGTCGAAGTTCGCCGGTGAACAGTATTGGCTGCTGGAGCATCGCGTCCGCAACCGGCCGGTCGTCTCGCTGCGCCTGACCAACTGCTACGGTCCCCGCCTGCGCATCCGCGACGCGCGGCAGACCTTCCTCGGGATCTGGATTCGCTGCGTGCTGGAGGATCGGCCGTTCGAGGTTTGGGGCGGCGACCAGTTGCGCGACATGACCTATGTCGATGACGTCACCAGCGCCTTCATCGCCGCGGCCGACCACCCGGAGTGCTTCGGCCGCATTTTCAACATCGGTGGCGCGCCGCCGGCCTCGCTGCACGAACTGGCGGAAATCGTGGTGCGCCTGTCGCGCGGCAACGCGCAATACACCACGCGCGAGTTCCCGGCCGACAGGGCGCGGATCGACATCGGCAGCTACCACGCCGATGACCGGGCCTTCCGCGCCGCCTCCGGCTGGGCGCCCCAGGTGGGCCTGGAGGACGGCATCGGCCGGACACTCGATTGGTATCGCCCCCGGTTGAAAGACTACCTTTGATACCGCAAGCCGAACCCGGCGCCGGCTACCGGGCGCTGCGGGCGGAGATCGACGCGGCGGTGGCTCGCGTCCTGTCCTCCGGCTGGTATGTGCTTGGCCAGGAAGGCCGCGCGTTCGAGGCTGAGTTCGCGGCCTGGCTGGGCCTGCCGCACGCCATTGGCTGCGGCAACGGGACCGATGCGATCGCCCTGGCCTTGCGCGGGCTTGGCGTTGGCGCCGGCCGCAGCGTCGTCACCGTGTCGCACACCGCGGTCGCCACGGTGGCGGCGATCGGGATGGCCGGGGCGACGCCTCTGCTGGTCGATATCGAGCCCGTGCACTACACGATGGACCCGGATGCGCTGCGCCGCGTGCTTGAAGATCCGCCGCCCGGCTTGCCGCCCATCGGCGCGGTGGTGGTGGTGCACCTGTACGGGCAGCCGGCGGATCTGGATCGAATTGCGCCGCTGTGCCGCGAGCATCGGGTCGCGCTGATCGAGGACTGCGCCCAGGCGCATGGCGCCCGCCTGCACGGAAGACGCGTTGGCACGTTCGGCGATGCGGCGACGTTCAGCTTCTATCCGACGAAGAACCTCGGCGCCCTGGGCGACGGCGGCGCGGTGGCGGTGGCGGACCCCCAATTGGCCGAGCGGATCGCCGCGCTGCGCCAATATGGCTGGCACAAGCATTACATCAGCGACGAGGTTGGGGTGAACAGCCGTCTGGATGAACTCCAGGCAGCGATACTCCGGGTCAAGCTGACACGTCTGGACAGTGGAAACGCCCGGCGCCGCGCAGTTGCCGCCGCCTATACCGCTGCGATCGACGGCAGTCCTCTGACCGCGCCACGGGTCCGAGACGATGCCGAGCCGGTCTTTCATTTGTATGTCGCACGCACCGCACAGCGCGATGCGATCCAGATGCGGCTGCGGGAATCCGGTATCGGCACGGGCATCCACTACCCCGTGCCGGTTCACCTGCAGCCCGCCTATGCAGGCCGGGTCGCGACGGGACCGGGCGGTTGTCCGGAAACCGAAGCCGCGTCGCGGGAGATACTCAGCCTGCCGCTGTATCCCGAACTGACGGATGAGCAGGTGGAGGCGGTCTGCGCCGCGCTACGCGGGCTGTAGACGACCGTATCCGTCACGGCCGTCCCCGGACGAGCCGGAGACGGGCGATGATGAAGGCGCTTATGGCGGAGCTTGTTGGCCTTGCGAGGCGGACACCGGCCCGTCACCGCGTCATGGCGGGCGCAGGCCCGCCATCCACGCCTTTGCCGCAGCCTGCACCGCATCAAGGCGTGGATGCCGACCTGCGTTGGCATGACGTTTTGGCGTTTCGCCAAGCTATCGGCGTCTGCCAACAGACTTCGCCGTAAGAGCCATGATGAAAAGCGCGGTTCTACAACCCTTCGGCGCTCGTGGACCCGATGGCCGCCTGGATCGCTTGCAGGCAGGCGGCGCGGTCGCCGGCATTCAGGGCCTGAAGCGCCTGCGAAATCTGGCCGACGGCCGGGCTTTTGCTCGGGTCCTGGGTCTGGCCCAGGGGCACCGAGCGGTCCAGCAGGCGGGTCTGCGCCATCTCCAGCGATTCCTGTGCCACCGCCTTGCGGCCGGACGCGACGGCGCCCTGCGCCGCGCGCAGAAAATCCGATGGCCTGGCGTTCTCCCCGAGGTCCGGCGCCGGAAGGCCGGCGTGGATGACCGTCCGGTCGGACTCGGTCGCGGGCTGCGCCGGGGCGGTCAGCGGCAGGGACGCCAGCAGGGCGGCGGCGAAAGCAAGACTGCGCATTGTGCATGCACCTTTCAATCAACTGTTCCGTTCACAGGTGGCTACGCCGTTGGTGTGCCAAAACTACGGCACGATCGGATTACGAAATGTTGAACCTGGTTAACGCCAGCGCCGGTGGAACCACAAATACTGCCCGGGGTTTTCCCGCACCCAGCCCTCGACGACCGACGTGATCATCTGGGTCGTGGCAGCCACATCCACCTCACCGTCGGCGCCGCGCGGCAGCTCGTACGGACCTGTGGCCTCGATGCGGAACTTGCGGCCGGGCAGGCGGATGACCCGCACCCCCACCACCGGGCAATCGAACCGCCGCGCCAGCCGCGCAATCGAGGGATTGCCCTTGCAGCGGCGGCCGAAGAACGTGACATCGACGCCGCGGGAGAAATGCTGGTCCACCAGCATGCCCAGGTGTTCCCCGGCGCTCAGCGCCGCCGCCATCTCCACCGCGGCCTGTGCCCGGGTGCGGATCAGGCGGCCCATCAGCGGGGCGCGGATTCGCTCGATCTCCTTCGCCACCGCCTTGTTGTTCGGCATGCGGTAGACCACCGCCGAGGGCAGGCCATGCGCCGCGGCGGCGATGGCGGGTATCTCCCAGTTCGCCAGATGCGCGGCGAACACCAGGGCGGGCTTGCCGTCGGTGCGTAGCATTTCGAACATCGGCACGTCGTCGGTCTGGATGCGGCCGGTGTTGGGATGCTCGATGTCGAAGTCCCAGATCCGCGCCATGTGGACGTATTCGCCCGCGACGCGGCCGAGATTGTCCCAGGACTCCTTCAGCGTCCGCCTGATCCAGGCCTCGTCCTTGTCCGGGAATGCAGCGCGCAGGTTGGCGAGGCCGATCTTGTGGGCGGGAAGAAGCGGGCCGAAGCGCCGGGCGACAAGGGCGGCGAAATCGGCGGCGCGATCCGGGTCAGCCCGCCGCAGCAGCCGGATCAGCCCCTTGACCACGCGCCCGAGCACGCGGTCGCCATACAGAATCAGGTGCCTACGCACGGGATCAGAGTTCGATCAGCAGCTTGCCGAATACGTCGCGGCTCTCCAGCCGGGCCAGACCCGCCTCGAAATCCTCCAGCCCATACACCGTGTCGATCACCGGCTTCACCCCGGACGCGATCCGGTCCAGCGCCCGTGCCACTGCGGACAAAGGCGAGCCGAACGAGCCGATGATGCGATACTGCTGCTGGAACAACTGCATCAGGTTGATGCTGGCGGTCGGGCCGGAGGTCGCGCCGCAGGTCACCAGCCGCCCGCCGCGCTTCATCGACAGCAGCGATCCTGCCCAGGTGTCGGCGCCGGTATGCTCGAACACGACGTCCACGCCCTTCTTTCCAGTCAGCTTCCGCACTACCCCCTCGAACCGGTCTTCGCGGTAGTTGATCACGTGATCCGCGCCGAGCGCCTTGGCCTTCTCGGCCTTGTCGGCGGAGCCGACGGTGGTGATCACCTTGCAGTCCAGCGATTTGGCGATGCGGATGGCGATGCTGCCGATGCCGGAACCGCCGGCATGCACCAGCACCGTTTCGCCCGGCTCAAGTTGGGCATTGTCGAACAGCATGTGCTCGACGGTGCCATAGGCGACCGCGACGCAGGCGGCGTCCCGCAGGCTGACCGCATCCGGGATCTTCACAACCAGCCGGGCGGGATGGTTGGTGAGGTCCTGGGCGAACCCGGCGACATGGAAGCCGCGCACCCCGGCGACGTTCTCGCACAGATTGTCGCGGCCGCGCCGGCAGGCGGGGCAAACGCCGCAGGTCAGCGCGGAGTAGGGCACGACCCGGTCGCCCGGCTGGACGGTGGTCACGCCATCCCCGACGGCGACGACCTCGCATGCGGATTCCGCCCCGACGGTCAGCGGATACAGGCGCTTGGCGAAAGCCATGCCGCGGAAGCCCCACACATCGATGTGGTTGAGGCCGACGACGCGGACACGCAACTGCACCTCATGCGCGCCGGGCGGCGGCGGGGCGTCCAGCTCCGTCACGGCAACCTGCCGATCGGCGAGAAGCTGGAGCGCGCGGTTTACAGCAGCCATGGGGTGGAGAGTCCTGGTTGGTTCATGGCTGCCCAGTAAGCAGGCTTGGCGGCCAGGGCAACCCCTGCTTATTTTGGGTCGCGGCGGCATCACCGTTAACCCTTTGTTCAGATGCGGGGATGCATAAACAAAAAACCGGTTGGGAATGGCCCAACCGGCTTACTTGAGGAGAAATTGTGATGTCGAAGCATCGCAACCTCTTGCCGAGGATACTGGTGAAGATTGGCGTCAAAGTCAAGATCACCGTCATCCGAAAGTAAGAGGTCGGCTGGCCCGCTCGTGGGCCAGCCGCTTCTCGGGGAGCTTCGCCGGAATGGCCGGCCCTGGCCCGCGAATAGTGGAAGTCAAAGACCGCAAAATACCGTTGTATGCTTCGATGCCCTGGAACAGGATTGCCGGATAACGACTTTTTGTTGGACGGCGATCCCGTAATGATCGGCCAGCCGAACCGTCGCCCGCGGCTGTCACGTCCGTGGGCGCGCTTGTCAGGTCCGGGCGGCACGCCTACCGTCCGGCCCGCTGCAAATCCGGGGGGAGCGCCGCCATGAAAATCCTCGTCGTTCAAGGCGCCGGCATGAACATGCGCGGCAAGACACAGACCGAAATCTTCGGCACCATGACGCTCGACGAGTACAACAAGAACATACGCGGCTACGCCGACGAACTGGATGTCGAGGTGGAGATCTTCCACTCCAATATCGAAGGCGAGGTGATCAACCGGCTGTACGACGCGAACGATCAGGGTTTCGGCGGGGCGCTGGTCAACCCGGCCGGATTCTCGCGCGGCTACCCGGCGCTGACGGCGGCGATCAGCCAGGTGTCGTTTCCGGTGATTGAGGTGCACATCTCCAACCCGGTGCGGCGCGGGCCGGTGTCGGATACCGCCACGGTCAGCCTTGGCATGGTCACCGGGTTCGGCGTCTTCGGCTACTACCTGGCGCTTCGCGGCCTGCGCGATACGTCGAAAGCTCGGTAATCAAACCGGCTTCGAGCGAGGCTTCGGATGGTGATTGAGGCGCTCTAACGTATGCGCCAGGCGGCATCGTCGCCCGCTTGACCCTTCCGCCCGCGGGTGCCATCTGGCTTGCGCCGTCAAATAAGGAAACGACCATGACAATCACCCGACGCACCGTGCTTGGCACCGCTGCCGCCGCAGCCGCTTTGCCGGCGATTCCGGCACGCGCCCAAACTCCCACCATCAAAATCGGCGTGCTCGGCGACCAGTCCGGCGTCTATCGAGACCTCAGCGGGCCGGTGGCCATCGCCGCGGTCAAGCTCGCGGTCGCCGACTCGAAAGCCGCCGGTCGGGACATCGCGGTCGAGGTGATCGCCGGCGACCATCAGAACAAGCCCGATATCGGCGCAGCGTTGGCTCGCCAGTGGATTCAGCGCGACGGCGTCGACATGATCACCGACACGCCGAACAGCGCGGTCGCCCTGGCGGTCTCCGGCGTCTGCAAGGAACTGGACAAGGCGTTCATCAACTCGCCCGCCGCGACGGCGGATCTGACCGGGCCGCAATGCGCGCCGACGACGGTGCATTGGACGATGGATACCTGGATGCTGGCGCATTCCACCGGCGCGGCCATGGTCAAGACCGGCGGCAACACCTGGTACTTCATCACCGCCGACTATGCCTTCGGCCACGCCCTGGAACGGGACACCGCCAACTTCGTCACCCGGGCCGGCGGCAAGGTGCTGGGCAATGTGCTGGTGCCGCTCGGCAATTCCGACTTTTCGTCGTTCCTGATCCAGGCGCAGTCGAGCGGCGCCAAGGTCATTGGCATGGCCAATGCCGGTGCCGACACTGTGAACACCATCAAGCAGGCGGGCGAGTTCGGCATCACCAAGGCCGGCGTCAAGCTGGCGGGCCTGCTGGTGTTCGTCAGCGACGTGCATGCGCTCGGTTTGCAGACGGCGCAGGGGATCGTGGTGTCGAACACCTTCTACTGGGACCGCGACGACCGCACCCGTGCGTTCAGCAAGCGACTGCAGCCGAGCATCGGTTCGGCCCGGGCGGGCATGGGGCAGGCCGGGTGCTATGGCGGCACGTTCCACTACCTCAAGGCGGTCGCCGCGCTGGGTGTGGCCGAGGCGAAGAAAAGCGGTGCGGCGACCGTGGCCCGCATGAAGACGCTGCCTACGGATGATGACTGCTTCGGCCCGGGGACGATCCGGGCGGACGGCCGCGCCCTGCATCCGGTCTATCTGTACGAAGTCAAGAGTCCGGCCGAGAGCAAGTACGAGTGGGATTACTACAAGCTGCTGGCGACCACGCCGGCCGCGGAAGGCTTCCGGCCGTTGCAGGACGGCAACTGCCCGCTGGTCCACGCCTGATTTGATACCAACCGGCGTTGGCGTTGACCGGTCGGCCGCCATGATCGTCGGCGATGCGATCGATGGCGCCGCGCATCCAATCGGCGACGCCCATGGCGTCCGGACCAGGCGGGGTAATGTTTCAGGAGCGGGTGGTCGAGGTTGGCGAGACGGCGGAGGGTCCCGTCGTCTTGAAACGGCCTAGGTTGCAGCGGATGTTGCGTGATGTATCCCGACTCTGAGGTAATTCCACCCGGTCACAAGAGTTAGAGCCGCGGCCATCCAGAGCATGCTCTCCCCTATGATCAGGTTGGGAAACCACGACAATCCGATCGTTGCCGGACCGGCCGGTCCCAACAGAAGCAAACCGATCGCGCCCATTTGGAGGCCGGTCTTCCACTTCGCCAGCAGTGTAACGGGCAAGCCGACGCGCGCTGACGCGAGGTATTCCCGCAACCCGCTGATCAGGATTTCGCGGAGCATGATGACGACGGCGGGAAACAGGCCGGCCACACTCATGGTGTGGGCAGCAACCAGAACCATGAGGCAGGCGGCGACGAGCAGTTTGTCGGCGATAGGGTCCAGCATGCGGCCGAGCTCGGAGGTCTGGCCCCAGGTGCGGGCAAGTTTGCCGTCAAAATAGTCGGTAATGGCCGCAGCGGCGAAAAGAGCACAGGCCAATGCGTCGCAGACCGGGATTTGCAAAGACGCGAACACAACGATCAGCGGGATGAACGCGATTCGCGAGACGGACAGCAAGTTGGGGATGTTATTGCGCACAGGCGTTTGTACCCGGAGGGTTCTCCGAAGACCACGGCTTTTCAGGGGCTGTTTGATGATTTTTCCGTCTCACCATCGCGGCGCCGCCGGGATGCCGATGGGTCCGCGTCCTTTTGGCGCGACCGAGACATCGCCGGCACCGGCAGGCGGTTCCACCGTCAGGACCGGGAGGCTGCCTGAGGCGGAACTGCGCCGCGGCTTCCCCGTGGGCTTGCCGATCCCTGTAACGCGACGCCCGCGAGGTGGCGCTGCGGCACGCTGGCTTCCTCAAACCGTATGGCTATGGCCCGGCATGGTGCCAGGACCCCGCTCCCGCTCGTCCAGCGTCAGGTAGCCGGGGAAAGACAGCCTGTTTTAGTCCCGGGCGTCGTCTGAGGGGACGCAGCACGCAGGTCCGGGCTTCTCACGAGTTAGTCGGATCTGACGCTTTTGTTATCCCATGCATCTGTGGATAAGTCGGTGGGCGGTTCCTCGGAAACCTGCCTAAAACCGCCTGCCAGCGGCTTTTATGCGGCGTGCTGAATGTTTGGGCACAGATCTAAACAATTGATATTAAAAGATAGTGTTTGGTCGCTTAAGGAACTGCGTTAAGATATTGTTAACCTTTAGATCGCCTGTGGACGGCTGAATCCCCCGGCTTCAACCCGGGCCATCCGGCTGCGCGCCCGGCTTTCGGCAAACCGCTCCCCGGCCGGCGAGCGCGTTATGCGGCAGCGGGGTCAACGCCGCAGCCGGGCTTAGCAGGCGCAAGATGCGGCCCGCGCCGGCACCGCCCGATGTCCGCATGATGCCGTCCCTTTCCAGTCGCCCGAAACGTGCCATATCCTTACGATGCTGCGATCAAAGGACGACGATGCCCATCTCCCCGCCCAAGCCGAACTGGAGCCTCAAAGACGCCCCCGCGCTCGACGGCAAAGTTGCCATCGTCACCGGCGCGACCGGCGGCATCGGCTATGAGACGGCACTCGGGCTCGCCCGCCTGGGTGCCAACACCATCGTCGCCGGTCGCGACAGGGCCAAGGGATCCCGGGCGGTGACACGCATCCAGCGGGAGATCCCCGCCGCCAAGGTGCGGTTTGAGCTGCTCGATCTTGCCAGCCTGGCCTCGGTTGCGGATTTCGCCAACGGTGTCTCGGCGGCGCAGCGGGGTGTGATCGACATCCTGGTCAACAATGCCGGCGTCATGGGCTATCCCACCCGCCAACGCACCGCTGACGGTTTCGAGCGGCAGATCGGCGTCAACTATTTCGGGCACTTCGCCCTGACCGCCCGGCTGAAGGATGCGCTGTGCGCGGCACCCGGCGGGGGCCGGGTGGTGACCGTCGCCAGCCTGGCGCACCGCCGAGCCGTACTGAAACTGGACGACCTGCAGTCGGAGCGGTCGTACAACGCGCTGCGAGTCTATGGGCAAAGCAAGCTCGCCGAACTGATCTTCGCGTTGGAGCTGCAGCGCCGGGCGGAGCAGAACGGCTGGACGCTGCGCAGCATCGCGGCGCATCCCGGTTGGGCCAGGACCGACATCATCGATAGCGGTATCGGCGGCGGCCAGCCGAACCTGAAGGCGTGGCTGATTACCTTCGGGTTCGGGCTGGTGGCGCAATCGGCTGGTGAAGGTGCGCTGCCGTCTCTGTATGCCGCGGCGGCGCCGGAGGCGGCGGGCGGGGCGTATTACGGTCCGTCGGGTCCCGGGGAGACCCGCGGCGCGCCGGGGATGGCGCGGGTGTTTCCGCAGGCGCTGGATACGGCGGCGGCGAGCCTGCTGTGGGCGGCGTC
The DNA here is from genome assembly GCF_903915725.1 of uncultured Rhodopila sp. Classification (GTDB taxonomy): domain Bacteria; phylum Pseudomonadota; class Alphaproteobacteria; order Acetobacterales; family Acetobacteraceae; genus Rhodopila. The sequence goes on from NZ_CAIWTY010000081.1 coordinate 22,135, forward strand.
GGAGAAGCTGACGGGGGTTGGGTTCGGATGAGGCCGCGCTGCCAGGATATTTCCGCTCATGCCAATCGGCAGTCAGAACGACTCGCCGGCGGGGGGCCTCAGACCGGAGGAGCACGCCCCGGCGATGGCCCGGGGCGGCATCCACGCCTTCTGCTCACGCAACCAAAGGCCCGGAATATCCCGGTCCAGGTTCATCGCGTTCGCGGACGGCGCTCAGGCCGGACGATCCCGGAATAGTCTCACCAGAACGAAAAAAATGAGCGCCCACAAGAGGGCACCAACCACCACACCGATTACCAACCCGCGAATCGGGGCGTTGTGCTCCGGCTTTTTGTTGGGTTTTTCAGCGGGTATGACGCTCACCTGATGCATTGGTGGAAATAACAGGCGCCCCGGCGGCTTCCTGACGGACAACGGCGGCTATGCTCCGCCAGAGAATTCTGAGGTCGTTTCGTAGGGACAACCGCTCGACATAGAGTATATCAAGGGCAGCGCGTTTGCGATAGCCGTGATCGCTGCAACCGCCCAGTTGCCATAAGCCGGTCAGACCGGGTCTCACCGAGCAATAAGCGGCGGTCTCCGTTGCGTTGTAAAATTCTCCCAATTCAGCCCGGGTCAGCGGCTGAGGTCCCACGAAACTCATGTGGCCTGCCAGAACATTCAGCAGTTGCGGAAGTTCATTCATATTCGTTTCAACAAGGAAGCGTCCTAAGCGCGTGACGCGCGGATCGTCCCTCAGATCACGATGGATTGTCTTCTCAGGTCTGGCGGGAGGCTCGCGCAGCAGGATACGCAATAAAGTGCTATCGGCGTCGCGGCGCGTGGTTCTGAATTTCAGACAGCCGAACGCCTGTCCGTCCCGTCCGACCCGGACATTGGAACAGAATGGGACTTGCGCACTGCCAAGACTGGCAGCGATGACCAGAAACGCTACCGGGAGTACAATAACAATAAGTGTAAGGGCAGCACAAATATCAAACAGCCGTTTGGCATGAGGGCGAATTGCCGAGCGTGGGCGAACGAACTTTTCAGCCCGGCGGTCAACAGCAACCAAATAATGCACTTCGTTGGGCATGTCGTACCCCAGGTTGGAAACGGCCGGGCTTCGAGTATACGCAGGCCGCGATGTGTCACGCTATTATGAACAACAGCCAAGCCTGCGGTGGACGATAACGATAAAGAAAGGAAAAGCGGGTCAAGCCGATCTGGCTGTAATCGGACACGTTCATTACAACTTTAAGTCACCTCCCAATACACGAACGGTTCCGAGGTGTTTATTTTGTGCGATGCGGTAGCGGCTGGCAACTCGCGATATGAACCGATCGGCAACACGTTGGCGTGAGCCGAGCGCCAAACTTCCAAGGTGAACGCGCGATCCTGTTTGAATACCGACAGAATTTTGCAGTTAATGCGGTCGCCCGGCTGAACTTATTGCTAAACGTGAAAGTTTTCTGAACTATACGTTTCGCTCACGGACTTGGCACTTTCGGCTTCGGCCGCCCGCCGCCCGACCGCACGTGCGCGATCCAGGTCACCAGCCTGAAGTGGCATCCGTGTCGCCTCGCTTACGGCAACTCCAGCGCCTGCGTCAGATCCCCCATGGCAGGCTGCCCGTTCGCCGCCAGCGCCGCATCCCGAGTCGCAATCCCCGGCAGCACCGGCAGCTGCCACCGGTTGGTGACGAATCGCAGGATCGAGGTCGTGTCATACAGCGTATGATCCACCGTCCCCCTGCGCGCGTACGGCGAGATGATCAGCGCCGGAATCCGCGTTCCCGGCCCGAAGCGATCGGCTTTCGGCGGCGCGGCATGGTCCCACCAGCCGCCGAACTCGTCATACGTCACCACCACCAGCATGTGGCTCCATTGCGGGCTGGCCTTCAGCGCCTTCAGCAGCACGTCGATGTGCCGATCGCCGTCGGCGATGTTGGCATAGACCGCGTGCTCATTCACCGAACCCTGCGGCTTGTAGAACGTCACCGGCGGCAGGCTGCCGTTGCGGATGTCGGTCAGGAACCGCGACTCCGGCAGCACGCCGGGGTCCGTCACGACGCCCGCGTCCAGCAGATGCGCCGCCCGGTTCGCCGCGCCCGCCGCGGTCGAGGGATCGAACGCGGCGAAGTAGGCGAACGGCTGGTGGTGATACTGGAAGTTCGGCACCGCCGCCGACACCCCTGCCGCGAACGGCGGATGCGAGAGGGCGAAATCCCACGCCCCGGCGTAATAGGCCCATCCCACCCCCGCCGCGGTCAGCAGATCGCCGATGGTGGCTTCCGTCTGCGGCGTCAGCGTGGTCGCCGATGTCAGTTTCACCGACTTCTGCGCGTCGTCGGCATTGCCGCTCGGCGGGTAGGCCGGCTGCATGGTGTTGACCGCATAGAAATCCGGCGTCAGCGGACCGCTGAGCTTGAACACCGGCGGCCCGTCCAGCGCCGAGACCGGCGAATTGGCCGCCAGGGTCAGCGTGACGCCGTCCGGCTCGACCACGGAGACGCCCGGGTTGGCGCCGCCGTTCGGGTTGACGCCGCCGTTGCCGTAATACGGCGTGCAAGAGCAGATCAGGTAGAAATGGTTCAGGAACGAGCCGCCGAACGCGCCCTGGAAGAAATTGTCCGCCAGCACGTATTGGTGCGCCCAGTCCCATAGCGGCAGCTCGGCCTCGGGCGCCGGGGTGAAATATCCCATCGTCATGCCGCCGGAATCCGCCCAGGCGGCGAACATGTTGTTGGCGCCGCCGTTGATCTGCATCTGGTTCTCGTAGAACCGGTGGTACAGGTCGCGGTTGGTGTAGCGCAGCGGGTCGTTGTCCGCGGACGCGGCCGACTGATACAGGGCGGCGACGTCGTAGGGGTGGTTGAAGCTGCCGAGGAAGGTCGCTGTCTGCCCCTCGGTCAGCGAGACAGGCGCCGCCGGCGCGCCCTGAAACACCTTGTCCGAGGTGCCGCCCCAGACCGCCGGCAGCCCGCGCATCGGCTTGCCGTCGCGGTCGAGTTGGGTGGCCGACACGGCCGAGGCCTGCGCCAGGCCGTTGGCGCCGGGGAACGTGCCATACAGGTTGTCGAAGCTGCGGTTCTCGGCATAGATCACGACAATGGTCTGGATGTCGTCGTATCGCGGCGCCGCTTCGGTGGACGCCACGGGCAGAGCCGCCATCGCGGCGGCAACCCAACATGTTGAAATCCTGCCTATCATACTTACCCCGCCGTCAGACCGTTTCGGAATATGACCAACTGATGCTCCATATAAGTCGCGTGCGCAAATCCGGTATGGCAATTCCGTGACAATGCCCGTGCTGCGCGCGCTGGCGCTGCTGATCTGCCTGGCGCTTCCGGCCCGCGCCTCGGACGGTCCGGCTCTGCCCTGGGGGCAGACGCCCTCGGCCACAGCCGCCTATGCCCGCGCCGCCGCGGTCGCCGAGCTCGGCCGCAAGCTGTTCTTCGATCCGTCGTTGTCCGCCTCCGGCAGGATGGCCTGCGCGACATGCCATGACCCGGCACACGGGTTCTCGGCCCCGAACGCACGGCCGGTGCAGATCGGCGGCCCCGAGCTGCTGCGCTCCGGTGTGCGGGCGGTTCCCGGACTGACCTACGGTCGGTTTGCACCGGCGTTCCGGGAGCATTTTTTCGAGTCCGAGGAAGACGGCGATGAAAGCGCCGATCAGGGTGCGGCAGGGGGACGGGGCTGGGATGGGCGGGTGGACCGCCTGCGCGACCAGGCGGCGATTCCCTTATTTGATAGGAATGAAATGGCGATGGCGGACGCCGCTGCGGTCGTGGCGGCGGCCGGGCAGGGGGCGTATGCCGCGGACCTCCGCGCCTTGTATGGACAGGAGGTATTCAGCCATCCGCAGGCGGCCTTCGCGGCGGTGACCGAGGCGCTGGAGTATTTCCAGCAAACACCGGCGGTGTTCAGCCCCTTCAGCAGCAAATACGATGCGTTCCTTCGCGGTTCCGTGCGTTTGTCCGAGCCGGAGGCGCGGGGCCTGGCGGTGTTCAATGACCCGGCGCGCGGCAACTGCGCGTCGTGCCACAAAAGCGCGGTGACCAGGGATGGCAAGCCGCCGCTGTTTACCGATTTCGGCTTTGCGGCACTTGGGCTGCCGCGCAACCGCGCGTTACCGGCGAATGACGATCCGGGGTATTTCGATCTCGGCGTTTGCGGACCATACCGGCGGGATTTCATCGGCGTGGCAAAGTACTGCGGTCTGTTCAGGGCGCCGTCGCTGCGGAACGTCGCGCTGAAGCAAAGTTTCTACCATAACGGCGTTGTCCATACTGTGCGCGAGGCGGTGGCGTTCTATGCCGAACGGGACACTGACCCCGGAAAATGGTATTCGGCCGGCGCGGACGGCTCGGTGCACAAGTTCGACGACCTTCCGGACGCGTTCGCGGCCAACATCGAAACGGGGCCTCCGTTCGGCGCCGGGAGGCGCCTGACCGATGCCGATGTGGACGATCTCGTGGCCTTCCTGCAAACTCTGACCGATGGATACCGGGTTGGCGGCGAACAGTAGCCGTCGCTTATAGGCTGAGCGAAACCGGCCTCCACCTCACCGCGATATGAACTCAACTTTACCCGGCTGCGGCGTTCTGGACACGCGTCTGGACAGGGGTCTGAGTTGGCGAGTGAGACAGTCGGCGATGCCGGTTCCCGTCACCGGCCGGATGAGGACGTGCATGACAAGCGCCCGCCTCCCCGTGCCGACGCGGCGGACGGAAGATCGTCCCGATCGGCTGATAACCCACGGGACCGCGACGATGAACCGGATCGCGGCGGGGACGGCGGCGACAGGCCGCATCGGCGCTGGCCGCTGTATGTCCTCGCGGCCGTCGTGGTGCTGGCGATCATCGGCGGTGTTGTCTACTGGCTGATGACTCGCGGGCTGGAGAGCACCGACGACGCCTATACCGATGGCAACGCCGTTGCCTTTGCCGCCAAGGTATCCGGCTACGTCACCGAGCTTCATGTCGACGACAATATGTTCGTGCATGCCGGCGACCTGCTGCTGAAGATCGACCCGCGCGACTATATCACCGCGCGCGATCAGGCCCGTGCCAGCCTGTCCCTCGCCCGGGCGCAATTGTCCAGCGCGCAGGTCGATCTCGACATCGCCCGCGTCCGGGTGCCGGCGACGTTGCAGCAGGCCAAGGCGCAGCTTGAGCAGGCCAAGGCCAACCAGGCACAGGCCGAGCGCGATTATCGCCGCCAGCGCGCCGTCGATCCGCGGGCGACGACGCAGACCAATGTCGACCAGGCGACCGCTCAGATGCAGACGACCAACGCGGCGGTGTCCAATGCCGACGCACAGGTGCAGATTGCATCATTGGTGCAGCAGAACATCCAGGCGGCGGAGGACACCGTCCGCCAGCGCGAGGCCCAGGTGGCGCAGGCCGAGGCCAACCTCGCCCAGGCCGAGGTGAATCTGTCCTACACCACCCTGACCGCACCGGCGGATGGCACGATCACGCGGCGCAACGTCGATCTCGGCACCTTCGTGCAGGCCGGGCAGCAGGTGTTCTATATCGTCCGGCCGGAGGTCTGGGTCACCGCCAACTTCAAGGAAACCCAGCTTGCCGACATGAAAGCCGGCGATGCCGTATCCATGAGCGTCGATGCGTACCCGAACCTGACCTTGCACGGCCACGTGGACAGCATCCAGGAGGGCAGCGGCGCGCGGTTCTCGGCATTTCCGGCCGAGAATGCGACCGGCAACTTCGTCAAGATCGTCCGCCGCGTGCCGGTCAAGATCATTATCGACAGTGGCCTGGACAACCGGCACGGACTGCCGCTGGGCATCTCGGTGGTGCCGACGGTGACCGTGCGATGAGCGATGCGCCCGGGCAGTGGAAGCCGCGAGCCAACCCGTGGGTGGTGGCGGTGATCGTCACGCTCGGTGCGTTCATGGAGGTGCTGGACACCACCATCGTGAACGTTTCTTTGCCGCACATCTCCGGCAGCCTGTCGATCAGCAGCGACGAGGCGACCTGGGCTTTGACGACGTATCTTGTCGCCAACGGGATCGTCCTGACCATCTCCGGCGCGCTCAGCCGGCGGCTCGGGCGGAAATGCTACTTCCTGATCTGCATCGGGATGTTTACGGCGATGTCGCTGGCCTGCGGCCTGACCGAGCAGTTCTGGCAGATCCTGGTGTTCCGCGCCCTGCAAGGGTTTTTCGGCGGCGGACTGCAGCCGACGCAGCAGGCGATCATCCTGGATCATTTTCCGCCCGAAAAGCGCCAGCAGGCGTTTTCGCTGACCGCGGTCGCCATCATCATCGCACCCGTGGTCGGGCCGGTGCTGGGCGGCTGGCTGACGGATACCTATAGCTGGCACTGGATCTTCCTGATCAACATTCCCATCGGCATCCTGACGTTTTTCGGCGTGCTGCAATATGTCGAAGACTCGCCGGCGATCGAGCGGGAGAAGCGCACCGCGCCGCGCTTCGACTATCTCGGCGTGTTCTTTATCGCACTGGCCCTGGGGTGCCTGGAAGTCGGCGTTGATCGCGGCGAGGACTATGATTGGCTGGGTTCGAACTTCGTCCGGCTGATGTTCATCCTGTCGGCCTGCGGGTTCATCTTCGGGATTACGTATCTGCTGTATGTGCGCAACCCGATCGTCAATCTGCGAGTGTTCAAGGACCGTAACCTGGCACTCGGGTCGTTGCAGATCGCCATCATGGGTTTTGTGCTATACGCCAGCGCGGTGCTGATTCCGCAGTTCGCGCAGCAGCAGCTTGGTTACAACGCGACCTGGGCCGGTCTGGTGCTGGCACCCGGCGCCGTGGTGCTGGTCATGCTCATTCCGGTCGCCGGCCGGTTGATGAATCTTATTCCAACGAAATATATCGTCGCCGGCGGCGGCCTGGCGCTCGGTTGCGCCCTGATCTATTCGATGAACCTTGTGCCGGAGCTGGATTTTTACCACCTGGTGTTGTTTCGCGCGGCGCAGACCGCGGCGTTGGCGCTGCTGTTCGTGCCGATAAGCACGATCGCCTATGCGACCGTGCCGGCGGAATTGAACGGCGATGCGACGGCGCTGTTCAGCATGGCGCGCAATGTCTTCGGCGGCATCGGCATTTCCGTTTCGACCGCGCTGGTGACCGAGCATCTGCAGATCCGCCAGGCACACCTGGTCGATCATTTGGGTCCGACCAACCAGCCGTATAACGATTTGCTCCAGCAGACGCAGCAGGGACTGATCGATATGGGGCACTCCGCGGCGCAGGCGATGCAGATGGCGCCGGGGCAGGTGTACCAGATGTTGCAGACCCAGACGGCGGTGCTGGCGTATAACGACGTGTTCCTGCTGACCGCGCTGATGTCGTTTGTGATGATCCCGACGGCGTTGTGCATGTCCGGGATCAAGACGAAATCCAGCGGCGGGGGGCATTGATGGTCACGCGCCCCGTGTCCCCGCCGCTGGTGTCCCCGGCCCCTGTGTCATCGCCGGGCTTGGCCCGGCCATCCACGACTTGCAGTGCCGGCGCGGACAAAGGCGTGGATGGCCGGGCCAAGCCCGGCCATGACACATCAGGCCGGGGCATGCCCGGCAGCGGGACGACGCGGGCGTGGCCATCGCCCTCCCGCATCCCGCTTCTCGCCCTGGCCGCCAGCCTCGCCGCCTGCACCGCCGGCCCCGACTTCACGCCGCCCAAACCGCCCGAGGTCGCCACCTGGAACGATCCCTCGGCGCATCGCGCCCGGGCGCCGGTCAGCCCGGAGACCAACCCCGACCCGAAATGGTGGGACGGCTTCCACGATCCCGTCCTGACCGCCGTGATCGAGAAAGCCATCGCCGGCAACCTCAACCTGCAACAGGCCGTGCTGCGCGTCGTCGAATCCCGCCAGGGCGAAGTCACCGCCCGCGCGGCCGGCCTGCCGAGCGTCAATGGCACCGGCAGCTACATGCGCGAGCAGCTTGGCCTGCGCGGCATCCTGCTGTCCTCCGGCGTCGAAGGCCAAGTCAATGCGCTCGGCCAGCCCGGGTCGCCGCTGAACACGTTCAGCCCCGGCCTCGGCAACCGGGTCGGCAGCGGACTCGACGGCACGCTGAACAAGCTGTCCCAGCCGGTCAATCTGTTCCAGTACGGCCTCAGCTCGTCCTGGGAACTCGACCTGTTCGGCCGCGTCCGCCGCTCGGAGGAAGCGGCGAAGGCCAATACCGAGGCCTCGATCGAAGCTACCAACGATGCGCTGGTGATGCTGGAAGGGCAGGTGGCCCAGGCCTACCTCCAGCTCCGCGGCGCCCAGGCGCTGACCGCCAGCCAGCAGGAGAACATTCGCACCGCGCAGGCCGCCTACGACCTGACGGTAAAGCGCCAGCGCCAGGGCCTGACGACGGAGCTGGACGTCGATCAGTCCCGCACCCAGCTCTCCAACTTCCAGTCGCAATTGCCGGGCTACGAAAAGCAGGCCGAACAGGCGATGAACCGCCTGAGCGTGCTGACCGGCCAGCCGCCCGGTACCTTGGACGCGATGCTCGGCCCGGTGGCGCCGCTGCCGAAGGTGCCGGCCGTGGTGGGCATCGGCGTGCCCGCGTCGCTGGCAAGGCGGCGGCCCGACATCCGCCAGGCGGAGGCGCGGCTGCACGCGGCGACCGCCAATGTCGGCGTCGCCACCGCCAGCTTCTATCCGGACGTCTCGCTGACCGGCAGCCTCGGCCTGCGGGCGCTGGACGGCTATTACCTGACGAATTGGGCGAGCGCGTTTTACTCGTTCGGTCCCAGTGTTTCACTGCCGATATTCCAGGGCGGGCGCCTGACCGCCGGTCTGCGTCTGGCGCGGGCGCAGGAAGCCGAGGCGGCGTTGGCCTATCGCGGCACTGTGCTGAACGCGTTGCAGGAGGTCGAGGACGCCCTGGTCGCCTACCGCACCGACAAGGTCGCCCGCGATCATCTGGCGGACTCGGTCCGCACCGGCCAACTGACCCTGTACCTGGCGCGCGACAGCTATTCGCACGGGCTGTCGGACTTCATCCAGGTGCTGGATGCCGAGCGCACCCTGACGGCATCGCGCCAGCAACTGGTGCAGGCCGACGTGGCGCTGACCAACGACGTGGTGGGTCTTTACAACGCGCTCGGCGGCGGCTGGCAGGAGGACGCGGCGGATATCGATGCGCCGGTGATCGCGACGGCGGATCCGGTGGTGCCGGCGGCGCTGGACAGCGTAGCGGCGGCGCCGCCTCAATAGTGGCCGGCGGTGACCCGCACACAGATTCCGCTTGCAATCCTGCAACCTATCAGTGTAAAGAACAAAACACGAACAATTTGCAAGGCCCGCCGCCCCATGCCCGCCAAAACCGCCGCCTCCCCACTTTCCCCGGTAGACCCCCGGATCGGCCTGCGGTTCGCGGCAGCCGAGCACCTCATCCCGTTCTTCCGCATCCAAATCGCCGACACCCCCACCGCTCGCCGCATGGCGCACAGCGCGCTGGACGCCTACTACCCGGAAAGTCGCGCGGATTTCATCAACGCCGCCCGTACCATCGCATTTTCGATGGCCGCCATCGCCCTGCTCGGCAAGGCGACGGCAACGCCCAACCTCACCATGCCGGAGCAACTGCGCGCCTATGGCTGCGCCAACGCCCTGAACCGCTCAGCCGAACAAAGCGAGCGCAGCATGATGGTCCGGCGTGCCTACCTCCACGCCAACCCGCAGCCGGAGCGCCCGCCCATCCCGCCGGCCGAGAGCACGACCATTTCGCCACAGGATGAGGCCGAGATCGAGGCCCGGGTCGCCGAAGCCATGCAGGAATACCGCGCCGCCTGCGCCCGGTCCGCGGCTGAAAAGCAGCCGCCGCAAGCCGAAGCGCCGAATCCGCAGCCCGCGCCTTCGGCCGAGCCGCCATTCCGGACCCCGGCCTCGCTGGAGGCCGCGCTTCGCTCCGCCATGCCCGGGTTCGACGCGGAAGCGGGACGGGTCACGCCGATAACGGACGGGCTGTTGCGGCGTGGCGCCCGGGACGGTGTCCCCGGCCCGAATGGGGTTCAGCGAACGGTGTAGCGCGGGTCAGGGCGGATGACCGGTTACCGCGTCGCCGACGATGCTGAGCGCGACGCGGCCCGGGCCTCAAGTCCTCAGCCGGCGTCCCGCTTCTCCAGCGCCGCCAGCAGGATGCACAGGGCGATCCCCTCCGCCGCATCGCGCACATCCTTCAGCGGCGGGAATGTCGGTGCCAGCCGCAGATTCTGGTCTCGGGCATCAACGCCGTACGGCGACGTCGCCCCCGCCGGGGTCAGCGCCAGCCCGGCGTCGCGTGCCAGTTCCACCACCCGGCGCGCCGTACCCTCGGTCGCATCCAAACTGATGAAGTAACCGCCTTCCGGCCGCGACCAGGACGCAACGTTCCGGTTGCCGAGCCGCGACTCCAGCGCCGTCTCCACCGCCTGGAACTTCGGCTCCAGGATCGCCCGGTGCGCATCCATATGCCGCTCCAAACCCGCCCAGTCCTTCAGGAACCGCACGTGCCGGAGCTGGTTCAGCTTATCCGAGCCGATGGTCCGCTTCTCCGCCCGCGCCAGATACCATTTCACGTTTGCCGCGGACCCGCCGAAGAACGCCAGCCCGCCCCCAGCCAGGGTAATCTTCGATGTGGACGCGAAGATGAACGCCCGGTCCGGATACCCGGCCGCCGCGCAGGCCTCCAGGACATTCAGGATCTCCAGCCGCTGCGCCGTCAGGTGATGGACGGCGTAGGCATTGTCCCAGAACAGCCGGAAATCCGGCGCGCCGGTGCGCATCGCGGCCAGCCGCCGCACGGTTTCGTCGGAGTAAACATCCCCGCTCGGGTTGGCATACTTGGGCACGCACCACATGCCCTTTACCGCCGGATCCGCCGCCAGCGCCTCCACCGCGTCGAGGTCCGGGCCGTCCCCGGTCATCGGCACCGGCAGCATGCGGATGCCGAATTCCTCGCACAGCTTGAAGTGGCGGTCATAGCCGGGGACCGGGCAGATGAAGGCGATGTCGGCGGTCTTGCCCCAGGGTTCGACGGAGCCCGGAACGCCCTTCAGCAGCGCCCAGACGATGCTGTCATGCATCACCGCCAGGCTGGAGTTGTCCGCCACCACCACCTGTGCCGGCGGCACGCCGAGCAGCGGGGCGAACAGCGCGCGCGCCTCCGGCAGGCCCTGCAGCACGCCGTAGTTGCGGGCGTCGTCCCCGGCGGCGGAGAAATGATCCAGGTTGCCAGGCAGCGCCAGCAGCCCGTTGGCCAGGTCGAGCTGCTCCGGCGACGGTTTGCCGCGCGTCATGTCCAGCTTCAGGCCGCGCGCCCGGAACGCCTCATACTCGGCCCGCACGGTGGCCAGATCGTCCCCGTTCGTTAATGTCATGGCGAAATCAGACTCCGAAAGGATCAGCAGGAAGCGGTCACGTGAACTCCGTCATGGCGGGCGCAGGCCCGCCATCCAGGCCTTTGCCGCAACCGGCACCGACAGGCGTGGATGGTCCGCCTGCGCGGACCATGACGGGGAGAGGACGGTGCGTCAACACAACGATTTAACCGCCTCCCCGTCTAAGCAACAACCAGTTCCCCGTTCCGCTGCTCCGACGGCAGGCACAGCGCCGCCAGCCCGGGCGCCACCGTCTCCGGCCCCGGCAATACCGACTTGTCCTCGCCGGGAAACGCCTGCATGCGCATCCGCGTCGCCACCGGCCCCGGATCGAACAGGTTCGCCCGCACCGTCGTGGTCGCCAGCTCCTGCGCCCAGGTCAGCACCAGGTGCTCCATCCCGGCTTTGGTTGCCCCCATCGCGCCCCAGTAGGCCCGAGGCTGCCGCGCGCGGCTTTCGGTCACGAACACCGCCCGCCCGGCAGGCGACTGGCGCAGCAGCGGCTCCGACGTGCGGATCAGCCGCCAGCTTGCCGTCAGGTTCACCGCGAGAACCGAGGCCCAATCCTCCGGCAGGATGTGCGACACCGGCGTCAGCCGCCCGAGTGCCCCGGCATTGTGCACCAGGATATCCAGCCGCCCGAAGCGCTGGAACAACGTCGGCCCGAGCGAATCGATCAGCGCGTCTTCCTTCAGGTCCAGCGCCAGAATGCTCGCCTCGCCGCCCACCGCGCGGATGGCGTCGTCGGTTTCCTCCAGCGCGCCTTGCGTCCGGCCGGTCAGCACCACCCGGGCGCCGAGCCGCGCCAGTTCCACCGCCGTGGCCGCGCCGATACCGCGGCTGGCGCCGGTCACCAGCGCCACCGAGCCGTCAAGCAAACCCGCCATCAGTTCCCCACAGTCAACAAGCTCAATTGCCGATCGGCCGATTCCTGCTGGTCGGGCAGGGCGATCGGGTAGTCGCCGGTGAAGCAGGCGTCGCAGTAATACGGCTTGGCCGGATCGCGCCCCGGCTTGCCGAGCGCGCGGTACAGCCCGTCGATCGAAATGAAGGCCAGGCTGTCGGCGCCGATAAGCTCCGCCATCTGCGCGACATCGTGCTGCGCCGCGAGCAGCTTGCTGCGCTCCGGCGTGTCGATCCCGTAGAAGCAGGAATGCGTCGTCGGCGGCGAGGATACCCGCATATGCACCTCCTTCGCCCCGGCCGCCCGCACCATCTCGACGATCTTCTTGCTGGTGGTGCCGCGGACGATCGAGTCATCGACCAGGATGACGCGCTTGCCGTCCAGCACCGGGCGGTTCGCGGAATGCTTCAGCTTCACCCCGAGATGGCGGATATGGTCCGTCGGCTCGATGAAGGTGCGGCCGACATAGTGGTTGCGGATGATGCCAAGCTCGAACGGGATGCCGCTCTGCTTGGAATAACCCATCGCCGCCGGAACGCCGGAATCCGGCACCGGGACGATGACGTCGGCGTCCACCGGCGATTCCTGCGCCAGTTCGGCGCCGATACGCTTGCGCGCGTCGTAGACCGGCATGCCTTCGACGATGGAATCCGGGCGGGAGAAGTAGATGTATTCGAACACGCAGAACCGTTCCCGCACGCGGTTGAACGGCTTGATGCTGTGCACGCCCTGGTCGTTGATGACGACGATCTCGCCCGGCTCGACATCGCGGACGAAGTCGGCGCCGACGATGTCCAGGGCGCAGCTTTCGCTGGCCAACACCCAGCCGCCGGTGCCCTCGGTGCCGATGCGGCCGAGGATCAGCGGACGCACGCCGAGCGGGTCGCGCACGCCCATCAGCGCCTGGTTGGACAGCGCCACCAGCGAATAGGCGCCGACGACCTGCTTCAGCGCGTCGATCAGGCGGTCCACGACGGTGGAATACAGGCTGATGGCGATCAGGTGGACGAAGACTTCGGAGTCGGTGGTGGACTGGAACAGGCAGCCGCGGCGGACCAGGGCGCGGTGCAGGATATGCGCGTTGGTCAGGTTGCCGTTATGCGCCACCGCGAACCCGCCGAACTCGAAATCCGCATACAGCGGCTGCACGTTCCGGAGAACCGTGTCGCCGGTGGTGGCGTAGCGGTTATGCCCGATGGCGATGCGGCCGGGCAGCTTCTCGATCACCCGCGCATCGCTGAAATTATCGCCGACAAGCCCCATGCCGCGATGCGAGTGAAAGCGCGTCCCGTCGAAGCTGGTGATGCCGGTGGCCTCCTGCCCGCGATGCTGCAGCGCATGCAAGCCGAGTGCCGTGACCGCCGTGGCGCTGGGCACGTTCCAGACGCCGAAGACGCCGCATTCCTCGTGCAGGGAGTCGTCGTCCCCGGGATCGTCGGCCAAGTCCGGACAATGGGACGCCATGGATGACAACTCCTAATCGCGGACTGGTAGCTTGCCGGTGGCGCGCCCTTGCGGGTTGGCGCGCAGCAAGGCATCAGCCGTGGTATCGCGACCCTCCGGCGGAGGATCAAGGCGATGGGGCCGGTAATTTTCCGGCAGTTGGTCCCGCACCCAGACCGCAGCCTGGTAAGCCGGGTAAAGCGTGCGGGCTTTCAGCACGGGATCGGGCCAGCGTTCGATCGGGAACACCATCTGTCCGAGGATATAGGCGATCACCACGACCGCCGCACCCCGCGCGAGTCCGAATACCAGACCCAGGGTCCGATCCACGCCGCCTAGAGCCGAACGACGGACCAGGCGGCCGAGGGTGCCGGCGACGATGGTGAAGACGATCAGGGAGCCGAGAAACACGAGGGAGAAGCTGACAGGATCAACCCATTCGGGCGACGGCATCCAGCCGCGCACCACGTCGCGCATCGCCGGTGCCCCGGCGAAGGCCGCCGCGACGGCGCCCACCCAGGCACCGACGCCTAGGATTTCGCGCACGAAACCGCGCGCAAACGCCATCAGCCCGGAAATCCCGAGGAACCCAAAGACCGCCAGGTCAACCCACGTCATGCAATCGTCATCCAGACCGATGCGGAGTTATTGTCCGGCGGAGGCCCGCCTGCCAAGCACGATCATAGCTTTTTCGTCCCGGATTCGGGTGCGAAGCGTGCAACCAGATCGGAGATGTGACCGATTTCCTCCAGTCGCAGTCCGTCCGGCGCCGCCAGCTTGCGGTTTCCATGCGCCACGCGGCGGGGCAGGGTGGCGGAATCGAAGCCGAGTTTCGCGGCCTCCTTCAGGCGCGATTCCGCCTGCGCGACCTGGCGCACCTCCCCGGACAGGCCGACTTCGCCGAAATACACCATGCCCGGGCTCGTCGGCGCCTCGAAGGCCGCGGACGCGATGGCGGCGGCCACCGCCAGATCTGCCGCCGGTTCGGTGACCCGCAGGCCGCCGGCAATGTTCAGATACACGTCCGTCTGGTTCAGCCGCAGCCCGGCGCGCGTCTCTAGCACGGCCAGCAGCATCGACAGCCGCCCGCTGTCCCAGCCGATGACCGAGCGCCGCGGCGACCCGCCGGGGTTGGGGGCGAGCAGCGCCTGCACCTCCACCAGCACCGGCCGCGTGCCCTCCAGCCCCGCGAACACCGCGCTGCCGGCGATGTTGCCTCGCCGCTCGGCCAGGAACAGGGCGGAGGGATTGGGGACCTCGGCGAGGCCGGCATCGGTCATCTCGAACACGCCGATTTCGTCGGTGGCGCCGAAGCGGTTTTTCACGGCGCGGAGGATGCGGAACTGGTGGCCGCGGTCGCCTTCGAAATACAGCACGGCGTCGACCATGTGTTCCAGCACGCGCGGGCCGGCCAGCGCGCCGTCCTTGGTGACGTGCCCGACCAGCACGACGGCGAAATTGCCGGCCTTGGCGAGGCGGATCAGTTCGAACGAGCAGGCGCGCACCTGGCCGACGGTTCCCGGCGCGCTGTCGATGGCGTCCATCCACATGGTCTGGATCGAGTCGATGACGACCAGCGTGGTGTCTTTCGCCTGCTCCAGCGCGGCGACGATGTCGCGCACATTGATCGCGGCGGCC
This sequence comes from uncultured Rhodopila sp., assembly GCF_903915725.1. Classification (GTDB taxonomy): domain Bacteria; phylum Pseudomonadota; class Alphaproteobacteria; order Acetobacterales; family Acetobacteraceae; genus Rhodopila. The sequence continues at coordinate 37,454 of NZ_CAIWTY010000081.1, forward strand.
AACTCGATGGAGGAATCCGCCACGCCCAGCCGGCGGGCGCGCAGGCGGATCTGGTCGATGGATTCTTCGCCCGACACGTACAGCACGCGCTTGCCGGAGCGCGCCAGTTTGGCGGCGGCCTGCAAAAGCAGGGTGGATTTGCCGATGCCGGGGTCGCCGCCCACCAGCACGGCGGAGGATGGCACCAGGCCGCCGCCGAGCACGCGGTCGAGTTCGGCGATGCCGATGGTCGCGCGGGGCGGCGGTTCGGCCGTGCCGGCGAGGCCGACAAAGGCGATGCTGCGGCCGGGTTGCTGCTTCGCCGCGGGGCCGGGGCGGGCAACGATGGCTTCTTCCTCGACGGTGTTCCACTCGCCGCAGGTCTCGCAGCGGCCCGCCCATTTGGGGGTGACGGCGCCGCAGGACTGGCAGACGTAGCGGGTTGTGGCTTTGACCAATGCGACTCCGGGGTGGGGGTGGGTCAGGGATCGTTACTCCGTTTTGCGGGCTTGTGCCAGCCGTTTGGGTTGCCTGCGCCGACGGTCGTTATGTTATTTCATCGCAATGATGCTACGCGTCCGAGCGCCACCCCGGCGCAGGTGTGCGTCGAAACGCGGAGGCAAAAACGAACCACGACCCATCCATTAATACGATTCTACCTGCGCGGCCTGCCTTGAACACCGCGATACAACCAGGTTCCGGCACGTCCATGCCCGAAACCAAACCGGTTGATCTTGCCGGCGGTCACCCCGGTACTTTCACCGCGGACATTTATCCTCTAGACTGCACAACGACCTCGGGGACCGTTCGTCATGGAAATGCAATTCACTACGCTGCCGCAAGATACGGCGAAGGTCGTCCTCTCCGGCCGTCTCGACGCGGCCGGTTCGGCGGCGATCGACCTGCCATTCAACGCCGCGGCCGGTTCCCACCGCCATGTCCTCGTCGATATGTCCGCGGTCAGCTTCGTCGCCTCCATCGGCATCCGCACCCTCGTGCTCGGGGCCAAGACGATCCAGCGCCGCGGCGGCAAGCTGCTGCTGTTGAACCCGCGGACGGAGGTCGAGCAGGTGCTGGAAACCATCGGGGTAACCGATCTGCTTCCCATTGTTCACACCGAGGCTGAGGCCCTGGCCGCATTCGGCAGCTGACATCGCCGTGCCGCGCCTGAACCTGGCGCATGGCAGGGCGGAGATGGTTCGGCTGTCGGACTGGCTCGACCTGCAGGAACACCGCATGGCGATCCCGCCCAACGTCGCGTTCAGGCTGCGTCAGTGCCTGGAGGAGGCGGTGGTCAACCTGATCGACCACACGCCGGCATTGTCGGGCGAGGCTATCGCCGTCGAACTCGACTGGCGGGATGACACGCTGGTCGCCGCGGTCGAAGACTCCGGGCCGCCGTTCGACCCGCGCGCGGTGCCGCCGCCGAACCGGCCAACCAGCCTGGAAACCGCAGTCCCGGGCGGATGGGGCATCCACCTGATCCGCTCCTTCGCCAGCGATATCGGCTACGAAACCACCGCGGGCCGCAACCGTCTGAGCCTGAGCTTCGTGCCTCCCGCCGCCGGGGCCGATACCATGCCGGAACAGCGCTGACGCCGGCTAGGTCATGCGCTCGCGGCGTTCGGCGGAATGCGCGAGGACGATCCGTTCAAGCTCGCGCATGGCATCCGCGGCGGCTTTTTCTTCGACGCGGGAGCGGCCGTATCCAAAGGGGTTGAAAACCTCCGGATCGGTGAAAGACCGCATCCAGAGTTGGGTCAGGGCAATCTGCAACGCAAACAGGCTGAACATCGGACATCCCCTGCAAAAACCGCAAAGTAATCATACCGCAGCCGTGAAGACTGACCCCTGGATAGCGGCGGGTCCGCCGGCATCCCCGCACAAACCGTTCCCCCGGGCGTTGGTTAGACCAATCGAAACCAAAACCATCCGCCCCCGGAAAATCCGTTCCGGCCGTCAGTCCACCGGCCAGGCCGGCGCCGATATGTCGGTCAGAACGGCGCGCTGTTTCGGCAGCAGACTGTCAAGCGCCTCGGCCACCGAGCTGAAACATTGCTTCCTGCCGAGCAAAGGCTGAACGAAAACCGCGGTGGGATTGCGCCACAGGATCGAACGGGAGGCCAGGTTGCCGCCGGTGTGCAGCTCGATCACCTCCTCATACTCTTCATCCTCCGCGCCGTGATCAAGGCGAACGGCCATCGTCAGATCCTGAGCCGCAGCCCAACTTTGTGCCAGTACCAGGTCGGCGATCTCGAAGGCTATGCCTTTCGGCGGGCGGTGCCCGGCGGCCGTCCCGTCGCGTTCGGTTAAATGGCGCATAATCCCCACCAGATTGCTAGAAGTGTGACGGCAAGCACAAGCGTAGTAAAAAAGCGACCGACCTCAGTACCTTTGACGCGGTAGCCAAGCTGTGTAGAGGTTGTACTGCGCATCGGGCACCACACCATAAGATACATCTCGGGTTCCAAAACCAAAGAGTGGCTGCGAAAGGCGGAACCTCCCGCAGCCCGAAGTCTGGAAGGGAACACCACCCTTTTAGCTCACGGATTTGTTAGACTGCAAATGGAAATTCACGAAACCGCGATCACAGTTTGGCCGTGATGTCAAAACGTTCTAGTTACACCACGTTCCGATTTATTTCCAAATCCGACGCGCTCGTGCGAGTAATGCCGATCCGAGACGCAACTATCGGGCTTTCCGCAGACAGAAATCCGACAGAACGCAGATTCGGGCATCTCCGTGAAGCCGTCGTTACCCTGCCGCGCAACTTGCCTGCCTGTTGCCGATTTGCAGCAGCACAGCCGCGATGTCATCGGACTGCACGCCGCCGGCTTCGAACGCCCGCACATCCGCCAGCAGACGCGGCAAACCGCCGCCCGCGACCGCCGCCACCCGGTCTTCACCGAACTGGCATTCCGACGGGTCCATCGCCTCGGTGATGCCATCCGTGACGGTCAGGACTTCGTCTCCCGGACGCAGGCTCACCGACGCGGATCGGTAGACCGCGTCTTCGCTGAGGCCAAGCGGAACTCCGCCCGCCACGGCAAGCCGCTCCACGGCGCCATCGAGCCGGCGCAGGAATGGCGGCACATGGCCCGCCCTGGTGTACGTCAGCCGGTTCGCCGCCCCATCGAACGCGGCGATCAGCAGGGTGACGAACATGCAGCTGGCATTGCTCGCCGACAGCGTCCGGTTCACCAGCCGCACGGCGTTCTCCGGCGCGCGGAACAACGCGGATGCGTCAGGGCGGTTGATGATTCCCCGGAACAGCGCATGGGTTCTGGCCATCATCAGCGCGGCCCCGGCGCCCTTGTCGGAAACGTCCCCCAGCAGGAACACCAGCAGATCGTCGTCGATCAGGAAATGGTCCACCAGGTCGCCGCCGACTTCCTTCGCCGGCTCCAAAACGACATCGACCGTCACGGCAGAGGTTCCGACAACGCCGCGGAACGGCGGGGGTGCCAGCGCGAGCTGCAAGGTGCGCGCCTCGGCGAGTTCCAGATGCTTACGCTCCAGCTCCCGCCGCGCCAGGTCGCGCGAGGCTTCCAGTTCCCCCCGGGTCGCGCGCAGCGCCGCGTTGACCGCTTCCAGCCGCCGGTTGAGCAGCACCTCTTTTTCCTGCAGCAGCGTCATATCGTAGGCTTTCTGCTGAATGCGGCGCGTCGCGTCGCGCTCGGCCGTAACGTCCAGCAACAGCAGCCAAACACACCCGTTCTCGATATGAAAATGCAGATCGGCCGCGACGCCGCCACTCAGTTCCATGGAAGGAACGAAGTACGGCGCCTCCTCCAGCGGCAGCAGTCCTTCCAGGAAAAACGCCTGCTCCAGCACCGGCTCGCCCCGGCGCAACGCCGCCAGCCCGTAACGGTCGAGCCGGCCACCGGCGGCCGTCAATGTAAGCCCGTTGTCGATCTGTAACCACGCCACCGCCCGTTCGCCGACAATCAGGGCGCTCAGCCGATGGACGACGCTCGGGGGGAGGGCGGGCACGGTCAGCGAAGGGTGCGGATGGCCAGGTCCATGAAGGCGTCCTCCACGCCCTCGCCGCTGCGCGCGCTGCTCGACCGCACCCACCAGCCGGCGGCCCGCAAGCCGTCCATGTCGCCTTCGGTGATGGTCCACTGCTCCGGCAGGTCGTTCTTGTTCAGCAGCAGCACGAAGGGCAGCGGGCCGTAATCGGCCTCGACGCGGCCACGCAACGACAGCGCCACGTCCAGCGTCGCCGGACGCGTCCCGTCGGCCACCAGCACATAAGCCGCCGCGCCGCGCAGGTAACTCAGGCGCAGCGCGTTCACGTCGTCCTCGCCGGCCAGGTCCCACAGGATCAGGTTCATTGTCCTGCCGTCCAGATCGACCGTCTTCTTGTCGATCTTGACGCCGACGGTGGTCAGATAGGTGTCGGAGAACACGCTGGAGACGTAACGCCTGATGAGGCTCGTCTTGCCAACCGAAAAGGCGCCGAGCATGCAGATCTTCTTTTGCAGCATCGCGGTCATAGCTGTTCCTCGAGCTCGACGGTGAAGGAGACCCGGCGATTGGCCGAGCGCGCCGCTTCGGTGGCCTGGGCCAGAACCGGCTCCAGGTCGCCGGCACCGCGCACCTGCAGCAGGTCAGGATCGACGCCGCGCTTGCGCAGCAGGGCGCGGACCGCCTCGGCCCGCGCCAGGCTGAGCGACAGGTTGAACGTGCCCTTGCCGAGCGCGTCGGAATGCCCGGTCAGCATCACCCGTGCCACCACGTGCAGGCTCGGCGCCAGGGTTTCCAGCGCTTTCAGATCGTCTGCCAACTGATCCAGCAGTGCGTCCTGGCCGGCCGCCGGCAGCGGTTCGTTGTTGTCGAAGCGGATGGTGCGCGCCTGGATGTCGTCGCGCAGCTTGCCGATGGCGCCGTCGCTGACGGTCTTGACCGCGTCCAGGTCGAAGACCGGCGCGCCGGACGGCAGGATGCGGGCCGCCATGTGGGCGCGTTCGAGCCACAGCGAGGGAGCGGAGCCTTGCGCGACGATGCGGTCGCCCTCCACCACGAACCGTACGCTCGGCGGCGGGGTCAACGTCGCCTGCAGGCGTCGCAGGACGATCTGCGGATCGAGCGCCTGGTACGGCGCCCAGCGGGCAATGACATGCGCCGGATCAATCCCCGCCTCGGTCAGCGCGACGTCCGGGTCGAGGGCCAATGGATCGCGCAGACCGGCGATCAGGAACTTGCCGTTGCGCTGCCCGGTTTCGGTCACGACGATTCCAGGTTGCGCTTTCAGCCTCGCCACATAGTCGTCCCACCGCCGATCGGCTTGGGCATCGAGGTTGCGGACGGCGGCGAGGTCGAGGATGGGGGCGCCGGAAGGCAGCATCCGGGCGGCGGCGCGGGCGCGGTCCAGCCAGGCGGCCGGGGCGGCACCTTCGGCCATGATGCGGTCGCCATCGACGCTGAGCCGCACATCCGGCGGCGGGTCGAGCGTGGCCTCCAGCCGTTTCATGACGATGTGCGGATCGAGCGCCTGATACGGCGCCCAACGGGCAATGACGTTTGCCGGATCGATCTCCATCGCGCCGAGCGCTTGCCGCGGGTCCGCGGCGAGCGGATCGCGTAGGCCGGTGACGGTGAATTTGCCGTCGCGGCGTCCCGTCTCGGTGATGACGATGCCCGGCAGTGCACGAAGTTGGGCCAGATAATGCTCCCAACGGCGACTGTCCTGCCAGCTTCGGGCGCCCCACGCACTGAGGAAAAGCAGGACCGCCACCGCTATCGGCAGCGCCAGCCAGGGGACGCCGAAGCGAACTTTTTGCGCCTTGGCCTGGCGCAGCGCGACGCATTCGGTCAGTTCGGCTTCGACATCGGCGAGGCCGGCGCTGTCGCCGTCGAAATCCTCCAACGCCTGGTGACGTTCCTGATGGATGCGCGACAGCGCGGTGTTGAGGATGTCATGCAGTTCTTCCGGCGGCTTGCCGCGGATCACCGCGACCAGGGTGGCGAAGGGTCCCGGCTCCGACCAGACGGTGAGCTCGCCCAGCCGCATCGTGTCGATGCCCTGGTTTTCGGCGCCGCTGAAGGAGTCGCGGACGAAATCCTGGATCGCGGTCAGCATGGAGGAGACGAGTTGCGGGTCCTGGCTGGCGGCATTCTCGGCGGCGGCGTGGCAGATCAGCAGGCCGGTGTGGCGGTGGATCAAGAAAACGTGTTCCACTTGGTAAACGAGCGTATGCTTCAGCACGACTTCCGCGAAGGACAGTCCGGTCCGCCAGGCTTCCCAGCGCCAGGCGAGGCCGCGCAGGGTCAGGCTGTGCTTCAGGGTTTCGTTTAATGACTGGAATGTCCGGTCGATCGTCTCGCCGATGGACTTTCGAATCGCCGGGACGATCAGCGGATAGAGGATATTGACCAGCGTGTAGGGGTCGTTGCGGATCGAGGTCTGCGTGGCCTGTTCCAGCGACGGCGCCAGCACCTGCCCGAGCCTTGCATCGCCGGTCGCCTGCGCGAAGGCTGTCGGCAGGATGCGGCCGACGGCGGCGGCGAGTTGCTCGGGATCGTCCAGTATTTGGCTGATCCGGGCCAGCACTTCGATCTCGTGGCCCATCAGCAGCGTGCGTACTTGTTCCAGCCTGATATCGGTAGCCGGACCGGTTTCCGGTGTCGCGGCCAGTTCCGGCCGGACGTTGCGCGCGACGTCCAGCAGCAGCCCGGCGAGGGCCTTGCGGTCGAATCCGTTCTCGCCCGAGGGCGGCCTGAGCAGCCACTCGAGCGGATCGGGCGCGGACGTGCTCACCGTCGCCTGCGTATCAGGCGGCGGGCCAACCCCGTGCCGGGGCGGTGGCGCCGTTGCCGTTGGTCTTGACGGTGGCGTCCTGGCTCAGGCAGCGCGCGACTTCGACAAACAGGCCGGCGAGGAGATTGCGGTCGGTTTTGACATTGCTGAGTTCGGCGAACATTTTCTCGATCGTCTGCTGGGTGTCCTCGTGCCGGCGCTTGATTTCGTCGCGCAAGGACTGCACCTCGCGGGTGACGCGATCACCGATTTCGCGTTCGAAGTTGGCGAGCTGGTCGGAGATGGCGCGGAGGCGCTTTTCCAGGCCTTCGTTCTGATCCCGCAGCGTGCGTTCGATGCCCTTGTCGGCTTCGACGCGTTGATCTTTTTCTTCCCGCAATTGACCGGACAACGATTCGACTTGCTTCTTGGCGTTCGATTCGAAGGCGCTCAGGTTGCGCGCGGTGTCCGCCTCGACGTCCCTGAAGCGCTGCGAGAACCGTTCCTCCAGCTTGGAGAAGCGGCGGTCGTAATCCTGCATCTGGTTGCCGAACAGCAGGTCGCGGATCTTGTCGACGCCGACGGCGGCCTCCGGGCCCTGGGCGGCGGCGGCGAGCATGGCTTCCGCGGCGCCCGATGTTTCGGCGTTAGGCTTTGATGGTGTGACGGCCACCGGCGCATCTCCTTACATGACGTTTCGCTGTCAGACAGTCTTGTTGGTCCCCGGTTGCGACATGCCAGAACCTCCGCAGCGGCGGCGGGAAGCGTGGCAGGGGAGGTTATCCCGGTTCGCAGTGGCGGTCTCTGACGAAGCGGGATATTCGAACTCTTACCCGTCATGCTGGCTTGAGCCGTTGGGAACAGGCCTGTCGCAATCATGCCTCAGTCCTGAAAGATTTATGCCACTTGATCTTGCGGGTGCGCAAGCCTGTTCATGGGCGGTGTTTGCCGGAAATCGTTACTATTTAGGTACGTGTAGCGCATTTTATTCGAATTTCTGATATGTATTGCATTTTACGTTCTGTTTAACGTCCTGTTACGGGAGCGCGGAGCCGGATACGGCCGGGCCGCTTCGTCCCGTCGCGCCATGCCCCGTCGTGATGGCCGGGACAGCCGCATAGGCGCCGACTGACGTACGGGCAGGCCGGACGGGCCGGCCGAAGCGATTCAACGTTGCCTCTGGTCGATGCGGCGGTGCGACGTTAAAAGGGCCTGCCTGTGCCCGCCTGGCGGAATGGTAGACGCAGCGGACTTAAAATCCGCAGTTGGAAACGACGTGCCGGTTCAAGTCCGGCGGTGGGCATGGCATTGAAAATAAATCAGAAATCGTCGCTCGCACCACTGAAACTCTGGCTGCGGAAATATCGCCCGTCCCGCACGCGGACCCACCGTGGACCTTGGGGAACGGCGCGTTCACGTCTTGGAGGGGTGCGGTAGCGTCTGGTCAGGCGCCCGTCGTTGCGGCCGACTCGGATCGCCGGAACGGCAACGGGAAGCTTTGACGAGCGTGACCGGCACGCGTCGCCCCGGAGACGGCACATCCTCAGTCGGCCGTTTTCAGTGCCGGCGCATCACGAACCTTGTCGACCGTCATCGCAAAGATGTGGCCGTGTCAGCGCCAGCGTATGCTGCGCAATCATCAGTTCCTCGTTGGTCGGGATGACCCAGAACGACACTTTGCTGTCCGGCGTGGAGATGCGTGGTCCGTTGGACGCGTTTGCCGCCGCGTCCAGCCTGACGCCGAGCCACGCCATCCTGGCGCACAGCGCCGCGCGCAGCGGTGCGGAGTTCTCGCCGATACCGGCGGTGAACACGAACGCATCCAACCCGCCGAGCACAGCCGCATAGGCACCGGCAAACTTCGCCATCGCGTAGACAAAGTGCTCCACCGCCGCGACGGCGCGCGGAGCCGCATTGTCCTGCAGCACCCGCATGTCGCCGCTGATGCCGGACAGGCCGAGCAGGCCCGAATGTTGGTACAGCATCGTCTCCAGCGACGCGTCGTCGTACAACTTGCTGCGCAGCAGGTAGAACAACGCCCTGGCAGGCACGTCGCCCGACCGCGTCGCCATCGGCAGGCCGGACAGCCCCGCGAAGCCCATCGTCGTCTCGATGCTGCGCCCGTCCAGCATGGCGCACAGGCTGGCGCCGCCGCCGAGATGGGCCGCGATCACCCGCCGTGCCGAGGGTGCGAATTTCGGCACCTGCCGGCTGATATAGTCGTAGGAGATGCCGTGATAGCCCCAGTGCCGCACGCCGGCATCACGCACATCCTGCGGCAGCGCATAGGTCTGCGCCACCTCCGGCATGCTGCGATGGAACGACGAATCGAAGCAGGCAACCTGAGGCAGGCCCGGGAACGCCTCGGCGAAAGCCCGCGCCCCGCAGTACATCGCCTTAGATCCGAACCGCTGCCTCGAACCGCGTTCCGCCGAGCACAAACCGGTGCCCGGCCGCGACGACCTTCGTATTGGCGAGGTTCGCTTCCAGCCATGTGATGACGAAATGCAGCGCCGTCCGGTGGTCGATCGCGTGGCCGTCACCCCACTCATACGCATCCAGCGGCTTCCCCGCCGCGTTTTTGACGACGAAATGCGGATCGTCCTGCATGCTGTCGATCCGTCCGACGCAGACCAGCGGCAACGACCCGCCGGAATCCACACCATAGGCACCGAATTTCAGGCTGGTGGAGCCTGCGTTGAAAACGACGAGTGCTTCGCTCAAGGCCCGTTACTCCGCGGTTTGTCAGCCACCGACGTGAAAACAATGATCGGCGAGGTGACGCTGCGTAGATCAAAGACCGTTCCATTACTTGACCAGAACCGATTGCGGGTCAGCTTGTCGCCGATGAAAAGATTGTCGACCAGGAACTGCAATTCGTCGCCGTTCAGCTCGATGAAATCCCCCCACCATTCCTCGAACCGCAGATAGCGCTGCTTGTCGGCATTGCACGCACGCGTTGCGCGTCATGGGACGACGCTCGGAGCAGGCTCCGAGGCCGGACGCGAACGCAAAACATTTGCCCCTCGGGGCGTTTCGACGCCCTGCTCAATCGAGCCGACCGCGCGCAGGACAATCACGAACGCGGACGGGAGCGGGCGAAGCGGATTGATGTCGTCGTGACAAGCGGCTCGAACGACATGGTTGCCGGTTGGTAACCCGCCTGCCCCCGGAGCGAGACGCTTGCGACGGTAAGCCGCTGCAAAAATTGGTCGGAGCGGCGGGATTCGAACCCACGACCCCCAGTCCCCCAGACTGATGCGCTACCAGACTGCGCTACGCTCCGACCGGCGGGGAACGGTTCAATACCAGCACCGCGCCCGCGCCGCAATGCGGTTCCTGCACACGCCCTGGCGTTTGCCGCCGAATGGTCCACATTCTCCTCATGATCGCCTTCGCCGACTTGCTGGAGCGCCTTGTGTTCACACCGTCCCGCAACGCCAAGATTGCGCTGCTGCGGCGGTATTTTGCCACGGAGGCAGATCCGGATCGCGGCATCGGGCTGGCGGCGATCACCGGGGAGTTGTCGTTCACCACCGCCAAGCCGGGACTGATCCGGGAACTGGCGGCCGCCCGCACCGATCCCGTGCTATTCGACCGGTCGTACGACTACGTCGGCGACCTCGCGGAAACCGTCGCCCTGATGTGGGCGGCCAACCCGGCACAAGCCGAGCCGCCGGGCCTCGCGGAGGTGGTCGAGACGCTGGAAACCGCGCCAAAGGCCGCGCTGCCGGGGATTGTCGCGGCGTGGATGGACGAGACCGACGCCTCCACCCGTCTGGCGCTGCTGAAACTGATCACCGGCGGGCTGCGCGTCGGCGCCTCCGGCCGCCTCGCCAAGATCGCCCTGGCTGAAATCGGCGGCGTGGCGGCGGATGATGTCGAGGAAGTCTGGCACGGCCTGGCGCCGCCTTACCTGGAGCTGTTCGCGTGGCTGGAGGGCAGGGGGCCGAAGCCCGATCCGGCCGGCGCCCCGGTGTTCCGGCCGCCAATGCTGGCGCATCCGCTGGAGGCGAGCGATTTGGCCGCGTTGAACCCGGCGGATTGGCGCGCGGAATGGAAATGGGACGGCATCCGGGTGCAGGTCGTCGCCACCGCCGGCGGGCGGCGGCTGTTTTCCCGCGGCGCCGACGACATCTCCGGCGCGTTCCCGGAGATCCTGGCGGCGATGGAGTTTCATGGCGTGCTGGACGGGGAGCTGCTGGTAATCCGCGACGGGGTGGTGGCGCCGTTCGCCGATTTGCAGCAGCGGCTGAACCGCAAGGCGGTGAGCGCCAAGATGATGGAGCGGTTTCCCGTCGGCATCCATTTGTATGATCTGCTGTTAGATGGCACCGAGGACCTCCGTCCGCTGCCGTTCGACCAGCGGCGGGCGCGGCTGGAGGATTGGGTGGCGCGGCAGCGGCCGGCGCGGATGGATTTGTCTCCATTGATCCGCTTCGGCTCGTTGCAGGAGCTGATGGCGTTGCGGGAGGGTGCGCGGGCGGCCTCGATCGAGGGGCTGATGCTGAAGCGTGGGGACAGCCCGTACCTGCCGGGGCGGGTGAAGGGGCAATGGTGGAAGTGGAAGCGCGATCCGCTGACCGTCGATGCGGTGCTGATGTATGCGCAACGCGGGCACGGCAAGCGCAGCAGCTTTTATTCGGATTATACCTTCGGGGTCTGGCGGGGCGACGAGCTGGTGCCTGTCGGCAAGGCGTATTTCGGCTTCACCGACCAGGAACTGGCATTTTTGGACCGGTGGATTCGAAACCACACCACCGCCCGGTTTGGGCCGGTGCGGGAAGTGGAGAAGCAGATGGTGCTGGAGGTCGCGTTCGACGCGGTCCAGTTGTCCAATCGGCACAAATCCGGGGTGGCGATGCGCTTCCCCCGCGTCGCCCGCATTCGCACCGACAAACCCGCCGCCGAAGCCGATCGGCTGGAGACCCTGATGGCGCTGGTGGAGGATCGGGTGGCGGTGGATTGAGCCGGATGTGGACTGGTTTTTTGTTCAGATCTATCAGTCCTCAGCCGTGTTGATTGGCGGACGGGGACGCGGGCGCGGAAACGGCGGCGCCTGATCAAGGCGGGCGATCTGGACGCGGTTTAATGAAACTGTGCCGTCGCGTTTGGCGTTTTGGAATCATGGCAATTTATGACCCAATTCGCGACAACCTGTCCGCGGCGAGCAATTCCATTGCGATTCCGCCGCCTGCCCTCGGTACGGCCCCTTCGCCATCGTTCATCGGTGACGACGCGATCACCGTCCCGGCCGGCGGTTTCAGCACGTTGTATGCCTTCGGCGACAGCCTCTCGGATGCCGGCAATGTTTCACTGCTGACCGCGGAACAGATACCGACCCGCGCGATCTATAGCGACGGGCGGTTCACCAACGGCAATGTGTGGGTGCAGGATTTGGCGGCGAACCTGCACATCCAGGCGGTGAAGCCGAGCGTGGCCGGTGGGACGGATTATGCCTATGGCGGGGCGGAAACCGGCACAACCTCCGTCCATGCGGCCAATCCGACCGACCTGCCGGCGCAACTCGCGATGTTCGAGGCGCGGGTGCCGCAGCCTTCACCCACGGCGCTTTATACGGTCTGGGCCGGGGCGAATGATGTGCTGGGTATCGCGAACTCCACCGAAACCCCGGCGCAGCAGGCGACGAGCGTGCAGCAGGCCGTCACCAATGAAGTTGGCTTCATCAGTGGCCTGATCGCGCATGGGGCGAAGGATCTGGTGGTGATGAACGTGCCGGATCTGGGTGTCACCCCGTATGAAAAGGCCCGGCCGCTCAGCGATGCGACCTCCAGCGCTTTGGCGAAAGCCTACAACGCCGAACTGGGCGCGGCCCTGCAACAGATTGTCGCTTCGGGCGCGGCGTCGATCGATTACGTCAACACCTTCGGGTTGCTCGATCTGGCGGTGTCCGATCCAACGGCATTTGGACTGACGAATGTGACCCAGCCGGTCTGGACCGGCAACCTGACGGGCGGTGGCGGCACGCTGACCGCGACGGGCGCGGCGCAGAACGGGCATCTGTTCTTCGACGATCTGCATCCGACGGCTGCCGGGCATTCCCTGCTGGCGCAGGCGGTAACGCAGGGTTTGACCGGGACGGTCTGACATCAGGCGTTTATCGGCGCTCCGCATCGTTACCGAGGTACGTTTCCGCTGCGCACCGGTATCCCGGTTTGTTCGTGGCACACCCGCGCCAGTTCGCGCACACCGTCGCGGATCGTCTGCCTGTCCGGCATGGCGAAGCATAGTCGCAGGGAATTGCTGGAGTTGTCGGCGCTGACCGCCCAGTCCGGCCCGGGATTGAAGACGATCCCGGCCTCCGCCGCCGGCTTCACCAGCTTGCGCACATCGACGGCGTCCGGAAGTTTGATCCACAGAAAAATGCCGCCCTTCGGCGTCCAGCATTCCGCCGCGGCGCCGAATTCGCGCGCCACCGCCTCGATCATGGTGTCCAGCTTGCCGCGCAGCACGGCGTTCAGGTGTTGCACATGGCTGTCGAAATGGCGCGAGAAATATTCAGCGACGATCAACTGATCCAGCGCGCCGGTGCCGCCGTCAGTCTTCAGGGGCAGCACCCTGCTGATGATGTCCCATCCCGCGATCAGGTAACCAAGGCGCAGCGCCGGGGCCAATGACTTCGAAAATGAACCGATATGGATGACGCAGCCGGGGTCGAGCGCATACAGCGCGGGCGGCGCGTCCACACCCTCCCACAGCAGATCGGCGTAGCACTCGTCCTCAAAAATCGGCACGCCGTATTCGCGTGCCAGGGCGATCAGGGCGTGGCGGCGATCCAGCGGCAGGATGCTGGCGGTGGGGTTCTGGATGGTCGGGATGGTGTAGATGAATTTTGGCTTGATCCCGCCGGCCTTCAGTTCGGCGAGTTGCCGGGCCAGCGCATCGATGACGATCCCGTCTGCATCCAGCTTCATGCCGATCAGCTTCGCGCCGAGCTTGCGGAACCGGTTCAACGCACCCTGATAGCAGTATTCCTCGGTCAGCACCGTGTCGCCCGGGTTCAGCAACAGCCGGCTGACCATGTCGATGCCCTGGCCGGATCCTGTGGTGATCAGGATGTCCCCAATTGGTGCGTTAATCCCCCTCTGGCGCCGGGATTTGTCGGCGACGAACTGGCGCAACCCCGGATAGCCCTGCGGGCCCAAGCCAAGTCCGTAGATCGCCAGCTTCGATCCCTCGCGGCGAAGCACGGAAGCCGCCGCTTCGACCAAGCCCTCGACCGGGATCTGCTCGGGGTCGTTGTTACCACCGATGAAATAGTATTTCGGGAACGGCGCCCAGCGTGGCGCCGGGTCGGGCAGGCCGTCGCTGAACAACGTCGAATAATCAAACATGCCGCCGTGTCCCTATCTGCTGCTCGCAGGTTAGCACCGAACCGTCAGCGTGTGAAACCCCATCGCACGTGGCTACATCGTGGTTTGCATGTCCGCGTCTACGCTGATCGCCTGACCGCTGATGGTGGCGCCGAACGGGCTGGCGAGATACAGCGCCATGTTGGCGATATCCTGCTGGGTCACGAAGCATTTCAGGCTGGTGGTCGCGACGGTGCGCTCGGTCATTTCGTTCTCCGAGATCGACGCCGCCGCCGCCTTGGCCTTGATGACGGCACGGATGCGCGGCCCGTCCACAGGGCCCGGCAGGATCGCGTTGACCCGGATGCCGTCGCGGCCAAGCTCGATCGACAGCGACTTGGTAAACCCGACAACGCCCCATTTCGCCGCCGCATAGGGCGCGCGCAGCGGAAAGCCGAACCGCCCCGCTGCGGAGGACAGGTTGATGATCGCGCCGCCACCGGCTGCCCGCAGCACCGGAATCGCGCGGCGTGAGGTCGCGAACATCGATGCCAGGTCGATGCGCAAGGTGGCTTCGAGTTCCTCCGGCGTCACGTGCTCCACCGGCGCCGTCGGCCCGGCGATGCCGGCGTTGTTGACCAGCACATCGAGGCCGCCAAGCTGCTTCACCGCCGCATCGACGAAGGCCTCGCAATGCGCCGCGTCGCCTGCGTCGGCGACCATGCCGGGATGGCCGCACGCCGCCACCGCCGCGGCGTCGATGTCGCTGATGAAGACGGTCGCGCCGCAATGGATGAAGCTGTCGGCCATGACTTTGCCGATGCCGTTCGCCCCGGCGGAGATTGCCACCTTGTAGCCGGTCAGATCGACCGTCAGCGGCGTGTTGGCTCCGGCTACCATGCGTCTGTTCCCCTTTTTCCCGCGTCAGGTAAGGTGATGGCGGGGAAAAACGGGGGAGGCAAGAGCATGGTCACGCCGGAGGCTGCGCGGAACATCTCGTTCGTCGGTCACACCGACCAGGGCGGCCGCGGCGACGGCGTGCAGGTCATGGTCAATCGTGGCCACGCCTATATCGGCACCCGGGTCAGCCGCGGCGTCATGGTCACCGACGTGCGCGACCCGCGCCATCCGAAGCCGGTGAATTTCCTGCCGATACACCCGAATTCGTGGTGCATGCATGTGCAGACGGCGAACGACCTGCTGCTGTGCATCGAGGAACTCGACCTGAAGGCCTTGCTGTCGCAGCAGGATTACTATGCGCGGTCGAACCAGGTCGATTCGGCACGATATGGCAAGCGCGGGGTGGATTTCTCCGCCGGGATGCGGGTCTATGACATCGCTGATCCCGCCAATCCGCGGCCGATAGGATTTATGGAAGTGGAGGGACTGGGACTGCACAGGATCTGGTGGACGGGCGGGCGGTATGCCTATGCCTCGGCGCTACTGGACGGGTTCCTCGACCATATTCTTATCAGTATCGACATGGCTGATCCGGCAAAACCGCGGGAGGTCGGGCGATGGTGGATACCGGGGATGCATGCGGCGGCGGGCGAGACTCCGCACTGGAAGGGCCGCTGGGCGCTGCATCATGCGGTGGTGGAGGACGACGTCGCCTATGCGTCCTGGCGGGACGGCGGGCTGACGATCCTGGATGTGAAGGACCCGGCGCGGCCCGAATTGATTGTTCACCGTAACTGGTCGCCTCCGTACGGCGGTGGCACGCATAGCGCGTTGCCGCTGCACGACCGCGGTCTGCTGGTGGTGGCGGACGAGGCGACGATGAACATCGACCAGGAGCAGTTGAAGCGGACGTGGATTTTCGATATCCGGGAGAAGACGAATCCGGTTTCGATTGCAACCATGCCGACTCCGGCCGAGCAGGATTATATAGCGATGGGCGGCCAGTTCGGGCCGCATAACCTGCATGAGAACCGGCCGGGATCGTTCCGGTCGTCGGAGACGATTTTCGCGACCTGGCAGAGCGCCGGTGTACGCGTCTTCGACATCGGGGATGCGTATCAGCCGAAGGAGGTCGGCTTTTTCGTACCGCCACCCCCGTCGAAGTGGATGGAGCCGATGCGCGGCCGAGCGAAAGTCCGGCACACGGCGGATCTTTTCGTCGCGGAGGACGGGCTGATGTACGTTACGGATTACGATGCGGGTCTGTACATCCTGCAATGGAACGGTGGGTGACCGGCTGGCAAGGCCGGAGCGGCGGCAGCCGAAAAAGATTTTAACACAAAGAAAGGAATGAGGATTCACAGAGGGAATGGAGAAGCAAGGACTGCGGCGCGGGCGGGCGCAGCGAACCCGGTCTTGCCTTCTCTGTGCGTCTCTGTGCAACCTCGTTCTATCTCTGTGTTAAAATGCTTGCTTGCCGAAGACAAAACCCCCGGGTCGTCTAAACCGGAGATCATCGGCGCCGGCCGGCATTCCCGACGAACCCGTGCGAAAACAGGAAACAAGGAGTTCTCCCATGCAGCTTGGCGCCCTCGTGCCCTTCACCGATACCGGCGGCGATCCGTCGCTGGTGCGCGACTTCGCGCAGTCGCTCGAAGCCCTCGGCTATGATTTCCTCGAAGCGCCCGATCACGTGCTGGGTGCAAATCCCGCAACGATCGCCGGTGACGAACCGCGCGGCACCATCGCCGTCGATATGTTCCATGATCCGTTCGTTCTGCTGGGCTACCTCGCCGCCGTCACCACGAAACTGACGTTTTCCACCGGCGTGCTGATCGTCGCGCAACGCCAGACCGCCCTGGTGGCGAAGCAGGCGGCGTGCCTGGACGTGCTCTCGGGCGGCCGGTTCCGCCTGGGCATCGGCGTCGGCTGGAACCCCGTCGAGTTCACCGGCCTGAATGAGAACTTCCACAACCGAGGGCGGCGGTCGGAGGAGCAGGCGCAGGTGATGCAGGCGCTATGGGCGCAGCCGTATGTGACGTTCAAGGGCAAGTACCACACCATCGGGGATGCCGGCATCAATCCGCGCCCCGCCTCCGGCCGCATTCCGCTCTGGTATGGCGGGCATCACGAGCACACCTTGCCGCGCATCGCCAAGTGGGGCGACGGCTGGATGCCCAACGCCTATCCGCCCGACCAGACGGCCCTCGACATATTCGCGGAGCTGCGCCGCCTGACCGAACAGGCCGGACGCGATCCGGCGGCAATCGGCATTGAGGTCTGGACCTCCTGCGGGCAGGGTGCCGAGGCGGATTGGCGCCGCGAGGCCGCGTTCTGGAAGCAGGCCGGAGTCTCCCATATCTGCCTGACCACCACCTTCAACCGCCGCCACCACACCCGCATCGCCGGCAAAACCGTGGCGGATCATCTGGCCGCGCTGAAACGATACCGGGACGCCATTGCCGACATTCTGTAGGCGGAGAGCGATCAGTGGGTGGACGGCGGCTTGAGCTCCAGCAACTCATCCATCACCCCGGCATTGCCGCAAAATTCGTGGCAATGCGCCGCCGCCGTATTGTGCTTGAGTTCCCGCTGGCAGACGCCGACATGCCGGCAGCGGGCGCAGGTGACCTCCATGTCGCGCATGACCCCGCCGAAGGCGCGGCGCACCGCGTCCGGCTCCAGCCCCCGCGCGACGATCATCTGCGTCAGCAGTTCGTCGTGATCCGTGATCATCGGCCCGATGGCCCGCAAATCGGCAACGCTGACGCCGATATCCGAAGCCAGGAACTGCAAGTCCTGATAGGACAAGGCGGAAAGTTCAGAGTCCGGCGAAACCCGCGCCTTGACCCAATCGAAGACCCGGGAAAGAAGAGTTGCCTCACCGGATGCCGGCATCAAATATCTCCTGATATGAAAACGGAGCGTTGATGCCACTCTGACCACCGGAAAGCCTTGATCTGCGTCAACAAAATCCGCTGCAGGCTAGACCGCTATCAGCCTGTTACTGTCCCGGTTGGCAAAGAAGATGTCGGTCGAAATCTCGTCCACACGATTGCAACCCGTATAAGCCATCGTCTTGTCCATTTCGGTCCGGATGATGTCCACGGCCTTCGACGCGCCCGCCTCCCCGCCGACGGCGGTGCCGTATAGCGTCGCCCGGCCCGTCAGGACGCATTTCGCCCCCAGCGCGACCGCCTTGACGATGTCCGAGCCGCGCCGCACACCGGAATCCAGCAGCACCGTCGCCTTGTCGCCCACCGCCTCGGCGATGTCGGGCAGCATGTCGATGGTCGCCGCCGCACTGTCCATGTTGCGCCCGCCATGGTTGGAGACAATCAGGCCGTCAACGCCGTAGCCGACGGCCTTCAGTGCGTCGTCGACCCGGTTGATGCCCTTCAGCATCAGGATGCCCGGCCATCGGTCGCGGAAAATCCGGATATCCTCCCAGTTCAGCGAATCCTGCCGCATCACCTCCCGCGTCCCCGGGTCGGTCGTTATCGGTCGGCGGTAGGGATCGGGGTAGTTCTCCATCCGCGGCATGCCGATAGTCCGCAGATATTTCAACAGCACGGTGGCGAACCAGGTCGGGTGCCGCATGATGTCGGCGGTAAACCGCCAGGTCGGATGGAACGGCAGCAGGAAGCCGTTCCGGGCATTGTACTCGCGGTTCGGCGGCACGATCGTGTCGGTGGTGACGATCAGCGCCTCGAAGCCGTTGTTTTTTGCCCGGTCGATCAACTGGTAGGACAGCTCGCGCTGCTTCCAGACATAGAGCTGGAACCACAGGCGGAAATTCGCCTCGCGGGCGATCTTCTCCATCGAGGTCATCGCGCCGGTCGCCAGGGTGAAGGGGATTTTCGCCCGCGCCGCCGCCTTGGCCAGCTCCAGCTCGCCTTCGTGCCAGCACAGGCCGGCCGCGCCCGTGGGGGCGATCGCCATCGGCAGGGCGAGCTCCTTGCCGAACAGCGTGGTCTTCGTCGTCCGCCCCGAGACATCCACAAGCGCCCGGTGCGTCAGCTTGATTTTTTCGAATGCCGCACGGTTGTTGCGCAGCGCCAGTTCGTCCTCGGTTGAGCGGTCGACGAACTCGAACACCGCTTTGGGGAGGCGCCGCTTCGCCGCCTCGCGCAGATCGAAGACATTGTAGCAAGTGTCGAGCGCCGCCATCGTGCATTCCCCTGGTGGGTGAATGATGAAGCGGGGCAACCGCTTGTCAAGCAAGGCGGCCGCTGCAATCCGCCTGGCACATCCCATCTATGGATTCGCAACCAAGTCTTCTATGATTAACGAGCCGTAGCGAAGGATGCGCCTGATGACCGACTACACCTCCCTTCTTGGTGACCTGATCCGACAGGCCCGTACGGCCGGGGCCGACGCCGCCGATGCGGTGCTGGTCAACGGCACGTCGCTGTCGGTCTCGTCGCGGCAGGGCAAGACCGAGCATCTGGAGCGCTCCGAGGGGCGGGATCTCGGCCTGCGGGTTTTCGTCGGCAAGCACGCCGCCATTGTGTCGTCCACCTCGCTCGACCCCGCCGGTTTCCCGAGCCTGGTGGAGCGGGCGGTGGCGATGGCCAAGGTCGTGCCGGAGGACCCGTTCACCGGCCTGGCCGACACCTGGGCGCCGCCGGAGGATTTCGATCTCGACCAGGTGGACCCGGCCGAACCGACACCGGATGAGCTGGCCGCCCGCGCCGCCGCGGCGGAGGAGGCAGCGTTTTCCGTCAAGGGGGTGACGAACTCCGAGGGCGCCGATGCCGGGTATGGCCGCAACGAGATCGTCCTGGTGACCTCGGCGGGGTTCGCCGGACATCGTGCCGGGACCAGCCATTCGATCTCCGCCACCGCTTTGGCGGGGACCGGAACCGACATGCAGCGGGATTATGACTATCACGCCACGGTCTATCTGTCGGATTTGGACGATCCGGTCAGCATCGGCCGCAGCGCCGGGGAGCGGGCGATCGCGCGCCTCAATCCGGCGCGGCCGAATACCGCGAAGATCCCGGTGGTGTTCGATCCGAGGGTGGCCGGCGGGCTGATCAGCCATTTTGCCGGCGCGATCAACGGCTCCAGCGTCGCACGCGGCACCAGCTTCCTGAAGGAGAAGCTGCATCAGCGTGTGTTCGCGCCCGGCATCAACATTTACGATGACCCGCGGCGGGTGCGCGGGGCGCGGTCGCGGCTGTTCGACGGGGAGGGGACGCCGACGCGCGGTCGCGCGCTGATCGAGGATGGCATCCTGACGACCTGGCTGCTCGACAGCCGATCGGCGAAGCAGCTTGGGATGGTGTCGACGGGACATGCGGCGCGCGGCACCAGCGGGCCGCCGTCGCCGTCCACGACCAATCTGTATCTCGCGGCCGGGAAATTGACTCCGGCCGAACTGATGGCCGACATCAAGGAAGGTCTTTACATCACCGAATTGATCGGCATGGGCGTGAACGGCGTCACCGGCGATTACAGCCGCGGCGCGGCCGGTTTCATGATCCGCGACGGTGCTTTGGCCGAACCGGTGGCGGAAGTCACGGTGGCGGGGAATTTGGTGGAAATGTTCGCCAACATGGTGGCGGCGTCGGATCTGCGGTTCCGGCGCGGGACGGATTCGCCGACGGTGCGGATCGACGGGCTGACGATGGCGGGGGGATAGCGGGCTGCCGGCAGGCAGTTGTGTTTGCGGATCGTTCAACTTTGGATACCTATTAATCCGCAGATGAAGCGAACGGCGCAAGCGCCGGGGTTGGCATTGAGGTGGTGTTCGCGGGCGCGAGAAGCAAAGGCTTATCGGCGCCGCCAATACCGGCGGAACCTCCGCTTTTGGCGCAGAGCCGACCAGCGGCGGCCGCCGGCAGCGCGATGACGGAAAATGGTGTCGGCGTTGCTGCAGACGTCATGATGGCCGAAGGGCCACCATCCACGCCTTACGGTGATGACGCGAGCCAAGGCGTGGATGGCGGGCGACCGAGCACGCGAGGGAGGGCTGCGCCCGCCATGACGTCCAGCGGCACGTGCCGCGCCGGGCATTTGCATGGTAGAGCCGACCAGCGGCGGCCGCCGGCACCGCGATGGCGGAAAATGGTGTCGGCGTTGCTGCA
>NZ_CAIWTY010000082.1 GCF_903915725.1 uncultured Rhodopila sp.
AGACCCGGACGGCCGCCAATCTCAAGCGGCGGCTGGAGCGCCTGGGCTACGTCGTCGCGATTCAACCGAAGGAAGCCGATCCGCATTCTGGGGAGGTGGCGAAGTAGCAGGAGCGACAGAGGCTCTATTTTCGTAGCAGAGCCGACAAGCGGCGCCCGCCCGCACCGCGATGACGGCAAATGGTGTCGGCGTTGCTGCTGACGTCATGGTGGCCGAAGGCCACCATCCACGCCTTACGGTAATGACGCGAGCCAAGGCGTGGATGGCGGGCGACCGAGCACGCGAGGGAGGGCTGCGCCCGCCATGACGTCCAGCGGCACGTGCCGCGCCGGGCATTTGCATGGTAGTTCGCAGAGCGGGGCGCAGAGCACGCAGACGAAGCGTTACCGCGCGGCCAGACACCCCCGGCGAAGCCAAAAAATTCTTCTCTGCGCCCTCTGCGCCCCGCTCTGCGAACTCTGCGTCGAAACGCGGAGATAAAAACCAACACGGACCCATCCGTTAACCCAACGTTAATCAACACGCTCTACAAGACCGAAACCATGAGACCAAGAACCCCCGAACCCGGCCCGATCCTGACCCGCCGAATCATTGGCCTCGCCATCCAGGTGCACCGAAAACTCGGCCCCGGCCTACTCGAATCAGTCTATCAACAATGCCTATGCCGGGAACTGGACCGAGACGGCTTACCGTTCGAACGGGAGGTTCCACTCTCCATCACTTACGAGGGCATGCAAATCGATAAAGGCTACCGGGCCGATATTATAGTCGACAATACTGTTCTTCTGGAACTCAAGTCGGTGGAAACGATCCTGCCGGTTCATAAAGCCCAAACCCTGACATACCTTCGCATGAGCGGTTGCTCCACCGACCTGTTGATGAATTTCAACGACGTTCTGCTCAAGAATGGTGTACACCGTTTCTTAAAACTAATCACTCCGGAGCAGCGGTCAGCATAGCCTCGCCGCCCTTGTCATCCTTTACCGTCGCCAGCAATATCCGCCACCCGCGGCCGTCCTTCGTTGCCAGATACTCGCGGTCATGAATATTCGGCACCTGCTTGTCATCGCGTTCGATCGCCAGCCGGAACGCCGCCCCCGCCCGCCGGAATCCCGCCTCCAGCGCATCCACCACCGCCTGCCGCAGCGCCAGATCCGTTACCACCGAGCAAATCCCGTCATCCGACGACACCAGCACCAGCTTCCCCTCCGCCGTCGAAGCGTCGAACACCTGCCCCGGCGCGCCATGCAGGAACGCCACGCGCGCCTGCTCCGGCACCGCCGGCACGCCCGCCCGCGCCGCCCAGTCGCGCAGCGCCGCGGGATTGCCGGCGAACGGCATGCAGCCCTGGATGAACAACCCGACCAACTGCGGCGCGACATCCGCCGCCCGCGCGGCAATCGGCACCGCCGCCAGCAGCCCCGCCAGCAAAAATACCCGCCTCAGCGCCGCAACTCCATCTGGATCGGCCCCTCGCGCCGCCCGTGGGTGAACTGGTCCACTTCGGCGTTGCCGCTGTCCATCAGGTCCGCCGCCCGGCCGTGCCAGATGATGCGGCCGTGATGCAGCATCGCCGCCTGGTCGCCGATGCGCCGGGCGCTCGCCATGTCGTGCGTGATCGCGACCGCGGTGCTGCCCAGATGCTTGACGCAATCGACGATCAGCCCGTCGATCACCGCCCCCATGATCGGGTCCAACCCGGTCGTCGGCTCGTCGAAAAACATGATGTCCGGCTGCGCGGCGATCGCCCGCGCCAGCGCGACGCGCTTCTGCATGCCGCCCGACAGCTCCGCCGGAGACAGATCGCCCACGCTGGCCGCAAGCCCAACCTCGGCCAGGAACTCATCGGCGCGGGCGCGGGCCTCGGAGCGGGTGACCTTGTGCCGGGCCAGAAGACCGAACGCCACGTTCTCCCACACCGTCAGGCTGTCGAACAGCGCGCCGGCCTGGAACAGCATGCCGATGCGCGCCCGCGTCTCCTCACGCTCCTGCCGGGGCAGGGACGCGATATCCCGGCCGTCGATCTCGATCATGCCGTCATCCGGCTCCAGCAGGCCGAGCACGCATTTCAGCAGCACCGACTTGCCGGACCCGGAGCCGCCGATGACCACCATCGACGTGCCCGGCATCACGTCGAGGTCCACGCCGTCCAGCACCTGCTTGCTGCCGAAGCGTTTGTACAGCCCGCGGATGCGGATTCTCGGAGTCTGATTCGTCATGCCGGCTAGATGCCGTCTGGCAGGGCGTTCGGCAAGGCAAGGCTCCGGCGAATTGCGCGTGGCAGTGGGGAAGGCTAGTTTATGTACGCCTCGTACAGTTACTCGGTTAACCCACGGAGGAAACCAACAATGAACGATGCCGTCGCAACAGCAGCCAAACTCGCCCACGCCACCGTGGACAACGCCACCTACGTCCCCGGCCGCCGCTCGTTCTTCAAATACCGCGATCTCGGCGTCACCGGCGCCACCGGCGGCGCGCTGCGGGCCCAGGTGACCTCCGCCACCCAAGGCCTCGGCCAGCCAACCGGCTGGCACTACCACGTCTGCGAGCACCAGTTTGTCTACATGCTGAAAGGCTGGGTCGATCTGGAATTCGAGGACGGCCGCAAGATCCGCCTCAACCCGGGCGACTCCCTGATGATCCCCGGCGGCATGCGGCACAACGAAACCGGCACCGCGGACGAGCTGGAACTGCTGGAAGTCTCCGTCCCGGCGGAGATGAAAACAGTGGCATGTGAACCACCCGGCGGAATAACTGACCGCCTCACGGCAACTTAGGCGAAAAACCGGGCAGCTTCGCACTTGCTGCGACGCGGAAACGCGGTCAAAGTCGGCGCATGCCTGATATGCAAGCTGCCCCGACTTCCGACCCCTCGGCCACAGCCGCGCTCGCGAAAGAGCTGCTGGCGCTGACCGCGCGCCTCGGCGCCCGGGCCGACGAGGATCCGTTCGGCAGTCCCGTGCTGCTGACCTCCCTGGCGATCACCCGCCAGATGGACAACGACATCATCACCGAGGCCGACGCCGCCGCGCTGATCCGCTACCTGCGCGATGCCGCCTTCACCGATCGCGCCGCCCGCATCGCAAAGTATGTCGGCGGCGTCGATACCGCCGCCAACGACGCCTCGCTGGCGAAACTGGCGCAAATCCTGCTGCGCCCCGATCCCAACGACAGCCCGATCCGCTGGGCCGAGTACCGCGCGCTGACCGAGCGCACCCGCTTCGCCGCGGTGTTCACCGCCCACCCGACCTTTTCACTGCCGCTGCCGGTCAACCAGGCGCTCGCCGAAGCCGCCTGCGGCCGTCCGGTGCCGCAGTTCGAATCCCACCGGCCGCCGCCTATCACCCTGCGCAGCGAGTTCGACCAGTCCGTCGCCGCCATCGTCAACGGCCGCGATGCGATCGACCGCTTCAACAGTGCGCTGATCTCCGTCGCCCGCGGCGCCTGGTCCGATCGCTGGACCGAGCTTGCCCCCAGCCCCGTCGTGCTCTCCACCTGGGTCGGCTACGACACCGACGGGCGCAACGATATCGGCTGGTGGGATACGCTGCGGCTGCGGCTGGAGATGAAGCGGCTGCAACTCCGCCGCCTGCACGCCCAGGTCTCGGTGCTGCCCGCCGCGGACGCTCTCGCCGCCCGGATCGCCGAGGCCGCCGACGCCGTCGACAAGCAGATCGCGCTCAGTCCCGACCAGCCGGACCCGGTCACCGTCGCCGCCTTCGCGCACGAGCTGATCGGCCGGCGCGACGTCGCGCTGACCAGCCCGGAGGCGCTGCTGCCGCTGTTCGCCGAGGCGATCGCCAACTCGGAAGAGCACGGCAAGCTGGCGCTGACCGTCGCCCGCGCCGGGCTGCTGTCGCATGGCCTGGCGCTGGCGCACACCCACACGCGGCTGAATTCGACGCAGGTGCATAACGTCGTCCGCCAGCGCCTCGGCTTCGCCGATCCGCCGGAGGACCCGTCGCGGCGCCGGGCGCTGTTCGCGGCGATCAACCAGGCGCTGGATACCGTGCAGCCGATACCGGTGGATTTCGGCGCGCTGATCGCCGAGCAGGCCTCGGCGGCGAAGCTGATGATGATCGTCGCGCAGATCATCAAGCACGTCGACAGTTCCGTCCCGGTGCGCTTCCTGATCGCGGAGACCGAGACCGGCTACACCCTGCTGGCCGCCCTGTGGCTGGCCAAGCTGTTCGGCATCGAGAAGCACATCGAGATCAGCCCGCTGTTCGAAACGGCGGAGGCGCTGGAACAAGGCTCCGCGGTATTGGATGAGGCGCTGCGCAGCCCGCATTACCGCGAGTACCTCAAGAATACCGGGCGGCTGGCGCTGCAGTTCGGCTATTCCGATTCCGGCCGCTATGTCGGCCAGCTCGCCGCCAGCTACCTGATCGAGCGGCTGCGGCTGAAGATCGCCCACACGCTGGAGCATCACGGCGTCACCGGTGTCGAGGTGATCCTGTTCGACACCCACGGCGAGAGCATCGGCCGCGGCGGCCATCCCAACTCCCTGGCCGATCGGCTGCGGTATTTGTCGCCGACGGCGTCGCGACAGGCGCTGGGGCGGGCGGGGCTGAAGGTGCGCGAGGAATCGGCGTTCCAGGGCGGCGACGGGTATCTGCTGTTCGCCACGCCCGAGCTGGCGCTGGCGACAATTACCCGGATCGCCGAGCAGACCTATCACAAGGCGGCCGGGCCGATCGAGGATCCGGTCTATGCCGATCCGGATTTCGCATCGGATTTCTTTGCCACCATCCGCAACGGCATGGAAGGTCTGGTGGAGGACGCCGGCTATGCCGCGCTGCTGGGCACTTTCGGACCGTCGTTACTTGACAGAACAGGATCGCGTCCCGCCGCGCGGCAGGCGGATGGCATGGCCGGTGCGGCCGGCATCCGCCATCCGCGCGAGCTGCGGGCGATTCCGAACAATGCGATTTTGCAGCAGTTGGGCTATTGCGCCAATACGTTGCAGGGCTTGGGCGCCGCCGCGGCGCGGCATCCGGAGACCTTCACCGATCTGCGGCAGACCAGCCGGCGGTTCAAGCGGGCGATGGATCTGGCCAGTCATGCCCTGGAGCATTCCGATATCGAGGTGTTGCGGGCGGTGATCGAATCGCTCGACCCGGGCACCTGGCTCGACCGCTCCGCGCATACCAGGCGTCCCGGGCGGCGGGAGGCCCTGGTGTCGGTCGCGCGGGCGCTGGAGCGGCTGGATATCTGGGCGGATGCGCAGTCGATGTTCCGGCGCATTCTCGCGGACCACCTGTCGCTGCGGGTGACCTGGCCGGACGTGCCGCGCATGGCGAACCGGGAAGTGCTGTTGCACGCGCTGCGGCTTTCGCTGATCCACCGGATCTGGCTCGTGGCGACGGAGATTCCGGATTTCTCGCCGCGCTACGGGGTCACCCGGGCGGTGATGGAAGCATCGATCCTGCGTTTGGATATCGAGGCATCGCTGAAATTGCTGGCGGAGATCTTCCCGCTGGCGGCGGACCCGGCGGCGGATGCCGATTACGGGGAGCCTGCGCCGCCGCGCGGGACCGGGTCCTACGCGAAGGAGCACGAGGAGATTTTCGCGCCGATGCGCCGGCTGTTCGCGATGGTGCGGGAGATCGCGACGGCGGTCTCGCACGAGGTCGGGGCGTTCGGGTAAGGGTGGTGGCCGGGGGCACCCCCATGGCTATCAGCATAAGCGGTTGGGCGGAGCACGGCATTCACCCCCTCGTCATGGCCCTCCCCCGGACAAGCCGGGGGAGGGCCATGACGATGAGAGAGCGACGCCTTCGGCTCACGTTTTGTTGATAAGCGCAGAGAATTCTTACGGTTCGCAAGCCGATCGTGCTCGGCGCCAGGCCGATTTTTTCCCGTTTTCAGGTCCTGTATTACCGTGATTCGCAAGGATCGGGGCGCCCACTATACCGAAATAACATCGTAATCGCAGTGGGCACCGCATCGCTCCCTGTTCGATTTGGTACCGAACCTGTCTTTGGCCTTGGACAGAGTGTCGCCATGGGCGTAAGGCTCAATTCAAAGTGCGTAATGGAACGACATGCGCGGGACTCGCCGATCGGCTGGAAAAGCAGCCACCGCCGCCTCGCCTGCAGCCACACCGGCGGCTGACCGGGCCAGGGCGGCCGAAGGATCCGGCAGCGCCCCTCAGCCGGCGGAGAAACCGCGTCTGATCGTCGGGGTTGGGGCATCCGCGGGCGGAATTAGTGCGTTCAAGGCATTCTTCGCCAACATGCCCGTCGACACCGGCATGGCCTTCGTCCTGGTGCAGCACCTCGACCCCGACCACAAAAGCGCCCTTGTGCCAATCATCTCCGGCTACACCGCGATGCCGGTGCACCTCGCCGAAGACGGCGCCGCGGTCGAGCCGGGCAATGTCTACGTCATTCCGCCCAACGTCACGCTGACCATTGCGGATCGGCATCTTCGCATCAAGCGCCCCGCCGCCACCATCGCCCGTCGCGTGTCGGTCAACACCTTCCTGACATCCCTCGCCGAAGACCAGGGAGAAAACGCCGTCGGGGTCATCCTGTCCGGCTTCGGCACCGATGGCGCCACCGGCATCGCTGCGATCAAGGCCAATGGCGGCCTGACCCTGAGCCAAGCCGAGTTCGACCACCACGCCCTGAGCGGCATGCCGCAAAGCGCCGCCTCCGCCGGCTTCGTCGATCATGTGCTGCGCGTCGAGGACATGGCGGCCGCACTGATCAACTACGAGCATCACCGCAGCATCTTCGACAACAGCCGCGGCCCGGATGGCATCCGCGAGGACCTGCCGGCCAACCTGCCGGCGATTTGCGCTGTGCTGCACTCGAAGCTCGGGCATGACTTCGGCCAATACAAGGACGGCACATTGATGCGCCGCATCCAGCGCCGGATGCACGTCCTGGAGACCACCCGGGTTTCCGACTACATTGATCGGCTGCGATCGTCCCCGCACGAAGCCGATCTGCTGTTCCGCGAGCTGCTGATCGGGGTGACGCGGTTTTTCCGCGACCCCGAGGTGTTCGAAACCCTGGAGACCGCGGTCATTCCCGAACTGCTGGCGGCGCACAAGGCAGCCGAACCGATACGGGTCTGGGTGCCCGGATGCGCGACCGGCGAAGAAGCCTACTCCATCGCGATCCTGTTCAAGGAGCACAGGGACAAGCTCAACGCTACCGGTGCGATCCAGATCTTCGCCACCGACATCGATGCCCGCGCCATCGATGCCGCGCGGATCGGGTTGTATTCCGATACCGTCGCCGCGGACATGCCGGAAACCCGACTGCAGCAGAACTTCGTCAAGGAGGAAGGCGGCTATCGGATTTCCAAGTTCATCCGCGAGATGTGCCTGTTCTCGGTGCACGACCTTGTCAAAGACCCGCCGTTTTCCCGGCTGGACCTGATTTCCTGCCGCAACCTGCTGATCTATTTTCAGCCGCAACTGCAGCAGCGCGTGCTGACGACGTTCCATTACGCGCTGCTGCCGAACCGCTATTTGCTGCTGGGGCCGTCCGAAGGTGTGTCCGTCCAGCCGCGGCTGTTTTCGCCGCTGAACAAAAAGCACCGTCTGTTCGCCAGGCAGAGCGTGGCGGCGCGGCTGCCGGTCTACCCGCTGGCCCATCTGCCGGTGGCGGCGTCGCCCGTCCGGCGTCCGGCCATCCGTGGTCAGGATTCGATCGAGCGGCGGGCAATGCAGGCGGTCAACCGCTATCTGCCGGCCTACCTGGTTGTCGATCGCAACAACGACGTGCTGCGGTTCTCCGGCCAGACCGCGAAATATATCGAGCCGGCGACCGGCGCCGCCAGCCTGAACCTGTTCAACCTGCTGCATCCCGACCTGCGGAGCGTGGTGCGCAGCGCGCTGGATCAGGCCGCGGAAACCGGGGAGCGTGTGGTGCACGGCTCCGTTCTGGTCGCGGCCGGGGAGGAGCGATTTGACGCCGTCAACCTGATCGTCGAGCCGCTGACCGAGACGGATGGCGACACCCTGTTCGCCATCGCCTTTCAGGAGATCGTACCGCCCGATCCGGACTCCGTGGTGGCGGTTCTCAGGGATGCGGACGAGAAGAATGGCAGCGCCACACGCAGCCTGAGGCGGGACCTCGCGGCGACGCGCGAGCGGCTGCGCAACACGACCGAGGAGCTGCAATCCGCCAACGAGGAGCTGCAGTCGTCGAACGAAGAATATCTGTCGGTCAACGAAGAGTTGCAGTCCACCAACGAGGAGCTGGAGACCTCCAAGGAGGAGATGCAGTCGCTGAATGAAGAACTGCAGACGATCAACGCGGAGCTGAACCACAGGAACGAGGGGCTGGTGCGGGCCAACAGCGACCTCGCCAACCTGTTCGACAGCACGTCGATCGCCACGTTGTTCCTCGACAACGAGATGCGCATCCGCCGCTTCACCCCGCGGCTGCTGGAAATATTCAAGGTGCGGGAGGGCGATGAAGGGCGGCCGATCACCGATATTGTTACGCATTTGACGCGGGACTGGCTGGGCCAGGACGTGCGACAGGTGCTGACCAATCTGGTCTCGGTCGAGCGCGAGGTCTCTTTGGCCGATGGCGAGCTGAGTTACCTGATGCAGGTGCGGCCGTACCGCGACATGAATAATATGATCGATGGCGTAGTCATCACGTTCGTCGATATATCGGAGCGCAAGCGGCACGAGCAGGCGCGCGGCCGCCTCGCCGCGATCGTGCAATGGTCGCATGACGCGATCGTTAGCTACGATATCGGCGGGATCGTCTCAAGCTGGAACGCCGGCGCCGAAAAACTGTTCGGCTACGCTGCGTCCGAGGCCATCGGCCAGCCCATCGGCGCTTTGCTCAAGGGACCGCAGCCGCGAGACTGGGCCGTCTTGCTGAAGGCGCTCGGAGAAAGCGAACCGGCCGCCGATTTCGACAGCGTCAAGACGACCAGGGACGGTGGCACCGTCGAAGTGTCGGTCACCATTTCGCCGCTGCGCGATGCCGACGGCAAGGTCGTTGGTGGCTCCGTGGTGGCGCGCGATATCAGCGCGCGCCGGGCGGCCGAACAGAAGGCGGAGTTGCTGCTGAGCGAACTGGATCACCGGGTCAAGAACATCCTGGCGATCGTCTCGGCAATCGTCACCCAGACGCTGCGGACCAGCCCGTCCCCCGAAGCCTTTGCCGAGGAAATCCAGGGCCGCATCGGCGCGATCGCCAAGGCGCACAGCCTGCTGACGCAATCCGGCCGCGGCGAGCTTCTGCTGAAGGCGCTGATGCTGACCGAACTCGCCCCCTACGACCGCGGCACCGGCAACGTCAGCATCGGCGGCAGCAACGTTTCGCTGACTCCGAAAGCCGGACTGGCAATGGCGATGGCGATCCACGAACTGGCCAGCAACGCCGCCAAATACGGGTCGTTGTCGAACGGCTCCGGCCGCCTCTCCGTCTCATGGGCCGTCGAACAACGCCCCGATGGACCGGTCCTGGCGCTGACCTGGAGCGAGACGGGCGGGCCGGTTGTAGCGGTGCCGACGCACCGCGGGTTCGGCTCGACCTTGATAGAGCGCGGGCTGGCGCATGAACTCGATGCCGAGGTGACGCAGGCGTTCCTGCCCGAGGGCCTGCGCTGCACGATCGCCATTCCCATGACCACCGAAATCGACCTGGTCCACGTTGAAAGCGGAAAATGACAATGTCTGACGACAGCCTGGCCGGACAACGAATCCTGGTGGTGGAAGACGAGATGATGATTGCCATCCTGCTGGAGGAATCCTTGCTGGCACTGGGCTGCGTCGTCATCGGCCCGGTCGCCAAGCTGGAGGCGGCGAAGCAGCTGGCAGCGGATTCAGCGATCGACGCGGCGGTGCTCGATATCAATATCCGTGGCGGCCAGGTGTTTCCGGTCGCGGACATCCTGACAGGGCGGGGTATTCCCTTCGCGCTGGCCAGCGGCTACAGCGATTGGGTCCTGCCGGTGAAAATGCAGGGCATGCCGCGCCTGACCAAGCCGTTCACGCTGCGCGAACTGGAGCACGAGGTCCGGCAGCTTTGCTGCCGCCGGGCCGAGACCGTCCCCGCCGGTTGACCTGAGTCAATGCGGGTGCCTCACTGAGTTGGGAGGGTTTCCGCGATGTCTTACCACCCATCAGTGATCGGCCTCGACGGTTTGGCGGCGCTGATCGAGGCGCTGAGCGGCGACGGCTTCCGCGTTCTCGGCCCCACCGTGCGCGACGATGCGATCGTCTATGACGACATTGCCGGGGTGGACGACCTGCCCGCCGGCTGGACGGATGAGCAGGACGGCGGCCGGTATCGCCTGAAGCGGCGGGACGACAAGGCGCTGTTCGGCTATGCCGTTGGCCCGCATGCCTGGAAGCGCTTCCTGCATCCTCCGCTGCTGCGGCTGTGGCGCGCCGAACCGGATGCGGCCGGCATGACGCTGACAGCGGCTGCGGAACCGGATGAGCGGTTTGCATTCTTCGGCGTGCGGTCCTGCGAACTTCATGCAATTGCCATCCAGGACAAGGTCTTCCTGCAAGGGCCCTATGTCGATCCGCATTACAAGGCGCGGCGGGAGGGCGTCTTCCTGGTCGCGGTGAACTGCGGCACGGCCGGGGGCACCTGCTTCTGCGCGTCGATGAACACCGGCCCGAAAGCCACGGCGGGCTTCGACCTCGCGCTGACCGAATTTCCCGGCGAGTTTCTGGTGGAACCCGGCAGCGACGCCGGTGCCGCGTTGCTGGCCCGCCTGCCGCAGCGGGCGGCCACCGCGGCGGATATCGAACGGGCCCGGGCCGTGTCGGAACGCACCGCCGCCAGCATGGGGCGGCATATGCAGGCCGACGGTGTGCACGACCTGCTGCTGGACAACCTGGAGCACAAGCGTTGGGACGACGTGGCGGCGCGCTGCCTGTCCTGCGGCAACTGCACGCAGGTCTGCCCGACCTGCTTCTGCACCGCGGTATCCGACGTCAACGACCTGTCCGGCGCGACCGAGCGCACGCGGCGCTGGGATTCGTGCTTCTCGGTCGATTTTTCCTACATCCACGGCGGCAGCGTGCGGCCCTCGCCGCGCTCGCGCTACCGCCAATGGATGACGCATAAGCTGGCGAGTTGGGAGGATCAGTTCGGCACCTCGGGTTGCGTCGGCTGCGGCCGCTGCATCACCTGGTGCCCGGTCGGCATCGACATCACCGAAGAAGTCCGCGCCATACGCGGCGAATGATCGAGGAGGGAAAATCATGGTCCATATCGTCGATTTGGAAGAGACACTGGCCCATCACCCGTTCGCCCAGGGCATGGACCCGGAAGCGTTGCGCACCATCACCGGCTGCGCCAGCAACGCAGTCTATCATCCGGGCGAGTATATTTTCCGGGATGGCGACCCGGCGGATAATTTCTACCTGATCCGTCACGGGCTGGTGGCGCTGGAAATTCACGTGCCGCAGGGGCCGCCGATTGTGGTGGAGACGCTGGAGGCGGGGGACATTTTCGGCTGGAGCTGGCTGCTGCCTCCGTACCGGTGGAGTAACGATGCCCGCGCCAGCGACCAGGTGCGGCTGTTGAAGCTGGACGGCGCCTGCCTGCGCGGCAAGATGGAGAACGACCGGTCGTTGGGCTACGAGATTTACAAGCGGTTTGTGCCCATCATGGCGCGCCGTCTGGCCGGCAACCGGATGCGGATTGTCGAGCTGGCGACGGAGCCGGCGGTGCATTCGCGGCAAAAGGGCTGATAGCGTGGACGCAGTTGCTTCGGCGGAAGGAGTTGTCGCGGACCCGATGGTGCCGGTGCCGTTCCGGATCGCCAAGGTGATCCGGGAGATTCCGGGTGTCTATACCTGGCACCTGAAGTCTCTGGACGGCAAGCCGTTTGTGTATCGGCCCGGGCAGTTCAATATGGTCTATCAGTTCGGGGTGGGGGAAATCCCGGTCTCGATCAGCGGCGATTGCCGGGAGCCTGATACGCTGGTGCATACGATCCGCGCCGTCGGGCCGGTGACCAATGCGATGCAGCAACTGCGTGCCGGCGCTGTCGTCGGCATTCGCGGTCCGTTCGGGCGGCCCTGGCCGATCGATGAGGTGGTTGGCTCGGATTTGATTTTTGTAACGAGTACGATCGGGTTGGCGCCGCTGCGCGGGCTGATCCACGAAGTGCTGCACCGGCGCGAGGATTTCGGCAAAGTCGTTGTCTGCTATGGCACGCGCGGCATCGACGACATCATGTACGAAGCTGATCTGCACAGGTGGCGGGCGCGTTTCGATATGCATGTGCATCTGACGGTTCATTCCGCCCCCAGCGGTTACCGTGGCCGTGTCGGGGGCGTGGTGGCGGCGATCCGTGCGGCTCAGGTGGACTGGCCATCGGCCCAGGCTTTTGTTTGCCGATCAGAAACGTTGACCCGGCAGGCGGTGGATACGCTGGCGGGGCTGGGGGTGACGAAGGATCGCGTCTGGGTCACGCTGGAACGAAACATGCAATGCGCC
Organism: uncultured Rhodopila sp.; assembly: GCF_903915725.1. Classification (GTDB taxonomy): domain Bacteria; phylum Pseudomonadota; class Alphaproteobacteria; order Acetobacterales; family Acetobacteraceae; genus Rhodopila. Next base: position 12,447 of record NZ_CAIWTY010000082.1, read on the forward strand.
ATCGGCCTATGCGGTCATTGCCAGATCGGCCCTACTTTCGTCTGCAAGGATGGACCGGTCTACCGCTACGACCAGATCGAGCCGCTGTATTCCGTGCGTGAATTTTAGGAGGCACCGGCATGGCCAAGCCACCACGCAAGCCGAAGCTGGCAGTCTGGAAGTTCGCATCGTGCGACGGCTGCCAGTTGTCGTTACTGGATTGCGAGGACGAATTGCTGGCGGTGGCCGGCGCGGTGGAGATCGCCTATTTCCCCGAAGCGACGCGGGCGGTGCTGAAGGGGCCGTACGACGTTTCCCTGGTGGAAGGGTCCGTCACGACGCAGCACGACGCGGAACGATTGCTGGAGGTGCGGCGGCAGTCGCGGCGTGTGATCACTATCGGTGCCTGCGCGACAGCGGGCGGGATTCAGGCGCTGCGCAACTTCAAGGATGTCGTGGGCTTCACCTCGGTGGTTTACGCGCATCCGGAATTTATCGAGACGCTGGCGACATCGACTCCCATCAGTGCGCATGTCGAGGTGGACTACGAACTGCGCGGCTGCCCGATCGACAAGCATCAGTTGCTGGAGGTGCTGACAGCGTTTCTGAACGGGCGGCGGCCGAACATCCCGGCGCATAGCGTATGCGTCGATTGCAAGGCGCGCGGCACGGTCTGCGTGCTGGTGCGTGGCGCGGCGGCGTGCCTCGGGCCGGTGACGCATGCCGGATGCGGGGCGATCTGTCCGGCGTATAACCGCGGTTGCTATGGCTGCTTCGGGCCGAAGGAGACTCCGAATCCGGTGTCGCTGGCGCCCCGGTTGGTCGATGCCGGGATGGATAAGACGGCGCTGCACCGGGTTTATCGCACGTTCAACCCGGTGGCCGATGCGTTCAAGAAAGAAAGCGAGCGTCATGGCGCGTAGAACGATCAACGTCGATGTGCTCGCCCGGGTGGAGGGCGAGGGCGCGCTGCGGCTCGTCGTCGATGGCTCGGTGTTGCGTGAGGCGGAACTGCGGATATTCGAGCCGCCGCGGTTTTTCGAGGCTTTCCTGCGCGGGCGGTCTTACACGGAGGTGCCGGATATCACCGCGCGCATCTGCGGGATCTGCCCGGTGGCGTATCAGATGAGTGCGGTGCACGCGATGGAGGATGCGCTCGGGATTGTAATTTCGCCCGCGGTGCGGGAGCTGCGGCGGCTGCTGTACTGCGGCGAGTGGATCGAGAGCCACGTGCTGCACATGTATATGCTGCACGCGCCGGATTTTCTCGGCTACGACGGCGCGGTGGAGATGGCGGCGGACCATCCTGAGATCGTCAAGACCGGGCTGGCGATCAAGAAAGTCGGGAATGCGATCCTGAAGCTGCTGGGCGGCCGCGAAATCCATCCGGTCAATGTGCGCGTCGGCGGGTTTTACCGGGTGCCGACGAAGCGGGAACTGGGGGCATTGCGGGAAGACCTGAAGCGGGCGCTGGAGGCGTCGCTGGGCACGGTGAAGCTGGTTGCGGGCTTCGAATTTCCGGACTGTGAGCGGGATTACGACCTGGTGGCGCTCGGCGATGCCGGCGAATATCCGTTCAACGCCGGGCGGGTGGTCAGCAACAAGGGACTGAGCATCACGCCACCGGAATACGACGCGCATTTCGAGGAATACCACGTCAAGCGGTCGAACGCGCTGCACTCGCGCCATGTCGGCGCCGGTGCATACCTAACCGGTCCTTTGGCACGGTACAGCCTGAACTCGGCACTGCTGTCGCCGTTGGCGCAGCAGGCTGCGCGGGAGGCCGGGTTGGGGCCGACATGCAACAATCCGTTCCGCAGCATCGTCATCCGGGCGGTGGAGGTGGTCTATGCCCTCGACGAAGCCCTGCGGGTGATCGATGCCTACGAACCGCCCGATCGACCGTTTGCCGAAGCGCCGCTGCGTGCCGGCATCGGCTATGCCTGTACCGAGGCGCCGCGCGGCATGCTGTATCATCGTTACGAAATCGCTGAGGACGGCAGCATCCTGGATGCCAAGATCGTGCCGCCGACATCGCAGAACCTGCCGAGCATCGAGGACGATCTGCGCAGTTTCGCTCCCGGCTGGCTGTCGGAAACGAACGACCGCCTGCGTCATTTGTGCGAACAAACGATTCGCAACCATGACCCGTGCATCTCCTGCGCCACGCATTTCCTGAAAGTGGACGTCGTGCGTGTCTGATCCGCCGCGCCGGCTGGTCGTCGGCGTTGGCAATCCGGATCGCGGCGACGATGGGGCAGGGCGGTTGGTCGCACGCTTGCTGCACGGGCGGTTGCCGGCGGATGTGCGGATCGAGGAATGCCTCGGCGGGGCGGCGGAGTTGATCGACCTGCTGAGGGAAGCGGACCACGCCGTCCTTGCCGATGCGATGGTGTCGGGCGCCGCGCCCGGCACGATAAGGCGGCTGGATTGCGCGTCGGGGGACGTAATGCCGCGATCGGCTGGGGCGTCGTCGCACGGGCTTGGGGTGGCGCAGGCAGTCGGGTTGGCGCGGGCGCTGGCATGTTTGCCATCCGTGTGCGTCGTTTATGCAGTGGAGGCGGCGGCGTTCGCGCCGGGGGCACCGATGTCGCCGCGGGTCGCCGCCGCGGCGGCGGAAACGGCACGGCGGATCGCCGGGGAATTCGGCTAAAGTCCGGCGCGAACTCTAGATTTTTTCTGGCTGACTGGAACGGCGCTGGACGTTGCTACACCGTCATGGCCCGGCTTGTCCGGGCCATGACGTCTGACGTCGGAGCCAAGATTCCATTCAGCCTGAAAATGCTCTACCCCAGCCGCCCGACGGCCCCTGCCATCAGCTCGATCTGCCGGGCGATGCGGGCCAGCGATTCGGTTTCCGCGCCCTCGGGCCGCGGCGGCAGATCGGTTTGGCCGCTCGCCAGCAGCCGCAGGGAGTTGCCGATCCAGTCGCGCCAGATGCGCAGGGATTCGGGAGGCAGGCTTTTCGCGGTCGCCGGATCATAGCGCAGCGTGGTCAGCCGCCCGGCGCAGCGGCGCAGCGCGGCATCCACCACCATCGCGGCTTCCAGCTTTTCCGGGTTCTTGCGGGTGGGGTCGAGCAGCGCCCGGGTGATCAGCGCCTCCAGCGCGTTGCTGGCGACACCGGCGGCGCGGCGGGCCTGACCGAGCGCGGACATCGGGGCTTCGTTCAGCAGCACGGAAAAATCCGCCTCGGCATAGGCGCCGTGCGCGGCGATGGCGTTCCTGACTTCGGCCGCCACCAGCTCGCGCTCCCGGCTCGGCCAGAGCAGGAAGCCGGCGGCGACGGCGATGATGCCGCCGAGGGTGGTCAGGGCGGCGCGGGCACCGGCAATCTGCCATTCGCCGGTGCCGGGGGTGCCGGTTTCCACCAGCAGCACCACCAGCGGTGTCAGTGCCGCCATGAACAGGCCGAAACTGACGGCGCGGACCGACAGGGCCAGCATCGCCAGCGGGAACATGGCGGCGGCGATGGCGACGGGCGTGGTGCAGACCAGGCCGACGGCCGCCGCGACGACCCCGCCCAGGGCGGTGCCGACGATCCGCTCGACCGCGCGCGTATAGGTCAGCGAGTAGTAAGGCTGCATCGTCGCCACAACGGTGATGGTCAGCCAGTGGTCGTAGGGGCTGAACCACACCATCGTGTAGGCCAGCGCCGGCGCCGCCGTGACGGCACAGCGCAGCGCATGGCGCAGCGCCGGGGACTGCCAATCCAGGTTGGCGCGCAGCGGGCGGATCACCTGCTGCCACACCGGCAGGCTCTGTCCGCTCAGGCCGAGATTGACGGTCCGGTTGGCCGGCAGCACCACGGTATGGGCGATGCGCAGGCGCTCGGCGATGCGATCGATCACGCCGATGACGGGCGAGCCGGGCGGGAACAGGGCCTTGTCCGCGGCGATGGCATCGATGGCGCGGTCGATGCGCCAGTGCGTCGCCATGTCCTCGGTCATGACGGCGCGCGCCAGGGTCATCAGCACCGGGCGCATGCGGCGCAGGATGCGCTCCGCCGCCTGGCGTTCGGCGGCCGAACCGCGTTCCAGCAGGTCGCTCAACGCGATCAGGGCGCCGAAGATCTGGTCCGCGGTTTCCATCCGGATCACGCCCTGGGCGGCACGGGCGCTGGCCGCGCCACGCGCGCGCAGCGTGTCCATGATCACCGTGCGCGCGGCTTCGATCGCGTCGCGGGCGGCGCGCCGGTGGATTCGGGCATGCGCGTCCCAGTCGGCATCGGTCGTCTCCGGCGCGCGCACCAGGCCGTGCAGGTCCGCAACCAGTTCCGCCAGTTGGCGGAAACACGCCGACAGCGCCTTGCGGGCCGGCAGGAACGGGTAGATGCGCCAGATCACCAGGGTCAGCAGGGTCGCCCATAGGCCACCGCCAATGAAGGACAGGCCGACGATCGCCGCCTGCGTCACGCTGGGGTCGCCGCGGTCGAGGGCGAGGATCTGCACGGTGCTGAGCAGCACGCCGAGCTGCTGCGGCGCCTGGCCGTAGATGCGGACGAAGGATGAGCAGAACAGTCCGAACACGCCGAGCGGCAGGGCATAGGCGGGGCCAAGCTCCCGCACCAGTCCGAAGCCGGCTGTGACCAGGGCGCCGACGAAGGTGAAACTCAGCAGCACCGGGACGCGGCGGCCGATAGGGCCGCCCGGGTCGCACAGGCAGGTGAGGAGGGCGCCAAGCGCGGCTTCGCGCAGCGGCGGGAAATCCAGATATTGGCCGGCGGCGATGATGGCCGAGACGGACAGCGCCGCGCGGAACCCCTCCGCCAGGCTGATCGCCCGCAGGTTTACGCTTATCGGCAATCGCGCGATGTCGGGCGCGTTGAAATTGGGCTTGGACGCCATGTCCTGCGTTACTGCCGCCTTTCGCGAAAAAAGTCTCGCAGCAAGGTGGCCGATTCGGTTTCGCGCACGCCGCCGATGATTTCCGGGCGGTGATTGCAGGAGGCGGCGTCGAAGATGCGCGCGCCGTGCTCGACGCCGCCGCCCTTGGGATCGTAGGCGCCGAAGATCAGGCGGCGGATGCGGAACAGGCTGATGGCGTGGGCGCACATTGGGCAGGGTTCGAGGGTGACGACCAGGTCGCAGTCGGGCAGGCGGGGGTTGCGCAGCGCGGCGGCGGCGGCGCGGAGGGCGAGGATTTCGGCGTGGGCGGAGGCGTCGGAGTCGTGTTCGGTGCGGTTGGCGGCGCGGGCGAGGATGGTTCCGTCCGGGGCGAGGACAACGGCGCCGACGGGGACTTCGCCGCATGCGGCGGCGGTGCGGGCGAGGGCGAGGGCTTCGTCCATGGGGTTTGCGGTCATGCTTGTGCCGGAGGTGGGGGCGGATGGTTATAGCCGGTTGCTTGCGGGGCGTCGTGGCTGTATAGCGTGCGGCCCGTGGCGGCCGGCGTAGCTCAGGGGTAGAGCAACTGATTCGTAATCAGTAGGTCCACAGTTCGATTCTGTGCGCCGGCACCATCTTTTCAACGACTTACAGGTCGATTCCCCGATAATCGGATATCGTATCAAATCCTGCGGACCCGGCAGCAGGCAGTTGAATCTTCCGGCACACGCGCATCGACCGGTCACAGGCCGGCTGGCCCTGACACTCCGCGGTGCGCCCGCCGCACCACAGGTCCGGTCAGTGTCAAGACAACGCTACCGCGTCACGACATCCCCGCCGGGCGGCTTCGTCAGCCGGCAATCCTCCGGTACCTTGCCGTCATAGCGCGTCCAGGTCTGCGTCTGGCCGAGCAGCGGAATGCCGAGATACCCGCGCAGTGCGAGATCGCCGTCGCGCTCCGGATAAAGCTCCACCCTCCAGACATCGCCGTTGCGCGGATTGGTGATGTGGCCCTTCCACAGGTTCGGCTCGGCCTGCGTCGCATCCGTGATCAGCGGCAGGTGGCACTGCGACACGCCGCGATAGTCCACCGGCGTCGGATCGCCTGCATGATCCAGGATGAACCCCTCGATCCGGGCGCACAGCTTGCCGCCGGAGTTCTCGCAGGGCTCGACCGCGATAACGCCGTCATGGTCCTGCGTCAGCCATAGTCCCTCCACCGAAGGTTCAGCGGCCACTGCATGAACCGGCAGTATCAGGACAAGAATCGCAAGATAACGAAACATGTTCGCTTACATAGGGCGCGATCAGCCGATTCGCAGCCCGGAACTGGTCACGAACTTTACGCCCAGCGCGACCAGGCGATCCCGCGCCGCGTCGATCGTCGTGCGGCCCTCACCGGCCGGCAAGCCGATGCCGCGGCACGCGTCCTCGATCACCACAACCTCAAAACCGAGCCGGGCGGCATCCTCCGCTGACCAGGCGACGCAGAAGTCGGTCGCCAGGCCGCACAGAAACACCCGGACGAACCCGCGCTGGCGCAGCCATCCCTCCAGCCCCGTTGGTGTCCGATGGTCGTTCTCGAAGAACGCCGAGTAGCTGTCGATGCCGGGGTGGAAGCCCTTGCGGATGACCACCTCGACCCGGCTTTGGTCGATCTCCGGGTGGATGGCAGCGGATGGCGTGCCGGCAATGCCGTGATCCGGCCACAGCACCTGCTCGCCATAGGGCAGCGACAGCGTATCGTAGGGCTGCTTGCCGGGGTGGGCGCTGGCGAAGGAGGTGTGGCCCGGCGGGTGCCAATCCTGCGTCACAAACGCGTGAGAGAAACGGGTCAGCAGGCCGTTGATGACCGGAACTATTTCAGCCCCGCCGGAAACCGGCAGTTCTCCGCCGGGCATAAAGGTCGGCTGGACATCGACGACGCCTATGATGTCGGTCTCAGGATTGATCTGCATACGCACATTCCCTGTTCAGTTCGGGTGGCACGCGGTAGATTCGGTGCGTCGGGTCAGGTTAACAGCATACAATCGGGGTTCCATCCATGAAGCTGTCGCGTCTTCGGGTATCCGCCTTCGCTTTGATCGCAGTTCTGGCCGCATCCCCCGCCGGGGCGGCCACCCTGCGCTGGGCCAATGACGGCGACGTCAACGCCATGGACCCGATGACGCGGCAGGAAACCGTGCAGCTTTCCTTCATGGCCAACATCTATGAGCCGCTGGTCCGCCGCAACCGCTCGCTCGGGCTGGAACCGGCGCTGGCCGTGTCCTGGCAACAGACCTCCCCGACCGTCTGGCGCTTCCATCTGCGGCCCGGGGTGAAGTGGCAGGACGGATCCGCGTTCACCGCCGACGATGTGGTGTTCACCGTCAAGCGAATCCAGTCGAAGAACTCGTCGATGCGGGCACCGCTATCGGTGGTGAAGGAAGCGCGCAAGATCGACGACCTGACGGTCGATTTCGAGACCTTCCTGCCGGACCCGATCCTGCTGCAGGAACAGACCAACCTGCTGATCATGTCGAAAGCCTGGTGCGAGGCGCATAATTCGACCGAACCGGCGTTCATCGGCAAGGACGACAACTACGCGCTGCACAATGCGATGGGAACCGGCCCGTTCCGGCTGGTCTCGCGTGAGCCGGACCGCAAGACCGTGGTGGAGAAGTACGACGGCTGGTGGGACAAGCCGGAGCACAATCTGGACCGGGTGGAGTTCAACGTGATCTCCTCCGCACCCACCCGCGTCGCGGCGCTGCTGTCGGGAGAGGTGGACATGATCTACTCGGTGCCACCGCAGGACATCGCCCGGATCAAGCAAACGGAGGGGCTGAAGATTCTTGAGACGCCGGAGCTGCGGACGATCTTCCTCAGCTTCAATGTCAGCCGCGACGAGCTGCCGAGTTCCGACGTCAAGGGCAAAAACCCGTTCCGCGATGTGAAGGTGCGGCAGGCGGTGGGCCTGGCGATCGATGAGCCGATCATTGCGAGCAAGGTGATGCTTGGGCTGGGGCACCCGACGGCGGAGATGTGGGGGCCGGGAGTGAACGGTTACGACGCCGCGCTGGATGTGCGGCCGAAGGCGGACCCGGCGAAGGCGAAGCAGTTGCTGGCCGAGGCGGGCTATCCGTCCGGCTTTCGTATCGGCCTCGACTGCCCGAACGATCGTTACGTCATGGATGAGCAGATCTGCACCGCGATCGTTTCCATGTTGGCGCGCGTCGGCGTGAAGGTCGATCTGAACGCGCAAACCAAGTCAAAGTTCTTCACCAAGATCGGCGCACCCTTATACGACACGGACTTTTACATGCTGGGCTGGACTCCGGCGACTTATGACGCGCACAACGTGCTGTACACGCTGTTGGCGAGCCGAAACGGCAAGCGCGGCGAGATCAACGACGGCGGGTATTCCAATCCCGCGCTGGACGAATTGACCGAGAAGATCGGGGTAGAAACGGACCCGGCGAAGCGGGCAGGGATGATCCAGGAAACGATCCGGATCGTGCAGGCGGATGCGCCGACGATCCCGCTGCATCAGCAGGTGATCGTCTGGGCAGCGAAAAAGAACGTCGATCTGGCGCAGCCGGCGGATAATTTCTTTCCGTATCGGTTTGTCCGGGTGAAGTAGGCGGTTGAGGGCCATGGCGTTCGTTTCTCGCCATGGCCCGGTGCTTGCGCATAGTCGCTGGCGGCACGGACGGCGGCATCGCGCGTTCGCAACGCGCCGGGTATTTTCTCAACAACACACTCATGTTTTTGTGGTTGCAGAAAGTTGCAACACCCGCTGTAGTCTGCGAGGGCCCGGTGCGGGGCTCGTCCCGGTTCGCCTCCTGGCTGCATTTCAGTCACCCGATTGCGGCGGCCACGGTGAATGGGGCGGAGACGGCGCTGCCGGAGGACGCACCTGACGGCGATTGTCGCGCCGGCGGCAGCGGAGGCGTCAGCGGTTGGGGGGTAACAAAAATGATCGACACCAGCGGACGTTTTGCCAAGGGGTTCGATACCAGCGAGGCTTATTCGCTGCTCGAGCTATGCATCAACGCCAACAACCTGGGCGAGCCAGGCTATATTTGGCATGCCGATGACTGGACGCCAATGTATCCGGCGGTAGCGACGAATCCCGCACAGGTGATCGGGCCGTGGGATAACGCCTGGAGGCTATGGCAGAGCCACACCGCGCCGGACACCTATGCGATTGTGATCCGCGGCACCATCGAGAAGTCGTCCAGCATCCTTGAGGACCTGGTGACAACCTCGATTTCGGCGCAGCAGGCGGTCATCAAGGCGTGGGCCGACAGCGCCGCGGGCAAAGGAGGCTATGTCTCATTCAAGCTGGCGGACGCCGCAAAGTCGGAAGCCCATCTCGGCTTTACCTTCGGGCTGGCGGTGCTGATGTTTGCCCGTGACACCGGGATACTGAGCACGTTGCGCGACCGCGTGCCGGCGGGCAGCAAGCTGCTGATCACAGGCCACAGTCAGGGCGCTGCGATCGCTACACTCACGCATGCCTTCCTGCACTACGCGATCAACGACCCCGCTGACCGATACGCGCTGCGTGGCAGTGGATATTCGTTGAAATCGTATGTGTTCGCGCAGCCGAAACCGGGCAACTGGCAGTTCGCCTTGGATTTTGCTCGCGTCGCCGGGAGCCGAGGCACGGCGTTCACGGTCAACAACAGCTGCGACTGGGTGGCGCAGGTGCCGCTGTCGATTGAATTTCTCGACGAGCCTGGCGAAGACCTGGTGAACGCGATCAATGCCAGCGCGGCCCCGCCGCTGATGAAGGCCGCCTACAAGACGTTCACCGACGCGGTGCGCGTGACGCCGGCCCTGCGCAGCATTTCGGCCAGGCAGAACGAGAAGTTTACGGAGGGAAGGCTGCAGGATTGGAACAAGGGCCCGAACGCAATGGATCGCACCTACTGGAGCGCCATGGCCCCAACAGCGCCGAGTTCGAGTTCCATCAACTATGCCCTGGCGGGAAATTCGGTCCCGGTGTTCGGCAACCCGCCGGGGACTCCCGGCCAGCCCGTCGATGATCCGTTCTATCAGCATCATCTGCCTACGTATCGGGACCTGATGCACGCACAGCTCGATGCGCCTGTGGGATGACAGGGCCAGGACCTGCATTGGCAGCCTGATGCGCCATGGAGTCTACCATGCCGGGACGGCGATGACCGCCCGGTCCTATGCTCCGCGGCCGGGATGGCGCAGCGCCAAATGGCCTTGGCCTGGTGCGACGGTCCGCCGAACGACCCTGCCGGCAACCTCGCTTGGGTTGGGTTTGTTAAGAATGCCGGCATCTGATTAGTGCCGACTGCACCCGCGCGGTAGCCTGATGGTCAAGCAACAGGAGGATTGGCGCGAGAGGCCTGGAGGGATGCCGGCGTGCGCGATCCACTGATCGTGCCGTCCTCGGCCGCGGGGAACCAGATAACGGCGCTGGAGGAGGTGTTCGCCACGTTCGCGTAGGCGGCCCGGGTAAGCGCCCAAGCCTTGACCATCCTATCCGCCCCGGCCACCGTCCTGCGGGACATCGGAAAGGACATCTGCATGGCGACCCATGACGGCCTGCGCTTCGGCATTTTCCTCGCCCCGTTCCACCGTGTGGGCGACAACCCGACCCTGGCGCTGGGCCGCGACCTGGAACTGATCCAATGGCTCGACCACCTCGGCTACGACGAAGCCTGGATCGGCGAGCACCATTCCGCCGGCTGGGAGATCATTGCATCCCCGGAGATCTTCATCGGCGTGGCGGCGGAGAAAACCCGGCACATCATGCTTGGATCAGGCGTCACCAGCCTGCCGTATCACCATCCTTTACTGGTCGCGCAACGTTTTGTCCAATTGGACCATATGACGCGCGGCCGGGCGATGCTCGGCTGCGGCCCGGGCGCGCTGGTTTCCGACGCCTACATGATGGGCATCGACGCCGAGCGGCAGCGCGGCATGATGGACGAATCGCTCGGCGCGATCATGGCGCTGCTGCAATGCAAGGAACCGGTCACTTTGAAGACCGACTGGTTCGAACTGAGGGAGGCGCGGCTGCACCTGAAACCCTACACCAAAGGCGGCTTCCCGATCGCGGTCGCCAGCGCCACGACTCCCGCCGGGGTGCTGGCGGCGGGCAAATACGGTGTCGGACTGCTGTCCCTGGGCGCCGGGCTGCCGGGCGGCTCCGCCAAGCTGGCCGACTACTGGAAGATGGGCGAGGCCGAGGCGGCGAAATACGGCAAGACGCTGAACCGCGACGACTGGCGGCTGGTGATCAACATGCACTGCGCCGAAACCGATGAACTGGCGATGCAGGAAGTCCGCCACGGTGAGCGTATCGAAACGCTGTCCTACTTCAGCGAGACGCTCGGCCGGCCGCCGATGCGCAGCGAAAATCCCCTCGCCGAGGGACTGGCGGCAGGGTCAACGCTCGTCGGCTCGCCCGAGACGATCATTACGGGGATCGAGCGGCTGCTCGGCTTCACCGGCGGCGGGGCAGGGGCGGTGCTGTTCCGCTCGCATGAATGGGCGAACCGGGAGCAAACGCTGCGCAGCTACGAGTTGTTCGCCCGCTGGGTGATGCCCCGGTTTCAGGGTAGCCTGGAGACGACCATCGGCTCACGCGAATGGTGCAGCGAGAACCGCGCCGGGATATTCGGGCCGGCGATGGGGGCGCTGCGCAAGGCGTTCACCGATGCGGGGCAGGAGGTGCCCGAGCACATGCGGTTCCATCTGCATACGGGCAAGGCGGGCGGTTAGCGACCGCCCTGACTTTTGGCAGCGGCGACCATCACGGGTTCCGGACGACACCACTCCGCGGTGGCCCGTCGCGGTGGCATGAGGTTATCTTTCCAACCGGTCATAACCTGCCCGGGAGAAAATCCATGTTGAAACACGGCCTCGCCTTCGCCGCATTGCTGGCGATCAGTCCGATTGTGCACGCGACCGCCCAGGGCACGCTCAGTCCGGTGATTCCGGCGGCCGACAAGGCTCAGGCCGCCGAAACCGCAATCGGCCATAGCGATCGGCATCGGCCGTTCTTTTACTGGCTCTTCGGCGAATCATCCGAACCCGCCTCGGCGGCCACCCAGATCTCCGGCACCGCTTTGCCTGCCGGCGCGGCGGCACCCGCCCCGGCCACCGCACCGGTCATGAAAACCGGGGCCGATATCGGCACGAAATAGCGGACGACGCCAGGGCAGGGGTCATGCAATACTGGAAGCAGATGAAATCCTGTCTTGTTTTCCTGACGATGGCGCTGGTGTCCGTGGCGGCGGCCCCGCGAGCCCTCGCCTATCACGAAGTGGGTGCCGGGATAGATACCTGCGCCACCTGGACGTCCGACCGCCAGAGCCCCGCCGGTCCGCCGGCTTTGCAGGACGAGCAGTGGGTGCTCGGCTTCCTCACCGGCATCGGCTTCGCCGGCAGCGTGGCGGACGACCCCTTGAACGGCGTGGACGCAGCCGGCGTGTGGGGATGGATCGACAGCTATTGCAAGCAGCGCCCGGAAGAGAAACTGGTCACCGCGGCCCGGGCGTTCTTCAGGTCACATCCGCATTGATCCTGCTCCCCGCCATCGACCGCGATCACGACAAACAACGTCCGGCCGGATATCGTCAGCACCTGAACGAACATCAAGGCTCAGCATGACCGCCCATTCGCCCGGCAAATTTCGCGTCGTCCCATGACAACGGTCGCCGTCCTGGGCACCGGTCCCGCGGGCCTTGCCGCGACGAAGGCGCTGCTCGAACACGGACTGCGGCCAGTCGTCTTCGAGGCGGCCGAGCAGCCCTTCGGCATGTGGGCGGGACCCGGCCGCGGCGCCTGGTCCGATTTCGCCCGCACCAACATCTCGCGCTACAGCTGCGCCTTTTCCGACCTGGCCTGGCCGGCTGGCAGCGAGGTCTTCCCGATCCGCCGCGACATGGCGGGTTATCTGCGTCTCTATGCCGAGACCTTCGGCCTGCTGCGCTGCGTGCGATTCGGCGCCCGCGTCGATACGGCGCTGGCGAACCGGGGCGGAGGCTGGCTGGTGGGCTGGCACGGCGCGGATGGTCCCGGCAGCGAGACGTTCGATCATGTCGTGATCGCCACCGGCTTCCTGACGGAGCCGTTCCGGCCGCCTTTCCCCGGGTTGGCGGATTTTGCCGGCGCGGTGGCCCATTCCGCCGACTGCGACACCGCGGCGGATCTGCGCACCCGCTTCGCCGGCAAACGCGTGCTGGTGGTGGGAGCCGCGTTCTCCGGCACCGAGATCGCCGCCAAACTTGCGTCCTGTGCGCAGGTGACGGTGACGCTGCGGCATCCGATGTGGTTCGTGCCGCGTTTGGTGCCGGCAACGGATGGCGGCCCGGCGTATCCGCTGGATTTGGTCATCTACAACCGGCGCGCTGAGAACCCGCTGCTGCATGATGCGCCCGTGTTCCTGCGCCGCGTCGGCGGCGACCCGGGGGCGGCCTCCCCGGAACTGGCGTTTGACCGGGATCGTGAGCTGCCGCGGACGATCATCATCAGCGATGACTTTCTCGATCTGGTGCGGGCCGGAGCGGTGGCGGTGAAGCGCTCCGGCAGCCTGCACTTCGATGCCGGTGGAGCGGCCTTCGCCGACGGCCTCCGCCAGGCGTTCGATGCGGTGATCCTGTGCACCGGCTTCACCTCGTCGCTGCCTTTCCTCGACCGCGCGGTGCTGGATGCGATCGGCTTCGACGGGTCGGACCGGTTGCAACCGAAGCTGCTGCACCGGACGATGTTTCATCCCGACCTGCCGGGGCTGGCCTTCGTTGGCCACTACCGCGGCCCCTACGTTCCGGTGATGGAACTGCAGGCGCGCTGGCTGGCACGGATCCTGGCAGGGGAACTGCCGATGCCCGACCGGGCCGCGATGCTGGCCGGGATCGCCGAGGAACGGGAACTGCGCGAGCAGCAGCCAAGGCCGCAATTCCCGCACGCGGATTTCGTCGCGATGGCCGACAGCCTGGCGCGGGAAGCAGGCGTCTTTCCCGAGCTGCCGGCTGACGATCCGCTGCTGCCGCGGGTGACGCAGGGTCCGCTGGTGCCGGCGCAGTTCCGGTTGAGCGGACCTTACGCGAGGCCCGAATTGGCACACGCTCTGATCGCCGCTACCCCGGCGCCGATCCTGGATGATCCGCCTGAGGCGAGGCCCGCGGGTCCGGGGCGGCGGGTGCTGGACCTGCTGCGCGGGCATTGGTCAATTGAACGGCGGATCGAACCGGGCGGCCATTTCAAGGGCAACGCCAGCTTTACGCCGCGTTCCGCCGGCAGCCTGCTGTATCGGGAAAGCGGCCGGCTGGTGCTGGACAACGGGACCGAATTGAACGGCGATAACAGCTATGTCTATGCACTGCGCAACGGCGATATCGAGATCAGCTTCGCCGAAGGATTGAGCCGCGGAAAGCAGTTCATCGACATCAGCCTGCCGGCCGATGACACGGTTAATTTTCCAATCGTGTCAGCCGATCGGCATTTGTGCCGGCTGGATACATATGAGGCGATGTTCCGGCTGGAGAACGCCGATTTCTTTACCATGACCTATGTGGTGCGGGGTCCGAAGAAGGGGTACGTCAGCCGATCGGCTTACCGGCGTCTGGGGAGTGGCCGGTAAAGCCGTGGTTGCACGGTGCCCGCCGATGCGAAATAGGGGATATCGGTTCTCCGGGGGTTCAGTCTCGACGCCTGTGTCCGGGCAAAGTCCGCGTTTCGGCGCAGAGTTCGCAGAGCGGGGCGCAGAGTGCGCAGAGATACTTTTCTACAGACCTGCTACGGTGCGGTAGTGTAAAGTGTAAAGGAGCAATGTAATATGTAATACCAACTGGCGATGACATTGACTCTCCCGCCGCCGCCTCGTCGTGCCGACGGAGGTCGGCATCCACGCCTTGGTGTGCGTGCAAACAAAGGCTATGGATGGCCGGCCTTCGCCCGCCATGACGGTGGGGGCGACCGCGCCTATGGGTCAAAGTCAATGCCGGTTGGTATAAATTTGAAATATTACTCTGCGCACTCTGCGCCCCGCTCTGCGAACTCTGCGTCGAAAAGCCTTTGTTAAACCAAACCGGAACCGGCGGAGTGTCCCTCCGCCACCCGGCGCCGTCCAAGCCAGGCCGCGCAAGAAATAACCACCGCCACGGCACGACCAGGTATCAATCGTGCTGCTGCTCGGTCTGCTGCTGTTGCTGCTTCGACGCCATATGGTGCCCGACAGCGCATCCGCCGACGGCGCCCAGCACCCCGTGATGCGCCATGTGCCCGGCCAGGCCGCCGACAGCGGCTCCCTTGAGGCATCCTTTGGCCTCGGCCTGTCCCGCCGCAAGCACCATACCCATGGCAGCGGCGATCATCAGGGTCTTCATAATCCGTAGCCTCCGAAGTGTGAGCGGCCGAAACGCCCTCACCCCTCCGGAAGTTCCGCCCGCCCTCAGCCGAACAGGTCGCCCGGCGAATCCGCCCGCAGGCTGAGGCCAAGTTCGCGCCCGATCAGCGCGGCATCCTCCGGCGCGCCGGACAGGGAACGCTTCAACAGGAACGACCCGTCGGCCCGCGCCACCAGCCCGGTCACCACCACGCTGCCATCCGCCTGGATGCGCAGATGCCCGCCGATCGGCGTGCGGCACGACCCGTCCAGCTCACCCAGCAGAGCACGCTCAGCCTCGGCGGCCACCCGCGCTGGCGCGTCCTCGATCTTCGCCAGCAGCTCCAGCACCTCGGTATCGTCAGCGCGCGCCGTGATTCCGACGATCCCCTGCGCGGAGGAGGGCACCATCAATTCCGGGTCCAGCGCCACCGTGCCGGGGACCTCCATCTCCAGCCGGTTCAATCCGGCCAGGGCGAGCAAGCTGGCCTGGCACTCGCCTTCGCTCAGCTTGCGCAGCCGGGTCTGCACGTTGCCGCGGATCGAGGCGACCTTCAGGTCGGGCCGGGCATACAGCAACTGCGCCTGCCGCCGGACCGAGGATGTGCCGATCAATGCGCCGTTGGGCAGGGCTGAGTAGGGATCGGAGGGGTGCGGGAACTTGCAGTCGGGACCCAGGATCAGGGCGTCGCGCGGGTCTTCCCGCTTCAGCACGCAGGCCAGCACGATGCCGGGCGGCAGCTCGGTTTCCAGGTCCTTGCAGGAATGCACCGCGACATCGACGCGGCCGTCGAGCAGCGCCTCGTGGATTTCCTTGGCGAACAGCCCCTTGCCGCCGATTTCGGCGAGCGGACGGTCCAGCACCGCATCGCCGGTGACGCTGATGATGACCTCGACGCCGGGCGGAGCGCCGGGAATGCCGGCGAGCAGGCGGAGGAAAGTGCGGGTTTGCACCAGCGCGAGCGGAGAGCCGCGGGTGCCGGCACGCAGCGGCGTGGGTCCGGTGGTGTTCATGTCGCGGTTCATAGCACCGCTCACGCGAAACGGAAGAGCCGGGTTTTACCGGGCAGCTCCGATCACTTCGACGGTCGCGGTGCGTCCCGGGATCACCCGCACGTCGGGCGGGACGCCGTCCAGCGCGATACGCACCGGGATGCGCTGCGCCAGCCGCACCCAGTCGAAGGTGGGGTTGACGTTGGCCAGCAGGTTGGCGCCGGACTGCCGCTCGCGGTCCTCGATGCCCCCGGCGATACTGTCCACGTGTCCGGTCAGCCGCGCGGGCACGCCCATCAGGCGAATGCCGACGCGGTCGCCGATATGGATGCGGGGCAGGCGGGTCTCTTCAAAATAGGCGTCAA
Organism: uncultured Rhodopila sp.; assembly: GCF_903915725.1. Classification (GTDB taxonomy): domain Bacteria; phylum Pseudomonadota; class Alphaproteobacteria; order Acetobacterales; family Acetobacteraceae; genus Rhodopila. The sequence continues at coordinate 28,964 of NZ_CAIWTY010000082.1, forward strand.
TGCGCAGCGAGTCGGTATCGACCAGCGCGGTGACGGGGTGCCCTGCGGTGACGTAGTCGCCCGGACGCAGGCCAAAATTGCTGATGATGCCGTTGACCGGTGCGATGACGCGGGAGCGGTCGAGGTTCAGTTGCGCCAGGTCCTTGTCGGCGACCGCCTGCTGAAACCCGGCGGCGGCGATCTGTTCCGTCGCCTGCGCCTGCTCGACCTGCTGGCGGCTCACCTCCGTGGTGGTCAGCGCGCTGTAGCGGTTGAAGTCGCGCACCGCCTGCTGCAGCGTCGCTTCGCGGCTGGCGACCACCGCCTGCGCCTGGCGCAGCGCCAGCTCGAAGCGGGCTGGATCGACGACGAACAGCAGGTCGCCGCGATGGACGGGCTGGTTGTCGCGGACGTGGACCTCACTGACCAGGCCGGAGACGTCCGGCGTGACCCCGACGATGTCGGCACTGACCCGGGCGTCGCGGGTCCAGGGCGCGACTTCGTAGTAAATCCACAGCCGCCAGCCGATAACGACGGCAACAAGCACCGCCGCCAGCGTCTTCGCGACGCGGGTGGCGAGGGGGAACCGCCTCATTGCCAGCCCGCCTCGGCCGAGATCCAGACGACCGCGCCGAGCACCATGACGAACAGCGCCACGTCGAACAATGCGCGGTGCCAGACGAACCGGTAGAAGCCGAATCGCGCCAGAGTCCGGCGCAGCACGGCGTTGACGGAGATCGCGATCAGCCCGGCGCATAGCAGTCCTGGCACGAACACGCCGAACAGGTTGAGTTCGCTTCTCATGCGGGTGCGACCCCACCCTCGTCATGCGGACCGAGGCCGCCATCCACGCCTTTTGCCGCCGCAGCCCAAGGCGCGGATGGCGGGCCTTCGCCGGCCATGACGGGGGGACACGGCAGCGCCGCCTCATGGACTCTCATCATCGCTGCTGGCCCGAGCCGACGGGGAAAGGGCGCTGACATCACGCCCCCGCCGGTGGGGCGTCGGGGAACAGGCCGCGGCGAACGCCAACCAGACCGAGCAGCGCGTCCGGCCGATCGGAGTCCGGTCCGGCCGCGGCCACGGCGTCCAGCGCGGCATCGATCGCCGGCAGCACTGCCCCCTTGGACATATCCGGGCGGCTGCCACGGCGGTAGTAGGCCGCCAGGGCGTCCAGCATGGTGTCGATCCGCTGCCGTACCGGCGCGGTCACGCTATGGCGCGCCCGCCGCAGGTCGATGATGTTCAGGCCGACGCGGATGTCGGCCAAAGCGCGCTCCGGCGCCTCCTGCGCCTCCGCCAGCCGCGCGCCGATAAGGCCGAGACGGTCGAGCATCAGCCCGGCATAGCGGGCGCGGTCGTGGCCACCGCGCCGCTCGGCCGCGACGGCCAGCTCCAGCCGGATCACCCGCATCAGCCGCCGCACCCCGAATCCGGCGCCGACGGAGCGGATCAGCCGCGTCACGGTGGCGGCGATGACCAGGGCCAGCAGGAACGCCAGAGCGGAGTTGACGAAGGTCGGGAAATCGGCGGCGTAGGCATCCTGCAGCGCCAGCAACGTCGCGCCGTTGGCGGTGAAAGCGCGGCCGCCGTTGGCGGTGGCCGGCATCGAGACCAGCACTCCGCCCAGCAGATAGGGCGGGGCCAGCGCCAGCATCAGTGTCTCGAAGCTGGAGGCATGCGGCAGCACGCCGAACAGCAGCACGCCATCGACGACCACCGCCGCGGCGGACCAGGCGAGAAAGGTCATGATCGCCGGCACCGGATCGTCCTGCGCGGCGAAGAAGCTGCAGGCAACGGCGACCAGCTCCGCCGCGACCGCTCCCTGCGGCCAGGCGGCGGCGATCCAGGCTGTGCAGCACAGCACAATCGCCACGCCGCACGCCACCGCCGAGAGCAGCGCCATGCCGTGGTCGCGGTGCCAGGCGCTGGCCGCGGTGGCGTCGGGGGCGAACAGCAGCTGGGTCTGCGGCAGCGGCACGGCGCTGCTCATCTGCCGGCGCAACAGCGAGCAGTCGTGCATGATCCGGGTCAGGTCGCGCAGCCGCAGCGTCAGGCTGGTCAGCAGCAGCGCGGTCCAGTCGGAGCGCGGCGCCAGCCATGCCTCCATCGTGTCGATGCGGTCGAGCAGCGCGTCCACGGGCTGCCACGGCGCGGACACCCATTCCCCGACATCCCCGGCCAGGCGGGTCATGGCGGGCGGCATCGCCTCGCCGAGCGCCGTGACCCTGTCGGCGATGGAGGCCAGCACCGGCAGCAGCATGACCATGCGCGCCCGCAACAGCCCGAACTGGCGGGTTTGCCAGCCGAGCGCGTCGTAGGCGAGCTGGCTGGCCAGCAGGTTGATCTCCACCGCATCGGCGGCGAGGCGGCGGGCGCTGCGCTGCGGATCGCCTTCCCCGGCTATCGCCTCGCAGCTCCAGTCCCGCGCGTTCGTCAGCCAGGCGTCGATGCGGTTGGCCAGGGCGGCGCCGACGGGACGGGGGAAGACGACGGTGGCGACCAGGCTGGCGAGGCTGACGCCGATGGCGATTTCCTCAAGCCGGGTCAGTGCGGTTTCGAAGATCGCGTCCGGGGCGGCGACCGAGGGGAAGCCGATGATCGCCGCGGTATAGCCGGCCAGCATGCAGGCGTAGCTGCGCGGGGTGCGGTCGAGCAGCGACAGATAGAGGCATCCGGCGACCCAGAGGGCGAGGGCCAGCGACAGCAGCTCCGGCGCGTTGGACAGCGGCGGGACCAGGATGACCGCGGCGGCGGCGCCGATGACGGTGCCCAACAGGCGGAAGACGGCTTTCGAGCGGGTGGCTCCCGATAGCGGCTGGCCGGCGATGTAGGCCGAAGCCATGGCCCAATACGGGCGGTCGAGCCCGAGGGACAAGGCGATGTAGAGGGCGAGCATGGCCGCGGCGAAGGTCTTGGTGGCGAACAACCAGTCGCGGAAGCCGGGCCATTGCATGGCGAGGGTAACGGGGCGGCTGCCTCCCGGTTCCGATCACGGGTTTCAGGCGCCTGCTGAAAGGCGTGGACGCTTGGCGCGCAACCGTATGCCGGCGCTGGCGTCTATTATTGTATCGATAAGAACCTGCTGACCTGTGTGGCTGAATAAACCGCCTCCAGCCCCTGGACCCCGATGGCACGGCGAAGATCTCGTTTCCGTCCACCGGATTTCGCGATGGCCCCGAACCAACCCGGGACGGTCGCGTGAAAACCAACCGGAATGAGATCGTGAGGATTTGATCGGCTAATGACGAAACCCATCCGCAAGCGGATTTCACTGCCGGGCCGGGCGTGCCACACCACGCCCGTGCATTCGCCCGGGTTTGAACCCGGCGTGCGACCGGCACCGGCATGACAGGAAACCGCGGCGGCTCGGGCTGCCACCGCGCATAACGGCTACCATGTCCATGGAGCAGCAAAATGGCATTAGAATCGCTGAAGAAATTGGCTCAGGACGCACTCGAAACGGCGAAGGAGGTTGCCGAAAAGGCCGCCACCACCGTCGGCGAAGCGGCTAGCAGCGCGGTCGAGAGCGTGCGCTCCGTCGCGCCGGAGTCCTTCGACAGCGCGGTCAAGACCGTCACCGACACCGCGTCCAGCGTGGCCGGGCGGGTCACCGAGACGGCGACGGAGGCCGTCGAGGCGCTACGCGAAACACAGATTGGCAAATCGATTGCCGAAGGCGCCAGCACGCTGGCTGAAACCGCCACCGACACCGGCAACCGGATCGCCCGCGCCGCTCAGGCCGCGAGCGAGGCTTTTACCGCCGAACCGCCCGGCAAGGACCCTTCACAGACCGGCGAAATAACAACCCCGCCGGCTGCACCACCAAAGCCCTGACGCGCCAACCGGTCCCGGCGTCCGGCCCGGGCGGTCTCAGACCCGCCCGGTTTCGCTTTACTGGACCGCGGAATAGGGCGTTGGACCCAGGATGTAATTTGTCACCTTGGCAACAATCGGCCCGTTCGCCTCGGTCTCCGCCCGCGCCGCCTGCCATTCCGCATCGGCCATGAACGCATTCCACTTCGTCTCGCGCTCGGCCAGCGAGTCCCAGGCCACCATGTAATACAGCGCCTGGTTCGACTCGCCGATGACCGTGGTCCAGAACCCGGCCTGGCGGATGCCGTGCTTTTCCCAGATTTTCAGCGTGATCGTGCTGAAGCGCTTGTTCAGATCCGGCAGGCGCCCGGGCACGGCTTCGTAGATCCGCAGTTCATAGAGCATCGTTGTCCTCCCTCTCGAATGATCGGCCGGCGGCGCTCCGCCAGCGCAGTCCAGCCACGCGAACCGTAGCCGAACCAACGGTTGCCGCCTTGTCAACGCTTGGATAGTTTCCCGCGCTTTCTCAGCCCCCGTCCGGAAACGACCATGTCCCTGACCGCCGAACGCCTCGACCGCATCCAGCCCAGCCTGACCATCGCGATCTCGACCGTGGCGCGCCGCATGATCGCCGAGGGCAAGAACGTCATCAGCCTGTCGCAGGGCGAGCCGGACTTCGACACCCCGCAGAACATCAAGGACGCGGCGATCCGCGCGCTGCAGAACGGCGAGACGAAATACACCGACGTCTCCGGCACAAGGGCGCTGCGCCAGGCGGTGGCGGAGAAATTCCGGCGCGACAGCGGCATCGACTACACGCCGGAGGAGATCATCGTCTCCACCGGCGCCAAGCAGGTGCTGTTCAACGCCATGGTCGCCACCCTGAATGCCGGCCACGAGGTGATCATCCCCAGCCCCTGCTGGGTCAGCTACCCCGACATCGTCACCCTGGCCGACGGCAAGCCCGTGCTGGTGCCCTGCGGCCAGAACACCGGCTTCAAGCTGCGGCCGGAGGACCTGGAAGCCGCGATCACGCCGAAAACCCGCTGGTTCATGCTGAATAACCCGTCCAACCCGACCGGCGCCGCCTACAGCGCCGAGGAACTGAAAGCCATCACCGACGTGCTGCTGCGCCATCCGCATGTCTGGGTGCTGACCGACGATATCTACGACAGCCTGGTCTATGACGGCTTCAAGGCAGCCACCGTCGTCGCGGTGGAGCCTCGGCTGAAGGACCGCACCCTCACGGTGCACGGGGTCTCGAAAGCCTACGCCATGACCGGTTGGCGCATCGGTTTCGCCGGCGGCCCGGTGGCGCTGATCAAGGCGATGGACAAGTTGCAAAGCCAATCCACGTCCAACCCCAACTCCATCGCCCAGGCAGCCGCGATCGAGGCGCTGACCGGCCCGCAGGAGTCGGTCGAAGCGATGCGCCGGGTGTTCGAGGAACGCCGCGACCTGGTCGTGTCAATGCTGAACGAGGCGCCCGGCATGAACTGCGGCACCCCGGACGGCGCGTTCTATGTCTACCCCTCGGTTGCCGGCTGCATCGGCAAGACCAGCAAGGGCGGTGTCCTGATCAAAGACGACGAGGCGTTCGCGCTGACCCTGCTGGCGGAGGAAGGTGTCGCCACCGTGCACGGCGCGGCGTTCTGCTTCCCCGGCTATATCCGCATCAGCTACGCCAACGCGACCGGGGAACTGCGCGAGGCCTGCACCCGCATCCAGCGCTTCTGCCGGGAGCTGCATTGACATGCCCGGTTTCGCCCACCGCCTGAGCCGGGTCGAACTCGCCGCCAGCGTGCAGATGACGATCAAGGCCCGCGAGCTGAAGGCCGCCGGCAAGCCGGTGATCACCCTGACCACCGGGGAGCCGAACTTCGACTCCCCGCCGCAGGCAATCGAGGCGGCGCATCAGGCCGCCCTGCTCGGCGACACCAAGTATCCGCCGCAGGACGGCACCCGGGCGCTGAAGCAGGCGATCCAGCGGAAGTTCAGACGCGACTCGAACCTGGAGTATGCGCTGGACGAGATCACCATCTCGAACGGCGGGAAACAGTGCATTTTCAATGCGATCATGGCCACGGTCGATCCTGATGATGAGGTGGTCATCCCGGTGCCGTCGTGGATCGCCTACACCCAGATGGTGCAGTTGTGCGAAGGCGTGCCGGTGCTGGTGAGCTGCCCGCAGAACAACGGCTTCAAGCCGCGCCCGGAGGACATCGACGCTGCCATCACGCCGCGCACCAAATGGCTGATTCTGAACAATCCCAACAACCCGACCGGCGCCTGCTGCTCGGCTGAGGAGATCGCCGCGATCGCCGCGGTGATGCGCAAGCATCCGCATGTCTGGATCCTGTCGGACGACATGTATGAACACCTGGTGTTTGACGGCTTCAAGGCCACGACGTTCGCGGAAGTCGCGCCGGACCTGAAGGACCGGACGCTGACCATCACCGGCGTTTCGAAAACCTACGCCATGACCGGCTGGCGCATCGGCTTCGCTGGCGGCCCGAAGCCGCTGATCAAGGCGATGACGGTGATGCAGGGCCAGGCGACGGCCGGCGTGTCCACCGTCGGGCAGGCGGCCGCCGCGGCCGCTCTGGATGGGCCGCGCGACGGCGTGGAACTGCAGGTGGTCGCCTATAAGCGGCGCCGAGATCTGGCGGTGGAGATGCTGAACGCCGCGAAGGGGATCAGTTGCCACAGGCCGGAGGGCGCGTTCTACGTTTTCCCGAACGTCGCCGGCTGCCTCGGCAAGACCACGGCGGGCGGACGCCGGCTGAACAATGACGAGGATGTCTGCCTGGCCCTGCTGGAGGAGCAGTATGTCGCGACCGTGCACGGCGCGGCCTATCACATGAGCCCGTTCCTGCGCATCAGCACCGCGACGGCGGATGACGAGCTGCTGGAGGGCTTGAAGAGGATCCAGATCTTCTGCGAGGGTTTGCAATCAATCTGATTGTCGAACCAGTTAAGCGACTACGTTGTTCGATCGCGTGCGGAACTAAAGCAAGGTGTAACACGGATTCAAAGAGATCAAGGGCACGGAATTCACTGATTGGTCGAACGCCGTGTCTCGCGGTCGGACCACCGGCTGGTCGGGCGCTTCTCCGGCCGGGACCGCATCGGTGGAAATCTGTGCCTTAAATCCCTTAAAATCTGTGTTACGCCTTGCTTCTTCTGCCGCGCCGCGAACCGGGCGCCGGGTTGTCCCGCATCGAAGGCGCACCGGAACAGCCGCCACATCCCATAACGCAATGCGCTGACAGCTTCTATCCGTTCAGCGGTTGCGAAAGGAGGAACCGACAATGACCCAAGCGGCCAAACTTCGGGCAGCACTGCGCGAACCCGGCATGGTCATCGCCCCCGGCGCCTATGACGGCCTGACCGCGATGCTGGTGGCGCAGGCCGGGTTCCCGGCGGTCTACATGACCGGCGCCGGAACCTCCGTCGCGCATGGCTACCCGGATTTCGGCCTGCTGACTGCCACCGAAATGGTCGCCAACGCCGCCCGCATGGCCCGCGCCGTGGACATCCCGCTGATCGCCGACGCCGACACCGGCTACGGCAACGAACTCAACACCGTCCGCACCGTGCGCGACTATGAACAGGCCGGGGTCGCGGCCATCCATATCGAGGACCAGGTCTCCCCCAAGCGCTGCGGCCATCTCGACGACAAGCAGATCGTCCCGCGCGAGGACTGGATCGCCAAGATCCGCGCTGCCGCCGCTGCCCGCCGCGATCCGGATTTCCTGATCATCGCCCGCACCGATTCCCGCGCCGTCGCCGGCTTCGACGAAGCCATCTCCCGCGCCAACGAGGCGCTCGCGAACGGCGCCGACATGGCCTTTGTCGAAGCGCCGCAGACGCCGGAGGAACTCGCCGCGGTGCCGAAGCGGGTGCACGGTCCGTGCCTGCTGAACGTGGTGTGGGGCGGCAAGACGCCGATGCTGGATTTGCAACAGGCCGCCGCGCTCGGCTTCAAGCTGGCGATCGTGCCGGCGTTGCTGCTGAAGGCGAGCATCGGCGCCTGCGACGATGCCCTGGCGGCGCTGCAGGAAACCGGCGCCTACCCGCCGCCGCCCGGCGGGATGACGGTCCGCGACGTGTTCGACCGCGCCGGCGGCCGGGACTGGGACGCTTTGCGTAACCGGTTCCGCTAGGCTGCCCCAACCGGCGGAGACAGACTCCCCCGGTCAGCACGGATGACGTCAACCACCGCATCCAGGGTCAGGCGGTCCATGCCGTCACGTACCCCGGTGGCGGGCGAGCAAATCGCAACGATCTGGCTGGCGTGGTGAAACGGCGGGGTTGTGCCGAACAGTGCATAGGTTCGTATGCCGATGGCGGCGGCAATGTTCATCACGCCGGTGTCGTTGCCGACATAGAAGGCAGCCTCCGCCAGCACCCCCTGCACGTCTCTCAGGTGCCACCCCAGGGCCAGTCTTACGCGTCCCGCGCGCGTGCCCAAAGCGGCGGTGATATCCGCGGCCGAACGGCCCTCGTCCGGCCCGCCGAGCAGGACAACCATCGGCCAGCCGTGATCCAGCAATGTTGCGACCAGGGCGGCGAAACGTTGCGGACCCCATTGCTTGATCACCTCGCTGCTGGCGATGCCGACGGCGACAAACGGTGTATCGCTGTCCCGCAGCCGGGCCCGCGCTTCGATGCGCGCCACCGCCGGAACGCTGATGGAAGGCTCCTCGGACGGCAGCGGAATGCCGGCGGCCTGGAGATAGCGGGTTGCCCTGGTATGCTGGTGCAGCCGGGCCACCGCGCGCGGCAGGAACGGCCCCCGGTTGAGGAACAGCCGTTGCATACCGAAACCATAGCCACGCCGATCGGCGATGCCGGCAAGCAGGGCGGCGGCGGCGATGGTCTCGCTGTGGTGCAGCATGATGACCGAGCCGAACCGGTGGGCCCGCAGCTTGCGCACCAGGCGAAAGAAACCGCGGATGCCGTCATGCGCGCCGCGGCGTCCTTTCGGGTTGAGGTCGATCCAGAATATCCCGGCCACCGCCGGATCGTCCGCGAGAAGCTGGTCCGCCAGCGAGCGCGGCTTGGCGACCACCGTCACCGGCACCCCCGCGTAAGCCGCGATGGCGCGAATATGCGGCAGGTGCCAGACCATGTCGCCGATTCCCGGCAACGGCTGAATGACCGCAACAGGCAAAAGCGGCAGGGGCGCGGCAATCCGTTGCGTGGCAGTGATCGCGTTCAATCCATCCTCCAATCCATGCCGATGCGGTAGTGGCACCGCGCGCGTGCTGTCAATTGACGGCGCTGGCGAAACGGACAGCATCGGCCGCAAGGGTCCGGCAACGCGGCAGGGGCGGGATCGACGCGATTGTGAAAGAGGTTGCAGATGATGATGATGCCGCCGGTCCGGTGTGGTGTCATCCTGAAGCTGACCATGGCGTTCGCGATCGTTTGATAAGAGACGGGCAACAATGTCGCACCATGCCCGGATATTCTACTTTATGCCCCGGTGTGGGGGCCTTGGTGGCGGAGTGATGAAGTGTCCGGCCCGGTTGCCGTCCTGCTTGATGCGGCTGACACGCCGCGTCCCGGGACGGCTGGCCGGGGTCAAATCGCGGCCGAGATTCGTGCCGGTCCGGGTCTTGTGACCGCGCCGGCTGTTGTCTTGGGGTAATCTATTTCAACGCGAACAGTTTTGGAACTGGAGGTTTGCATGGCGGATTGGCGCGATCAGGTGGCGCTGGTGACGGGCGGTGGCAGGGGCATAGGGCGAGCCATCGCACGTCGCCTGGCGCGGGAGGGCGCCTCGGTCTGCGTCAATTTCGTCTCTCGGGGCGAAGCCGCGGAATCGCTTGTGGCCGATATCACCGCCGACGGCGGCCGGGCGATCGCCGTGGCCGCGGACGTCTCGGACGATGCGGCGGTGGAAGGCATGGTGGACCGGGTGTCGGCGACTTTCGGGCCGGTGACGATCCTGGTGAACAACGCTGGCATCTCGCACAAAGGCACGCTGGACAACTATGACGCGGAAAAGCTGGAACGCATGCGGCAGGTGAACGTCGATGGCGTCATCCACACCACGCGCGCCGTCATGACCGATATGCGCCGCCAGAAGTACGGCCGCATCGTCAACATCACCTCGATCGCGGCCATCGGCACCTCGCTGCCCGGCAACGCCTTCTACGCCGCCACCAAGGCGGAGGCGCAGATCCTGACCCTGCGCTTCGCCATGGAACTCGGCGCGCATGGCATCACCGTCAATGCCGTCGCCCCGGGCTTCGTGGAGACCGAGATGACGCAGGCCAACGCCGGCGAGGACGCCTGGAAGGAGCGGGCGCAGAAAATCGGCGGCCTGGCGATGACGGGACGGGTAGGTGCGCCGGACGACATCGCCAATGCGGTCGCGTTCTTCGCCTCGCCGGACGCCGGCTGGGTGACCGGCCAGGTGCTGGCGGTGGATGGCGGCCGCATGGACTATATCGGTCACTGACCGGGCAGGGGATCCAGCGCGCCCCAGCTCAGGACGCGCCGAATCCGGACCGCGATGACCGGTAGGGGTGCCAGTTGCATCCCCCGGTATTGCTGATAGCGCAGCCGCAGCAGCGACTGGGCGCGGTCATGCTCCTCGCCGCCGGACAGGATGCAAGCCTGTCCGCGCAGCATGACCCAGGCGAGGCGGGTCCAGTCCTCGTCCCACCGATCGGCGGTGACCGCGACCGCGGGGTTTTCCTGGATATTGCGCAGCCGCTTCAGCGGGATGCCGGACCGCTTCGGCTTCTCGTCCACGGTGATGTAGAGCGACAGGCCGTCAATGCAGAAACAGACCGGGACAAGGTGCGGCGCGGCGTGACGATCCGCTGTCGCCAGATGGGCAACGCGGGCGTTATCCAGGAAGCGCCTCTGCTGGTCGGTTAGCATGGTGCCTGCACAGTGCGGACGATGGCATATCGCGTAGTCCGGGACAAAGGCGTGCCGGCCGGATACAGGAGGATGGTTACACCGGGGCGGACAACGCCGCCACCGGCTCGGGACGTCTTCATAAAGCCAGCCGGAGCCGCCCGGCGGAAAAAGGTTATCCATGGACGACGATGACGATGACGGGCCGCCCCGGCTGCCGGGCGGCAAATTCTACATGACCCCGAACGGCCGCCATCGGCTGAAGGCGGAGTTCGACGCCCTGCGCGCCGATCGGCACCGGGTGGTGGAGATCGTGTCCTGGGCGGCCGGCAACGGCGATCGCAGCGAAAACGCCGATTACAAGGAAGGCAAGCGCCGGCTGCGGGAGATCGACCGCCGCCTGCGATTCCTGACCAACCGGCTGGCGCATGCCGAGGTCGTCGATCCGGCGGCCCAGACCCAGCGCGACCGGGTGTTCTTCGGCGCCACCGTTACCTATGCGACCGAGCGCGATGCCGAAGTCACCGTAACGATTGTCGGGGTTGACGAGGCCGATATGGGGGCAGGGACGATCAGTATCGGCTCCCCGGTGGCACTGGCGATGCTGCGAGCACGGCGCGGAGACGAGGTGGTGGTGCGGACTCCACGCGGCCCGGAGGTGCTGGAGATCGTCGCGATCACCTATCCGCCGGCCGAGACGGGATAACCTCAAACGGCGGGTTATGCCTCAACCCTTGGCCAGATTCGCCAGCACCTCAGGCAAGTTCGCGACCGCCGCCTCGGCCGCCACGCCCAGGGCGAACGCCTTGAGGTAATCCAGCGACCCGCTGCCAAAGGTCTTTTCTTTCGTCCAGAACTGCCAGAAATACACCAGCAGAGCAATCGCCAAGGCCACGCCGAACCGGGCATTGAAGAACGCGTTGGCCACATCCAGTGCGGTCGAAACCGGCGAGATGCCGATATCGAACGACAACTCGCCGCTGCCCAGCCGGTCGCCCGTCACGTTCAGGCTGCCGTTCTGAAACTCGGACGCCGCAATGACGTGTGTGTGGACTGGCAGCGGCGCGCTGTAGGTGTGGACGAAGGGTTGCTTCAGTGCATCCTCGGCCGACTTGATGGCGGGCGCGGTGTGATCGCCAAAGTCGAGCCCGATCCGCACACCCGCGCCCCAGTTCTGTGCCAACCCCTCCACCTGAATCTGGATGGGGCGACCGACGTACAAATCGGTCGGTGTCAGCAGCCGCAGGCTCAACGAACGCTGCCCCGCTGCCGATGCGCGCGCCAGGTCGATCGCCTCGGCGACACCGGACAGCTCAGCCGCTTTCAGCCGATCCCCGGTACCGATTGGCGCGTCGGCAAGACTCGCGGTGAAGATCGTCCGGCTCAGTGCATTGGCTTCCCACTGCAACGCCAGCATCGGCGAGCCGGAAAAAGTCTCCAGATCGAAACTATCTGCCTTTCGGCGAATGTCCTGCGCGATGCAATCGCCGTCTGGAATTGCCGAAGCCCGCACGGCAATCTGGTTCACCTTGGCCTCCCACGCCGGCAGCGCATCATTGTCCCGCACGAGCCGGAGGTTGGCTTCCATGCGTGTCAGGCGGCGTCGAAGATCCTCGGCTTCAACCCGGCAATACGCCGCAGCGGCGGCATGCGCGGCCTCGCTGATATGACGCAGTCCATAGTCGGTCCAGGCCTGCATGAGCCCTTTAAAAAGCGGCGACGTCGCTTTCAGCTCGCCGCGTTCCAATACGGCGTCGATCTCGGAGATGCGTGCCTGCATATCGGCCCGCGTGGCCGGATCCACCGTTGCCAGCGGACCGGTCCAGGACGCCAGCACGCGGCGAGCGAAAGCGATCTTGACGGCGGTTGGATCGCTCGGCTTTGGCGGGTCCTCGGACATGGCCCGGCTGACCGGCGCATCGTCGGCTTCAGCATCGGCGCGCTGCACGGCTGCCTGCACATCGGCAACCATGATCTGGCTGCGCAACCGCAGCAGGCTGATGCCCACCTCCAGCAGCCGCACATAGTCGTTTTTTAACTCGAGCAAGGAGGTGGCGGCCGAAATGCCACTGGTCGCGGCGTCCAGATCGTTGGCGATGGCCTGTCGCTTATCGTCCGGCAGGCCGGGATCGGCTAGCCGATCCCGAATGCGCGCATCCTCGTCCAGCAGGAAACTCGCCATCAGTTGGTAGTTCGCGACCATGCGCAGCCGCTGGTTCACCTCGGCGGCGGCACGCTCCAGCCAGCGCCGCGCCTCGATCGCCTGCTGGCGGGCTTGAACGGGCTGTCCAGCCGATAGCGTGAGGTCGACCAGCGCGATCTGCGTGCCCAGCGCCCCCAATTCCACCTGTGCGGTCAAATCCAGATAGCTTGTCTTGAAGCCGCTCAAGAATCCGGCCAGCCGGCCAGCGAGGTTGTTTGCGGTTTGCCCTGGCAGCCTTTCCTCATAATCGATGGCGGCGTGAGTACGCCTCCGGAAATCGCTCCATTGATCGTCGAGTTCGGCGACTTCGGCCTCATCAGGAGGGCGGTGAGTCGTCCTGGTGCGTTCCAGAGTGGCGTCCTTGATCGCTTTCAGGGTCTCCTCCGCGGCGCGCTGCGGCTCCTGCGCCCTGGCGATGCGCCAGTCGGTAAACGAACGGGGCCGGGGGCCGCTCAGAAAATCGCGCGCACGCTGGACGTCACGTTCCAACGCCTCGACATCGCCCGCCGCGCTGGCCGGCTGTGGATTACGATCGAGCCACTCCCTGGTGTCCTGACCAAACTGGTTCACACTGGCCAGCCGCGCGCGGACGTCGCTTTCGCCTTGCAGCATGTTGATGATGGCGACGAAGGCCAGGCCAAGCAGCATGCAGAGGATGCCCCGGGCCGGACTGGCCGCGACCTGCATGGCAATGGGCAAAACGAGCGCCGGTTCGGCTTCCGTCCGGATTCGGAGATTGGCGACATAGGCCCCGGCACGGGACGGAAGATGTCCGGAAATCACGATCGTCGTGGACTCGCCGGCGGCGAGCGTCGCGGTCGTGGCCGCGGCTTCCAGCATACCGTCCGCGACAACGCCTGATTGCGTCTCTTGCACCGAGTCGCAGTCGATTCGCGGGATGGTGACCGGGGCGCCACTGGTATTGATCACCACGATGCTGCGTGGCTTCAGGGGCGGCGGATGCCTCCGGGGAAAGAGCGGCAGGGCGGCTGTGATGTTGATGGCCGCCGGTCCCGCCAGGGGCAAGGAAGGACTGTCCGCGCTCATGTGCCATAACCTTGCCGGTTCATGTTCGGGCAACCAGGATCGCCTGGTGCCACAATGCGGACTGATAATCGCGATGACAAACTGACATTGCCGTGCACTACTGAGTGGCCCGTTTCGGCAAGGTGGTGAGAGGGCAGCGTGCCGCGGACGTCCTTGGTCATCGATTGCACCGCGCTGACGCCAGTCCCGGGACCCCGAAAGCCGGGGAGTATCCTCTCGACATTGCGTCAGCCGAATACCGCATAATGCATATTATGTTAAGTACCAGATGGCGCTTGCAGCATGCGACCCGTTCGTGGCAACCCCAAGACCCGACCGAACGCGAAACACCGATGCCAGACCGCTTCCTCATCGCAGCTACCGTCGACCGGCTGATCTACGACTCCGACACCACCTTCAACGCGGACGACGCCCGTATCCTGCTCGACGAATTGCCGCGCAGGCCGTCGCCGTGGGTGCAGCTTGGCATCGCCGGCAAGATGTCGGGCGGATCGAGCCGCGGCTTCGCCGCGGGAGTCGGCGACGTCAACATCAAGGACAAGCAGGACCGCCATTTCCTGTATAACTCGGCCAATGATTCCTACACCCGGGCCGGCCAGTGGAAGCTTATGTGGATTGGCAAGCGGAGCCGGCAGTTTGTTGAGATCGAACAGGTCATGGCCGATCCGACCGACGAAGGCCGCGGCGCGTTGATCTGCTATGAGTCTGATGGCACGCCGACGCGCATGGACATCCGCTTCAACCGGTCGTTCAGCCTGTTCTGGACGCCCGTGGTGGTGGTTATTCCGGGCTGGAAGCCCTGGAAGACCCCGGCATAGCGCCGCTGCACCGGGCCGCCCCGACCAGCCACGCCACCGCGGCCGGCAGCTTCTGCCACGCCGAACCCGCCGGTTTGGCCGCGGGCTTCCTCATACCGACAGCACCATGCCGTCATACCCCGGCTCCACGCCCGGAGGCAGGTTCGCCCGCAGCCACGCCCAGTCCATGTCGGTGCCCATATGAGTCAACACCGTGCGGCGCGGCCTTAATCTCTCGATCCAACCCAGCACCGTCGGTAAATCGGCGTGCGTCCAGTGCGGCCCGTCGCGCAGGAAACAGCCGACGACCCAGGTATCAACCCCATCCAGAGCTTCGAACGCCGCGTCGCCCAGAGCGATCACATCGGTCGAATAGCCGAACCGGCCGATACGCAGGCCGAGCGTCTCGATCCGGCCGTGATCCTGGGGAAACAGCCGTACGGCTGATCCGGCGATATCGACCGTCTCACCCGGCTGGACGGTGTTTGCCACAAGAACAGGGCGATAGAAGTGCGTACTGTCCCACGGTTTGAAGGCATAGCCGAACCGGCGGATGATCTCGTCCAGCGTTGCCGCCGTCGCATAGGCCGGCAGCGGGCGGTTGGCGATCCGGTTCAGGATGCGGACATCGTCGATGCCCGTGATGTGGTCGGCGTGCGCGTGCGTGAACAGCACGGCGTCGGCACTCGGGATGCGGCAGTCCAGCAATTGAGTGCGCATATCAGGTGAGGTATCGACCAGAAGCCTTTGATTATCCGCCCCCTCCACAACGATTGATGAGCGGGTCCGGCGGTTGCGCGGCTCGTCCGGATCACAGGTGCCCCAGTCGCCGCCGCCGTCGGGTCCGCCGATCATCGGCACGCCGGCGGAGGCGCCGGTGCCGAGCAGCGTGACTTTCATGCCACGGCCTTGCGGAACAATCGCCGAAAATTCGCCGTCGTCAGCTCCGCCAGCGCGTCCGGCGTCAGGCCGCGGAGTTCAGCCAGCACCGCGGCGGTATGCGCGACCCGGGCGGGCTCGTTCCGCTTGCCGCGGAATGGCACCGGCGACAGATACGGCGCATCGGTCTCCACCAGCAGCCGATCGAGCGGAACGTCGCGGGCTATGTCCCTGATTTCCTGTGATTTCGGAAAGGTCAAGATGCCGGAGAAGCTGATATAGCCGCCCAGTTCCAGGGCCGCCTCGGCCAGCGCGCGGGTGGAGCTGAAGCAATGCAGCAGGAAGTCGAACCCCCCTGCCCTGTCCCGCTCTTGCTTTAAATTCAAGATGATATCGTCGTCGGCGTCGCGCGCGTGGATGCATAGCGGCACGCCCGCCAGCCTTGCGCCGCGGATATGCGCGCGGAAGTTCTCCGCCTGCACGTCGCGCGGCGACTTGTCGTAGAAATAGTCCAGCCCGGACTCGCCGATGCCGATGACCCGGGGATGCTTCGCCCGTTCGGCCAGCGCTTCGGGCGCCGGTATTGGCGCCTCCACGGCGTGATGCGGGTGGACGCCTACGGTGCACCACAGGTTGGAGTGCCCCTCGATCAGCCCCGGCAGCGTGTCGGACTGGGCCAGCGTGGTGCCGATGGTGACCATCTCCGCCACGCCGGCCTCGGCGGCGCGGGCCAGGACATCCGGCAGCTCCGCCGGCGTGTAGTAGTCGAGGTGGCAGTGGCTATCGACTAGCATCAAGCGGCAGGCTCCACGTAGCGGGGGAAGACTCCCTGTGGAAGTGGCAAGGCGACACCGTCCTGCAACGGCGTTCCCAACGCGGCGAACGAGCGGGCCTCGGGCGCGACCCCGACCTGATCCAGCATCTTCGCCATGCTGCCGGGCATCACCGGCTGCAGCAGCGTGGCGATGACGCGGATGGTGTCCACCAGGACGCGCAGCACCGCGCCCATGCGGGTCTTGTCGGTCTTGTTCAGCGCCCAGGGCGCCTGGCGGTCGATATAGCCGTTGGCGGCGCGGATCACCTTCCAGATCTCCTCCAGGCCCTCGTGGAAGGTCTGGCGGTCGATGTTGATGCGCACGGCCTCCAGCAGCGAGTCCGCGGCGGCCAGCAGCACCATGTCGTCCTCGGTGATGGCGCCCCGGCCGGGCAGCACGCCACCGCAGTTGCGCGCAACCAGCGACAGCGTCCGCTGCGCCAGGTTGCCGAGGTCGTTCGCCAGCTCGACATTGATGCGGCTGACGATGGCCGGGTGGCTCATGGACCCGTCGCTGCCGAACGGCTTTTCCCGCAGCAGGAAGTAGCGGATCTGGTCAAGGCCGTAGGTCTCCGCCAGCTTGCGCGGCTCGATCACGTTGCCGAGGGATTTCGACATCTTCTCGCCCTCGACCACCCACCAGCCATGCGAGGAGATCCGCTTCGGCAGCGGCAGCCCGGCGGCCATCAGGAAGGCGGGCCAATAGACGGCGTGGAAGCGGATGATGTCCTTGCCGACAACATGCACGTCGGCCGGCCAATAGTGCCAGCGCGGCGCCTCCGGGTCGGGGAAGCCGCAGCCGGTGACGTAGTTGTTCAGCGCGTCGAGCCAGACATACATCACGTGGCCGGGCGCGTCGGGCACCGGGATGCCCCAACTGAACGTGGTGCGGCTGATCGACAGGTCGCGCAACCCGCCCTTGACGAAGCTGATCACCTCGCTGCGGCGCGAAGACGGGGCGACAAACTCCGGCTGTTCCTCGTACAGTTTCAGAAGACGGTCCTGGAAGGCGGCGAGTTTGAAGAAATATGACGGCTCGCGCACCCATTCGACCGGCGCGCCACTCGCGGTGGCGACACGGCTGCCGTCGGGGCGGGTGGTCAGTTCGGACTCGTCGTAGAAGGCTTCGTCGCGGACGGCGTACCAGCCTTCGTAATGGCCGAGATAGATGTCGCCGTTGGCGGCGATGCGGCGCCAGAGTTCGGCGCAGGACTGCTTGTGGCGCGGCTCCGTGGTGCGGATCCAGTCGTCGTAGGACACGCCCATGGCGTCGGTCATGGCGCGGAAATCCGCGGAGACCTGATCCGTGAAAGTCTGCGGATCGAGGCCGGCGTCGGCGGCGGCTTTTTCCACCTTCTGGCCGTGCTCGTCGGTGCCGGTCAGGAAGAAGACGTCGTAGCCGTCCAGCCGCTTGAACCGCGCCATCACGTCGGTGGCGATGGAGGTGTAGGCGTGCCCGATATGTGGCGCCCCGTTCACGTAGTAGATCGGCGTGGTGATGTAGAAGCTTCGGGTCATGGGTCTTCTTCGCGGTTTGCCGCCGGCGGCGGCTGGCCGTGTCGTAGCGAGGCCAGGACGTGGATATCTACCGGGATTCGGCCGGATGTGCTACCGGTTGGTGCGGACAGGGGTTGCTATATCCCTTACGAACCGGATCGCCGGAGACGCGATTTCCTCGGCTACGGCGTTTCTTGAGGGCGTCGAAGCACCACTGGGTTAGCTTTTGTCCCGGGTTGAGGTTCGCGAGCACGAAGCAGAAAGTGAGGAGGTGAGAGGCGAACCGCAAGTCCGGGTGCCTTTGGCCAACTCCGAAGTGCTGGACGGAAGCGCCAACAACCGTCGCGCGTGAAATGGTTGCCGCCGGGGGCGTAACGCGTTACGGTGTGACTGCTGGAGCAGGAGGGCTGTTATGACGGCAGCGGCTGAACGCATGAGGGCGATGCGTGAAAGGAAGCGCGCCCGCGGTCTGAGGGAAGTGCGCATCCTTGTTCCTGACTCGCGCTCCGCGTCTGTCCGCGAGAGGGTGGCCGCTCAGGTCGCCGGCCTCAATCAACGCCGCGAAGAGGAAGCCCTGCTTTGGATCGAGGCGGTTTCCGAGTTCGATGCACCCGACCTTCCGGAAAGCCATGAAGCGCGGTGATGTGGTCATCGTGGCGGCATCGGGCGATTACGGGAAGCCGCGCCCGGCGGTGATCGTGCAAACGGATGCTTTCCCGGCAACACACGCCTCGGTCGTGATCTGCCAGATGACATCGGAGATCGCTGTCGCTGCGGATTTCCGGGTCACAATCGAACCAAGCGACAAAAACGGGTTGCGACTGCAATCGCAAATCATGGCTGACAAGCCGGTTACAGTCCGGCGAACGCGGATAGGAACGCCGATCGGCTGTTTGGTATCCGAGGAGATCGGCCGATTGAACGCCGCGCTGGCGTTCGTGATGGGCTTGGCCGACTGAGCCGGTCAGGAAGACAACGTCCTACGCGGTCCCCCCGCTTGAACCGCGCTACCACGTCCGTGGCGATGGAGGTGTAGGCATCGGCCGGAATGGCGGTCACGGAGCAGGCAGAACGGAAAAGCGTTCACGCCGCCCATCAACGCTTCGGCAGCCGCCGACCGCGGTCAGCCGCTTGGCGGGTCGTCGTCGAACACGTAGCCGTCAGGTCCTCGGGGCGCTTCGGGCGGAGCGTGTCCTTCACCCAATACAGGATGCGCGGCAGTTCATTGGCCCAGGCGTTGATCTCCTGCATTCGCTCGTAGTCCTCGGGCGCCAGCAGACTTTTCCCGGCCAACGGTGCCGCTGGGCGTGCTCGCGGCGCAGAATGAGCCTCTGACGAACTTCACCTGTTCGCTCATCGGCACCTATCTGGCATTTGCGCGGACGAAGGATTCCGCCGATGGCAGGCTTCCGTCGCTGGCGGAGCGCTACGCAGACCGCAACGACTACGTGAACCGCATTCGCGTCGCGGCCCGCGCCGCGCAGGCACAGGGCTTCCTGTTGCCGGAGGATGCCGCGGTCATCGTCAACGCCGCCGCCGCAGTAACGATCTTCGATCAGAAGGCGCCGGACGGTCCGCCGCGCTGAGAGAAACGCCTGGCCCAAATTTCGGAGTTTGGGTTGGATGATCCGGCGCGCCCGCATGGCCGAAGAGATTCAGCCTGTTACACCAACCGCTCTTCGGCCGCGCCGCCTCGTCATGCCGACGCAGGTCGGCGTCCACGCCTTTGCCGCAACCGGCACCGCAAGGCGTGGATGGTGCGCCTGCGCGCACCATGACGGGGGACAAACGCAGCCGCCGGACCGCTCTTTTATGCCCATGGACCTGCGCCCGCATAACGGTGGGGGCGACGGTGTCTATGGGTCAAAGTCAGCGCCGACTGGTATCAGATCCCGTAATCGCTCACGGTGCGCGCCGGGAAAACCCCATCCGCTTGCCGGCGTAGTCGAGACAGTAGTTATAGCCGCCAAGCAGATATATACTCGTATTTAAGCTGCTATTCGGCTGCTGACGATCCATCAACAGAAATCCGGGCGGGGTAAAGACGGATGGCTGCCCCAGCGTGAAACTATAGCTGCACGTCGTGCCCGTTACGTCGATCGAGAACTCCACACCGGTGGCGAAAGTCGATTTCCCGTCCTCCGTCTGATAGAAGGACTGGGGAATTTCTTGCGTCTCGGTAAACAGCATCGGGTCCTGCACGCCGGTATCCATCAACAGGTCGCATGCTATCGGCCCGATTTTGGCGCCATTGAAGCTCGCCGTCAGGTCCGCGGCTGGACCGTTGTAGACGGGCGGGTTCGACCCGGTCTGCAACACCAAATTGGTGAAGCTGAAGCCGGCGATGTTGCTGTCCGTCAGCCCGATATCAATACCGTCCGGCGAGATGACATAGCCGGCGCTCAGGCTTTGGCCACCGGCACTGGCGGAGAGCAGCGGGTTCCTCGCGAGCACGGTCGCGACGTCGGTGTGGAAACCGATGCCCATCATACCGCCGTCGAATACCTTCTGTGTTATGCCGTTCACCTTGACATAATCAGCCACCATGACGCTGACCGTGGCCGCCGGGAATTTCGACGCATCGTACTGTTCCGGCGGTGCATCAGGTCCGAAGAGAATCACCGGCAGCTTGGCCCACCACCCCCAGATCTCATTCTTGCTGGGCAGGTAGGTGACGAGCAAAGCCGCGGCGCCCTGGTCGCGGACCTGTTGCTGATAATAGGTCGAAAGCTTCTCGATCCCGATTGCGATCCCGCAGGAGCCGGTGTCAACCTGCAACGTCCACGGCGTCGCGTCGTCCGGTTGCCCCTGCGGCGCGGCGCCGACCAGCGCGGAGACAAAAAAGCCCTTGCCGTCGATGGCGGAGTTTGGCCTGAAGCGAAGAAAGTAGCTCGTGGTATCTGACATGTCAGCCCTCATGCGTTGATGGAAAACAAATCATGCCGTGTTCCAGATCGAACATGATCGGATAGTTGAAGAACGGCACCAGTCCGGTATTCACGTAGCCATCCGGGTAGGCGATCGGACTTGGCTTGGTCTGCAACTGGATTTGGTTGACCGAGGTCTCCTCGTTGGCATTCACGGAAATAATGGCCAGCGACTGCTCCGCCGTCGGGATCAGCTGAAAGAGCTGGTTGTTCGCCGGCAGATTGGCCTTGCTGAGGTGTTCACCGGCATGCAGAACGGTGGTTGCGGCGCCGGTGTCGAAAACGACCCCGACGCTCTGACTGACGGGATTGCTGTCGCCTGACGGCACGACCCCGGCGGTCAGCAGTATTTCGCCGAAGGTTGGGATGGGAGTCGCTGCCGCGGACGGCGTGTAAGGTTGCGCCGGAGTCATTGGCAGACGATTCGGAAACAGCGCCCTCAGCGAGTCGGTCAGACCAACGATGAGTCGAGCCGGGCCGCCGGCCTGGTGCGGGGGCGGGCAAGTGCCGAGGTCTACGATGAAGCCCCTGGTCCCCTGGGCATATGGCAGCTGCGCCAGCACGGTCAGCAGCTCCGGGGAGGTGCCGGTGGGCTGCAGGGCAGCACCGAAATCACCGTAGAACTGCCCGAAAATCGGGAATGGCTGCGGCGTGATCGTCTCGATCAATGCAACGGTCGCTATCGTGCTGAGCGGTGCGGACGCCTCGGGAAAAGCGACTTCCAAAGCCGTCGGCACCGCAATGTACTCGATACCGCTGTCGTACTTGATCTGAATCGTATTGCTCCCGGTGGGCTTGGGCAGGCCGGCATAGTTGGCCCAGAACCCCTGCCCGCCGGTGTCGAATTCGAACAGGACGGGACCCGTCGTCTGCCCCGGATCGCCCGGCGTTGTCAGTGCGACGACAATTCCGACCTTGTGGGCGGGCTCTCCGGATTTCTCGGTGAACGGAAGAACGTGGAGCGGAACAACGATGGAACCCTGCTGTATGGCCGAGTCGGGAATCGTGATGCGTGAGGGCTGGACAGCCGTCATTGCGAATCCTTTCATGGTGCCGAAACACTAGGCCCGATCCGGCTGCGCGGCGGACCGTCTGCTCACGGAATGCTTTGATTGATGGCAACCGGGCCGAGGCGGCCGAACCGATATGTTCCGGACCGGTCCCCTTGCTTTTCAACGTTTTTATTCGGACGTCTCGTACATCACCCCCGCCCATGCCGCCGGCGATGATCATGTACGACAATTATATCATAAGTCAACCTAACTTTGCATTAAGCTGCATATTTGTGGTATTTTTGTCTAATATCAATCGGAAGAAACGATGACTCTCGGGCTTAGGCGGCGCCCAATAATAAGCGAATCGGGCGGCTGACTTTGGTCCGTCATGGCCGGATTGTCCGGGCCACCTATCGCGGCAGGCTGCTGGTATAGGTGGCCCGGACAAGCCGGGCCATGACGAGGAGGGAAGGACGCCCGACTGAAGCGGTAATTGTTGAGTGTCGCCTTAGCCACCTGCGGTCCCGCGCCCCGTAGGCGTTAAAATAGCGGCCGGCGGTTGCCGCTTCCCCCCGCGATGCCGACGCAGATCGGCATCCACGCCTGCGCCTAAACCCGCACCACAAGGCGTGGATGGTGCGCCTCCGCGCACGATGACGGAGGACAAACGCAGCCGCCGCGGCACTATTCTAACGCCGATGGGGCCTGCGGCCGCCATGACGATACTGGCGGCCTGCCGACCGGTCAGAGTCAAGGCCGGTTGGCATACCCGTCAGGCGCGACCCGATATCGACACCCCTATGGCAACGGGCCCGCACCCTGGAACCGCCGCCATGCGCTCATCTGCACCGCCGAGGTCAGGCAGTGCACCACCACCGGCTTCGTCTTCACCGCGAACGCCCGGGCGATACCGCCCTCAACCTCCGACTCCTCCCGGATCGTGATCCCTTCCGCGCCGAACGATCGGCCCCAGGCGGCGAAGTCCGGGTTGGTCAGCCGCGTCGCCTCCATGAACGTGCGGTCAGGGTAGCGCACATACGAATGCATGCCGATCGTGCCATACATCGAATTGTCCGAGATGATCACGATCGGCGCCGCGCCGTATTGGCAGGCGGTGGCGATTTCATTACCCATCATCAACGCGCCGCCGTCGCCCATGAACGCAACGACCTGGCTGCCCGGCCGGCGCAGCGCGCCGGCCACCGCCATCGGCATGCCCGACCCCATGGCGCCGACGACCGAGGACAGGAACACCTGCCCCGGCCTGAAGCTGATATAGCGATGCAGAAACGACCCGAAATTGCCGGCATCCGACGTGACCACCGCGTCATCAGCCAGATGCTTGTCGATCTCGCAGACCACGGCAGCGAAATTGACCCCGTCCACCGCCGGCTCCCAGGTCTTTTCCAGCAGCGATAGATGAATCTTGTGCAACCCGTCGATCCAGCCCCGCCGCTTCGACGCATCCGCCGGAGGCTTCAGCGCCAGCAGTCCCTTTACCACCTCGTAAGGATCGCACGGCATGCCCAGATCAGGCATCCAAACCCGGCCCACCTCATTCGGATCCGGCCAGATATGAACCAGCGGAAGCTGCGGCTGCGGCGCGGCGGGAAATGTGTAGGACTGGCTCACCGTATCGGTCAACCGTTCCCCCAGCGCCACGATCAGATCGGCTTGTTTCATTTCCCCAATCAATGCGGGCGGCACGCGGATGCCCATGTAGCCGCCGTAGTTCGGATGCCGCGCATCGAACAACTGCGGCCGCCGGTGAGTCGGACTGACCGGCAGCACCCAATCCTCCGACAGCCGCCGCAAATCGGCGTAGACGTCGGGCTCATACAGGCTGTCCGCCAGCAACGCGCCGCCCGCCAGGATCAGCGGCCGTTCCGCCCGCGCCAGCATCTCCGCCAGCCGTTGCAAGTCCTGCGTCCGCGGCCCGGCGACGACGCGCGGCCGGGGCTGGTTCAGCACCGCGTCGGTGGGTTCGTCGAAAATGTCCTCCGGCAGGATCACCGCCACCGGGCCGGGCGTGCCGCTTTCCGCAACATGAAAGGCGCGGGCGATGGCTTCGGAGGCCTGTTCCGGCTGGTTCACCTCGACGACGCTTTTGGTGATGTCGGACAGCAGGCGGGAGTAGTTCTGCTCCTGCAACGCCAGCCGCCCGAAATCCGCCCGCTCCACCTGGCCCACCAGCATCACCATCGGGGTGGCGTCGTGGAAGGCCGAGTGCAGCGACACCATCGCGTTCGACAGGCCCGGACCGCGCGAGACGACGCAGACCCCTGCCCGCTTGCGCAGCCGCCCGTCGGCAACGGCCATGAACCCGGCCCCGCCCTCGTGCCGGCAGACGATCAGGCGAATGGTGTTGCGCTCGGTCAGCACGCTGGTCAGGCCGACATAGCTTTCGCCGGGCACGCAGAAGATCTGATCGACGTCATGCGCTTCGAGGCTGTCGGCCAGCAGCCGGGCGACGGTGGTGGTGGGCATCGTTCTGGCGTCTCCTGTTTTGCCGGGAACGATAATCAGGCGGTTGGTGCGTGACCAGAGACGCGCGGGCTGCTAGACGCGGCGCCATGCTTCAACGATTGTATGCGCGCGTCATGGCGCTCGCCGCCTCCCCGTACGCTGCCTGGTGGCTGGCGTTGATCGCCTTTGCCGAGGCGAGCTTCTTTCCCATCCCGCCGGATGCGCTGCTGGTGCCGATGGCACTGGCGAAGCCGCGAAAGGCGTGGCGGTTCGCGGCGATCTGCACCGCGGCGAGCGTGACCGGTGGCGCGCTGGGCTATCTGATCGGCTTTGCGGTATTCGACCAGCTCGCCCGGCCGATCCTGAACCTTTATGGCTACGGCAACGCCTATGCGGCGTTCCAGACGACATTCCAGAAATACGGGGTGTGGATCATCCTGGTGAAAGGGCTGACGCCGATCCCTTACAAGATAGTGACGATTGCGGCGGGGGCGGCGCGATTCGATTTCGCGGTGTTCATGGCGGCGAGCGTTGTCACGCGCGGCGCGCGGTTCTTCATTGTCGCCACCCTGCTGCATTTCTTCGGCGATTCGGTGCGGGATTTTATCGAGCGCCGGCTGACGCTGGTGACCTGCGCCTTGGCGGTGGGGATTGTCGGCGGGTTCCTGGCGCTGAAGCTGCTGTAGCTACGGCGCGAGCCGCCTGGACCGGAACCACGCCGCCACCGCCGCTTCTTCGATCGTCCCGGCTGCCAGAGATTCCATCAGCCTCACCGCGTCAGCCGGATCGAACCGAAGGATGCAGCCGTTATCCGCCAGAAACAGGCGCGCGACCACCCAGGCGGTGCGTTTGTTTCCGTCGGAAAAGCCGTGGTTCTTCGCCAGTCCGTGCGCATAGGCAGCAGCCTGTGCCGCCGCGTCGGGATCGCCATAGGCGGCCAGATTCCGCGGGCGCGCCAGAGCGGACTCAACCAACCCCGGGTCGCGCACGCCGTCCAACCCGCCATGCTCGGCAAGCTGCGCTTCGTGCACCGCCTGCACGACGGCCGGATCAACCCAACGCCATTCGGTCATTTCGCCAATGCGCGCAGAATGTCCCGGTCCTCATGCATGATCGTCTCCGCAAGCGACATCTGACGCTCAAAGTCCGGGGAATACGGGGTCAGCCGGTATCCGCCATCCGGCGCCTCGGTCAGGTACAGCATATCCCCCTTGGCGACCTTCAACCGCTCCTGCGCGGCCTTCGGCAGGATGAAGCCGACGGATGACCCGACGGTGGTCACTTTGAACGCGAGCATCATGGGCCTCCGGGGTATATAACGAATGTTATATAGACAAACGGCGCGGATCGGGCAAGAGTTCATCCAGTTGACCGCCCCCGCAGCCACGCGTAATCGCCATACACACTCAGGAATCAGACCCATGCGACAGCTCTCACCCGCCGGCGAGCAAGTGGTCAACGACCTCGCCCAGCGCCATGGCTTCAGCTTCGATGCGGTGGCGACGATGCTGGACGCCGTGATCAACGGCAATGGCGGGATGGCGCAGTTCAGCCACCCCGAGTTCGGCGGCTCCGGCCAATGGATGCGCGGTGGCATGACCATGATCGGCGACATGTTCAACGGCTATCTGAAGGGCCGCGTCGATGCGCTGTGCGGCGACCTGTCCGCCATCGTTGCCAACCAGCCCAACCTGACCCGGGACGGCAGCTTCCAGTCGCAGAGCCAGGGCGGCTACGGCCAGCAGCACCAGCAGACCGGCGGCGGACCCTCCGGCCCGAACAGCCTGTTCATCCCGCCGCCGAACACCGGGGCATCCGGCAACTGGTGGGGCGATGAGCTGAACTGGCCGAACAGCACCGGCGCGCAGAACAATGTCCGCTATGCCTATTTCGCCCAGGCGCGGCGGCTGGCGATCGACCTGAACGGGACGGTGACGATCTACGATACGCTGGACCACGCCATCGGCGGCTTCGGCCAGCAGCAGTCCTATGGCGGGTCGTTCACCTTCACGAGCCAATACGGCATCGTGGATGTGTCGTCCCTGCCGGTCATATCGGTGAACGGCGTGCGGGCTCAGCCTTTGCCACCGTTCGCCCCGCCGCCGGAGAGTCCCGCGACCAACGGCGACGTGTTCGCGGCGATCGAGAAGCTGGCAGCACTGCACAACCGCGGCATCCTCAGCGATGCGGAGTTCAACACAAAGAAGGCGGAACTGCTAAGCAGGCTGTAAGATAGCCGGCCTCTCGCCGGCATAGGAGTCCGCCTTGAGTAGCCGCCGCCGGATTGCACTGGCCGCCGCCGTCCTGCTGGCGCTGATCGTCTTCGCCGCCGGCGGTTCGCTGATTTGGGCGATGCACGCCAATCTCGGCCCATTCGCCGCGCGCCTCGCCTCCGCCAGACTGCACCGGCCTGTCAGCGCGGGAGAATTGCGGGTCGGGTGGAACGGCGGGATAACGGTCATGCTGCGCGACCTGCGCGTTGACAACCTCGAAGGCGGCAGCGGCCCGGTGATGGTCGGCCTGCGCCAACTGGATGCGGTGGTGGAGCCGCGATCCATCCTATCCGGTCCGCTGGTCGTCCGCTCCGTGGCGGTTGATGGCGTGAACTTGCTGCTGGAGCGCGTCACGGGAGATGCGGCCAACTGGAAGTTCGGCCCGCCCCGGCCCAAGCCTGCGTCACCACCCGATCTGGCGGCCTTCCCGACGGTGCTCGACGCCGCGGTACATGACTTCGCCTTCACCTTCCGGACCTCCAGCGGCGCTATTCTGGATGCCAAAGCCGCCTCCTTCGCCCTGCGCACGCCGGCGCGGGACCAGCCGATCGAGGTGGTTGCGGATGGCAGCTATAACGGGACGCCGATGCATGTGGAGGGTAATTTCCAGTCGTTCGACCGCCTCCGCCTGGTGCCGCAGCCCTTCGGGACCAGCGTGCAAATCAAGTCCGGCGACGCGGTGGCCGAATTCAAAGGCACGATGACCGATCCGCTGAACTTCGACGGGGTGACGGGACCGGTCTACCTCAACGTCCCGTTCCTGAGCGATCTGCAGGACGCCATCGGCTTCAGTATCGACGCGAACCTGCCGGTCTCGCTGGCGGGCACGCTGACCAAGACCGGCGATGACTGGGATCTGCCCGACGGCAACGGGCTGATCGATGAGGACGCCTTCACCCTGTCCGGCCATATGAAGGAAGGCCCGCACGGGCAGGCTGACGATGTCAAGTTTTCAGCGGTGTTCGATCGTCTCGACCTGAATCTGCTGACCGATGCAGGAGCGAAGCGGCCGAAGGGGACCAAGGCACCGCGCAATGTACGTTCCGCGAGTATCCCGCTGTATGTGGATGATAAGCCTCTTACGCTGCTGGATGCGAACGTCAATGTGAAACAACTGATCTATGGCCGTTTCAATGCCAGCGACGTTGCCCTGCGCGCCAAGCTCGTTCCGAAGCGGATATCGTTGGACAACCTGTCGCTGCTGTACGCAGGCGCGCGCGCGGTCGTGTCCGGTGCGGCCGAGCAGAAGGGGCCGATGGCCCAGGTTGACGTGACGGCCAATTTGTCCGGTGGCGATCTGCGGACCCTGCTGCGGTCGGTTGGGGTCAGCCCGGTGCCGATCGGCGGCGGCTTCGCGGCGCAGGCGGTCTCGACCATGACGGGCGACGACCTCGTCCGCGCCATGCGGGGCGCGCACACCTCGGCGCTGGTGACGATGACCAGCGGGTCGCTGGATACCAATATTGTTGAAATGATCTCGTTGAATGCGCGGCGACTGTTCCGCAAGCCGACGGGAGCGTCCGGTATCAGTTGCATGCTGGGTGTGGTTGACATGAACGGGCTGGCGGGACGGTTGCGGCCGCTGCGTATCCGGACCAGCGACGGGACGCTGGCCGGCGTCGGCAGCTTCGATTTGCAGAAGAAATGGCTGGATCTGACGGTCGGCAGCCTGTCATCGACCACGGATTTCTTCGCGCTGGATATCCCGATCAGCATCAGCGGCTCGCTCGACAACCCGCACGTGCGGCCCGCGGGCAAGTCCACCGCGCGGGATCACCTGTTCAGCGGCGACGAACTGGGAGGATTGCCCCCTGCGCAGCAGGCGGCGGCACGGGCGAACCGGTGCCTGTCGGGGCGGTAGCTAACATGCACATGCCCGGCGCGGCAGGTGCCGTTGAACCCGTGGCGGGCGCAGCCCTCGCTCGGCGTGCTCGGTCGCCATCGACGCCTTGGCGCGCTGCATCACCGCAAGGCGTGGATGGTGGCCCTTCGGCCACTATGACGTCAGCAGCAACGCCGACACCATTTGCCGGCTGCCAGAATGACGCCGCGCGCACCTTTCGGCATGGCTACCCCCTGCACAGCGATCGGATGAGCAAGAGTCAACGCGGTAAAGGTCTGTCTCGGCCCGTTTAGCCTCCCTCCATCGTCCGCTCCGGCTACGGACTCACCTCGATCGAACCGTGCATCCCGAACAGACCATGCAGGAAGTGGGTACACCTGAGACGATACGTGCCCGCGGTGCGGGGGATCAGGTTGAGCTCAACCGTATCGTGCCCGGCAACATCGACATCGCCGTCCTTCGGTGCGGACGTTCCGGGCGGAAAGCTGCTGGCGGCAAAAAACGCCGGGGCGCTGAAATCGTGCGCGCCGGAGCTTTCGTTCACCAGACGCAGCCGAACCGGCACGCCCGCCTTCAGCCGCAGGTTTTCCGGTTCAAATGCAAAGTTCGACAAGGTGACCGTAACAGTCTGCGCCGTGGTAGCCGGCGCCGGTTGGGCGATAGCCGACAGTCCCGCCACGGCCATAAGCACGATCGCCACGGCGCTCCCGACTATGCGCATCCTTCCCCCTCCGGCCGACGCCCGCTTCAGAATTCGCTGAACTCGCACATACTCTCAGAATTCTGTGCCACTTTCCGCTGTGTCAGGTTCACATTCCACGAAGCCAGATCCGCCTGGGAGCGGGGAATCCGCAAGCGTTGCGCCATGGAGCGCACCGAGTAGAATTCCCGCTGCAGCTTTTGCACATTGGAGACCAGTTGCTCCTTCGACATTTTCGCCGGATGGATGTGGCAGAAGGCGCCGGGCCAGCGTTCCATGTTGGCCTCATCGATGATGCGGTCCTCGGCCTTCATGCGGTCCCATAATGGCGTGCCGCGCAACGGCACCAGGATGTTGAAATAGGCCGCCGGGACCTTGTGCTCCTTCAGGAACTCCAGGGTCGCGGGGAAGATGGTTTCGTCATCCGCATCCGCACCGAAGACGAAATTGAACGAAAAGCTGATGTTGCGCTTATTCAGGTTGCCGATCATGTCGGTGTAGCTGTGGGATTTGTTGAATTCCTTGTGCATGGTCTTCAACGTGTCCTGGGAGATGCTCTCGATCCCCATGTTCACATGCAGCAGTCCGGATCTCTGCGCCAGGTCAAGGAATTCCGCGTCCAGCCCGAAGCGCGGCGAGAACAGCGCCGACCAGCGGATTTTCAGCGGGATCAGCGCTTCGAGCAGCTCCATCGTGCGCTTCTTGTTGCCGACGAACTGGCTGGCGGCGAAAAAGATGTGGTGGCTGCCGGACTTCCGGATTTCCTCGACGATCTCCTCGGCCGGGCGATCACGGTAGCCGTAGTCGCCGTTCAGGCGGCGTTCGGCGCAGAAATCGCAGGTGTAGGGACAGCCGCGCGATTGCTGGATGACCACGGGCCGGTAGAACACGTAGTCCTTCGGCTTGAGCAGATCCCATCGCGGCGTCGGCATGCCCTCCATGCTGGCGGCGGTCTCGCGCTGGTAGAATTGCTGCAGGCGCCCGGCCGCGGCGTCCTCCAGCATCACAGGGAAGATGTCCTCCGCCTCGCCGATGCACACACCGTCGGCGTGCCGGGCCATTTCCTCGGCGTAGAACGTGGCATGCGGGCCGCCCATCAGGACCGGGACGTTGCGGGCCCTGAACCTGTCGGCGATCTCATAGGCGCGCAGCGAGGTCACCATGCGGGCGGTGATGGCGACGACATCCACGTTGGCGTTGAAATCCGGCTCCTCGATCGCGTCGTCGACCAGCGTGATATCCCAGCCCGGCGGGGCCAGCGCCGCCAGATACGGCATGACCGCGCCCATCAGCTTGCGCTTGCGGATGCGAAGCGGCCGGCGGTCATCGCGTGAGCGATAGCAGGCGGCCTGGATGATCAGCAGTCTGGGCATGGGAGTCCTTTGGAGAAAAAGTCATTGGTTCGCCGGACCGCCGGCACGCGAGCGGGCCGGACTTGACGGCGGAGCGGCCGAATCGGTCCTGCGGATCGGGACAACCCGGGGCGCTGGGCGCACGGCGCGGCGCAAGCTGACGTCATTCGCCGCTCGCCCGGTGGCGGGTTTCCCGTGGAAGGCATTGAAAACAGGGACTCATCAAGCCAACTTTGCCTTCGTCACCGAGATCGCCAGTATTCATGTACTACAGTTACTGGTAAGCGAATATTTGCGGCACGGTACCATGATCCGGTGTCTCGTCAACCATGGCGGTCAAACCGCGACAAAGAAGCGCAGCCCGGGCCCTGCAGCCGGAGAAAATATCGCCGGGGCGGCGCTTTCGGCCCGTCGGGTTAGGAATTGGTTAACGTTTACGCGTCATACCTTCCAGTCGACGGAGGGCGGCATGGCAGGCAAGCGCGACAAAAAGGGAAACGGCGGCGGGATTGTGATCAGACGGGAGGAAGTCGTCGAGGGCGGCCATCACGGCGGCGCCTGGAAGGTGGCCTATGCGGACTTCGTCACCGCCATGATGGCGTTCTTCCTGCTGATGTGGCTGTTGAACGCCACCACCGAGGCGCAGCGCAAGGGCCTCGCCGACTATTTCAGCCCCAACAACGTGCTGTCGCGCTCGTCCTCCGGGACGGGCGAGCCGTTCGGGGGGCATAGCGCGCTCGACGAGGGCGCCCTGGTTTCCGATCGCGGCAGTGTGCAGGTCGTCACCGGCCAGCGCCCGGTGATCGAGCGGACCAGGGACGGAAAGGATACGGTCTATTCCGAGTACCACCGCTCCAAATCCGGCGAGGGCGAAGGCGCCGGTCCGGCAACGGACGACCAGGACGCCGACGACGCGGCGGACGACAAGCCGCTCGGCCAGGAGGCCACCCGGCCCGCGGACGGACCCGGCGGCCCGGCTGCCTTGCGCCGCGAAGGGCAATCCGAATCGGGCGTGCGGGCAAACGACGCCCCCCTGGCCGAAGCGGAGCGGCGGGAGAAGGCGGAGTTCGAACAGGCGGCGCAGCAGATCAAGGATGCCGTGCGCAACGATCCGGCTTTGGCCGATTTGCTGAAGCAGTTGTCGATCGACATGACGCCGGAGGGGCTGCGGATACAGATCATGGATGAGGTGAAGCTGGCGATGTTCCCCTCCGGTTCCGCCACGCCGAACGAACGGGTGCGGCTGCTGATGCAGAAGGTCGTGCCGGTGCTGATGAAGCTCAGCCATCCGATTTCCGTGGCCGGGCACACCGACGCCGCGCCGTTCCCGGGGCCGGAGCGCACCAACTGGGAATTGTCGGCGGAGCGGGCGAATGCGACGCGCCGTCTTTTGGTGGAGGGCGGGTTGCCGGAGACGCGGATTCGCTCGGTGACCGGCCTGGCGGATCGCGATCCGCTGCTGCCAGCAGATCCGCTGGCGCCGGCGAACCGGCGGATCGCCATCCTGGTGCTGCGGAACCTGCCGCAAGCAGCGTCCGCGCCGGTGCCGAACGGACCGTAGTCGCGCGCCATGCTCGTTATCGGCGGACTGGTCCTGTTGTTCGGCTGCGTGTTCGGCAGCTACCTGGCCTCGGGCGGCAGCATGGAGCCGCTGATCGAAGCCGTGCCGTTCGAGATGTGGACCATCGGGGGCGCCGCGATCAGCACGTTCATCATGTCGAACAGCATGCACGACGTGAAGCACACGCTGGGCGGCCTGGGAAAGGCCATCAAGGGTGCCGCCTACAAGAAGCCGGACTACATCGAGTTGCTCAGCCTGCTGTATTTCCTGGTGCGGCTGGCCAGCACGAAGGGCGCGATGGCGCTGGAGCCGCATATCGAGAAGCCGGAGGAGAGCAAGGCTTTCACGAAATTCCCCAAGATCCTGCACAACCACCACGCCAGCACGATCATGTGCGACTACCTGCGCATGGTCGGGATGAATGCGGACGACCCGAACCAGATCGAGGACGTGATGGGGCGGGAGCTGAAAAAGACTCTCAACGAGGAACTGCATCCGTCGCATGCGTTGCAAACCATGTCGGATGGTTTGCCGGCACTTGGCATCGTCGCGGCGGTGCTGGGCGTGATCAAGACCATGTCCCACATCGACCAGCCCCCCGCCATTCTCGGCGCCATGATCGGCGGCGCGTTGACCGGAACGTTCCTGGGCGTGCTGCTGGCCTATGGCGTCGTCGGCCCGTTCGCCACGCGGATGAAAGGCATTGCCGAGGAGGAAGCGAAGTATCTGGAGGTGATCCGCGCCGTCCTGGTGACCCATCTGCACGGCAACGCGCCGCAGGTGAGTGTGGAGTCCGGCCGCAAGATGGTGCCGAACGAACACATGCCGACCTTCCAGGAACTGGAAGAGGCGGTGCAGTCGCTGGATATTTAGGTTTATCGGGCGGCCCGCGACTCAGTATTATACCAGCCCGTGTTGAGTTTGACCCATTGGCACGTTCGCAACCGCCGTAGAGAATGACCGATGGACACGGGCGGCTCAATACTCATGGCAGGCGGAGGCCCGCAATCTGCGCCTTTGGTTGCGCAGGCAGAAGGCGTGGATGCCGACCTCCGTCGGCATGACGAGGCGGCCCCGCCGAAGAGTCATTCTCTTGTACTGTATCAGACCTCGGGCAGCATCCGTGTCCCGTCTACGTCGGGTCTGTGCGGTCGGGCGGGCTGCACAAGCCACGTCCACACGGCGCTTAAGACAGCCCGGATTCGAACAACAGCATCACCCCGCGGCCGGGTGCGTTCTTGCGGTAGGGGATCGTTCCAGGACCTGTCGTACCATGCCTGGTCGGTTCTGAATGGAATGAAATCCACGGACGGTTTCATATCGGTGCCTCACTTGCGTCCTGCCGCAGCCGGTTGTGGAATTCCGCAGGCAAAGTCCGGAAATTCCGATGCCGGCCAAGCTAACTTCAAATGAAACCGCCTGCTGTGACCCGGGTCACAGCAGGCTGTCCGTACGCCTCACGCCGATCGGCAATTCGGGATGCTGTTATCCAACGTCGCGAATGATCGCGGCCCAGCGATCCAGTATCGGCAACACCACATCCTCCTTCGCGGCCGGCAAGCCGACGGCCACCCGGGTAATCCCGAGGTCGCGATACCGCTTAAGGGTGTCGCCATTCTCCGGAGCGGAGAAAATCGACACCGGGCACGAGGCCGGATCGCGGCCGGCTTCCTTCAGCAGTTCGTGGAATTGCGGCAGGGTCTGGGTGATGTCGCCATTCGGCCCCGGCCGGCCCGCCAGCGGAATCCAGCCATCGCCGTAGCGTGCCGCGCGGCGGGCGCCGTGCGGAAAGGCGCCCCCGACGATGACCGGAGGATGCGGTTTCTGCACCGGCTTCGGCCAGGTGCTCAGCGGCTCGAACTTGACGAATTCGCCGCTGTATTCCGGCTTCGCCTCGGTCCAGATCGCTTTCATCGCCTCCACCCGCTCGCGCACCAGCTTGGCGCGGGTGGTGAAGACGGTGCCGTGGTTCTCCATCTCCTCGGCATTCCAGCCGACGCCGATGCCGAACAGGAAGCGGCCGCCGGAGACCTGGTCTATCGAGGCGACCAGCTTCGCCGTCTGGATCGGGTCGCGCTGGTTGACCAGGCAGACACCGGTGCCGACTTTGAGCGTCGTGGTGGCGGCCGCGGCGGCGGTCAGCGTCACGAACGGGTCCATGACGTCGTAATACATTTTCGGCAGGTCGCCGCCACCGGGCCAGGGCGACTTGCGCGACAGCGGAATGTGGGAATGCTCGGGGGCCCAGACGGACTCGAAGCCCCGCTCCTCCAGCGCCTTCGCCAGGGCGGCTGAGGTCATGGAATAGTCGGTGAAGAACATGGAAGCGCCGAAATGCATGAACAGTCTCCTGCTGCGTTTCGGAAAGTCTGGCACGATGCCGGGAAGCCGTCACCCTTACCGGGACATGCGTGTTACGCCGACCCGTAAAGACGCCGCCGCGAGGCGTCGATCGATCGGCGAAGGAAGGGGTTCTCAACTGATCGGTCAGTCAGCAGATCGACGCGGCGCCCGAACAGAGCCTCGAGCGCGGCATGGAGACTAAAATACGCCTCCGCGTAGCCGCCTTCCGGCATTTCTTCGAAAATGACCAGGCAGTCGATATCACTGTGAGCCGGATCGAAGTCGCTGGTCAACGCGGATCCGAACAGGTCGAGACTGCGAACCCGATGTTCCCGGCAGATGGACGGGAGCGCGGTCAGGGGAGGCAAGGCTGTTGAGGCGGACACGGCTTTCGGATGCATGGCCCCCGACGAGAACAAGTGGCGGCGTTGCGTCCTGTTCCGTGGCAGGAACAGGACGCAACGGATCAGACCGGAGTATCGCCTTCGAAGATGTTCTCTTCGGTGGGCGCCTGCTCCTCGTCTTCCTCGGCCTCGGTCTGCTTGGCGCTCTCGCCGCGGGCCTGGCGTTCGGCTTCCTCGGGGCTGCGGGCGACGTTCACGGTCACCGGGATGGAAACTTCCGGATGCAGCGACACACGGACCTTCGCCAGGCCCAGGGTCTTGATCGGATGTTCCAGCACCACCTGCGAGCGGTTGATCGTCAGCCCGGCGGCGGTCGCCGCGTCGGAGATGTCGCGAGCAGACACCGATCCATACAGGCTGCCGGACTCGCCGGCCTGGCGGATGATGACGACGGTCAACCCGCCGACACGCTCGGCCAGACGTTCCGCTTCCTCGCGGCGCTTGATGTTCTGCGCTTCGAGCTGCGCGCGCTGCGTCTCGAAATGCGCGAGGTTCTCCTTGTTCGCGCGCAACGCCTTCTTCTGCGGCAACAGGTAGTTGCGGGCGTAGCCCGGCTTCACCTTCACCTTGTCGCCCATCTGCCCCAGCTTATCGACGCGCTGCAGCAGGATCAGTTCAACGGCGGCCATGACCCGTGCTCCTTACGCGACGATGTAGGGCAGCAGCGCCAGGAAGCGGGCGCGCTTGATGGCGACCGCGAGTTCGCGCTGCTTCTTGGCGGAGACGGCGGTGATGCGGCTCGGCACGATCTTGCCGCGCTCCGACAGGAAGCGGGACAGCAGGCGCACGTCCTTGTAGTCGATCTTCGGTGCATTCGGGCCGGAGAACGGGCAGGACTTGCGGCGGCGGTAGAACGGGCGGCGGGCGCCGACGGCGGCGCGCCGCGCGGCGGGGTTGATTTCGGTATCGGACATGATGCGTTAATCCTCGAGGCCGCGGAAATCTTCGCCGGGGAAGGCGTCGCGCGCGCGGAATTCTTCACGGTCGTCGAACCCGCGGCGGCGGCCGCTTTCGAAGCGTCCTGCGGGCTTGGGACCGCGGAAGCCGCGTTCCCGTTCGTCGGATTTGCGGGACAGGATGGCGGACGGCGCTTCCTCGATTTCGTCGACGCGGATCGTCATGAAGCGCAGCACGTCTTCGTTCAGGCCGAGCTTGCGCTCCATTTCCGTGATGAAGGCCGGCTTGGCGTCGAGGCCGAGCAGAAGATAATGGCCCTTGCGGTTCTTTTTGATCCGGTAGGACAGGCCGCGCAGGCCCCAGTACTCGCGCTTCTTGACCGCCCCGCCGTCGGTTTCGAGCTCGGTGCCGATGTCGTCGGCGATCTGCTCGACCTGCTGTTGCGTGACGTCATTCCGTGCAATCAGCACGGTTTCGTAAAGCGGCATGGATGAACCCCCTATGGCTTGTCTCCGCCCACGACCCCGGAGGGTCTGTTTCCACAATGGAAATTGGGCATAGCCGGGCGCGATGCCGTCGCTCCCGGCAGGGAAGGCGCGGCTTGAAGCACGGATCGGTGCGGGGCGCAACAAGAAAGCGGTGATCGGCGCCGGTGCCGGCGATTCGCCGCCGGCGCGTGACGTCCGAACGCGAGCGGACCGACACAACGACGTTATTATGCCTAAGTGTGAGCAGCCCGTTGATCCAAATCAACTAGAAGCCCCGGAGAATGACCCGATGGTGGCTGCAGGGCGCGTCGCCGCCGCAAACCATCATCACCAAGATCATGAGGTTCCTCAGCATGACCATCGCAGGGTTCAGCTTCTCCGACCTGCTGACGAGCATCCAGACCGCGTTCTTCGGCCGGGATTGGCTGGCGCTTCTCCTGGTCTGGGGCACGGTCGCGTTCGCCGCGGTCTTCACCTATTTTCAGACACGCGACGCCGAACCCGGACTGCGCGGTTTTTTCCGCCACTGCCTGCCGGAGGGCACCCTCACCCACCCCTCCGCCCGCGCCGACTTCCTGTTCTGGCTGTCGCGCAAGATTTTCATACCGTTTTTCGTGCTGCCGCTGGCGATTTCGACGGTCACCGCCGGATATGTGGCTTATGAGGGGCTGACCCTGATCTTCGGGCCGGCCACCCATACCGGCCCGGCGAGCACCGGCATGTTGTGCCTGTTCACGCTGACGATGGTGCTGGCCTACGACCTGTCATACTACACCTATCATTACACCGCCCACCACGTGCCGCTGATCTGGGAATTGCACAAAGTCCATCACTCCGCGCAGGTGATGGTCGGCGTCACCAAGGACCGCGTGCATCCGCTGGAGGAGCTGGCGAATCGTTGGTGGGACGGCATGATCCCCGGCCTGACCTATGGGATCTGGCTGTTTTTCGCCCTGGACCCGGTCGAGCTGACGGTGTTCGGCATCAGCGCCTATTTCCTGCGCAGCCTGCTGATGATGGACGTCGTGCGCCATACGCACCTCAAGATGTCATACGGGCCCTGGTTGAACCGGCTGTTCCTTTGCCCGCACTACCACCAACTGCACCACAGCATCGATCCGGCGGACTATAACAAGAACTTCGGCCTGCTGCTGTCGGTCTGGGACCGGGCATTCGGCACGCTGGCGGTGCCCGAGCCGGGGCAGCAGTTCACTTTCGGACTGTCGAACAATGAGCATGCGGAATACCAGTCGCTCGTGCGGCTGCATGTGGTGCCGCTGAAGAAAATCTATGCCATGGTCAGCGCCTGGGTGCACAAGCATACCGATGCGGAAGACGCCCTGCCGCGGCCGGACCGGGCGGTGAAAGGCTAGCGGCAAGGCGCGCGGAACGGGAAATGGTCGCTTTTGGATCACGGAGTCGAAACCGTGCGAGACGGCTGGATGCAAAACTTTGATGCGCGGCTTTATTATGTGATGCAGAATTTTCTCGTTAAGCTAACTACACCCATGCTTCGCCCATCGCTTGCCGAACCGCAGCCGCGCCAGGACGATTATTGCACGCAATGAAACGCTTTCCGTTGATCCGGTGCGGGTAGCAACCTTCAGGAGACGACAAAGATGCATACAACTACGGATGTCGCAATCATCGGTGCGGGGCCCTACGGTCTTTCGCTCGCGGCGCACCTGAACGCCGCCGGACTCGATGTGCGCGTGTTCGGCAAGACCATGCATTTCTGGCGCACCAAGATGCCCGAAGGCATGGTGCTGAAATCCGAGGGGTTTGCCTCCGACCTTTGGCATCCCAGTAACGCGCTGACATTGCAGGCTTTCTGCGCCGAACGCGGGCTGCCCTACAAACGGGCGGGGCTGCCGATACCGCTGAAGACGTTCTGCGACTACGGGGTGGAGTTCCAGAAGCGGTTCGTGCCGAACCTCGATCAGCGCTGGGTCACCGCTCTGGACCGCCGCGACGATCACTTCGAACTGCGGGTCCAGGATAGCGACGTCGTCACCGCCCGCCGGGTCGTCCTCGCCCCCGGCATCGGCAGCTTCCAGTACATCCCGTGCGAACTCGATCAGATTCTCGGACCGCAATGCGTCCACAGCACCGAGGTGCGCGCGCTCGACCCCTACGCCGGCAAGAAGATCCTGATCATTGGTGGCGGAGCGTCCGGCGTGGAACTGGCCGGCCTCATGAGCCAAAGGGGATCCAGCGTGACGGTGGCGACCCGCCAGCCCCGCATCTCGTTCTGCGGTCCGCCCAGCCAGCGGTCCCTGTTGGACAAGCTCCAGGCGCCCGAATCCGGCCTCGGTACCGGCTGGCGCTCGCTCGCCTGCGTGGAGGCGCCGATGGTGTTCTACCATATGCCGCAATCCTTCCGGCACATGGTGGTGCGCAAGCATCTCGGGCCGGCGCCCGGCTGGACCTCGCGCGACGAGGTCGAGCGCAACGTCACGGTATTGCTGGAAGCCAATCCGGAAAGTTCGACCATCAGACGGGACAATGCCGCCGTCAGCTTCCGGGTCAGCAACCGGACGCAGCAGACGATCGAGGCGGATCACGTCATCGCCGCGACCGGCTTCCGGGTGGATGTGCGGCGCCTGCACTTCCTCGGCCCGCGGATCATGAGCAGCCTGGTACTGGAAGACAAAACCCCTGCCCTGTCGCCGCATTTCGAAACCTCCGTCCCCGGCCTGTTCATGGTGGGCGTGACAGCGGCCAACAGCTTCGGGCCGCTGCTGCGCTTCGCCTATGGCGCCGGCTTTGCGTCGCGCCGCCTGTCGGGCTTCCTGGCCCGCAACGCGGCTCGCCAGACCGCCCGGACCGAACCGGAGCTGGTGGCCGCCTGACCCATGCACTGACATGGCGGGCGTCCGCCATGTCAGTCCGCGACGGCCGCGGTGTTCGCCAACGCCTCCCAAGGCTGCTAACGATTCAGGCAACCGAACGGGAGGACGGACATGAATCTGTATCGACTGCTGCAGCAGCGCGCGGCCAACGGTCACCCGGTCCGGGTCGGCCTCATCGGTGCCGGCAAGTTCGGATCGATGTTCCTCTCGCAGGTGCCGACAACCCCCGGCCTCGACGTCGCGGCCATCGCCGATTTGTCACCCGATCGGGCGCGGCAGGCGTGCCGCCGGGTGGGCTGGACCGAAGACCGCATCGCCGCCACCCGCTTCGTCGACGATGCCGCCGCGATGATCGCGCTTCCCGAGGTCGAGGTCGTCGTCGAAGCCACCGGCCATGCTCCCGCCGGCATCAGTCACGCGCGACGGGCCATCCACGGGGGCAAGCATATCGTCATGGTGAACGTCGAGGCCGACGTGCTCGCCGGCCCGCTGCTGGCGCGCGAAGCCGAGGCAGCCGGCGTGGTCTACAGCCTCGCCTACGGCGACCAGCCGGCGCTGATCTGCGAGCTGGTGGACTGGGCGCGGTCGTGCGGCTTTGCGGTGATCGCCGCCGGCAAGGGCACCAAATACCGGCCGGAATACCATGCCTCGACGCCCGAAACGGTCTGGGGGCATTACGGCCTGACCCCGGAACAGGCGAAAACCGGCGGCATGAACCCGCAGATGTTCAATTCGTTCCTGGACGGCACGAAGTCGTCGATCGAGATGGCCGCCGTCGCCAACGCCTCCGGCCTGACGCCCGCGCCGGACGGGCTGGTGTTCCCCCCCGTCGGCACGCATGAACTGGCCGAGAAGCTGCGGCCCGGGAACGCCGGCACCCTGCACCACGCCGGACAGGTGGAGGTGATCTCCTGCGTGCAGCGCGACGGCAGCCCGGTGCAAAACGACCTGCGCTGGGGCGTGTTCGTGGTGTTCGAGGCGCCGAACGAATACGCGCAGCGCTGCTTTCAGGAATACGGCGTCGTCACCGATTCCTCCGGCCGCGTCTCCGCCCTGTTCCGCCCGTTCCACCTGATCGGCCTTGAGCTGAACGTTTCGATCCTGTCAGCCGCGCTGCGCAAGGAAGCGACGGGCGCTGCGACGGGGTTTCGCGGCGATGCCGTCTCGACAGCAAAACGGGATCTGCGCGCCGGAGAGGTGCTGGATGGCGAAGGCGGCGCCTGCGTCTGGGGCAAGCTGATGCCCGCCGCGGACAGTCTTCGCCTCGGCGGCCTGCCCATCGGCCTGGCCAACCGCGTGGCGCTGGTGCGCGACGTCCCGCTCGGCCAACCGGTCACATGGGACGATGTGCGGATGGACTCGACGGACGACGCATACCGTTACAGGCGCGCTATGGAAGCGGCGTTCCCGGCCGGGTAGGCGAACCGCTTTAACCGCACCCCGTCATGCCGCGGAGGTCGCCATCCACGCCTTTTGCTCTCCCAAACAAAGGCGTGGATGGCGGGTCTCCGCCCGCCATGGCGATCCCGTCTTAGTGCGGGATGAACTGCGGCCATTCAAGCGCCTGAGCGAGATCGATAACGAACTGCACGCCAATCAACCACGCATTGCTCGGCTGCTTGGATCCCACCGGCGCGCCGGCGTTGGTCGGTGAGATGATATATTGCGTATAGGGTTTGACGGTGATGCCCGGGATGACGCTGAACCCGTAGTTCAATTCGAACTGGGTTTCGGTTTTCTTGTTCGGATGAATATCCGAGTTGTTGGCGTACAGCGAAGCGATGAAGCCGATGGTGTCGCGCGGCCGGGTGTAGAACGGGGCCTGGTCGAAAAGCCCGAGATAGTATTGGCCCCATTGCGGCGAGTTTCCGCTGTAGATCAGCGCGCCGCCGAACACGCTGAGGATTTGGGGAGACTCATGGCTCGGCCGCCAAACGGCCTGCTGGAATTGCGCCCAGACGCCGTTGCGGGCTCCCATCGAACCGTCGGTCTTGGTATAGCTTGCGGTATCCTCATAGAATCCGACATCATATTTGGCGGGATACGTCACCGCCGTGGCGGCGGTCTGATAGCCGATTTCCACCGGAATGAACGCACCCGGCGTGTTCACCCCCCAGTTGAAGCCGGCATTTTCGAATTCGCGCTGGTCGTTCGCATGTTGATAGATACCCGCCCGGACGTAGACCTCCGGCGTGACCTGGAAGTTCGCCCGGCCGCCCCAGGTTGACGACGGGTAAGCAACGTTATTGTTGTTGAAGTACCAGGATGTCGGCTGCGCGCAGAGTATGCCGACGAACGAGCAGGAGATGCTGGAGAAGGCGAAGTCGAAGGTCGGATTCGTGCGCCCGGCGGTGATGTCCAGACGGTCGCCGTCGAACGCTTGCTCCCAGAACAGCCAGCCCAGACGGTATCTGACCGGACCGGAATCGGACTGCAACAACCCCGCGGGGTTGCCCGCTATGCCGTTTACATTAATGCCATTGCGGTCAGCGAAATTGATGTGGATCGACGCGCCCGGTATGCCCACGATTGTTTGCAGATCGAACACCGCGCTCAATGAAAGATTGCCGATCGGCATCCAGCCGGTTTCTTTGCCGCCATTGACATTGCCGGTGACGTCTTCGGCGTAGCTCAAATCCATAAACACGCCGTTATTCTTCAGCGTCTGACCGAAATTGATGACCGGATCGAACGGCGAAGCCGACGGTATGCCCTGGGCACGGACCGTGGTTGATATCCCTGACAGCAGGCAAGCCACCGCCGTGGCCCCCAGGCAAGAGCCGTAACGCACCTTCATTGATTCCTCCAGTACAGGCCGTTACCGGCTGTTACTTATTGACTTTGTCCTTGTCGTTTCCTGTTTCTCGAGCCGGCACAATCTAGCCCGGCGGCAGCGTCCCGGAATTCTGCCTTTGGCGCACGATCGCCCTGACGAGGTCGGCGGCGAATTGCTGGCTGGCGGCCCCGGCGAAGTCCAGCGCGCGCGACGGATTGCCCGGGCTTGCCAGATCCATGACCGTCGGGCTCACCGGCGAGGAGAACGCCACCAGCAATTTGCCGGTCTGGGCATCAAGAAATTTGCCCGCCACCGTCATCGTCCCGGCCGTGGTGCCTCCGGACTCGGGCATGCCGACGGCGAGCGCCGAGATGGCATAAGGGCCGCTGCCGATATAGGCCGGGCGCGGCGGCGTGACGTTCACCAGGATCAACTCGATGGTAAATACGCCGGGGCCGGGAGCGTTGACGACCTTGAAGCGGCGGCCGACCGCGGTGCGAACATCCTCGGTAAGCCTGGCGGCGATCTGATCCACCTGCGCCGGGCTTAAATCGGCAAAATACGAGCCTCTGCCGCGATATACCGTCGCGGGGGAGATCACATAAGCGGATGCGCCGCGTTCGCTCTCGGCCAAATCGGGGGACCGCCATATCACTGAAC
This sequence comes from uncultured Rhodopila sp., assembly GCF_903915725.1. Lineage (GTDB taxonomy): Bacteria > Pseudomonadota > Alphaproteobacteria > Acetobacterales > Acetobacteraceae > Rhodopila. The sequence continues at coordinate 71,412 of NZ_CAIWTY010000082.1, forward strand.
CGCCCGGCGCCGCTCCGGCAAGATCCGGTGCCGGCGCCAGTGGCACACCCGCATCCAGCGCCCGGGTGCCCGGCGGCGTGCAGGCAGCGAGAAGCAAGCCCGCCGCCGCCGCAAGACCGATTCCCTTGATGGATGCGCGCCGCGTTGATGAGCAGCCGGTAAGGGAGGACAGCGTCGCCCCGGCAATGCCGGCGGCACAACGGCGCTGCGATGTCATTCTGTCCGGCCAACATAAAGCGACTGCGGTATTGGCGGCGACAACTTTGATACCTTTATTATTCATTTCCATCCTCCCCCGGTCCATTGCAGCACCGCGCTGTTTGACTATCGCTACAGCAGGTTCCGCGATTTCTTGCATTCACCTCACTTCAATGACCCAAAACTGTCAATCGCATGGCCCGGCGGGAATCGGCGCTGAACCGGGGGATGTTGCCGATTGGCCACGCGAAGCCGACTGGTTGTTTGCAAAATACTCCGCTCGACTGCTGATCAATCACCCATTTTGTTGATGAAACCTAACACAAAATGACATTTCATCTGGTTGACGTCCGAAAACAGGTCCATACATTTCGAATTCCCGGTCATGTAGGTCTTATGGCTCAATTTTGCATCGCAAATTCGTCATCGGATCAACACCCGGCGATCCTCGCGGGATGAGTTCCATATCGGTATAGGAACGTGGCGAATCGGACACAAGGAGCTTACGGGGAGGCCGCGGGCCGATCGGCAAAGCCTCGCTGCGATCAGCATCCGTTCGGCGAAGGCTGCCTAAGGCGCCACGGCGTGCGTTGGCGGCGCGACGCCGCTACGCCCAGTCCATCTTCTCGCGCGCCAGAAAGGAGCTGAAAGGCGCTGTGATCGCCTCATCCGCCAGGATCGCACGCAGCGCATGTTCCATCGCCGGCACGACCGCCGCCGGTCCCCCATCGGCCAACCCGCGACGCCGCAGCGTCCGCACAAGCTCCGTCACCGCCGCCGACTTCCAGCCCACCAGCCGGGCCTCATGCTGATCCAGCTCCGCGGTGCCGAACCGCCGCACCACCCCGCCTGATCGCTGATCGACAGCCACAAAGCTGACCGGCGGATAATGCGCCTGCAGCAGATGTTCCAGCCGCCAGTGCGCCAGGCCGCCGCCGGTGATGCGGCACACATGGTCGAACCGCCCCTCCGCCGCCCGCTGCTCGGCCTGCGCGCGCTCGGCCGGGTTCAGCAGCAGATCGAGGAAGGCGAACAGGATCAGCGCGCGGCCCGGGCTGCCGTTACGTTCGGCGAAGCGAAAGAATGATCGTCCCGTGCCGACCATATCGACGACGACGGTGGCGGGGGTGATGCCGGCGGCGAAGATCGGGTCGAGATCGGCATCCGAGGTCAGCCGCCGGCTGATATCCAGGCTGCGGATCGGGATTTCCGGAAACAGCCCGGCGAACACCCGCGCCGGCTCATCAGCGCTGCGGCTGAGGAAGGCGAACTCCGCACCGCTGCCGAAACGGTGCACCAGATGCAGCGCGAAGCAGACGAGCAGCGTAAAATAGGGACCGACGGCGGCGGCATGGAAAGCCGTCGGGCCGGGCGGAATACAGCGCAGCCGGACCTCCCGCTGGATCAGGGCCAGATGCACCAGCCCGAGCTCCTGCAATTTGGTTTCCCAGGGCGTGAAGCGGGAATCCTGCACCAGCTCGCAGTCGATGCCGAAGCCGGAGGGGACTTTAACATCGGATGCCGGATGGTCGCCGACATGCCGGCGGATCACATAGGACGCCAGCACGAACGGCCAGATCGTCCCGGTGTGCTTGCCCCAGTTGGAGCGGATGATCGGCAGGTGGGTGTGCAGGTCGCCGGCGTCGAACAGGAAGCCGGCGATGAGCTCCGGCGGCAGGTACATGTCGGAGATGATCAGGTCGGACGGTTCAACGCGCGCGGTGTTGCGGAGAATCGGGAACAGCAGGCTGCGCTCGGTTTCGACCTCATGGCGCAACAGGGCGCGGGCTTCCGGTTCCGGCAGGCCGTCGGCAGCCATGCGGCGGTAGATGTCGTGCAGCACATAGGGCCGGCCGACGCGATCCAGCGCCGCCTGCGCGTCCATGCGGCGGGTGACGAAGCCGGGCGCGTTGCGCTGCGCCTCGATCAACTGGAAGACGGCATTCGGGTTCGGCGTGAAACGCGCCAGCAGCGTGTCGAACACGTCCCAGCTTGTGACGATCGGCTTGGGCGGCGAGTGGGCCATGCGGGTCCTGGCGGAGGAATCGGGAAGTCGTCCGGCGGTTTAAGCGGCGCCGGACGAGGTTTGCCAGAAATGGGGTATCCGCTTCACTCCAGTTGGGCTGGCAGATGGCCAGATTCCGCGTTGCCGACAATGGCGTCGTAAGTGGCTGGCCCAACGGCCACTGCCTGGCAAGCAAGCCTATGGAAGAGCAAGCCCCTTGCTTTTGACCGACGGCGGTTAAATCGGAAGGTGAACTCGTCAAGGTAGTAGTCGAGATGAACATGTTGTACGCCACCTTGGTGAGTGCCAAGCAACCACCGCTTGAGAAGCGCGGCAATATTGTGGACGCGTGGCATCGTCACGTGAGCCGGATCGGGGCTGGCACTGACCACGGTGACCTCATGTTTGTACCCAGCGGCCGTCAGCCCGGAATAGCCGCTCCAGCCGTCGGTGTGGATCACAGCACCCGGTACCGCGGCTGACTGAACGAAGGGCAGAAGGCTGGCGCCAGAAACGTCCTTGATACGACAAAGACGAATCCTGCCGATGCCCTTGCCGTTCTCTTCGGCCGCGACTGCAACTATGGCCTTGGTTTCGGTATTCCTGCCGCGCTTGCCTCTTTCCACACCGCCAACATAGGTCTCGTCCACCTCTACCGTTCCACTGAGCGCGTCCCTTCCGGGGCGGACCATAGCCCGGCGCAACTTGTGCAGCCAGGTCCAGGCCGTCTCGTAACTGCCGAGGCCAAGAACACGTTGCAGCCCCAGCGCACTGACGCCATTCTTTTGGTTGGTGATATACCACATTGCCATGAACCACATGCGCAACGGCTTTCTGGTGTCCTGAAAGATCGTCCCAGCCGTCAGCGAGGTTTGCCCCTGGCACGCTTGGCAGTGCAACAGCCCCCGCGACGTCATCCACGGCTCGCCGGTCCATCCGCAATGCGGGCATATGAATCCGTTCGGCCAGCGCAAACGTCGGATATACTCGCGGCAAGCAGCGTCGCTGCGGAACCACTCGTCAACTTCCTGAAAGGTCCTTGGGTAATCAACCCCAGGGACAAGGTCACTGGCGCCCTCCATCCCCCAAGGCTACCATCAGGCCCAACTGGAGTGAAGCGGATACCCTATTGCCAGAATTATCTTGCGGCAGCCCGGTGCATCCCGAGGCCGCGCGCCGGCGGCTAGACTTTCCTCAGCGTGGCGACGGAGACATGCGGCCAGCTGAGGCCGTTGAAGTTCAGCAGGACGGTCTGCGTATATTGCAGTTGCAGGAACGGCGGCCGGTGCGGTTCCTCGACCGTCTCGATCCAGAAGATCGCGCTGATTTGGGCCGCGTTGGCGTTCGGCCCGTCCGCGGTCCCCTGAAGGAAGGCGATGTTGCCGGTTCCGCCGCCCACCAGCGGCGCCGCCGGCGTGGTAGAAATGACCAGGACGATGGTTTGGGTGATGGTCTGGTCCTTGATCGCATCCGTGAGCACGGAGTTGGGATTGTCCACCATCGCCTGGCTGATTTCCGACAACTGAGGCGGCTGCGGCAGGCGGAAGTTCGACGGGACGGACAGGTTTGTCTCCGGGAAGGTGATCAGTTGGGCCGGGTTGCCGATAACGAAGGGCGTAATGCTGACGGGATCGATTTTCGGGCCGCCATTCACGGTCACAGACTGTCCCTGGGCATTGATCGTGGTTCCGTGGGGGATCGACGCCATGCGAACCACGGTGGCCTGCTCGGCGGGATCCCGGGTTGCGGGAACGGTGGCCCAGATGCCCGGCTCGACATGGATGCCGGCCTTGGCGATGCGGTCGCTGATCTGCTGCAGGTAGGTCACGCCGAACAGTCCGATATCGTCCTGAAGCAGTCCGCGATTGGGGATTTGTCCCGGGATGCGGGTGAATTGCAGGGTTTCCGAGGTCAGGTTCAGCTCCAGGAAGCGGTCCTGTTTGGGCGGGTCTCCGGGCAGGCCAACCTGATGGGGGCGCCAGATGGTGTTGAAGCCCTGGCCTTTCCAGGTGCCCGGAAGTTGCGCCAGCGGTCCGAGTGGATTGGCTGCCCTGGCTGCGTCCGGCGCGAGTTTGCGATGCAGCCCGTCGACGGGACGAAATTCGAAGTCCGGTTCAAAATCCATGGGAGTTCCTTATTGCATTGATTTGAAACAAGGCAGTGTCGGAGCCGGATGGCGCTGAAGTCACCCCGACGCCCTCCGGATTCGCTGCTGCAAAGCCAATTTATCACCACGCCCATGTCAAATCCAGGGGAATATTTGATTGGTCGGAAAATTATGACTGTATCTGCCTGTTTAACTGTCGTGTCCAAAGTCTGTGTTCTACTTCACACTTTGTACCGGTTGCCGATAACTTGAATACGATTGACCCGCAATCGTATTCTGTTGCTTATTCGTTACATGATCCCGGCGCGGCCGCCACTGCCTGTTCCCCGGCTCGGGCGGACGCCACGCAACCCAGCCTTACCCGGCCCGGGCTTCCGGTCGCCGCCCGGCTGATGTAAACGCCCCGCGACCGTATGCTGGAGCCTTCATGACCGCCCCGTTCCCCGCTTCCTCCCTAGGGCCGGACGCGACCACGCCTTTGATCCTCGCGCTGCCCAAGGGACGCATCCTGTCGGAGTGCGGGCCGCTGCTGGCGCGCGTCGGGATCGTGCCGGCCCCCGACCTTGCCGACGAGGATAGCCGCCGGCTGCGCTTCCCGACGAACGATCCGATGCTGGATGTGGTGCGGGTGCGGCCGTTCGATGTCGCCACCTTCGTCGCGTTCGGCGCCGCGCATATCGGCATCTGCGGCGCCGACGTGCTGATGGAGTTCGACTATCCGGAGATCTATGCCCCTCTGGACCTTGGCATCGGCAAGTGCCGGGTGTCGGTGGCGGAGCCGCTGGCGACCGCCGGCACGGACGATCCGTCGCGCTGGAGCCAGGTCCGGGTCGCGTCGAAATATCCCAACATTTCCCGGCGGCACTACGCCAGCCGCGGCATCCACGCCGAGGTCGTGCACCTGAACGGGGCGATGGAGCTGGCTCCGGGGCTGGGCCTGTGCCGGATGATCGTCGATCTGGTGCAGACCGGGTCCACGCTGAAGGCCAACGGGCTGGTGGAGACCGAGGTCATCGCCGATGTCACCAGCCGGCTGATCGTCAACCGCTCGGCCCTGAAGACCCAGCCCGAGGCCATCGGCGCCTGGATCGCCCGCTTCCGTGCCGCGATGGAGCCGGCATGATTCGTCTTTCGGTCAAGGATCCTGATTTCGAAGCGCACTTCGCTGCCCTGCTGGCGCAGGCTCGCGAAACCACAGAAAGCGTTGACCGCGCCGTAGCGGACATCCTCGCCAGTGTCCGCGCCCGCGGTGATGCGGCCGTGCTTGAATACACCGCGCGCTTCGACCGCCTGATCCTGACGGCGGACACGCTGCGTATCGGCCGGGACGAGATCGAGGCCGCGGCTGCTTCGATCCCGGCGGAACTGGCGGCGGCGCTGGATCTGGCGGCGGCACGGATCGAGGCGTTCCACCGCGCCCAGCTTCCGCAGGATCTGCGCATGACCGACGCGGCCGGCGTGACGATGGGCATGCGATGGGGCGCGCTGGATGCCGTCGGCCTGTATGTGCCCGGCGGCAAGGCGGCGTATCCATCCTCCGTGCTGATGAACGCCATACCGGCGCGCGTCGCCGGCGTCGGGCGGATCGCCATGTGCGTGCCGACTCCCGATGGCGTGCTGAATCCGCTTGTGCTGGCCGCGGCGCGCCGGGCCGGAGTCACCGAGATCTACCGTATCGGTGGCGCCCAGGCCGTGGCCGCGCTGGCTTACGGCACCGCCAGCATCCCGGCGGTGGACCGGATCGTCGGGCCGGGCAACGCCTATGTCGCCGAGGCCAAGCGTCAGGTGTTCGGCCGTGTCGGCATCGACAACATCGCCGGCCCGTCGGAGGTCGTGGTTATCGCCGACGCGGACAACGATCCTCGCCGCATCGCCGTCGATCTGCTGGCCCAGGCCGAGCATGACGAGGCGGCGCAATCCATCCTGATCACCGACGATGCCGCCTTCGCCGATGCGGTCGCCGCGGCGGTGCTGGCGGAGCTGCCGTCCCTGCCCCGCTCCGCCATCGCCGCCGCAAGCTGGGAGGCGAACGGCGCGGTGATCGTGGTTGAGACCCGGGAACAGGCCGTTGCCCTGGTCGATCGTCTGGCGCCGGAGCATCTGGAACTGATGGTGAAGGACCCCGAGGCGTTGTTCGCCCGGGTGCGCCATGCCGGCGCCGTCTTTCTCGGCGGCTTCTGCCCGGAGGCGGTTGGCGATTACGTTGCCGGACCGAACCACGTGCTGCCGACCGGGCGGACCGCTCGTTTCGCCTCCGGCCTGTCGGTGTTCGATTTCCTCAAGCGCACCACTTTCGTTTCGGCAACGCCGGAGGCTTTGGCGGCGATTGGTCCGGCCGGGGTGGCGTTGGCCGAGGCCGAGGGGTTGCAGGCGCACGCACGGAGCATTGCGTTGCGATTAGGCAATATATAATCTTCCGTTGACGTTTCTGTATCGTTCTGGGGATGCGGTGACGCCGGCCTGTCCATGCAGGCATCGGCAACGATGTTCGGATAGTCTTCGGCCATCATGGCCGCGGAGGCCGGCACCCGCGCCGATTGCTGGCATCGGCTGATGTTCCTGCAAGGCAATATCATCACGTGAGGGTCGGACGCGAGGTCGATTCGCATGCCGCGATATGCACTACGTCATCAAATCAAAGAGTGATTCCAGGATGGTTCACTCCGGAATGCTGCTTCCAGCTTGGCCACAACCTCGACCTGCGCTACGGCAGGGAAACCCAGCTTGGCGGGATCGTTGCGATTCTCGGGGCGACGGTGAACAACAATCCGACGGTAACCGATCCCTATAACAGTACGCCGGCCTGGGCTTTCCTTATGCCTCGTCGGCCCTGGCGCTGACGCCCGCGTCGACGCTGATCGAGGGCGCGCCGTCCGGACGCGTACTCGGCAGCACGGTCTACGGCCTGTTCGGCGACCTTGTGTATGTGGAGGCGGGGGCTTACGGCGCGCTGCCTTAGCTTGGCAACCATCAGGTGCTGGGCGTTTTCCCGACGGACGGTCCGGTGCTGAACGGCGCCGCACCGTATTGGCGCCTCGTGCTGCAGCACGAACCCCCCAAGCTGTCGCTGTCGCCCGGCACCTTCGGCATCTCCGCCGGGGTGTTTCCGAACAACGACCAATTCTCCGGCACCGACCAGTACCTGGATATCGGTTTCGACGCCAGCCTGCAGTACCATGCGAGCAAGAAGCATGTGTTCTCGCTCTATGCCACCGCGATCCGCGAGACCGCCCAATTGAATTCGCCGGTGACCAGCAGCGCCGCGGCAAACAAGAACTTCTCCCTGAACACCTTTAAGATGAATGGTTCGTACTACTACGACCAGACATGGGGTCTGACCGTCGGGATGTTCTCGGTTCATGGTTCGAACGATGCGCTGCTGTATGCATCGGCGCCGGATGTCGGCAGCCTGTCCAACAGCCCGGACAGCGACGGCTATGTCGTGCAGCTCGACTGGACGCCGTTCGGCAAGGAGGATTCATGGGGCCGGCCCTGGGCCAATTTGCGGCTTGCGTTGCAGTATACCGGCTACACCCGCTTCAATGGCGGCAGCACGAACTACGACGGCTTCGGGCGCAACGCCTCCAACAACAACACGCTTTATCTGCTGGGATGGGTCGCTTTCTGATGAGACACTTGTCTGTATTATGCGCGGCGCTGGCCGCCGCCGCGGTCCTGGCCGCGACCCCGGCCCGCGCGGCTGGCGATGCCAAACGCGGCGCCGATCTGTTTGCCGACAACTGCGGCGACTGCCACTCGGTCAAGGAAGGCGGCGGCAACCGCAAGGGTCCCAATCTGTTCGGCGTCATCGGCCGCAAGAGCGGCACCGTGCCGGGGTTTGATATTCCGAAGCCAACAAGGCCAAGGACTGGATCTGGACGCCCGAGCGGCTGGAGCCGCATCTTGCGGCGCCGAAAACGGTGGTGCCCGGCACCATCATGAAGTTCAAGGGCGATCCCGACCCGCAGGAACGCGCCGACATCATCGCCTTTCTGCTTACGCTCCACAAATAAATCCTGGATCGGGATCCGGGACGCAGTTTATGAATCGAGTCATGACCTTCAATAAAATCGTCAACGTCAAGGTCGCATCGATCCTCTTCGGTGCGATCGTCGCCATGGTTGCCGGGGCCGCTTTGCTCGGTGGTTTCAGCGCGGTGATCACGCACACCAATACGCTGGCGTTCTGCACCGGCTGCCACGAAATGGCTGATAACAACTACGCCGAATACAAGGACACCATCCACGGCCGCAACCGCACCGGGGTCAAGGCGATCTGCGCCGATTGCCATGTGCCGCACGACGTCGTCGGGCTGGTGCTGCACCAGGCCGGAGCACTGCGCGACCTGATGTACCATTTCGAAGGCACCATCGACACGCGGTAAAAATTCACCGCGCATCGTCTGGAGATGGCCAAGAAAGTATGGGTGCGGATGAAGGAAACCGACCCCCGCGAATGCCGCAACTGCCACGACCGTTCGGCCATGGTCGCCGATATGCAAGGACGCACCGCTCAGAAGCAGCACCTGCGGCTGGATGACGGCAGCGGCACCACCTGTATCGATTGTCACTACGGCATCGCGCACAAGCCGCCGGGGGGCCTCGAGCCGGCGGATGTGGTCGATGAATCCAAGGGCGATGCGGACGGCAAGAAGCCGCTCTGAACGAGGCGTTCGGTATTCGCCCGTTTGTGTCATGGCCGGGCCAAGCCCCATGCATATCGCGATAAGGTGGCCTGCGGAGCACGGCATTCTCCCCACTCGTCATGGCCCGGCTTGTCCGGGCCACCCATCGCGGTACGTGCTGGCATAGGTGGCCCGGACAAGCCGGGCCATGACGGGAAGGGAACGACGCCTTGGCCAAACTTTAGGCCCGCACCGCAGTCCGTTGCGTCCGGCGCTGCACTGCGCGTTCAGCATCTCGGCATCTGCGGTTATCGTGAAGTGCCAAGCCTTGTATGCGGCATTCCGATTGCACCACGTTCACGGCAAACCGCTAAACAGGGGCGCCGACATGTCGCAAGCAGGCCTGATGACCCGCAAGTCCGTCGACGAAATCATGAAAAGCGGCGACGCCGAGGGGGTTTCGCTGTCGAAAACCCTTGGCGTCGTCAGCATCACCTCGATGGGCATCGGCGCCATCATCGGCGCCGGCATCTTCGTGCTGACCGGCACCGCGGCGGCGCGCTATGCCGGGCCGGCGATCATGCTGTCCTTTGTCCTCGGCGGCATCGTCTGCGCCTTCGTCGGGCTGTGCTATTCCGAACTCGCCGCGATGATCCCGGTCTGCGGCAGCACCTACTCCTACACTTACGCCACACTGGGTGAGATCTTCGCCTGGATCATCGGCTGGGACCTGATCCTGGAATATGCCATGGGGGCGGCCACCGTCGCCGTCGGCTGGTCCGGCTACATCACCAGCCTGCTGCATAATTTCGGTATCAACATACCCGCCGAGTGGGCGGCGGCGCCCGGCACCGCGGTCAAGCTGGCGGACGGCACTGACGCCACCGCGATCATCAACCTGCCCGCCGCGCTGATCGTTGCGGCTCTGACGGCAATGCTGATCTTCGGCACCAAGGAGTCATCACGCCTCAACAACGTCATGGTCGCGGTCAAGCTGGTCGTTGTGGTGGCATTTATCGCGCTGGGCGCATTTTTCGTTGATACCGCGCACTGGCATCCGCTGATTCCGGACAACAAGGGCACATTCGGCGAGTATGGCTGGAGCGGCATCCTGCGCGGCTCGGGCGTGGTGTTCTTTGCCTTCATCGGTTTCGATGCCGTTTCTACCGCCGCGCAGGAGGCGCAGAAGCCGCAGCGCGACATGCCCATCGGCATCCTCGGCTCGCTGGTGATCTGCACCATCCTGTATATACTGGTCTCCGCCGTGTTGACCGGACTGGTGCCCTACACCGAGCTGAACGTCCCCGACCCGATCGCCAAGGGCGTCGATGTCATCGGCCTCACCTGGTTCTCCATCCTGATCAAAATCGGCGCGCTGGCCGGGCTGACGACGGTGATCCTGGTGTCGCTCTATGGCCAGGGGCGCATCTTCTACACCATGGCGCGAGACGGCCTGCTGCCCGGGTTTTTCAACAAGATTCACCCGACCCTGCGGACGCCTTTCCTCAGCCAGATGCTGATTGGCGGGGTCGTCGCCGTCGTCGCCGCGCTGGTGCCGATCAGCGTGCTGGGGGAACTGGTGAGCATCGGCACGCTGTTCGCGTTCGTGCTGGTTTGCGCCGCGGTCATCTACCTGCGGCGGTCGGACGCGGAGGTGTTCCGGCCGTTCCGCGTGCCGGGCGTGCCGACGGTGCCGATCCTGGGGATCTTGTTCTGCCTGCTGCTGATGGCGGGGCTGCCGGCGGTCACCTGGCTGCGGCTGGCGGTGTGGCTGGCGGTCGGCATGGTGATTTATCTGGGCTACGGGCGGCGCCATTCGACACTGCGCCATTCGCGCGGATAGGGCGGGGAAATATGACGCATCGTTGGCGGCCAACGGATTGACTGCGGGGACGTGCCGCGCCGTCAGCGTCATGGTCCGCGCAGGCGGACCATCCACACCTCGCGGTGCCGATGCGGGCAAAGGCGTGGCTGGCGTCCCCGCGGCCGCGATGACGTTCGGCGGTCGTGCCCGCTGTCATTCCATGGAATGACAAGTCTCTTCCTGGACAAGGGTTCCCGCCCCATGGCACGGTAACGGGAACGAGGCTTCAGATGGATCGACGCTTGCTGGCCTATTCGATACTGGCTGACCCACCCAGCCGATCAGGCCGGGTGGGCTCGGCATGACGACGGGCGACCAACCGCTCGATGAAATGGGCGACGGCCGCGGCCAGGCGAAACCGCATTGGCGGCCGCTGCTGTCGTCCATGTTCTCGCTCGGGCGGGAAACATTGTCGGAACGCGCGCGCCTGCTCGACCAGGCCTTCGCCGAGGAAGGCATCACCGCGATTCTGCCCGGCGAACGCTCGGTCAACTGGCGCTGTGACCCGATCCCGCTGCTGCTGTCCGCCGCCGAGTTCGCGCAACTCGAATCCGGTCTGGCGCAGCGGGCGGAACTGATGGAGCTGATCCTCCAGGACCTCTACGGCCCGCGCAACCTCATGGCCGAATGCCTGATCCCGCCCGAACTGGTCTACGGCAACCCGGCCTTCCTGCGGCCGTGCTGCATGCCGGACGGCAGCCGTGGGCACCGCCACCTGTCGTTCTACGCCGCCGACATGCTGCGCGGCACCGACGGCGCGTGGCGCGTGCTGGCGGACCGCACCGGCCAGGCGCAGGGCATCGCCTATGCGCTGGAAAACCGCCGCATCCTCGCCCGCATCGTGCCGGAGTTGTTCCAGTACCAGAAGATCGAGCCGCTGCGGCCGTATCTGGAGACCGTGAGCAACGCCCTGCAGGCGCTTGGCGTGGACGATGCCGGCGGTGCCGCCCTGCTCAGCAGCGGCCATTCGGACCCGCTGTGGTTCGAGCACGTGCTGCTGTCGCGGGAGATGTCCATCGGCTTGGTCGAAGGCGGCGACCTGACCCTGCGCGACGGCAAGGTGTTCCTCAAGACACTGCGCGGGTTGCAGCGTATCGGCGTGCTGTTCCGCCGCAAGGACGGCAACAAGGTGGATTCGCTGGAGCTGGCGTCCGGGACCGGCGTGCCGGGGCTGCTTGATGCGATCCGCGGCGGCTTCGTGCGGATGGTCAACGACGCCGGCTCCGGGCTGGTGGAGGCGCCGGGCCTGGCCGCCTTCCTGCCGGCGCTGGCGCGGCGGCTGCTGGGCGAGGAGCTGCGCCTGGCCAGCCAGGCGACGTTATGGCTGGGCGAGGGCGCCGTCGTCCGCACCGTGCTGCGCGACCTGGAGGGCTGGCTGATCCGTCCCGCCACGGATGGCGGAGCGCGCCCGGTCGTGCCGATGCTGCTGTCGGCTGCGGAACGCGCCGATCTCGCTTCGAAGATGGAGGCGGACCCGGGCGGCTGGGCGGCCTCGGTGGCGCCGATTCCGTCGCTGGCGCCGTGCGTCGGCGAAACCGGGCTGGACGCCAAGCCGATCGCCCTGCGAATGTTCATGACGTACGATGGCAACCGGTGGCGGGCGTTTCCCGGCGGGCTGGCGCGCGCGTTGTCGGAGGAAGATGCCCTGGCCGGGCGGCTGCCGCGCAACGCCGTGTCCAAGGATGTCTGGGTCATGGCCGACGAATCCAGCATGGTGCAGGGTGTCCTTGGCCTGACGACCCCGATGCTGGCGATCCGCCGCACGGCGGGCGACCTGCCGTCGCGGGTGGCGGACAATTTCTACTGGCTCGGGCGCTATCTGGAGCGGCTGGAGGAAGCGGCCCGGCTGCAGCGGGCGGTGATCACCCGCATCCTGCGGCCGATGCCCTCGGCGCGAGAAATTTCCGAGCTGGAGATTCTGATCGGCAGTTTGGGCAGCCTGAAGATGCTGGCGACCGAGGATGCCAGCGTTTTGGGCATGGGGATGCTCTCGGCGGCGGTTTTGAAGGCATTCCGGGCGAATGGCGGCATGCCTCGGGTGCTGGCGCACGTGGCGCGGCAGGTCGAGACCCTGCGCGACCGCCTGACCGGGGAGATGCACGCGGTGGTAACCCGGTCGCTGCGGGAACTCGGCGAGGCAATGCGCAAGCTGCCGCCGGAGCCGAATGCGCGGACCTTGGAAGCCGCCTCGCACCTGACCACCGAGATCCTGGAGTTCGCCGCCACGGTGGCGGGCCTGGCGGCTGAGAACATGGTGCGCGGCGGCGGGCGGCTGTTCCTGGATTTCGGCCGGCGGATGGAGCGGGCGCAGGCGATCGCCGCGGAACTGCGGCAGGTGCTGGATCAGCCGGGGGCGCTGACCCAGCCGGGGCGGGTCGAGACCGGGCTGCGCCTGGCGCTGGAGCTGCGGGACTCGGTGATCACCTACCGCACCCGGTATCTGGCGGTATTGCAGCCGGCTCCGGCTTTGGACCTGATCCTGGCCGACGAGGGCAACCCGCGTGGCCTGGCGTTCCAGCTTGTCGCGGCGCGGGAACTGCTGCGCGAGATTGTCGAGGACGGCGATTCGCTGCTGCTGGCGGTAGAGCCGCTGTTGCAAGAGACTCGCGACATCGTGCAGGACGTGCTGCGCTCGCCCGATCAGATGGTGACGACCGCTCTGTTGCCGCCGCGGCTGCGCAAGCTGGACCAGGCGATCGCGGCGGTCGGGGACCGGGTGTCGCGGCGGTATTTCACGCTGCTGCCGGTGGCGCGCAGCCTGGGCATGGATAGCGAACCACGGCGCGGGGCGGCGTGACGGCACCTGCGTCCCATCGTCATGGTTCTCCCCCGGCTTGGCCGGGGGATCTCCGGACCACCTATCGGCCCCATCGTCATGGCCCGGCTTGTCCGGACCACCTATCGCCGCACCTGCCGCTACAGGTGGCCCGGACAAGCCGGGCCATGACGACGCGGGGGCACCCTTCGCAATGACGCGAAACTCCGGTTAAACGGACGCCATGCGATACCGCGTCCAACATATTACCCGATACGCCTATGGCAGCCCGGTCGAACTGGCTGCCCACATGGTGCATCTGCGGCCGCGCGTGCAGCCGTGGCAGGCGGTGATTTCCGAAAGCATCGTAACCGACCCGATGCCGGCCCGGCGAACCGACGGGCTGGACCATTTCGGCAACCATGTCACCTGGCTGTTCCTGGACCTGCCGCATGCCGACTTCGAGGTGACCTCCGAAGCGATCGTGGAGGTCGATCGCTGGCCCCCGGGCGACCCGGCGGCCACGCGGGACTGGGAAAGCGTGGTGGAAGCGGCGCGCAGCCCGGACGGGTGGGAGGCAGCCGAGTTCCAGTTCGGCACGCCGATGGCGCCGATCAACGCCGATACCAAGGACTATGTCGCCCAGTCGTTCACGCCCGGCCGGCCGGTGCTGGAGGCGTTGCTGGAGCTGAATGAGCGGTTCTACACGGATTTCCGCTTCCGTTCCGGTGTAACGACGATCTCCACCCCGGTGTCGCAGGTGATGCAGCGGCGGGAGGGGGTCTGCCAGGATTTCTCGCACGCCATGGTCAGCGGGCTGCGCGGCATCGGCATTCCGGCGCGCTACACGTCAGGCTATATCCGCACCAAGCCGCCGCCCGGCCAGGTCAAGCGCCAGGGCGCCGATCAGTCCCACGCCTGGGTCGGCTGCTGGCTGGGGCCGGAGTATGGCTGGATCGATGTCGATCCGACCAACGGTATCGTGATACGCGATGAGCACGTGCTGCTGGGGTGGGGGCGCGACTTCAGCGATGTCAGCCCGGTGCGCGGGGTGATCCTGGGCGGCGGTGATCACAGCGTGCTGGTCAGCGTGGACCTGGAGCCGGTGGACGAGGGCGCGGCGGTTTAGGCGACGCTCAACAATTACCGCTTCAGTCGGGCGTCCTTCCCTCCCCGTCATGGCCCGGCTTGTCCGGGCCACCTATACCAGCAGCCTGCCGCGATAGGTGGCCCGGACAAGCCGGGCCATGACGGACCAAAGTCAGCCACCCGATTCGCTTATTCTTGGGCGTCGCCTTAGTCATCGAACACATGTCATGGCCGCGATTGGCGCCATGTCTATCGGGATGCACGGTTGCGCGGAGGCGGAGTTTGCTGGACCGCCCCGCGCCCCCCATCGCGGCCGGGCGTAGTCCCGGCCAACCGCGCTTCATCGGCGAGCGAAGATGGCTGGGACGCGCCGGCCCATTCGTGACTTTTGCAGTGCCCCGGGCCGCGTGCCGGAACTGCATAGTAACCACGATATGGCCCGACGTATCACGAGTCTCGGTGATCGAGGCTGAGGAAACGGCTCGATGACCGCCTGATCCATACCTGTCATCGGGTCTCAGCGGGCACATCCCTGAGCGTACCATCCAGGAGTTTATCGATATGAGTCTTTCCCGACGCAGCTTCGCCGCTGGTGCCTTGCTGGGAGCGGCCGCGCTCCGTCCGGCGCTGGCAGCAGACGGGGGCGAAACCCTGCTGGCCGACCTAGAGGGACTGGGCGACATCGTCCCGGCGGTCGAAGCCTATGTCTATGGTTACTCGCTGGTGACGATGGAGCTGACCCGGCGTGTGATGACCAATGTAGCGACGGCGGAGGGCAAGCGCGCGCCGATGGGGCAGTTCATGCGCGCCCGCAGCTATCCGGACGCCAGCTATCGCGACGTCACGGCGCCGAACGCGGACACGCTGTACACCACGGCCTGGGTGGACGTGGGCACGGAACCCATGGTGCTGAGCCTGCCTGATATGAAGGGCCGCTATTTCCTGTTCCCGATGCTGGACGCCTGGACCAACGTTTTCCAGGCTCCGGGCACGCGCACGACCGGGACGGGCGCACAGACCTACGCGATCACCGGCCCTGGCTGGGGCGGGACGCTGCCGCCGGGTGTGGTGGAGTTGAAGTCGCCGACGGCCATGATCTGGATTCTCGGCCGCATCTACTGCACCGGCACGCCGGAGGACTATGCCGCAGTCCATGCGTTGCAGGACGCCTGCGCGCTCGTGCCGCTGAGTTCGTATGGTAAACAGTACACCGCGCCGCCGGGCGAGGTGGACCCGTCGGTGGATATGAAGACGGCGGTGCGGGATCAGGTGAACCGCCTGGATGCCGTGGCCTTTTTCGGGTTGTTGGCGGAGTTGCTGAAGACCAACCCGCCCGCGCCGGCTGACAAGCCGATGCTCGCCACGCTGGCGCGGCTCGGCATTGTGCCGGGTCAGGACTTCGACAAGTCGAAGTTCAACGTGGATTTCGCGAAACGCGTGCCGCAAATCGGCTTTGACCGCATCATGCTGCACTACAAGCTCAGCGATGGCGACATCCAGACTGTCAACGGCTGGGCCTTCACCACGAAAACCGGTCAGTACGGCACGAACTATGTGCAGCGCGCCCTGGTGACCGTAATCGGGCTTGGCGCCAATCTGCCGCAGGACGCCGTCTATCCGTTCTCCGAGAAGGAGGGAAATGGCAACGGCTACAGCGGCGCCAGCAAATATGTCGTGCATTTCGCCAAGGGTGCGACGCCACCGGCGAAAGGGTTCTGGTCGATCACGATGTACGATAAAAATTACTTCTTCGTGGCGAATCCGCTCAACCGCTACTCCATCAGCATGCGGCAAAACCCGAAGTTCAATTCCGACGGGTCGCTTGACCTCTATGTTCAGAACGAGTCGCCGGGTCCGGACAAGGAAGCGAACTGGCTGCCCGCGCCGCAGGGTGCGTTCATTCTGATGATGCGGCTCTACTGGCCGGATGCGGCGCCTCCGAGCGTCCTCGACGGTTCCTGGGCACCGCCACCCGTCGTTGCCGCATGATGCAAGCGCCGGGGGGTAACGCAGTTCAGCGGCGCCCCCCGGCGCTCTCGCGCTTACCCGCGGATCTTGGATCAAAACCGGCGGTCGTGCGTCGCATGCCATCTATCGCGCGTCCGTCTCGCCGATCGTGCGTCAGAGGCTCGGCTCCGTCTCACGCACTATGCGCCGGACCTAAAACGGTCCGCCGTGCCAGCGACTCTCCGGCCGCGCCACCTCGTCATGCCGATCACCGGGTCAAACCCGGTGACAGGCCGCGGTCGGCATGCACGCCTTTTACTTGTATAGACAAAGGCGTGGATGGCGGGCCTCCGCCCCATGGGCGTTAAAATAGTCCGCAGCAGCTGCGTTTGTCCCCCGTCATGGTGCGCGGAGGCGCACCATCCACGCCTTGCGGTGCGGGTTTAGGCAACGGCGTGGATGCCGACCTGCGTCGGCATGACGGGGGGAAGCAG